>WGMF01000028.1 GCA_016125215.1 Phycisphaera sp.
GGCCAACGACCTGAAAGTGCCGGCGTCGATGACGCTGCTGTTCCTGCCGCCGTACTCACCGGAGTTGATGCCGGTGGAGCGTGTGTGGCTGTGGATGCGTCATCACGACCTGAGCAACCGCGTGTTCGAGGACGGGGCTGTCATCGATCGAGCCTGCCACGATAGTTGGAACAAACTGACGCCCGAGCGGCTCAAAACCATCACTGCGACCGAGTGGCTCACGCACGAGAATTAAATGGGATTGGTATAATTGTCCGCTGAGGTGAACAGCTCCTTGCCCAGGCCTGCCCACTTCTTGCTCACGTGGGCGTATTCCTCCTCATCCTTGACGAACCGGAAGTCCCAGCCCGTCCACTTGCCCCGCAACATGCAAACGGGTTGCTCCTGCGTGTCGAGCACCGTGAAGGCCCCACCGATGGAGAAAAACTTCTGCTTGAACATCCCAACCAGCCGGTTCTCACCGTCGAGCACCTGCACCTTCGATAAAAACAACGAGATGCCCCGCTTGACCCGGACCACCTGTCGGCCATCCGGGGTACGGACCACCACGTCAAACGGCGTCATCCGTTTGTAATCAGTGAACCGCAGAATCTTGGTGAAGAGGCCTAACCCCTCCTCACGGCAGTGCATCACAATCTGCCCCGTCTGCGGGTTGTAGATGTCGTAGTTGTTCGACGCTTTGAACGCGCCGACGTGCTCTTTGACGAGATACAGATTCAACTCGAGCGGGTTGGACATGGTCAGGCCTCTATCAAGACGTGGTGTGTGGGTGACGCTTTCAAAAATTCGGCGTAACGAGATAACTCACCCCTTCAGCCGACTTCCCGGACAGTCTACCCGCGACACGATGGGCAAGCGCCGGGGGCAGGAGAAGCAGCACCCTCGATCCTTCGGGTTCACCCCCGGGCTTCACGATGGGCTTTCCCATATGCGTGCCACCGATGCGCGAGGGGTCTTCGTCCACGAAAAAACCGATGCGATCCAGCATCCCCCCTGCCAGCCAGGTCGCCGCGATCGAGGTCCCGAAGAGACCTAACTTTTGATTAGTTGCCAGGCCGATCGCCCACTCTCCCACACGCTCAAGCCACGCCACAGTCCTGTTTGCCAGCGTCAACGGATCGGCATCCCTGCCCCGGACCGGCGTCGGCACCCCCCGGCGACCCCGTTGCCAGATCGCGGTAAGTTCCTTGGGCAACGCATCGTTCACCACGCACGCATCGGCCATCCCCGCCCGATCAAGAACGCCACAGAGCGATAAAGCCGTAAAGTGGGAACAGTGGTCCACGATCACTAGATCAAACGGGTTGGTCGCGTGGTCGGGTACCTCGACAAGCAGCACGCCGCCCGGGTTGAGCATCCCGACCAGCCTCGACAACATCGCGCCGGGCTGCGGCACGTGCTCGAGCACGTGCACCAATGAAATCACATCGAACCCGCTCCCGACCTCCCAGGGATAGCCCGCGTGCATGTGCTCAACCCCAGGGATCGATTCCACCCGTTGCCGGTATCGCCCGTCCAACTCGGTCCCCATCAATCGCCAGCCGGGGAGTACCGCCGAACATGCCCGGAGCATCGCACCGTTCCCGCAACCCACATCCAGCCACGCCCCTCGCTCCGGGAGTGTCACACGCTGACGGACATACTCAAGCAAGCTTACCGAGCGCGTCGCGGCAACACCGGTTTGCATATCAAATACCGATTGCTCCACACCACCGCTCTGGTGGTAGATCGTATACCCCGAATACACGCTTGCAGCTTCGTCGTGCCAGGCCCGATCCAACGGGTGACTCACACCCCCGCAGCCGCCGCACACCATCAATCGGCCACCCGCCCCCCACGGACGGCAATCCGACGTGACCCGACGCAAGTATCGATAGCCCGCGATCGGCACCGTCCCCGTGGAACCGCAGAGGTGACAACCCTCAACAACATCATTCGTAGCCATAGTCACAGGACAGACGCCTCGGGTTCAGACCTTGTGCACATATTCGAGCGGTAGCTTACGGATGACTACCCAGTTGGACTCAACCCACTCCACGACTTCGCCCACACCCGTATCAAACAAAACCCGGGGTTCCCAGCCCAAATCCTTGCGGGCCTTGGCACAGTCCAGCCAATATCGTCCATCCTGCCCCAACCGTTCACCGACCACTTTCGTGCAGCTTTCCGGGTTTTTCCCCATCTTCCGACACACCGTGGCCACCACGTCCGCCACGGTGTCGTCGCTGGGGACGCTCAGGTGATACGTCCCGCCCGCGCCACGCTCGATCGCCCGGAGAACGCAGTCGACCACGTCGCGGATATGGATAAAGGACTTTCTCGACAAACCCCCGCCGTGCAATTCGACCGTCTTCCCGAGCTTGATGTAGATCGCGGTCCGGGGAATAATCTTAAAAAGTTGCTGGTGCTTACCGTAGACATTGGTTGAACGGATCAATGTTGCAGGATAATTAAAATTGGCAATAAGGGTATTGATAAACATATCCGCAGCCGCCTTCGAGACCGCGTAAGGCGTGGAAGGGTTAAACAATGCCGATTCATCCACTGCGCCCCGACAGGTCCCGAGCATCTCCGCGGAGGAGATGTGCACATACCTCTTGAGCCAGCTTTGCCTGCGCAGGTAGTCGCACAGCTTGACCACAGCAAGCGTATTGACCTCGAAGTACTCTACCGGGCTGTGGTTGCTCAACCCCACCTCGCTCAGCGCCGCAACATGTATCACAACGCGGGGTTGAATCCGATCGAGCTGTTCACGGAGCTTGTCAAACGCTACGCGGATGTCGATCTGGATGAACTCAAATCCGCCTGTTTCGAGGGCTTTATAGGGCAGAAACAACGCATCGGCCTCCGCGGATCGGCTGACCCCCACCACGTGCCCCACACCGCTGCGCAACAGCCCCTCCACGATGTGGCTTCCCGTAAAGCAATTGCTCCCGATCACCATCACCGGACCGTCTATCAACTCTCACCCCCACCCCCGCAGAACGCGCGGACCTCTTCGATCACAAAATCCAATTCCTCATCCGTCAGGTGCTGGTGGGCGGGCAGGGTCAGCATCCGCTTGACATCCGACTCACACACCGGGAAGTCCCCTTCACGATAGCCCAGGTGCGACGCCGCCGATTGGAGGTGGACCGGGATAGGGTAATGCACCTTGGCCTCGATCCCACGACTTTGCAAATATCTCAGCATATCATCCCTTCTCTGCACCCTGAGAATATATAGATGAAAAACATGTCGAACTCCCTCACGCCGGGTCGGGACCACGATTTGGGGAGCCAGGTCCGCAAAGGCCTCATCGTAGCGATTGGCGTTGTTGATCCGCTTCCGCGTGATCCACGGCAGTTCGGGGATGAGCCGGTTGCCGATCACCGCCTGCAGCGTATCCAGACGTGAGTTGTGCCCGAAGACCGCGACCTCGTCACGGTTGACCAGCCCGTGGTTGCGCAGCAACCGCAAGCGTTCAGCCAGGTCTATATTGTGTGTCACAACCACCCCGCCGTCACCCCAGACGTTGATATTCTTAAGCGGGTGCAGGCTGAAACCCGCGGCGTCCCCCCACGAACCCACGGATTTCCCGTGGATTTGCCCGCCAATCGACTGACACGCATCCTCCACTACACGCAGACCGTAACGCTGGGCAATATCCATGATCGCGGGCATGTCAGCGACATTCCCCGTGTAATGCACGGGAAGGATCGCACGGGTCTTGGGCGAGATCGCTTTCTCAATCTTCCGGGGGTCGATGACAAAGCCCTCTTCGCTGTCGACGAAAACTGGCGTCGCACCTGTCATCGCGATCGCGCCCACCGTGGCAATAAAAGTGTTGGGGGTCGTGATGACCTCATCCCCAGGCCCGATCCCCAGCGCTTTGAGCGAGAGGATTAACGCATCGGTCCCGCTCCCGACGCCGATCGCATAGGGGGCATCGCAGAACCTTGCAAAGCGTTTTTCAAACTCCACCAAAGGTGCCCCTAACGTGAAATCACCGGTTTTGACAAATCGCCGCAGGTCATCGAGATAGGCCTCGACATCGGAGAACTGTCGATCGAGGTACGAAAAGGGCACACGCGTCGGCTTACTTCCTGAAAAACGCGCGGACGCAGGAGGCAACGTAGTCGAGCTGCTCATTGTCAAGCTCCGGGTAAATGGGAAGACTTAGGATCCGACGCGACTGCCGCTCTGCCACGGGGAAACTCCCCGCCCCGAACCCCAGCGAGACCGCGGCATCCTGAAGGTGGATCGGTCGGGGGTAGTGGATCGCGGTTCCGATCCCACGGGAATGCAAATAATCTTTGAGCTCATCCCGGCGGTCGGTTTGAACAATAAACGTGTGATAGACCGCAAACTCCCCGGCGTTGTCGGATGGCAACTCAAGGCCCTCGATGTCGGCCAGGGCATCACGGTAAAAACAGGCGTTTTTCCTTCTCGCAGCGGCCCAACCGTCGAGGTGCTCCATTTTGACCAGCAGCATAGCCGCCTGGATCGTGTCAAGCCTCGAGTTGCCCGACCACTCGACACAGTTCTCTCTGCTCTCAAGACCGAGGTTTCGCATCAGCCTGACACGCTGGGCCAGGTCGTCACGGTTGGTGACCAGCACACCCCCGTCGCCACAGGCGTTAAGCGTCTTGAGCGGGTGGAGACTGAAGCATCCACAATCACCAAACGTCCCGACGTGCTGCCCATCAAGCCCGGCACCGATCGCCTGGGCCGCGTCTTCGATAACAGACAGGCCGTGCCCCCGAGCGATCGTCATGACCCGTCGCATCGCGGCCGGCCTTCCTGTGAGATGAACAGGCAGGATCGCACGGGTGCGGGGCGTGATCCGGTCCCGGATCAGTTCTACGTTGATATTCATATCACAGCCGGCGTCGACAAACACCGGCGTTGCGCCGACGATTCGGATCGCGCTGGTAGTGGCCACAAATGAATTAGGGGGCGTGAGGACCTCATCCCCCGGGCCGACCCCCAATGCCCGTAATCCCAACACCAGCGCATCGGTGCCCGAGTTGAGGCCGACCGCGTGTCTGGCGCCACAGTAGTGTGCGATTTTCCGCTCGAATTGCTCGACCTCCGGCCCGAGCACAAACTGTCCGTGGTCCAGCACCCGTGACACCGCTTCGAGCAATTCACCCTTGAGAAGCGCGTGCTGTCGCACGATGTCGACATAGGGCACTTGACGGGTTGTGTGTGTCTCGGTGAGCATGGAAACGGACTACTCAAAATAGATAAACGAGTGATCGCCGGTGTAGCCGCAGCGGTCAAACCACCACTGCCACTCGCGTGGCGTGAAAAAGCATTCACACGTCAGTTGCCAGTAGAGCAGGTTGGCTTTTTCCTCTTCGTTGCGGTACGACTCGACCACGATATATTTTCCACCCCGGGAAACTCGCTCGACTTCTCGTAGCGCACAGTCGAGTTCGTCACAATACAGATTGTGCAGCGTTGTGATCGATATCACCAGGTCAAACGACCCGTCATCAAACGGTAACGACACCGCGTTACCCACAGAAAGCGCCCCAGCCAGTTCGGGCTTGGCGTTTTCGACCGCGTAGTTCGAGATATCGATGCCCCGGACCTCGATGCCCGGGACAGTCTGCGTAAGGTCGTACAGCAGGAACCCTTTGCCGCAACCCACGTCGAGCACACGTTGCCCGGGCTTGAGCCCGTAATGTGCTGCCAAACGCTGCGCGACCTTCATCCATCGACCGTCGTACCGCATGCCGCCGTAGCCGAATTGACGGTCCCCGTCCCAGTATTCCCGATCAAACCGCTTGGCAACCCGGGCCGCCTGCGCCTTAGGAAACGCGTTCACACGCCCGAGATAGTCCCGGCGGGTCCGCGTGTGCAGGTCGCTCATGAAGTCGATGTAAGCCATCCCTGAGGCCTTTGATACGTATTCATGAAATCAATGCGACGAGGACTCAATGTCCCGCAGTTCGCTTTCAGCCAGCGCCAGACACTCATCCCTTGAGAGCCCATCATTATTTGCGCCACCCGCAAAACTC
Source organism: Phycisphaera sp. (assembly GCA_016125215.1). Classification (GTDB taxonomy): domain Bacteria; phylum Planctomycetota; class Phycisphaerae; order Phycisphaerales; family Phycisphaeraceae; genus RI-382. The sequence goes on from WGMF01000028.1 coordinate 6,009, forward strand.
CTGCGTTCGCGGTGGATGGGCAACATGTGCATTAATCTCATACAACACCATTTGAGCCTGTAACACGGAAACAATATATGCACACGCTGCCTGAACTGAGCGGGAGAATCCAGTGCATGGGCAAGCTTGTCCATCATCGGCTCGACATATTCCCTTGGCACGGGCACCGCGACCTGATTGAAGAAATCCAGCACGCACTTGGCCGGATCGTCCCAGCCGGCGTACTCAAAATCGATGAAAACCACTCCACCGTTTGGACGAACGATAGCGTTATGGAAACCGAAATCGGATGGAGAGACGATCCGGTCGTGATCGGGCACCACCCGGTGGATGTCAAGGCGCAGCTCTGCACATCTCGCAAGCACGGACTCACGGAGTCTTCTCCACAGAGGCTCGAGCCGTTCGTAAACAAAAACCATGGTCCTGCGATCCGTCTGTGAGATCGGCTCAATTGCCATGAGTTGGGCCACACGACGGTCGATGCTCTCGAGGTGAGACATCATCGAGAAGCAACCGTCTGACGCCGTCGGCAGGGAGACCGCCAGCGGGTCATGCCGGAACCGATTCAACGATAAAACAAACTCGCACGCGGACATCACATGCCCTCGCGTCACCGCGCCGGGTTTGATCGGAGCACCCTCAACAAACTCATATAAGCCGAGCCTGCAAGGGAGCTGCCTGACCAGGGGTTGGGGGATACACCGCACGCCTCTTTCCCATGCAAACTTGGAAAACGCAAACTCGGCACCGAGACGGTCTCGCGTGTCCAGGTCGTGGTGAAAATACTCCTTGAGCAGGAAAATCCCTGTATCGGTCTTGATTTTCCGTACGCGGTTGTTCCCGCCCCCGGGCATGCGTTCGAGCTTCAATGAAGACGCCGACAGGCCCGCCATGGCGAACATGACGCTGACGACAGGTTCAAGCATGTCCTCTATGTCGTGGACGGATGTGGTCATGCCACTCCTTTCAGAGGAGCGATGAGTGTGGGCAGGTCGCTCCATCGTTCTAGCCTGAGAAAAGCAGCCCCCTCGTGGGATCCTAATGCATCGAACAGTACTCTCCTTACACCTTTTGGGAACGAGGGCTCACCGAGGAACTCGGGCAGGTCATCTATAAAAATGTCACAGCGTTGTTGGGCAATACGGGCGATTTTTTCATCACGCGTGACTTCAAACCAGATGCTGTCCTGTGTGAATGGCCCCCCTTTGTCCGACAGGAATCCGTGATGACGCAACCAACCGCGTGCCGCGTCATGCAATCGCACGCGCGGGCCACGATGGGGGTAGAGAGTCTTGTGACTGACCAGGATCACATCGATGTCGGAGACAACCAATCTACGTAATACCTCGAGACAACCTTCAAAAGGACTTGCCTGCAGGATATATGAGCCGTATGCCATGCCCTGTAGCTCGATCCAGTGTTCCTCCGCGTTATTCGATCGTATGTAGTCTCGTATGGCCTGTTTACCTTTTCCGACCGAAGCGGGTATCAATCCCATCTCAAGGCCGAGCCTGTAAAACAGCTCGTCGTAACAGACAATCGTATTGTCAAAATCAACACCGATACGCATGGAGTTAAACCGAATTTGATATTATTAATTTGCAGCCATTTTAACCAGTGGACGGATGATCCTGGATGACTCAAGCTCATCCAGCGCATCATTGATTCTTTCTAGTTTGAATTCCCTTTCGATCAAAGGTTCGGGACTAATCCGTCCGTGATGCAGCATGGCCGCGATCCTGGGGATGTCCCGGTCCGGTACCGTGTCTCCGCCCCATGTCCCCAGCAGATTTTTGCCCTGATTCAAAAGGGCTGGATCGATCTTCAGCTTCTCACCGTACCGAGCGTTGCCGATGACCACCGCGGTCCCGCCACGGGACCTGACACTCTCTATTGCCTGTGTCATAACCTCGGTACGCCCTGTGGCTTCGATGGCCAGGTCGACCCCACCGGGCACGAACGACCTCAACTTCTCAATGACGTTGCTATCATTGGCTTGGATTGTGTAATCCGCACCCAATGTAGATGCTATTTGCAATTTATGTTCAATACGATCTATCACTATAATTGGACAACAACCGGCTGATATAGCTCCCATTAGCGCACACATTCCAACCCCCCCGACGCCGAATATCGCCACGCTCATTCCGGGCCGAGCCTGACCCGTGTTGACCACAGCGCCCACGCCCGTAGGCAGCGCACATCCAAGCAGGGTCGACACCCGCATATCCATCTCTGACGCCAGGACGGTCAATCGGTTTTCACTCACGACACTCATCCGGGAGAATGTGGTCACCGCGCCGGCGTTGACCGTTCCGATCGCTGCACGGTAAACGGTGCCGGGCACATCACAGCCACTGCCTTTGATCCACGAAATGACCACACGGTCGCCGGGCTTGACCTTGACGACACCGGTGCCGACTTCGAGCACCCGACCCGTTCCCTCATGCCCGAGGCAATGCGGCAGGTAGCGGTCCTGCCCTCGATGGCCACGGGCTTCAAGGAGTTGGGTGTGACACACGCCCGAGTATGCAATCTCAACGAGAACCTGGCCGGCCTTGAGTACGGGGATATCCAGGTCCATCAATTCCAGGGGCATGCCCGTCTGCACCAAGACCGCTGCTAAAGTTTTCATGCCGCTCCTGTCATCGGGATCGCCCTGGGGTATGCCCGGGCGATTTTGTCCGATATTGTGCGGGAATCCAAGCCATATTCGGTCCGTGCCTCTGTTTGACCGCCCGCGGTGTCGAGGTAGTGATCCGCTGTCCCGAAGCGGAGTAGTTTCGCGTGATGCCGGTTGGATTGATCCACAAGCCATTCACTGACGACGCCACCCATACCTCCCAGCAGGCTGTGCTCTTCGAGCGTGGCAACCAGTCGGAAGGATGAAAACAATCTATCAAGCGTGCCGTGATCCATGGGTTTGATCGATGGGCAACTCACAACCTCACATGTCAATCCTGTATGCTCGAGCTGGTTCGCAACTTCGATGGCAAGTGGTGCAATGACACCGGTCACCATTATTGCTACATCCCGACCTTGGCGTAATGGATAGGCCTTGCCGATCTCGAAATCCAAGGGGTCGGTGTGGACCGACTGTTCACCTTTCTTTCCCAGACGGATATAGATCGCCCCGTCGTGTGAGAGGGTGACGGGTAGCATAGCACGGAGTTCTGCCACGTCCGCCGGGCAGAGCACGGCCATGTTCGGGAGCACCCGCATGTGGGCAATGTCTTCACAAGACTCATGGGTTGCCCCGAGTTCCGCGTAGCACAAGCCCGATCCTACCCCGACTAATACAACAGGTTGACGGTGATAGCAAAGATCGACACGGACCTGCTCGAGGCATCGGGTGGTGATGAAAGGCGCAATGGTATAGCAATAAGGACGCAATCCAGACATGGCCATACCCGCGGCCATGCTCACCATATTGGCCTCAGCGATACCACAGTTATAGAAGCGTTCGGGGAACTGATCTTTGAATTCATCGAACAAACGGTTGCCGATGTCACCCATGAGCAGCACCACGCGCTCATCGCGGGCGGCCAGCTCAACCATCGCTTTGGAGAAGGCGTTTCTCACGCTTTTTCAAGCTCCTGGATCGCCATCTGGCACTCGCGTTCGTCGGGGACCCGGTAGTGCCAGTTGTTGTCGTCTTCCATAAAGCTCACGCCTCTGCCCTTGGTCGTGTGTGCGATGATCGCCACCGGTTGATCGTCTTGTTGAAGCCAGAGCGCGTCGATGAGCCCCGCGATGTCGTGGCCATCAACCTCGACACCGTGCCAGCCAAAACTCTGCCATTTTTCGCGAAGGGGTGACAATGACAGGATATCCTGACTACGGCCTGTGCCCTGCCATTTGTTGTAGTCCACAACCACCGTCAGGTTGGCAAGCTTTGCGGAGGGTGCAAACATGGCCGCTTCCCATACGGAGCCTTCGTTGCATTCCCCGTCACCCATCACCACGACCACCCGGTGGTCGATCTTTTTGATCCGACCGGCCAGAGCCATGCCCACACCAAGCGACAGGCCGTGCCCGAGCGATCCGGTTGCCGCCTCGACACCGGGCACCGCAAATGGGATCGGCTGTTCGGCAAGTCTGCCGCCGTGCCTGCCGAAGGATTCGAGTTCTTTCACAGGGAAGAATCCCCTGTGCGCCAAGACGGCGTAGAGCGCCGAGGCCGCGTGACCTTTGCTGAAAACAAGCCTGTCTCTTGCGGGGTCACGTGGGTGTTGCGGATCGATCCGTAAGACGCCCCAATAAGCCGCGGTGAGGATATCGATGCACGACAGAGCCGAGGCCAAGTGCGGCGCACGGGCTTTGAAGGACATACCCACCACTTCACGGCGTAGTGTGAGGGCGATCTGCGTGAGGTCGCCTACCGCCTGACGCGCGAGTCGCAGCGGGGTGTGGCTGGGATCAAGGGGAGACGCGGCGCTCACGCGGCCACCCCCTTGTCCACACCTTGCAAATCGATCAGGCCTGCCTGGACTTTCTGCATGGTCTTGATGTTGGAGTATTTTGTATTCACAAGCGCATCGGCGATTTTGCCGGCGCGGAACGCCTGCGTCAGGCTGCGCACAGCGTCTTCGATGCCGTGCGCCGGAACAAACCCCAGTTCATCCGCGATCTTGCGGGAGGAGATGTGGTACGACCGGTGGTCGTCCGTGGGTGTGGTAACGATGTCGATCGGGCCCATGTCGGGCAATTCCTGTTGCACGACACCACGGACCATCTCGGCGATCTGTGCCACGCTGTGGTTCTGGTAGCCCGCGTTGAACACCTTGCCCGCGATGCGCTCGTCCGCATGACCGAGCAGGCGGACGTAGAGGTCGGTGATATCATCGATGTGGATGTTGGGACGGAGTTGGTCTCCGCCGAACACGGTGATCTTTCGGCGTTCGATTGCGTGGGCGGTGAGGATGTTGACGGTGAGGTCCAGCCTGAGGCGGGGCGAGTAGCCACAGACCGTTGCCGGCCTGATGATGACGGGCACAAAGTCGTTGCTCCGCTGCTCCAGAAGAATCGGCTCACAGAGCGCCTTGAATCGGCTGTAGTCCGTGAGAGGTCGCAGGGCGTGCGTCTCATCGACGTCGGGCTCATCGCTCAAGCCATAGACACTCGACGACGAGGCGTAGATGAACCGCCTGACCCCCGCGAGTTTGGAGAGTTGCACGAGCGGCGCGAAGGCGTCGAGGTTGACACTGCGGGTCAGTGCGGGGTTGAGCTCGGCGCTGGGGTCGTTGGAGATGCACGCAAGATGGATAACCGCGTCGCATCCGCGCAGGAGCCGTGCGAGGAGGTTTCGGTCACGGATATCGCCCTTGTGCTCTTCGAGGTTGGGGTGGCCCTTGACCTGATCGAGCACGTCGCTGCCGAAGATATACCAATCGAGCACGCGGACCTTCAGGCCCGCGTCGAGGAGCTTAGGCACTAGCACGGCGCCGACGTACCCCGCCCCGCCTGTCACGAGCACGCGATTGAACGATCTGGTTCCCATCCTTGGTTACCTCTGTGTGTTGGGTTTGGTTGGAGACGGCCGCCATCGCGGCATCGGAGATATAGTGAGCGATGACCGAGTGCGCCAGTTCGACATAGCCGTATTGAGACGACGGGATATAGAAGTTCAGGTCGCCCCTTTGGCGTAAAGGGTTGTCTTTGGCAAAGCCCGAGAGGGTGATGATCCTGCAACCCGCCGAGGCCGCGGCGGCCACCGCGCGGAGGATGTTCTCCGAGCGACCCGAGCTGCTGATGGCAATCAATACATCGCCGGGCTCGGCCCACTGTTCGATGCCGAACTCGTAAGCGCGTTCGTATCCCTCGTCGTTGGTCAGTGCGGTGAGCAGGGAGGGTTCGGTGAAAACCATCGAGCGCAGGCCCACGGCCTTGGACAGGTCGTTGTGCAGGTGGGATGCGATCGCCGCGCTGCCGCCGTTGCCGATGACCAAAGCCTTACCCGACTCCAGACGCGTGGAGAGCAGGGTTTCCACGGCTTGCTGGGCACCACGGTCAAAACTCAATTGGGTCTTGCCCACGCCGGTGACTACCGATCCGCGGAGCAGTCGGGCCAATTCATCACAATATCCCACAGCGCTTAGAGTCATAGTTCAGTTTGGTCCGGTGTTACTTGAGCAGGCACTCGACGTGTTTCATAAGGGGCACGCGTTGGAGGTATCGGCTGTGACCCACGGTAGCCACGGCCTCGGCGCCGGCGGCGTTGCCCAGGAGTCCGACGACCTCCATCGGGGCGTTTTGCGCCACACAAAGCCCCGCGACGGAGATGAACGTATCCCCCGCGCCCATGCGGTCTTTGACGGTTTGTGCCACGGCGGGGACATGCGAATAACCTTGCGTTTGATTGAAACACAAGCAACCGTGCGATCCGCGTGTGACGATGATATTGGGGCAGTTGAGCTTACTGGAAACGCCTTTGACAAGGGCTTCGAGGTCGCCCTCACGGTCACGGGCCTCAAGGCGGATTTCGTTTTCGGCAACGCAGACCAGGTCTGCCCGCGGGTACTTGGAGATCGCGTGATAGCCCAGGTTTCCAGCGTTGGATTGGGCGTTGACGACCAGGAATCGCGACTTCTTTGTGATGAGGTCGACCACGGCGGGGCTGAGCATACCGTGGCCGAAGTCGACGACAATGACCACGTCGTGAAGGGGGATTTCATTCTCAAGGCAGGTATATAGGCTTGACTCGCATTCCGGATCGAGCGGGCTGTCGTTGCAGTCATAGACCTCAAAGAGTTTCTGGAAGAAGTAGCCATCGATAAACCGACGTTTGACGATGGTAGGGCCTGTGGATCGGGAGATCAGTTTAGCGTGGACGGACTTGACCAGACGATCGCGGATGAAGGATTGCTTGTCCGCGTTTTGGCCCAGGACGCTGACAACCGAGGTTATTCCAGCGAAATCGGCGACGTGATTGGCCACCGCCAGGATCCCCCCGGCAAATTGTTCGGAGGATTGTTGTTTGACGACGAGGACCGGCTCCTTGGAGCTTTTACCGATCGCGCGGCAGTAGACGTATTCATCGATGATCGTCTCCCCGATGACGAGGACGGAGAGTTTAGAGGCGTTATTGAGGTATTGCAATACCGAGTCGATCGGGTGTCTTTGCGAAAACTGGCGGAGATAGGTAGTGGTTTCTTCGGGGAGTTGGCTCAGGTAGCGGTTGATGAGGTTGGAGGAGCTGAAGACCTCGTCGTCGGTGAAGGCTAGTTGTCCGCCGACGGACTCGACGGCCTGGCGTTCGATGACGATGTGTCCGGTGTGGTCGGCGTTGTCTTTCCTGAACTCGGAGCCTTTGACGAAGAAGTTGGGCTTGAGGCGTTGGATGGTCTGGACCGCGGAGGGCGAGTCGTTGATGGCGACGTAATCGACGCAGGCCAGGGCGGCCAGGGCGTGGGCGCGGAGTTGTTCGGGGAAGGCGGGTCGGCCGGGGCCCTTGTTGACAAAGCGGTCGGGCGTGAGGGTGACGACGAGCGTTCCACCGAGTTTTTTGGCGGATTCGAGGTGTTTGATGTGGCCGACGTGGAGCAGGTCGAACACACCGTGGCAGTGGATGATCGGCTTGCCGTTGCGTGTGGCGGACACACGCTGGATCAAGGTTTCGAGGGGCAGGATTTTCGATGACGAGAGCGATGATGTGGGCGCCACGGTTGAGCCGACGGCGTCTCGGGGGTTCGTGTGATCGGGATGGGTCGTGGTTTGAGACAAGGGCGATACCCGTGTTTGAGCGGATCAGGCGGATTGAGCGTCGTAAGAGGGCAGCGATGCGAAGCGGCATTCGCACGACTGGCGCATGAGTTTGAGCAGTCGCTGAGCGGTTTGTTGGGCGGTCAGATGGTTACGGATAAATTGTGTTTGTTCGGTCTGGATTTCCCTGCGCAGGTCGGGGGATTGGATATATCTTTCGATGAGGTAGTTGATGTTGTCGCTGTCGTTGAAGGCGATCTCACCCAGGCGTGGGAGCAGGGGTTGCTCGGGTTGGACGAGGCCGGCGTTTTCGTAGCTTCTGACCTGTCGCACCACGTCGGGTTTGTGAGAATAGCCGATGTTTTGAGCCTGTTTGAGGGAGGCCTGCCACCGGCGCTGGTCCTGGGGGTCCAGGAGCGACAAGAGTTCCTCGTCGGTCCGGGCGGTGTTGAACGGTGTCTGGGCAAGGGTTGTGGAGAGGTCGCAGAGCAGGTTGTGGGAGGAGTGGTCCCGGACGAGAAAAAAGGCCCCCGCGGAAAGTCCCGAGAGCAGGCGTACGTGGGAAATGCAGGGATAAGGTTCGAGGTTGAAGGTGATTTTTGCAGACCTGACGAGGCGGTAGAGGTCGGGACCGTTGGCCACAGGGCCGCGCGCGTAGCGTGCAAAGCGCGGGTGTTGTTCCCAGCCGTTGCCGTGGATGGCCAGGTTGAGGTTCATGCGGTCGGCGATGTCGGCGGCCCAGTCCAGGGACTGCTGACGGTAGAGCGTGATGTTGAGCGGGTTCCACAGCGCGAGGGTGATGCGTCGCCGGGTGTGGGGGTCGAGTTGGACGCCGAGCTTGCGTGCGTGCTGGTCGATGAGCAGCGCCAGGTCGTGCAACGAGGGGACGCACCCCGTGGGAGTGGTGTATCGGTCGAGTACCGCGTGTGTGAGCGAAGCGATCAGGGGTTTGAATTCGTCGGACGCGCTGTCGATCAGTCGCTGGGCCAGGATTGGCGGATCGCCTGAGACGTGTGAGATGTAGAGCAGGTCGGGCCCGTCCTGGGGTTGGTTGTCGAGTTGGGCGATCTGGTCTTCATCGAGGCAGGGCGCAAACATCATGGGCGCATCGAGCGTGCGTTGGGCGGGGTAGCCCAGGTCGGCGATGAGCATCGGGGCACAGAAGGCGGCGACGAAGTCGTTGGGCCCGAGGGTGGAAGCGGATTGGGGCTGGGTGAGGTTGGGGAGGATGTCCTGGATGTAGCACAGGTGCGGGAGGTTTTCGGGAAGGAGGTTGCCCAGTGACGCGCGGGTGTGGTCGAATGTGACGAAGAGGTCGGGCTTGAACTCGTCGAGGGTTTTGAGGATGGCGGTGCTGGAGACACGGCTGTGGTTGTGGGGTTCGATGAGTGTGCGTGTCTGCCAGCCGATGCGTTGGAAGCCGATGGCCAGGTCACGGGTCGAGTGCTGGAGGACGGTGGTGAATCGTGAGGTGAGGAAACAGACACGGCCCGGTCGTGCGGTTGGGGGCGTGAGAAGCTGGACCAGAGCGGCTGTGGGCTGGGTTTCGTAGTAGGTTTTGACGCGCGAGGCGATGGATTTTTCGAGGCGCGAGCGGGCCTGGAGGGCGTGCTGGGCCCGGGCCTCGAAGGCGGGGCCTTGCGTGTGCTGCTGGATATGCACGACCGGCTCGGGGAGGTAGAGGTCGCTCACGAGGGCGGATTCGAGTTGCTCGGCCCAGTCGTGCCCGATGTGCCAGTGGAATTCGGGGCTGGCGATGGGGCCGTCGGGTTGGCCCAGGTCGTGGAGCATCATGCAGACGTTGAGCAACTCCGTGTCGGGCTCGACGATGTGGGTGACGGTCGTCTGGCCCATGGCCTGGACACGGCGGTCGCGTCCGAGTGCGGAGAGGAGGTAGCCGTCGCCGATGCCCAGCAGGGAGATGGGCAGGCCCTTGGCGCGGTAGGTTTCGACCTCGGCCAGAAGCTTGGGCAGGGCCTGGGACGGCTCGTTGCCCGGGGTGAGGCTCACGGGCCTGGTCGGGTCGAGCAGGTCGGCAATGGAGATGCCCCCCCGGGGTGTGGCGTAGATTTTGTAGCGCAGGGGCTTGAGGGTGGGGGTGATTCTGGAGAGAAGATTGGGCCTGTGGCGGGTCATGGCCGAAAGATTGCGGGCCAGTGTGAGGGTGACGGTCTGGTGCGTGTTGCGCTGCTCGACCGGACCAAGCAGGTCGACGATGCGTTGCCATTCGCCGGATTGAAAGAGGAGGGTGGCCAGCGTGTCGCGTTGATCGGGCTGGAGTGACGCGGTCAGTTGGTACCAGCGATTATCATCGCGCAGGGCATCGCTGACGCTGATGTGGGTGGGGACCAGGCGCTGTGGGGATGGATCGACTCGGACACCGGGCTTTTGCGTCACGGCAAGGCCTTTCCGGGCAAAACGCGGGTTAACCTAGATCGTTATCGGGTGGTACGGAAAGCGGGGCTGAAAAAAGGGGTACGGGGGTTCTGTGATGGGGTGGGCGATAAAATCATCGAGGATCGGCAATATTTGAAACCCACTGATCGTTATTTTATATTTTCATTCTTTGAATAGATTTATAATTATTTGTACGCAATTCAGCCCCACCCCCGTGAATAGCCTTGCATCGCCCGCCGATGTAGTGGGGTTCACGCCGGTCGGACAGATGGGAATTGAAAATCGGTGTTAAAATCGGCCCTTAAAACTACTCAAACGCCATTTGAATCAAGCCCCGTTTCCCCCTTGGCTCAACAGGCGCGTTGATGTCACACGCATCCACCGGTACTCTGTATTGGACTTGGCCCAACGGCAGTCGGGGCAAACGCCTTCCAAACCCAACCACCCCACCCCTCTCACGGAGTGCAAAACCATGCTGGAAACATACGAACAACTCAAGAAACTCGTTGAATCCATCGAAGACGACGTACGCAAAGCCGCAGGCGGCAACAAAGCGGCTGGCACCCGTGTCCGCAAGATGATGCAGGACATCAAAAACACCGCACAAGCTGTCCGCGTCAAGGTCCTCGAAACCCGGGAAACCACCGAAGAGTAACCCCCGGAAGTTAAAACCCCCGGAAGTAAAACCCCGGAAGTTAAAACCCCGGAAGTCAAAACCCCGGAAGTCAAAACTCCCGGAAGTTAAAAACCCCGATTCTTGATGCCTCAGGGTGTCACGACCACGGCAGGTTGAACCCCGGCTGTCCCGACAGACCCCGGCAAGCCCAGAGGCTGACAGTGCTCGGGGCCCACCGCCCCCTGATGGGGGTGAAAGGCCGTGGTTGAGCAACCCCATCCACCGCGTGATCAATCCTGCTGTCGTGTGTCGGGCTCTCTACCCGTGAACACGATAAGCACGAATCGCGCTGTGCTGTTAACCTACTGCGCCGCCATCTTGCCAGCCGACCCGTGTGACCCTCGGCCGGTGCTGAAGTTTCAGGATCGACGGCGTATGTGTGCTTGAACCGTTGGACAGCAAATTTCCATCCGCACGGACCGGACCGCCCCGTCAACCCTAAGTGAAAACCTGAAGATGGCCCCAACGCTCCTGTTCGACATATCCACGATCGACTTGAACCGCATCACGGGCGATATCGCGGACATCGAGAGTTACAACCCCCACCGCGCCCCGATGCGGATGCTCGACGGCATCATTCATGTTGACTCCGCAGCAGGCGAGGGTGTGGCCTTCAAAAACATCGGTGCGGACGAGTTCTGGGCGGGTGGCCACATCCCCGGCCGGCCGATCTTCCCCGCGGTGCTCATGATCGAAGCCTCAGCCCAGTTCGCAAGCTATCTCACGCTCAAGTACCGGGAGAAGCAAAAGCGTTTCCTCGGGTTTGTCGCGGCGGACGATTTCAAGTTCCGCGGCCAGGTCGTGCCCGGCGACAAGCTCTACGTCCTCTGCAAAGAAGTCGAATACCGTCCCGGCAGGCGTTTCATCTCCCTGACGCAGGGCCTGGTCAACGGCTCGATCGTCTTCGAGGGCAAGGTCACGGGCATGCCGATCTGAGGCGGATTGACCGCCAAAACGCCGTGGTCGCCAAGAGGGGACAAGAGCATCCGCAGATGACGCAGCTGGAAGCGGCACACGAATGGTTCTCGGGTTGACACGGTGACTTCATTCATCTGTGGCTGCTAAAGAGGCCGGGGGAAGCACACGAGTGATACCTTTTAATAACCGACCAGTCATCGAATGACTAAAAAGCAAGTTGACTCCGGGGTCGATTCGATATTTCCCCATCTGCGCAATCTGTGGATACTCTTCTCTCCTCTTGGCGACCTTGGCGTCTTGGCGGTGAATGCCCCACCGAATTGACCGTCCCACGCATGACCGCTATCTTGTGACGTTTCTAACTCCCAGCTAATTACAGGGGTTTTGGGCTTGACCACCACACTGGCGCAACTGGGCACGGACGCGGGATTGCAGCAGGTCGCGCCGCTTCTGTTTTACGCTGTGGCGCTGGTCACGGTGCTCAGCGCCTGGGCCATCGTGCTGAGCCAGAACATCGTCCGCATGGCGGTCTACCTGCTTCTCACGCTCACCGGTGTCGCGGGCATGTATTTCATGCTCGACGCCGAGTTGCTGGCCGCCATCCAGCTCATCGTTTACGCGGGTGGCACGCTCATCCTGATCGTCTTTGGCGTCATGCTCACCAGCGGCAACCCCTTCCTCAAGCTCCGACCCAAGTTGTGGGAGGTCTTCGTCGCGGTCGGCCTGAGCCTGTTCATCATGGGCCTGCTGCTCTTTGCCAAGGTCACCACCCACCTGCCCGAGCCCAGCGCCACGATTGAAGAAGCAAACAAGCCGGCGGGTTACGACCTTGTCCACGAGATCGGGCGCGGCCTGCTCAGCGTTTACCTCGTCCCCTTTGAAGTCGCGGCGGTGCTGCTGCTGGTCGTGATGATCGGCGCCGCCTACATGGCCCGCAGGCGAGCCACCTGACCCCCGGAAGTCAATACAAGGTCTCTTAACCCGTCACCCGTCACTAGTCACCACTCACCAGTCACCAGTCACCCCCCCCATGAACCCCGTATTCGACATCAGCCTGCACCACTTCCTGATCGTCTCCTTCGCCCTGGCCGGCGCGGGGGTGGCGACGATCCTGACCAAGCGCAACGCCATCGGGATCCTCATCGGGGTCGAACTGCTGCTCAACGCCGCGGGGGTCAACTTCATCGCATTCAACAAGTTCCTCTGGCACAACACCACCTCGACATCAACCGGCCTCGATGGCATGGTCTTCACGATCTTCATCATCGTGGTCGCCGCCGCCGAGGCCGCCGTCGCACTGGCCATCTTCCTGAACTTCTACAACAACTTCAGCACCGTCGACGTCGAAAAAGCGGACGAACTCAAGGGATAGGAACACACCGCCAAGACGCCAAGGTCGCCAAGGTCGGAACAAAAGAACAGAGAAGAGAAGAAGAGAAGAAGAGAAGAGTGAAAATGAACGGCCATCAATCATCAATAATCAATCATCAATCATCAATGGTTTTCCTGCCTCGCCCCTGACATCAGACATCAAACATCAGACATCAGACATTCTTCCTCATGCCCCACTCCATCATCACACTCATGCTCATCGCCCTGCTGGCGCCGCTGGTCAGCTCGACGGTCTGCATCCTGGCCACACGGCGGCTGCTCTTCAAGGGGGCGGGCTACCTGACCACCGCCGTCATGGCCGGCGCGTTGGCCTGTTCGATCATCGCCCTCTTCACGTGGCTGGGCACACCCGTCGACCAGCGGCACGCCCTGGTCCTCAACATCCCGTGGATCCCCCTGCCCGGCTTTGGCCCCGGACACGCCCTCTACCTGGGCATCCTCGCTGACCCGCTCACCATGGCGATGATGCCTATGGTCACCGGCATCTCCACGCTCGTCCACATCTACTCCATCGGGTACATGCACGGTGACAAGCGGTACAACCTCTTCTTTGCCTACCTCTCGCTCTTTACCTTCTCGATGCTCGGCATCGTTTTGGCCAACAGCGTCATCATGCTCTTTGTCTTCTGGGAACTCGTCGGTCTGACGAGCTACCTCTTGATCGGTTTCTGGTTCGAGAAACGCGGGCCGCAGCTTGCGTGCAAGAAAGCCTTCGTCATGAACCGCATCGGCGACGCGGGCTTCCTCGTGGGTTTTGGCATCCTCTTCTACAAGCTCGGCGGGGCCATGCTCCTGCCCGCCACCGCGGACAGTGGCTCGATGTTCAACGTGCTGGCCAACGTGCTCGCTGCTGAGGGCCACTCCCTGGCCAACCCGCCCCTCTGGCTCACCGTCGCGGGCATCGGACTGTTCTTCGGCGCGATCGGCAAGAGCGCACAGTTCCCGCTGCACACCTGGCTGCCCGACGCCATGGAAGGCCCCACGCCCGTTTCTTCTATCGTCCACAGCGCCACCATGGTCGCCGCGGGCGTCTACCTCACCGGTCGCATCTACCCCATCCTCACACCGGGCGCACACCTCTTCATCTCGACCATCGGACTGGTCACCCTCGTCATGGCGGCATTCATGGCCATGGTCATGACCGACATCAAGCGCGTGCTCGCCTACTCCACGCTCTCGCAACTGGGTTACATGGTGTTAGGCATGGGCGTCGGCGCGTGGACCTTTGCCCTCTTCCACCTCATCACCCACGCCTTCTTCAAGTGCTGCCTCTTCCAGTGCTCCGGTTCCGTCATCCACGCCGCGCACCACCAGCAGGACATGCGCCACTACGGAGGCCTGGGCAAGAAGATGCCCATCACCATGGCCTGTTACGCGATCTGCACGCTCGCCATTGCCGGGGCGTCGATCCCCTTCACCACCATCGCCATGTCAGGCTTCTTCTCCAAGGACGGCATCATCGCCGGTTCGATCTCGTACGGCGACGTGATGGCACACGCGGGCTACCTCGGCAAGCTTTTCTGGCTCGGGCCGATCGTCATCGCGTATGTCACACCCTTCTACATGGGACGCAGCTTTGCACTGACCTTCCTCGGTAAGCCTCGCGACCAGCACCTCCACGACCACGCACACGAGGCCCCCTTGGCCATGTGGTTCCCGCAGGTCTGTCTGGCCATCATGGCAATCGCCTCCGGCTATCTCGGGTGGAAGACGCTCATCCTCGGCTCGGAAGCCCCGATGCTCGCGCAGGGCGTTGCCGCCATCATCCCCGGTGAAGTGATCGAAGCCCACCACAGCCACGGCATGCACATGACCCACGCGCTGCTGCTCAGCGGCTTTGGCTGGATCATTGCCCTGGGCGCGGGCATTCTCATGTATGTCCCCGGCATGGCGATCAGCTCCCGCATCGTCAAAATCCCCGGAGTCAACCTGCTCTACACCTGGGCGCTCAACAAGTTTTATTTCGACGCCCTCTACGACGTGTTCACGGTTTCGATGGGCAAGTTCGTCGCCGTCGTCTGCGCTGCGGTGGACAAGTACCTCGTCGACGGGCTGGTGAACCTGGCCGGCTCGACCGTCCGCGAGATCGCCATGCTCTCGGGCAAGGTCGACAAACACATCGTCGACGGCGGGGTCAACGGCGTGGCTGCCATGGCACAGGGGGCCGGCGACATGCTCCGCTCCACCCAGCCGGGCAAAATCCGCATCTACGTCCTGATGTTCTTCTCCTCCGCCGCGCTCGTGACTCTGCTCGTGGTCATCAGCGCGATTGCCCTGCGATAGGGATCAGCCGCCGATGAACGCAGATGGACGCCGATAAGAATCAAGAATAACCAAAAGATAGACAGACCAATACCCAAGACAGGAATCAACATCGCAACCGCATGACCTTCTGAACCCATCCGCGTTCATCGGCGTTCATCTGCGGCTACTCACTCTGGATCTAAACCATGCCCACGCTCCTTAACCTCATGATCTTCACGCCCCTGATCGGGGCCCTGCTCTGCCTCGTGGCCCCCAGCAAGCAGGCGGCCAAGTCCATCGCGCTGGTGGTCAGCGTCGTCACGCTGGCGATGAGCCTCGTCCTCGCGGCGCAGTACGACTACCACGCCGGCGGCGTGCAGTTCGAGTCCGCCATGATGTGGATCAAAGGGATCAACGTCGAGTACCGCACCGGGATGGACGGCCTGTCGCTTCCGCTGATCGTGCTGACCACCGCCCTCTCCGTGCTCGTCGTGGCCGCGTCGTGGAACATCGAAAAAATGACCAAGGCCTTCATGGCCCTCTACCTGTTCCTCTACACCGGGATGCTCGGCGTCTTCCTCTCGCTGGACATGGTGCTGTTCTACGTCTTCTTCGAGGTCTCACTCTTACCGATGTATTTCCTCATCGGCATCTGGGGCGGACCCCGGAAAGAATACGCCGCGATCAAGTTCTTCCTCTACACGCTGGCCGGCTCGATCTGCCTGCTCGTGGTGATGCTCGGCCTCTACCACATCACGCCCAACGCAGCCGACAGCGGCGGAAAGCCGATCTGGAACATGATGACGCTCCAGAGCGACTCGGTCCACGCGCTCTTTGCCAAGGGCGGGACCTACTGGGTCTTCGCACAGTGGGCGTTCTGGCTCACGCTCGTGGCGTTCCTCATCAAACTCCCCGCGGTGCCGTTCCACACCTGGCTGCCCGACGCGCACGTCGAGGCCCCGACGCCGATCTCGATGATCCTGGCCGGCGTGCTCCTGAAGATGGGCGGCTACGCCATGATGCGGATCACCTGGCCCTTCTTCCCCGACTCGGCGAGGCTCTTCTGGGTCTGCGTCGCCACGCTGGGCGTGATTGCCATCATCTACGGCGCGCTGTGTGCCATGGCACAGAGCGACTGGAAGAAACTCGTCGCCTATTCAAGTGTGAGTCACATGGGCTACGTCACGCTCGGCCTGGCGGTGCTCACGCGGACGGGTTTTGACGGGGCTTATTTCCAGATGATCGCCCACGGCATCACCAGCGCGATGATGTTCTTCATGGTCGGCGTCGTCTACGAACGCGCCCACCACCGCGAGATCGACCGCCTCGGCGGGATCTGGCTCAAGTGGCCCGGCTACGGCGGGTGGTCTTTGCTGTGCTTCTTCGCCGGCATGGGCCTGCCGGGCCTGTGCGGGTTCATCGGCGAGATCATGGTCCTGCTCGGCACGTTCGAGGCCGTCGGCCACGGCGCGGGGCACACCACGATCGTCTACACCCTCGGCGTCCTTGCGGCCTTTGGCGTCGTGCTCACGGCAGGCTACATCCTCTGGATGTTCCAGCGCGTCTACATGGGCCTGCCCAAGCCCGACTACGACCACTACGAACCCGTCAACACCCGTGAGTACGCCATCATGACCGTCCTGGGTGTCCTGGCGCTGGTGTTCGGCATCGTCCCCATGATCGTCTTCCACGCCACCGGCGTAACGTTCAACCACCTCTTCGCCATGCTCGCGGTTCAGTGATCCATATGTAAAGCCGCGTGCCACGCACGCGCTCCGACGCTCCCGTCAACAGAAATCATCGTTTTTGCCACACTCGTGCGCGGGCACTGCCCGCGTCTTTACACAAAACCACAGCAGGCTGCCGAACGGATTACGCTACCCGGCGTCGTTTTTTGGTTTTGGCTTTTGTGGCCGTCGCCGTGTGCGAATCGATCAGCGCCTCGACCGCGGGGCGGATGACGCGGGCGGCGTCGTTTCGGCCGTGCACCTGACGGAGGATCAGCGTCCCCTCCACGAGGGCGCTGTACTGGTCGGCAAAGGCCTCGGGGTCACGCAGGCCGATCTGGGCGGCCTGGTCTCGTGCCATGTCACGGTTACGCCGTTTGTGCTCGGCGGCGGCCTGGTGGACGGGGTCGTGCGGGTTGGGGAACTCGGCGGCGGTGTTGATGAAGATGCAGCCCCGGAACGACGGGTCGTTGAACCAGCGGTCAAAGACATCAAACAGGCCCAGGAGCTGAGCACGGGGGTCGTCGCCGGCGATTGTTTCCACGGCTCGCTGCCAGGCCTTCATCTCCCACTCGTCACGCTGTTTGACCGCCGCGACCATCAGGTCGTCCTTGCTCTCGAAATGTTTGTAGAAGGTGGTTTTGGTCACACCCGCTGCGCCGATCACTTGATCCAGGCCCACCGCTTGAAATCCGTGCGTGTAGAACAGCTCGACCGCGGTGGCGATCAGGCGCTGGCGCCCGGTGCGCGGGGCGGGTGGCACACCGAACAATTCTTCCAGACGGCTTGCGTCGGCCATGGCGGTGGGCCCTGTGGGGGTTGACCTCAAGTACACCGGGGGTTGACCGCAAGTGCACTGTGCGCGTCGCTCGATATGTGCATCATATCCGGTGGCCGGCCGGCCGGGTATCGCAAACAATCAAACCCCTACACAAGGATTCAGACATGAACGCAAGCACACAGGAACAGGTCGTCCTCAACGGAATCAACGTGACCGGACTGCGGGAGATGATCGGGGCTGTGACAGCCAGGCCCGCCGCGGGCCAGACGAAATGGAAGGTCCAAAGCTCCTTTGTCCACGGCTGCCGGTCGGACCACCGCGTGAGCGGGTTCTCGATCGGCGGGGAATGGGTGGATCGCAACTTCACCCTCAAGGTGGACGAACCCGTCGAACTGGGCGGGACCAACGCCTACCCCAACCCGCAGGAGTACCTGCTCGCGGGGATCAACGCCTGCGTGTTGACGGGCTACGTGATGACCGCGGCGGCCATGGGCGTGAAGATCGACCGCCTCGAGGTCGAGATCACGGGTGACATCGACCTGCGCGGACTGCTGGGCATCGATGAAAAGGTCGCACCCGGTTACGAGAGCCTCCAGCAGACCATCCGCGTCAGCGGCGACGGCACGCCCGAGCAGTTCAAGAAGATCCACGAAGTGGTCCTGCGGACCAGCCCCAACTACTTCAACATCACCCACGCCGTGCCGACAAGCTCGAAGCTCGTTGTTGAGTGATCCTGACAACCCGAACCAGGAACTCCAAACCGGACGGCCCCCCGCCCGGTTTTTTTCATACCCAAGGTCGGTGTGCGGGTGGGTTGTCCAGCGGGTGCGTTTTACGATAACCTATTGCCTTTCCACGGCTCGGACCCACACACACAGGGAACCCACATTGGTACCGCAAATCCCCGACTGGTCGAACATCTCGCTCGTCATGCCCGAGGTCTTTCTCGTGCTCGGGATGTGCGCGGTGCTCCTCGTGCCGTTCATCAAACGCTCGAGCCACACGCTCCCCTCGGCCGCGGCGGTGGTCGCGCTGGCGCTGGCGCTGGTGTCGGCGATCACGAGCTTTGGCGTCATGGGCAAGAGTGAGCCGCAGGTCTGGCTAAGCTCGATGCTCACCATCGACCCGTTCAGCCAGTTCTTCAAGATTCTCCTTTGCCTGTTCACACTTCTTGTCGTGGCGCAGTGGCTGGCCACCGCGAAGGACCAGACGCACGCCTACGACACGCCGGACTTTCTTTGCCTGATCCTCGGCGCAGCCACGGGCATGGCGCTGATGAGCAGCGCCCACAACCTGCTGATGATCTTCATCGCGACCGAGTCGGCGTCGCTGCCGAGCTTCGCACTGGCGGGCTGGCGTAAACGTCACCGCGTCGGGTCGGAGAGCTCGCTCAAGTACGTCCTCTTCGGCGCTGCGGCCAGCGCGGTGTCGCTCTACGGCATGTCGCTGATCTACGGCACGACGGGCACGCTCGACCTCGTGGGTATTGCCCACAGCGCGGTCGAGGCGGGCGGCATCTCACCCCTGATGGCGGTCGGGTTGCTTGCGATGTTTGCCGGCTTTGCCTTCAAGCTCAGCGCGGTGCCGCTGCACTTCTGGTGCCCTGACGTCTTCGAGGGTGCGCCGATTGCCGTGACGACGTTTTTGAGCGTGGCGTCCAAGGGTGGTGCGATCTGCCTGCTGCTGCGTGTGCTCGACACCTTCGGGGCCACGGCACCCGTCGGTTCGAAAATGTTCACCGGCGTCGGCGTGGGTGTGGCGATCCTCGGCGCCATCACCGCGTCGTGGGGCAACCTCGTGGCGCTGCACCAGAACAACATCAAACGCCTGCTGGCCTACAGCTCCATCAGCCACGCGGGCTACATGATAATGGCCGCCAGCGTGATCCTCTTTGCCCACCAATCCTCGGAGGACGGGCTGACCTCGCCTCTGGTCGCGGGGTCGGTGCTCTTTTACCTCACGGTCTACCTCTTCATGAACATGGGCGCGTTCACCGTGGCGGCGCTCGTCGCTCGGAACAACGGCTCGGAAGACATCCGGGACTACGCGGGGCTTTCCAAACGCAACATCGCCCTGTCGATCCTGCTGCTCGTCTTCCTGCTGAGCCTCTTCGGGATGCCGGCCCTGGGCGGGTTCATGGGCAAGGTCTACCTGATGACCACGATGAGCACGCTGGGACCGGCTGGCTTTGTGCTGATCGTCGTGCTGGGTGTCAACACTGTCGTCAGCCTCTTCTACTACATGAAGCCGGGCTACTACATGTTTTTCAAGGACGATGGCAAACCACGGCAAACCGTAGCCGTGCCGATGCTGGCTACGGTCGTGCTGGCGGTGAGTGTCGTGATGGTGTTCGTCACAGGTCTGCTCCCGGGGGCGGTGCAAGACCTGGCGGTGGACCATGCGAGGATCGAGAAGTGGCCGAGTGGAGGGAAAAGTGGCCAAGTGGCCGAGTGGCCAAGTGTGGGAGAAGACTCTATGACCTCGAATCATGGCGCGAATAGCGATCTGCGGATCGCTTCCGATACATCCACGAACGACCGTCCCACAAACACTGGTCCACTAGTCCACTAGGCCACTTGACCACTTCTTCTCCCCCCCTCCCCATGCTCAACCGCGACGCCCTAGCCGACGAACTCAACACACTCCTGGCCACCGAGACGCGCAGCCTCGTGCGTCACGTGCAGTCCGAGGCCAAGCCCCACCTGACGCCGCGCACCTTCAAGGTGTGGAAGACGCTGGTCGACATGGGGCACACGAGCCTGGAACACGCCCACCGCTTGTCGGACCTGATCGACAAGCTGGAGCTGCCGCCGCGGTCGATCCCGTTCGACACGAGCGTGGCGGATTTTCATTACATGACCATCGAACGGCTGCTCGGGCCGATCGTCGAGGAAAAAAACCGGCAGGTCGCGGCCTACGAGCGGGCGATCAAGCACGCGCAGGGCTCGGCAGCTGCCGTGACGGACCTCAACATGCTGCTCGAAGAAAACCGAAAGCAGCTGGCCGCACTCAAGGCCGTGGCGGAATCGCTCGCGGTGTCCCTGGCGTAAAGACATCACTTAATTACGGTCACCCCTCGAACAACCCGCCCTGTGACTGGCCGGCAACGGGTTCCTGGATGCGCGGGTCGTCCACGCTGGGTTTGTTGACCAGTGTCGAGATCGGCAGGGCCTCCATCGCGTCGCTCTCGAAAGGCTCGTAGAGGTCTTCGAGGCCCCTGGCGTGGCCGGGCGAGGTGTCGAGCCAGCGGTCGTAGTCACGGTCGTGGAGGATCACGGGCATGCGGTCGTGGATCGAATGCATCAATTGATTAGGCCTGGTGGTGAGCACGGCACAGGTTTCAAGCTCGTTGCCGTCCGCGTCCTGCCAAGTCTCCCAGATGCCCGCGAGGGCGAAGGGCTCGCCGCTGCGCATGCGGACCATGTAGGGTTGTTTGCGCCCGCCTTTGCCGACCGCGTCGGGTTTCTGCCATTCGTAAAAGCAGTCGGCCGGCACAAGGCATCGGCGGTGGCGCATCGCCCCGCGAAAGGCGGGTTTGTCGGCCGCGGTCTCGCTGCGTGCGTTGGCCATGCGGTTGCCGATCGTGATGTCGTCCGCCCACGAAGGGACCAAGCCCCATCGGAGCAGGGCCGGCTCACGCGACCGGCCGCCGTCGGCGGTGTTGCGGATAGCCAGCACCTGTTGCGAAGGGGCGATGTTGTAACGCGCGTAGAGCGCCGCGAGCACTTCGTGTACGTGAGTCAGGCCGAACTTCTCAGCCAGGATCGCCGCCTGTGCTTTAAGGGCGAATCGTCCGCACATGGATCACACTCCCGGGCCGGCGTCTGGAAAGGGCACGCCTGGATGCGTGGCGTTTTTCACCGCTTTTGGGCCATTGACAAAAGACTTTATTGTCGTATCATTAATTAGGATCAGTTAGTCTCTATATGCCTACTTCAGACCCCCGGTCGGTCAACCCGCCCCCCCCGTCACCGGCCGGGGGGTCTTTTTTTCTTTGGCCACCGCGTCGCGGGCGTCGGTGAGCACGCGCTCGAACTGGCTGAAGATCGATTGCCACGTCAGGCCCATCGCACGTTCACGCGCCCGCTTGCCCATCGCTGTGACTATTGCGCGGTCTGCGGCGAGTTCTTTGGCTGCCGACACAAACGCCTCGCTGTTGTCGAACTCGACCGTCACACCTTCGACGCCGGTCTGGATGTATTGCCTCGGGGCCGCGTAGTCATAGGCCACCACCGCAAGACCGCTCGCAAGCGCTTCGGTGACGACGTTGCCGAACGTCTCGGTCACGCTGGCAAAGACAAACACGTCGGCGCTGGCGTAGTGCGTGGCCAGGGCCTCGCCCCGCTGCATCCCGGCAAAGACGTATTCGGGGTGGCGCTTCTCAAGTTCAGCCTTGTAAGGCCCGTCGCCGACGAGCACGAACCGGCTGTCCGGACAATGTTCTTTCATCGCCTCGTACGCCCGGACCGCGACGGGGATGTTTTTCTCCTGCGCGATGCGACCGACGTAAGCCACGACCAGCGTGTCGCCCGTCGCGCCCCATTGTTTTCGTAGTTCGGTGCTTCGCCGGTGCGGGCCGAAGAGTTCCGTGTCGACGCCGCGCCCGATGATGAGCACGCCGTGGAAGCCCTCCTTTTCGAGCATCTCCTTGACGTCGAGCGACGGCACGATGGTGCAGCGTGCCTTGTTGTGGACGTAGCGCATGTACTTCATCACGCCGTTCTGGAGAAAGCCATAACCGTAGTGCTTGCCGTAGGAATGGAAGTTGGTGTGAAAACTCGACGTGACCGCGATGCCCAGGGATTTAGCCACACGCACCGCGCTCAACCCGAGCGGACCCTCTGTTGCAACATGCACCACGTCGGGCTTCCACTCGCGCCAACGCCTGCGCAGCGTCCCACCGCAGGGCAAGCCGAAGTGCAGCCCCTCGTAGCGCGGGATCGGCAGGCCGGCCACGGTCAGGTGCGTCGGGTTGCCATCGGTCACACAAGCATCGCCCTTGCGCTGGCGTGGCCGAACCACTTCAAGATCGTGCCCCATGCCCACCAGCCCGCCGACCAGACGACCGAGCGTCATGGCGACCCCGTTCACTTCCGGGGGATACGTTTCGGTGACAAGGGCGATCCGCACAGGCAGGCTCCGGGGAAAGTGGCGTTTGGGGTATCCGGTGATTCGATGAAGATGCTAACCGACCGAGAGATGATCCGCAGATGACGCAGATATCAAGGCCGATGAATTCAAGATGAAATCGGCCACCGAGACACCGAGAGCACCGAGAGCACAGAGAAGAGTTTCACGCCAAGCCCGCCAAGACCGCCAGGTTTTTCAGAGTCAGAGTGGACACAATGAATTATCGAGTTCAGATTAAACCACGGTCAAAAAGAACGGCCGTCCGTTTCATTCTGCCTGATCTTGACTCGGCGCTCTTGGCGAGCTTGGCGTGAAATTCGCATTTCTTCTCGGTGCTCTCGGTGTCTCGGTGGCCATTCTTGCATCGAATCTGCGTGATCTGCATCATCTGCGGATGATCCCCCGCGTACTTCAAACCCAAGCGCCCGATACGATCACGTTGCCAGGCTCTCCACGCTCGGGCAGGTGCAGACGAGGTGTCTGTCGCCGTAGGCGTTGTCGATGCGTGCCACGGCGGGCCAGAACTTGAATGTGCGCAGGCTTGCTACGGGGAACGCGGCCGACTCGCGCGTGTAGGGGTGATTCCACTCGTCGCCGCTGACCATCTGAGTCGTGTGAGGGGCGTGCTTGAGGGCGTTGTCTTCGCGGTCGGATCGGGCCTGTTCGATGTCCACAATCTCCCGCCGGATACAGGTCATCGCTTCGCACAGGCGGTCGAGCTCCGCGCGGGACTCGCTCTCGGTCGGTTCGATCATGAGCGTCCCCGGCTCGGGCCAGCTCATCGTCGGGGCGTGGAAACCATAATCCATCAGTCGCTTGGCCATGTCTTCCACACGGATGCCCGCGCTCTTCTCAAACGATCGGCAATCCAAAATAAACTCGTGCGCCACGCGGTCGTGCCGCCCACGGAAGAGGACCGCGTATTGATCTTTCAATTGATTAGCCATGTAGTTGGCATTGAGGA
This sequence comes from Phycisphaera sp., assembly GCA_016125215.1. Lineage (GTDB taxonomy): Bacteria > Planctomycetota > Phycisphaerae > Phycisphaerales > Phycisphaeraceae > RI-382. The sequence continues at coordinate 29,939 of WGMF01000028.1, forward strand.
TCGCCACCTGCGTGGCTTTGCGCAGGCCGGCGTCGCCCATCATCTTGATATAGGCGTAGGAGATCGGCAGGATCATCGGGCTGCCGTAGGGCGCCGCCGACACCGGCTTGATCGAATCGGGCGTGGCGACGTCGGGCGCGACAACAGGGTGGCCCGGCAGGAACTTTTGCAGGTGTTTTGCGACACAGATCGGCCCCATGCCCGGCCCGCCGCCGCCGTGCGGGATGCAGAACGTCTTGTGAAGATTCAAGTGGCAGACATCGGCCCCGATTCTCCCGGGGGCGGTCAGGCCGACCTGCGCGTTCATGTTCGCGCCGTCCATGTAAACCTGCCCGCCGTGCGCGTGGATCAATTTGCACACGTCGATCACGCCCTCCTCGAACACGCCGTGCGTCGAGGGGTAGGTGAGCATCAGCGCACCGAGTTGGCCGGCGTGCTGCTGGGCCTTGGCTTTGAGGTCGTCGAGGTCGATGTTGCCTTGTTCGTCGCATTCAACGGCAACAACACGGAAGCCCGCCATCACCGCGCTGGCAGGATTCGTGCCGTGGGCCGAGACGGGGATGAGGCAGACGTCACGCTGCACATCACCCCGCGCGTGGTGGTAAGCCCGGATGACGAGCAGGCCGGCATATTCCCCCGATGAGCCGGCGTTGGGCTGCAGCGAGACCCCCGGAAGGTGCGTGATGCCCGCGAGCAGCCGTTCGAGTTCGGCAAACAACTCCGCATAACCCCGGGTCTGGTCCGCGGGGGCAAAGGGGTGGATGTCCGCAAAGCCGGGCCAGGTCACCGGCACCATCTCGCTCGTGGCGTTGAGCTTCATCGTGCACGAACCGAGCGGGATCATCGAGTTGCACAGCGAACTGTCTCGCGATTCGAGACGCTTGATGTAACGCAGCATCTCGTGCTCGGCGTGGTAACGGTGGAAGACCTCGTGCGTGAGGTAAGCTGAAGTGCGGGCAAAGGCCTCGGGCAGCGACGCGTCAGCCTGATCGATCGCTTGCTTGACACTGACCGCCTGCGTTCCGCCCGCAACCGATGCAAACGCATCGATGACCACCTGCACATCTTCGGCGGTGGTGGTCTCGTCAAGCGTCACACCCACAGAGCCGTCGGGGTAATGACGCAGGTTGATCCCCGCCTGCACCGAGGACTTGTGGAGACGCTCGGCCTTTGCACCGTCGAGGCGGACGCGCAGCGTGTCGAAACAGACCGCGTCTTCCCCGCCATCGATAAGCAGCCCCATGCCCCGCAGCGCCGCGGCCAGCACGCAGGTCCAGCCTTGCACACGCTGCGCGATTCGGCGTAACCCGTCGGGCCCGTGGTACACGGCGTACATCGACGCCATGATGGCCAAGAGCACCTGCGCGGTGCAGATGTTGCTCGTCGCCTTATCTCGGCGGATGTGCTGCTCGCGCGTCTGGACCGCAAGACGCAAGGCCGGGTTGCCCGAAGCGTCTTTCGATACACCGACGAGCCGTCCCGGCATCTTGCGGGAGTATTCACTGCGACACGCAAGGTAGGCCGCGTGCGGGCCGCCAAAACCCATGGGCACGCCGAAACGCTGCGTCGAACCGACCGCGATGTCCGCCCCCCACTCGCCCGGCGGCTTGAGCAGCGCCAACGCAAGGATATCCGCCGCCGCGATCACCACGCCCCCGCAAGTGTGGGTGGCACTGACTAACGACGTGTAGTCTTTGACGTGGCCATCGGTCGTGGGGTACTGCACGAGGACGCCAAAGACGCTGTCATCGGGCATCATCGATTCGGTCTTGGCAACCACGATCTCCCAGCCGCGTGCCTCGGCCCGGCCCTTGACGACCGCGATGGTCTGTGGGTGACAATCGTCCGCCACGAGAAACTTCGTGCGATTGCCCTTCGCGATGCTCTGCGCCATCGCCATCGCCTCGGCGGCGGCGGTCGCTTCGTCGAGCAGCGAGGCGTTGGCCAAAGGCAGCGCGGTCAGATCGCACACCATCGTCTGGAAGTTGAGGATCGCTTCGAGTCGGCCCTGGGAGATCTCAGCCTGGTACGGCGTGTACTGCGTGTACCAGCCGGGGTTTTCGAGGATGTTCCGCGCGATGACGCCGGGCGTGATCGAGCCGTGGTAGCCCATGCCGATGAACGAACGCATGACCTTGTTCTTCGAGGCGATGGCCTTCATGTACGCGAGGCACTGCGTCTCGGTCATCGCCGATCCGACGCCCATGTCGCCGTCGATACGGATCGAGCGAGGAAGCGTGGCGTCGGTGAGTTCGTCAAGCGTGCCATAGCCCAGCGTAGCCAACATCTCGCGGATGTCGGCGTCGGACGGGCCGATGTGCCTGCGGGCAAAGGTGTCGCTGGGTTCGAGGTGCCATGCGGTTTGGGTGGGCGACTGGGTCGGGGTGGCGGTCATGCTCACTCCATGAGCGGTTAGGTTTTGCGGGGATTCCGTCGAAGCGGATTATCTTAGCAGGTCAGCGCCCGCCCCCGGCTGCCGGGGTTTTACAATAGGGCTATGAGCACTAACCGCGAACTCGCAGCCCGTTTCGAGCAGATGGCACAACTCATGGAACTGCTGGGGGTCAATCGCTTCAAAGTGATTGCCTACCAGCGGGGCAGCCGAACGCTCGAAGACCTGACCACCGATGTCGCTTCACTCGTCAACAAGGACAACCCCACCGACCTCAAAGCCCTGACCGATATCGACGGCATCGGCAAGGGTTTGGCTGAGAAGATCGCCGAGTTCGTCACGACCGGCCGCATCGCTGAACACGACGGGCTGCTGGATAAAGTGCCCAAGGGGTTGCTCCCGCTCTTTGACATCCCGGGACTCGGGCCTAAGACTATCGCGCTGCTCTGGCACGAGGCCGGTGTCGAGTCGGTGGACGACCTCAAGAAAAAACTTGATGCCCACGCGCTGGACAACCTGCCGGGCTTCGGGCAGAAGAAGATCGACAACCTCCGCAAGAACCTCGCCTTTGCCGAGCAGGCGTCGCAGCGCGTCCGACTCGGCCAGGCGCTGCCCTTTGCGGAAGCTTTGGTAAATGAACTGCGAAAACTTCCGGGGGTGAAGCGGGCCGATTATGCCGGCAGCCTGCGACGCGGTCAGGAGACGATCGGCGACATCGATGTGATTGCGGCTGCGTCGCCCGATGATGCTGCGGCTATCTCCAAAGCCTTTGTGGAGTTACTCCCGGGGGCGGAGGTGATCGGGCAGGGCGAGACCAAGACCTCGGTACGTTTGCCACAAGATAGCTCGCTTCCGGGGGTTCCGGGGGTGCAATGCGACCTGCGCATCATCGACCCCGCACGCTTCGGCGCAGCCCTGATGTATTTCACCGGCTCGAAAGAGCACAACGTCAAGATGCGCGAACGAGCGATCAAGCGTGGGCTGACGCTCAACGAATACGGTTTGTGGAAAGAAGGCACCGAAGCACGCAAACACGACGGCGACAAGGGCCTCGTCGCGGGCAAGACCGAGCAAGACGTTTTTCAAGCCCTCGACCTGAAAGTCATCGAACCCGAACTCCGCCAGGACCGCGGCGAGATCGCGCTGTCTGAAAATGACCAACTCCCCGAACTCATCACGATTGACGATATCCAGGCCGAGCTCCACGCCCACACCACCGCCAGCGACGGCCGCTGGTCCATCGAGGAATACGCCGAGTTTGCGATCAAACGCGGCTACCACACCCTCGCCGTCACCGACCACTCCAAGAGCCAGCCCATCGCCCACGGCCTCGACGAAAAGCGCCTCGAAAATCACATCAAGGCTATCCACAAGGCCGCGGAGCAATACAAGAACAAGATCGCGATCCTGGCCGGCAGCGAGGTTGACATCCTCTCCGATGGCAAGCTCGACTACCCTGACAGTTTGTTAGCTCAACTCGACATCGTTGTCGCTTCACCGCACGTCGCGCTCTCCCAACGCCCGGAAGAGGCGACGAAGAGATTGCTCAAGGCGATCGAGAACCCCTACGTCACCATCCTCGGCCACCCCACGGGCCGCCTGATCCTCCGCCGGGAGGGCCTGTCGCCCGACATGGACAAGGTCATCACCGCCGCCAAGGGTCGCGGCATCGCCCTGGAGATCAACGCCAACAGTTACCGACTCGACCTGCGTGATACACACGCCCGCGCCGCCCTTGCCGCCGGCGTCAAGCTCGCCATCAACACCGACGCGCACGGCCCGGAGGACATGGACCAGTTGCGCTACGGCCTGCTCACCGCAAGACGCGCGGGGGCAACGAAGAACGATGTCGTCAACTGTATGAGCAAAGCCACGCTGGCGAAGTGGATCAAAAACACAAGGCCGTAAACCGCCAAGACGCCGAGGTCGCCAAGATAGGAAAGAGAATCATTCAGATGTGATCTCTGGGATCGGGCTTGGCGTTCTTGGCGTCTTGGCGGTTAATACGCCTGACCCGAGCGAGATTGCCAATTGCGGTAGATTTCCAGCGCCTCAGCACGCAGGAAGTCGGGGACGAGTTGGACGCCCGTTCCACCAAGCGTCTTGAGTTGCTGGTTGGTGACCTTCAGTTCGTTGAAGCCAAATTGGTCGGCATCCTCGACTCGCGCGGAGTAAACGATGCGGTCGATGCGTGCCCAGTGGATGGCGGTGAAGCACATCGGGCACGGCTCGGTGGTCGAATAAATCGTCGCCCCCGGGAGGTGGATGGACTTGATCCTGTGGCAGGCCTCACGGATGCAGATCACCTCGGCGTGGGCGGTCGGGTCGGTGTTGAGCCAGACGTGGTTGTGTGTGGATGCAAGCACCTCACCGTCACGCACGATGCACGCCCCGAAGGGGGATTGCCCCTTGGCCACCCCCACGCGGCAGGCGTCGAGCGCCAGTCGCATGAACCTTTCATCGTCGTGAGGCATGGTGGGAAGTTTACAGGATGAAAGCATGTAAATGTTTATTTAGCCCGGTCGCTGGCGACCGGTGGCCCACGCGCCGCAAGCGGCGGGGCTAAATGAGTGGATGCACCTTACCCCAACAAGCTGTCACCTGCGCAGCAACCACCTGGGTTCTTCCATGCGCATCGCCAGCGCCGCCGCCGTGAAGATCGCTCCACCGAAACCGACACCCCCCGCGAGGAACAGGCCCGCGTGGGTCAAGGTCATTCCCATCACATCATAGGATTGGGTGTAATACACGAGTGCGGCGGTCATCACCGCGCTGGCAAGAAGGCACTTGCCCCACGACCAGAGCACCGCGCGATCGACAGGCTTATCCACGTAGTGCCGCACCACGGCGATCATCGCTGCGCACTGGACCATGGCGCAGATCGCGGTAGCCCACGCAAAGCCCGCCGGCCCGAGGAACCAGACAAACGTGAGGTTGAGCATGAAGTTGAGCAGGACAAACGCGGTACTGAGGTAGAGCGGCGAGCGTGTGTCGCCCAGGGCGTAGAACGCGCGGGTGAGCACGTGGTTCATGGAATAGGCCCAGATGGCGGGGGCGTAGCCGATGAGGATGAAGCTGACAATCTGTGAGTCGCTTGCGGTGAATTGACCGCGCTCGAAGATGACGCGCACGAGCGGCAAGCCGACGGCGATCAACCCCACGCTGGCGGGCAGGCCGATGAACACGGTCAGACGCAGGCCGTGGCGGAGGATATCGACAAAATGATTGCGGTCAGCCGAGGTGCCACCCATTGCGGTCGAGAGCGGCGCGGCACGGGAGAGCGCCGGGTAGATGGCGGTGGCGATGGCAATGCCGAAGATGCCCAGGGGGAATTCGTAGAGGCGTTGTGCCCACGAAAGTGCCGCCACGTCGCCGGCGTTGAGCGGCAGGGGCAGCGTGAACCCTAACAACTTGAAGTGGGCTGCGCCGTCGTCGGTCGCCCTCAGCGCCATGGCGACGGCGTTGTCTATGAAGGTGTTGATCTGGAAGATGCCCATGCCGATCGCGGTCGGGGCAAAGCGTCGCATGAGCGAGCGGATGGCGGAGGTGGTCTGTACGTCGGGCTTGAGCAGCAGCGCGATCTTTTCGACACGGGCCACCGCCAGCACCTGCCACGCCAGTTGTAAAACGCCGGCCACGATGACGCTCAACGACACCGCGTAGACCGCACGGTGGAGCACCGCATCCGAGCCATCGTTGCGGGTAAAGAGCAGGGCCACGGTGATGATGACGAGGTTGAGCAGGATCGGCGCAGCCGCGGTCGAAGCGAACCTGTGATGCACCTGCAGGATCGACCCGATCACCGCCACGGCACAGACCAACGGCATGTAGGGCAGCATGACCATGGTCAGACGGATGGCTAGGACGCTCTGTTCGGACCACCCACCACGCGCAAGCAGGCCCACCAGCACGGCTTCGCCGATCAGCGTCACCAGCCCGAGGAATATCATCAGCACGCTCAGGCACAGCGAGAAAACGCGCGTGGCGGTGAGCCTGTCTTTGTGCAGCGCGTGGGCATAAACGGGGATCAGCGCCGCGGAGAGCGCCCCCTCGCCGAATAGCCTGCGGAAGAGGTTGGGGATTTGGAAACCAAAGACAAATGCGTCGGCCACAAGGCTACGCCCGAAGACCGCCGCAAGAACAGACTCACGACCAAGACCGGTGACACGCGACAAGAACGTCAACACACTGACCGTCCGTGCCCCCCCCACAAACGACGCCCCCCCGGAACCCCCGGAAGCCCCGGAAGCCTCGGAAGCCCCGGAACCCCCGGAAGTATTCCCCGAGGTTGATTCGGGTTGATTTGATGACTCATCGACTGATCGTGCGGTCGAGTGTGAGACGGTCTGTTTACGCCTGGCAACATCGAGCAGCGCAGCGCTGCAACGACTGGCGTGTTGTTGTGCAAGCACGAAACCCGTCCCCACCACAGCCGCGAACAAAAGCCCCAGTTCGTGCGCGACCATGTCGCCGTATTCGTGGCCGAGGTTGATGCGGTACTGCACCCACTCGATCACGGGTGACGCCAGCGCGACAACGACAAAAGCCCCGGTGCGCGTGAGCCACGATTGAGAATCACCAAATGGCCGCGCGGCGTTAAACAAGTAAAAGACCAGCGCCGCGCCTAGCGCGTGACCGAGGTAATCAAACCGCCAGACAAGAATGAAACGCGACGGGTCGGCGGCTTGCGGAAAGAGCGGTGCGAGGTTGATCCCCGGTGTAAAGAGCAGGATATACGCGAACGGCAGAAAGACCCCCAATAGAGCGCGTGAATAGACCACGCTCACGGGCCTGGGTTTGTCGAGTGAACGCACAATCACCCACGCGGGGACAATCGCCGCCAGGATGCCCATGAAGTTGGCAGACAGGTCGGGCCAGCACGCGGTGCGCTCGAAGATGGGGATGAGCTGGCTGGCCTCATCGATCGCTGCGTAGATTGTTGCGACACACGCGGCGGTGACGATGTGCCTCGCCCACGCGGCCCGCCGTCCCCCAATTCTCGCAAGGACGAGCAGCAGCGCCAGCAGCCCAAACGCTCCCCAGTGGACAATTTTGTCCACGTTGAGTTCGCTCATCTCCTGCTCGCCGATGTCGATCTTGAGGTTCGGCCAATGGGTCGAGACGGTCAGTGCAAGCCAATAAACGCCCAGCATCCAGCGCCAGAACAGAGGCTTGAGCCATCGGGGAGGTGAGTCGGTTTGATCGGGATTCGAGGGGAGGTTCACGCCGACTGCCCGACCCCGGCCGCGATGACCGAGGCCGCCAGCTTGCGGTAGTCGTCCGCCCCGTTGGAGGTGGGTGCGTAGTCGTAGATCGTCTTACCGAACGAGGGCGACTCGGCAAGCTTGATGTTGCGACGGATCGGCGGGTCGAAGACCACAGCCTGACGCCAGGGCACGTCGAGCGAGCGGCCGGCGTCGAGAAAAGCCTTGACATCCGCCACGACTTCGCTGGCCAGGATCGTCTGCGCCTCGTGCATGCACAGCACCATGCCCGTCACGCGCAGCGAAGGGTTGAAGCCCTGCCGAATGAGCTGCACGGTTTCGAGCAGCTTGCTCAACCCCTGCAGCGCGAGGAAGTGGGCCTGCATCGGGACGACGACCTCGCTTGCGGTGGTCAGGGCGTTGATGGTGAGCAGGCCCAGGCTCGGCGGGCAATCGATCAGGACGTAATCGAATTTCTTCTCACCGTCACCCGAGAGCACGCCGGCTAGCCGATCTCGCAGCACACGCTGGGCCGACCCGGTGACCATCTTCGGGGCCAATTCCGTCTCCGCGCCGGCGAGATTGACTTCAGCCGGCAGGAGCGAGAGGTTCTCGTGCCCCTCGACGGTCCTAATCAACTGTTGCGCATCCGCGTCGTCGTCGGTGAGCAGGTGGTAGACGCTCGATTCGAGTTCGTTGGGGTCAACGCCCAGGTGGATGGTGAGATGGGCCTGCGGGTCGAGGTCGACCATGAGCACGCGGCACCCCTCCCGGCCCAGGGCGGCACCGAGGTTGGCAGTGGTCGTCGTCTTGCCCACGCCGCCCTTCTGGTTGAGCAAGGCGATCACACGGCATGGCCGACCGCGGGACTCAGACCCGGTATCCACCGCGTGGGTTATGGAAGTGTGGTCAGATACCGTTTGAGTCACGACGTGACGCCTCCGTGCGTGGGTGCGAACATTGTACGGTGAACATCAACCAAACCAAACCTGGATAAACCGCCAAGACGCCAAGTCCGCCAAGAAATCGCCAAACCGATCCTATTAGGACGGGCCGCCGTTCTCTCAGATCATCGATCATAAATCATCAATCATCAATTCCCCTGCTATTCCAGCCTCCCCCCTTGGCGGCTTTGGCGTCTTGGCGGTTCACCACCCCCCACTTGGCAAACGCCCCCTTTTTCCCTATCCTTTTGGCCCCTGAACGACCCACTCAACCCGACGAGCACCCCCACCATGCCCGCCACTGGAACGATCTCACAGGTCATCGGCTCCACCTTCGACGCCCAGTTCCCCGAGGACCAGCTCCCCGACATCTACAACGCCATCTCCGTCACCACCACGCTCGACGGCAACGACTTCGAACTCGTCGGTGAAGTGCAGCAGCACCTCGGAGGCGGTCAGGTCCGGGCTGTCGCGCTCGGTTCGACCGACGGCTTGAAACGCGGCGTCCCCGTCAAAGACACCGGCAGCCCCGTCAAGGTCCCCGTCGGCGACGCGGTGCTCGGCCGAGTATTCAACCTCCTCGGTAAGCCCATCGACAAGCTTGGCGACGTCAAGGCCGCGGATTATCGCTCCATCCACCAGCACCCCCCCGAGTTCACCGACCTCAACCCCAAGACGCAGATCCTCGAGACCGGCATCAAGGTCGTCGACCTCCTGTGCCCCTTCGTCCGTGGTGGCAAGATCGGCTTGTTTGGCGGGGCCGGCGTCGGCAAGACCGTCATCATCCAGGAAATGATCGCACGCATCGCGCGAGAGCACGGCGGATATTCCGTGTTTGCCGGCGTCGGTGAACGCACACGCGAGGGCAACGACCTCTGGCTCGAATTGGCTGAGGCGCAGTTCAAGGACGCACAGGGCAACCTCACTCGCGTCCTCGACCGTGTCGCCATGGTGTTCGGTCAGATGAACGAACCGCCGGGCGCTCGTCTGCGTGTCGCGCTGGCCGGCCTGACCATGTGCGAGGCTTTCCGTGACCAGTCGGGCAAAGAGACGCTGCTCTTCGTCGACAACATCTTCCGCTTCACGCAGGCAGGCTCGGAAGTGTCCGCTTTGCTTGGGCGTATGCCCAGTGCCGTGGGTTATCAGCCGACGCTCGGCACGGAGATGGGCGAGCTTCAGGAACGCATCACGTCCACGGAAAAGGGTGCGATCACCTCGGTGCAGGCGATTTATGTGCCGGCCGACGACCTGACCGACCCCGCCCCCGCCACCGCGTTTAGCCACCTCGACGCGTTCGTCGTGCTCTCGCGTGGCATTGCGGAAAAAGGCATCTACCCCGCTTGCGACCCGCTGGCCTCGACCTCGCGTATCCTCGACCCCGGCGTGCTTGGTGAGGAACACTACGCCGTCGCCCGTCAGGTGCAGCAGATTCTTCAGCGTTACAAGGACCTGCAGGACATCATCGCCATCCTCGGCGTCGACGAACTGTCCGAAGAGGACAAGCTCATCGTCAGCCGAGCGCGAAAGATCGAACGCTTCCTCTCGCAGCCGTTCTTCGTGGCTGAGGTTTTCACCGGCTTCCCCGGCATCTACACGCCGTTGTCTGAGACGATCAGCTCCTTCAAGCGGCTGGCCAACGGCGAGGGCGACGACCTGCCCGAGAGCGCCTTCATGTACGTCGGCACCCTCGACGACGCCCGCAAGAAAGCCGAGAAGATGGCCAAGTGTTGAGTGGATAAGTCTGCCACTTTTTTGTGTCATGAACCTTGGTCTGATATCATTAAGGCCATGCAGCGCTCCGTAAAAATTACGATCCGAGCGGGCGAAACACACTATGTCGCGGAGTGCGCTGATATCCCGGTCGTCACTCAGGGAACAACGGTGGATGAAACCATCGCCAATATCCGCGAGGCTGTCTCACTGTTTTTTGAAGACGAAAGCCCCGCAGATTTTGGTTACATGGACGACCCCTCACTGTTGATCGTCATGGAAATCGAGCCGACCGCTCATGCCGGGTAAACTCCGCAGACTCTCCGCTCGTGAGATTGAAGCGATATTTGCCCGCTTCGGTTTCATCCGGGTCGCAGGGGGCAAAGGCAGTCACCTGAAACTTCGTCGGGTGTTGTTAAACGGAACCCGGCAAACACTTATCATGCCCGACCACAAAGAGCTTGACCGGGGCACGCTGGCGTCAATTTATCGAAAGGCGCTGGCATATCTTCCGGATAATGATCTGCGTCCACATTTCTACACTGACTGACCGTGCTCCCACTGCCATCGCTCGATGATCGGATACAAGGTTTAGGGAATCTCACTCGGAGAGTTGAACTTTCAATTGCGGTGGGTTTGTCAAACGCCCCAAGTTCACCCACACCGGCACAGGGCTTGCATAAACCCGGTTCATGACCCAAACCGCTTCACCGTTGCCTAAACAACAGGCAAATCAGGCCCCGTCGCGCCCGCTGGATGCTGTGCTGGCGGGCATGTACGAGCGATATCGCTACGACCACGACGGTGAGGTGGCGACCTACATCCCCGAACTGGCCAAGGCCAACCCCGACTGGTTTGGGCTGTGCCTGGCCACCACCGACGGCACCCTTTACAGCGTCGGCGACACCGAAGTCCCTTTCACGATCCAATCTATATCCAAACCCTTTGCCTACGCCATGGCCCTCGAGCACCGGGGGCACGCGGAGGTCCAGAGGCGCGTCGGCGTCGAGCCTTCGGGCGAAGCTTTTAACTCCATCAGCCTCGAGCCGGGCACCGGTCGGCCGCTCAACCCGATGATTAACGCCGGCGCGATTGCGGTGAGCTGCCTGATCTACCAGACCTACCGTGAGAACGCGCTGGACAAAGTGCTCGAATGGTTTGCGGGCTTCACCGGTCGGGTGATGACCCTCGACGAGAGCGTCTATCAATCCGAGTGCGGCACGGGCCACCGCAACCGCGCGATCGCCCACCTCTTACGCAATTTCGACATCGTCGGAGACCCCGTCGAGCCCGGCGTCGATCTTTATTTCAAACAGTGCTCGATCCTCGTCACCGCGCAGGACCTGGCCATGATGGGCGCCACGATCGGCAACCGGGGCATCAACCCCCGCACCGGTCAGCGGGCGATCTCTGTCGGCCTAGTCGATGACATGCTCAGCCTGATGACGACCTGCGGCATGTACGACTACGCCGGCCAGTGGCTGTACGACGTGGGGCTACCCGCCAAGTCCGGGGTGGCCGGCGGGATATTGGCGATGCTGCCCGGGCGCATGGGCATCGGAACCTTCTCACCCCGTCTCGATTCGCACGGAAACTCGGTGCGAGGGATCAAGGTCTGCCGGGAGCTTTCCGAAAAATTCAGACTCCACCTCTTCAGTGCCCCGAGGCAGGCCCGGTCGGTCATCCGTCGCGTCACCACGCTCGAACACCGCCACTCGCAGCGCGTGCGTTCGCTCAGCGATACGGCCCGTATCAAATCGCTGGGACAGGCGGTGCGTGTGTTCGAGTTGCAGGGCGACATCGAGTTCGACGGGATGGAGCGTGTGCAGCGCACGGTGAGCCAGGCTGCGCATTACGCGGGGCATTTCGTGCTGGATTTTTCGCGTGTCGACTATCTCGACGAGGTAGCGACACAGGGGATCGTCAGCCTGATCCAGAGCCTTCTGTCAGCAGGCCGACACGTCGGCGTGACGGGCAAACCCCCCACGGACGTGCTGTCGATCAAGGCTGGAAACGACGGGGGCGCTTACGTGGTCTTTGAGGACCTCGACAGCGCGATCGAGTCGTGCGAGGAGAGCCTGCTCACGGGTCTGCCGTTGCAGCTCAATTGGAACTTCTCGGATGCCGAACTGCAACCCGAAGAGCTGGACCTTGCCCGCAAGCTTAAGCCGGAAGAACTCGACCAGCTTCGGCCCTACCTGAGGCGGAACGAATACGCCGCTGAAACGCGGATCATCGCACGCGGCGACGCGGCGGACATGGTCCACTTCCCTGCCAAGGGGCTTGTCGCGGTGAGAAGGGAACTCGAACCGGGCAAGTGGCAGACACTCGCACGCATCGGCCGGGGGTCGGTCTTCGGCGAGATGGCGGTGATCGACCGAGGCCAGCGCTCCAGCGACATCTGGACGGTCACCGAGGTGACGAGTTACACCCTTTCCCTTGAAGACTACGACCGACTCAACACCGAGGCCCCCGCCCTGAAGGTCAAGGTATTGGAACACCTCGTCGGCGTACTCACGTCGCGGCTGCGCAACGCCAACGAACAGATCGCGGCCCTGGTGGTGTAGAACAATCTGTCAGTCGGCGGGCGGGAATTTGAGTCGGCTAAAAAGATCGGCTTGAGGCGTGATGCCATTGTTCACGGGCGTCCCCGATCAGGCCCCGGACCTGCGCGGGCACTTGCTCACTGCCCCACCTCGATTCGAGGGCGGTGGCGTGCCGATCGATCAAGACCAGCGCTTTGTCCAGGGCTACGGGCACCTCAACGGGGTCTAGACGATCCAGTTGGCCCAATGCGAACCAGACCGCTTGCAGCGCGATCAGGTCTGCCACCGATGCACGCCAGCGGTGGCCCTCGTCATTTTCGGGCAGCGCCACCGCCGACCGCGCAAACTCGATCCAGTTCCCAAGCAGGACCGACCAGGTCAGTGCGTCGGAATCGGGTTGACCCTGAAATTCGGGTGACATGACTATCTGCTCCCGGGATGATGTGGCACAATGACACAGGCGGATTGTGAGCAAAAGATTAAGACCAATGGCGACGTGCTTGAGCGATAAGTAGTTGCCCTGATTCCAGTAATCTCAACTGGACCCAAACCTGTTCCTGCGAAATTCATCGCGAAAATCACGCTTAGATGCCTGACTCGACATTAAGTACATGATCTTACTAATTTTAGATATTTACATATTCTTGCTTTCTTAAAATTTTTTTAGCCATTTAGTCGTCAACACACTTGAAAATGTGTTTCCGCAGTGTTAATATACCCGCGTCGATTCGGTGATGTTCGTGCCGAGTCGCTCAACTTGCCCCCGGAAGGGCTCGGCTTGGCTTCGGCCTTGCCGGGCCTTTTTTATTGCGCATGCCGCGTCGAGTCCCGGATGCCCCCCGTTTGAGGGGGGTTGTTGAATCACCCGCATCACCCGGACAATCTAACACTTGGTTAGTCGAGGTCGGCCTGACTCGCGCAGGACGGGCACGGCCCGTGGGCAATCGATACCGACGGGCTTGACCCGTTGGCAAGTTGCGGTGATCCTCAAGCCTGACGCGCGTGAAAGACCGCCACGAAGCAAAAGAACTTACTCTTGAATACAAGAAAGCCTATTCACGCCAAGCACGCCAAAGCCCATGACCAACTCTTTGTCTATTCACCCCTCTCCCGCCGCCATCCGTGTCCGCGGCCTCGTCAAGCGCTTCGAGGGTAAGACCGTCCTCGACGGCATCGACCTCGACATCCCCACAGGCCAGACCACCGTCATCATGGGCGGCTCGGGCTCGGGCAAGAGCACGCTCCTGCGCTGCATCATCGGGTCGTTCCCCCCCGAAGAGGGCACCATCGAGTTCCTCGGCGTCGATCTCACCCACGCCACCGAAACTCAGCGAAACGAAATCCGCAAGCAGTTCGGCGTCCTCTTCCAGAGCGGGGCGCTCTTCAACTCCATGACCCTGGCGCAGAACGTCGCGCTGCCGCTCGAAGAGCACACCAGCCTCCCCGCCGAGACAGTCGAGATCATGGTCAAGATCAAGCTCGAACTCGTCGGCCTGCGCGAACACGCGGACAAGTTCCCCTCCCAGGTCTCCGGCGGCATGAAGAAACGAGCCGGCCTCGCACGCGCCCTGGCGCTCGACCCCAAGGTGCTTTTCTACGACGAACCCTCCGCGGGCCTCGACCCCGTCACCAGTGCCGAGATCGACCAGCTCATCCTCTCGCTCACGAAGCAGCTTGGCGTCACCAGTGTCGTCGTCACGCACGAGATGGACTCGGCCTTTACCATCGCCGACCGGATGGCCATGCTCGACAAGGGACGCATGCTCAAGGTCGACAGCCGGGACTATTTCGATACGCTCCGCAAAACCGAAGGCGAACTGCCCGAGACCCAGGCGCTCATCCGCCAGTTCCTGCGCGGCGATGCGGAGGGGCCCATCACCCAACGCAAGCAGGGGTCGAGCTACGAGGAAGACCTATTAGGCAAGATCGGCCCGAGCCTCACGCCCAGGCCCAGCGTGCAGGCGACGCGCGTCGGCAGGTAGACCGATCACATCACGTCTCCAACCCGCACCGGTCTCGCCGAGGGCGGGGATTACGATTAAACTCACGCTATGGCGGTCAACCGAGACAACGTGCGCGCGGGCCTGTTCGTGGTGGCCGGGGCCATCCTCACCCTCGTCGTGGTCTACACCCTGACTGACCTGGGGACCTGGCTCGAACGCAAACAGAGTGTCACGGTGTACTACACCCTGGCTGACGGGCTGCAGGGATTGAAGGTCGGCTCGGACGTGACGCTGGGCGACCAGGCGGTCGGCTCCGTCACCGCCGTCACCGACGCCATCGAAAACCAGCCCGACGGATCGCAGCGCGTCAAGGGGGTCAACGTCACCTTCGAGCTGCCCGACAAATACAAGCTCTACGACAACGCTGCCATCGAGGTCAAGGGCAAGCTCATCGGCTCCGGCGCCACGCTCAACGTCCGCAGCCTCGGCTCGGGCCAGCGCTACACGCAAGGCTCGGTCATCGCGGGCTCGGTCGCCTCCAACCCGTTGACCAAGAACTTCGTCACCGACATCGGCATCCGTGAAGAGCAGAAAGAACAGATGCGGCAGGTCATCGCAAATGTCGCATCAATCACGAAAACCGTGGACGAGCGCTTGCCGGGGATCATGGACAAGTTGGACGCGATCCTCGCCGACGCGGGGCCGGCGGTGAGCGACGCAAGGCTGACCGTCTCCAATGCCAGGGAAACACTCGCACAGCTCAAGGTGATGGTCGACGCCGCCAACGCCCACGTCAAGACGTGGTTCGAGCGCATCGACTCGATCAGCGCCGATGCGCAGGTCGGCCTGGCCAACGCCCGCGACATCACGCAGACCCTCAAGGACAAGACGCTCGCACAAATCACCGAGGCGCTGGATAAAGCCGACGCCGCCGTCTCGAACGTGAAGCAAACCACCGACGACCTCAAGGTCTTCGTCAACGGCCAGCGCCCGATCCTCGAACGCGCTTTGGCCAACGCCCAGATCACCACCGACCAGCTCAAACTCGCCGCGGTCGAGGTGCGACGCTCACCCTGGCGGTTGCTCTACAGCCCCAAGGACAAGGAACTGGTCACCGACGACCTCTACGACTCGGCCCGCTCCTTCGCCCTGGCCGCCGGCTCGCTCCAGGCCGCCGCAGACAGCCTCCGCGCCACCTCCACCGCCTACCCCGACGACAAACAATCCATCTCGCAGATGCTCGACCACCTCGAAAAACTCTTCACCCGCTACAGCGAAGCGGAAGACCGCTTCTGGAAGGCGATCGAAGCATCGAAGAAGTGACAACAGATTGGACGGGATAACAGGATCGGGCGGATCAACAGGATCAAATCCAATTTGTTCTGATCCTGTCTATCCCTGAAATCCTCTTATCCCGTCAAATTCATGATGCCCGGACTCACTCCGACGCGCGGCGGACCACCTCACGGTATTGCTCCGCGAAGAAGATCGACCAGCGGACGCGGTCGGTGGTGAGTTTGTCGGCGTCTTTGTATCGGCTGTAGCGCACACTCAGTGATTTTTCAAAAGCCGCTTCGGCCTCGACCGCTTTTTGGTGCATCGGGTGATTGTCGTTGCGCAGCGCGTCCGCGGCCGAGACCCAGCCCGGCGGCGGGGGCAGCGTCAACTCATCGGGCATGGCGTCAAACAACGCAAGAAGCTCCTCTTTCTTTCTGGGGTCCTTGGTGTTCAGGATCGCCTCCCACGCCGCGACAAGCCCGTCGTGCACGTCGATCCCCAGCGCGTGACTCACCGGCGTCACCATCGCGTAGTAATAAGGCATCCCGTCGGGGAAGGCCTTGGCGTAGTCCCACGGGTTGACCTGGTCGGTCCACTCTTTCATGTAGCGCGGCGAGTACATGTCCTGCCGCACGGGCAAACGACGCAGCTCGAACTTGACCGGCCCGCCGTCAACACCCAGCCGCTTCTGCCAGAGGCCCTGGGCTTCGGGGGTCAGCAGCCAGAGCACGAACTCATGGGCGATTTTTTCGTGCGGCGCGCCGAGCAAAATACTGATCGGGTCGGCGTTCACGGAGGTCATGTATTTCGGGTCGACGTAACCCACGCGCGGCTCGCCGCCCCCGGGATTGACGATCGCCCCGGACTGGTAACGCCCGTAGAAATCGATGCACATCCCCGCAGCCGCCTCGCCGGAGGATATGTCGACGGGCACCTTGGCTGAGCTGGCGGTGAAGTAGCGCGAGTTGGCAAAGACCCGGCGGAGCATTTTCCAGCCATCGGTCCAGCCCTCACGACGGAGGATCGCTTCATAAGTCGCACCGATCGAGCCGGAGTGACCGGGGTCGGAGAGGGCGACCTGATTGAGGTAATCCGGCGAGGTCAGGTCGGACCACGTGGTCGGCTCGGGGAGCTTGAGCATGGCCAGCAGGTCGCGGTTGTAGACGATGCCGAAGCTCGACAAAGCCGCCCCGACCCATCGGAACTCGGGGTGGTAGAGCCGTGCCCCGCCGATGTCCGGCTCGGGGAACGCGGAGTAGAGCAGCGACTCGGGCATGTCGATGGGCACGGTGACACTGAGGTTGCCTTTTTCGCCCGTGACCTTGGCCAGGTCGATGCCGCGTGCCAGGACGTTGTGTTCGTATTCGCCCCCACCGAAGAAGAGGTCAAAGCCCACGCCGTGGACGGGCCTGTGGTCCTCGTGGGCACGCTTGGCCTCGGCTTCATAGGCGGCCAGCACCATCTTGCGCAGGTCGCTGGTCCCGCCGAGCGCTCGCCAGTCGAAGGCGACCGGGCCCTGCCCCTTCGAGACGCGGTACTCATTGAACGCACGGGCAAACTCGAAACGGATCTGCTCGTTGTGCGGCGTGATGATGACGAGCCTGTCGCCCGGAGCCGAGTCCGTGGCGTTCGAGGCGTCACTGTGGCGCATGGCCAGGGGCACCCCGACGATCAGCGCCAGGAGCAATACCACCACGATCTTGATCCACTTGTCGGACATGGGCGGGCTACCGGGGCGGGTTCAACACAGAGTACACAGAGGACTCAGAGAAGAAATCCATTGATAATTGATGATTGATGATTGATGATCTCAGAAGTTGAACCTCCGGTCGTAAGCGACCGGGCTAAATCTCAAAAACTCCTAACTCCTAACTCCTGTCTCCTCACTCCTGTCTCTTCTCTGTGTCCTCTGTGTTCTCTGTGTTTAATATCTCTTCACCTGCGCAGTTTATCCGATGCGCCCGCTCCGCATGAAATCCGCCACGACTTTCGCGGTGGTCTGTTCAATAAACTCGGCGGCGCGGGCGATGGAGACTTCCGGGGGTTGGCCGGGGGCGATGGCGTGGGCGGCGGTCAGGCCGAGGGTTTGACACTGTTTTTCATCGAGCCTCATCCGGCCGGCCAGGGCGATGACGGGGCACCTGCCCGCATGATTAACGACCCCCGCGATGGCCTTGCCCGAGAGGGTCTGCTCGTCGAGCGATCCTTCACCGGTCAGGCAGAGGTCGGCTGCGGCGGCACGGCTAACAAAGTGTAAGGCGTCGAGCACCAGTCCGATGCCCGGCTCGAGTGTGGCCCCCAGAAACGCGACCAGACCGGCTCCAAGCCCACCCGCTGCGCCGGCCCCCGGAAGGTTCTCCACATCCACGCCGATTTGTCCGCGGACGAGCCCGGCCACGTGACGAAGCCCGTCATCGAGCATCAAGGTTTGTTCGGGTGTCGCGCCCTTCTGTGGGCTGTAGACATGCGCTGCGCCGTTTGGGCCGGTGAGCGGGTTGGTCACGTCGCAGGCGACACGGATGGGCGTGTGGCGGATGCGCGGGTCGAGGAGAGTCGTGTCGATGCGTGCGATGTTGTGAAGCATCCCGCCGGTGAGGGGCAAGGTGATGGGGGAACCGTTTTTGTTGAAAAAGCGCACACCCAAGGCCATCGCGCAGCCGCAGCCCATGTCGTTAGTCGCGCTGCCGCCGATGCCCATGAGGACGGACGTTGCCCCGGCGTCGAGGGCCGTTTGGAGAAGCTCACCTGTGCCGAGGGTGGTGGTGATCGTCGGGTCGCGCTCGTCGGGCTTAAGCAGGGACAGACCGGAGGCGGACGCCATTTCGATGATGGCCAGGCCCTCGGGGGTCAGGCCCCACGTGGCGTGGACTTGCCCGCCGCGTGGCCCGGTGACAGGGTTGGTCATGCGCTGGCCGCCCGAGCCGGCGATGAGCGCTTCGACCGTGCCCTCGCCCCCGTCGGCAATGGGGCACAGGTCGACCTCGGCGTCGGGACACGCGAGCAGCACGCCGCGCCGCATCGCCTTGGCCACGTCCGGCGCGCTGAGCGATCCCTTGAACTTGTCCGGGGCACAGATGACCTTCACGCCCTGTGAGTGTAGCCTGTCGTGCGTGAACGAGGTAGACCTGAGCATGATGCGGCGTGCGCTGGCGATGGCCCAGTCGGCGGCGGACCTTGATGAGGTGCCCGTCGGCGCGGTGGTGTACCGCGGGGAAGAGGTGTTGGCTGAGGCGCACAACCTGCGTGAATCGCTCGACGACCCGACGGCCCACGCGGAGGTTTTGGCCATCCGTGAGGCGGCCATGAAGCTCGGGTCGTGGCGGCTGGAGGGCTGCTGCATCGCGGTGACGCTCGAGCCGTGTCCGATGTGTGCCGGTGCGCTGGTGAACAGCCGGATCGAGCGCTTGATTTACGGTGCGGACGACCCGAAGATGGGTTGCGTGCGGACGCTCCACGCGCTGTGCGACGACCCCCGTTTTAACCACCGGATCACGTGGGAAGCGGGCGTGTTGTCTGAGGATTGTGCGGGTTTGCTCAAGCGTTTTTTCGAGGCCAAACGGCGGTCGGGCAAAACGACGCCACCCGGTGAATCAAACAGCACCCCGTAACCGTGCGAGCACGTCCAGAAAATCTTCCGGGGATGGGACGCTGACGTCGATGTCGCCGATCACGATGCGCTGGGCGTGGAGCATGACGCGCGGAGAGCCGGTCGGGTCGATGAACCCCTCGGGCTGGTAGTGCGGATCGCCGGCGAGTGGCAAGCCGACGTGTGCCAGCATGACACGGACCTGGTGGAGGAAACCGGTGCCGAGTTGGACCTCCACCAGCGCCGCGTTGCCCAGCGACTCTAACATTTTGTAAGTCAGGTCACACGGCCGACCGCCGGGGTCGCGTCCGTCCACGACCTTTACGCGGGCCGGTGAGTGTTGCGTGACACGGAGATTCATCCGCAGGGTCTGGGGTTGTTTCTCAGGGTGGCCGATGACGATGGCGTGGTAGAGCTTGTGTGTCTGGTGGGATGAAAAAGCTTCGCGTAAGGCTTCCCAGCGCGCCTGGGTGGTGGCAAAGAGCATCACCCCGGAGGTTTCGATATCCAGCCTGTGAACCACCCCGCAGCGCAGTCCGCCCTCACCGACGTTGAGCATCGCGGGGTAGCGAGCGACGAGCGCATTGAGCAGCGTGCCTGTTTCGTTGGGTTCGAGCGGGTGGACCGCGACCCCCGGAAGTTTGTGGACCACCACGTATCCCGACCCCTCAGCCAGGATTTGCAGGGGGGCTTGTGCCTGGGGGATCGGCTGCTGGTCTTCGGGGCGCGTGAAAGGCCCGACCGTCACCCGCTGGCCCGGCTGGAGCGTAAACCCCTTGTCCCGGCTGGTCACGACCCGACCCTCAACAGACACCCGACCATCACCTAGCAATCTGACCACCTGCGAACGCGACAAACCCAGCTCGCAACCGAGCAGCACGTCCAGACGCATAATGCGTGTCACTTCAATAGTTTGGTGTGGAGAGGGATCGGGCACGCAAACATCATCAAGCCCAGATCAGCGTTGGGCAAGCCGGGCATGGATTGCCGTGAGATCAGACCGAGGTGTGGTCGAAGAGGTACTCGCCCGAGGCGTCGTTGGCGTCGTGGATGCGGGCTTCGAGTTTGTGGATGGCACGGGAGATGGCGGGCATGTGGGGGTTGATGCGCAGGGCCTGGCGGTAGCAGCGGAACGCCTGGCATAGCTCGCCCATCTGCGTGTAGCAGTGGCCCATGCCGGCGATGGCACCGAAGTGCGTCGGGATCAGGTCGACCGCGCGTCGGCAATCGCTGAGGGACTGCTCCCACTGGGAACAAAAAAAGTGCGCAATTGCGCACTGGTTGAAGGCCTCGGCAAAGGTCGGGGCCGCGAGCTTGGCCTGTCGGAAGGACTCGATGGCACGATCGTAAGACTCAACCGCCATGAGTGCGACGCCCTCTTTGAAGGGTTGGGCTGCCTCTTTGCCGCACGCGCGGAAGTAAACCGACCACAAGCCGTGCTCCGCCATTTCGTTGACCTGTCGGTCAGGGTCACGAAGGGATCGGGTCAGACAGGGGATGACCGATTTGTCGCCGACCAGCCCGAGCACCACAGCCGCAGCCCTGCGGGCGTCGGTGTCGCATGACCCCAGGAATCGGCAGAGGTCCCGCATCGGCCAACGGGCCCGGACCCTTCGTGCCAATTCGTTGGCATCGCCCGAGGCCAGGGCCGGCGCGATGGTTTCAAGAAATTCGTGAGGGTTCGCCTCCATAGACATGGTGGATTCTAGGGGGCCAGTCCCGTCCAGACAATCCCCCACGATGCGGATAATCCCCTATACCATCCTGACTTGCTGACGGGGTTATCGGTCGTGCGGGTTGGGCAAAAAGAAGTTTCACGCCAAGTTTGCCAAGGCCGCCAAGTGTCGAGGAGAGATGGAGAGATGGGTAGCTGGGGGCTCATTCAATGTATTTCATCTGTTTTGACATCATCAATAGTCAATGCTTTTTCAATCTTGGCGTTCTTGGCGAGCTGGGCGTGAAACATCCTGCATACGTTTCAGATTCACGCCCAGCCTTTCCGATAAAACCCCTATGGCCAACCCCAACCGACGGCGCTTTACCCGCACCACGCTCGACCTGCCGGTCAAGGTCCGTTGCGAGATGACCGGTCGTTACCTGGCCGGCCGAACGCAGAACGCCTCCGAGGGTGGGCTGCTTGTGAAGATCGACCACCCGTCGCTGCTCGTGCCGGGCCAGCGTGTGCTCGTGGGCACCGCACAGCACAAGCGTCAGGCCATCATCGAACAAGCTCACATGGTCAGCGCCACCGTTGTCCGCTCCCTGCGGATGGCCGGCGGTCAGACCGTGGCTGTGGCTTACGACGAGCCGCAGCGCCTGCTGGCCGCGGGTTGAACAACGCTGCCCGTGACCGTCAAGCCCCATCACAATTGCCCCGACCCCGCTTTGGCGCGATAATCCCACCATGCCCGCAAGCGAAATCTTCGCACGCACCGTCGCCCACTACCTGGCGCCCATCAAACGCTACCTCGACGACACCTCCGTCACCGAGGTCATGGTCAACAAGGCCGACGAGGTCTACATCGAACGCGACGGCAAGATCGAAAAGACCGACGCCCGATTCACCGACGACGAGGCCTACGACGCCGCGGTCAACAACATCCTGCAATTCACGGGTAAAACGCTCAACGAACTGACGCCCCTGATCGACGCACGCCTGCCCGACGGCTCGCGCGTCCACGTCGCACGCCCCCCCTGCTCGCGCTTCGGCACCGTCGTGACCATCCGCAAGTTTGCCAAGTCGATGCTCGATATCGACTGGCTCGTCGAATTGGGCACGCTCACCGAACAGGCCCGGCAATACCTGCACGTGGCGGTGGCCGCGGAGCTCAACGTCCTCGTGGCCGGCGGAACCAGCTCGGGCAAGACCTCGCTGCTCAACGCCCTGTCGAGCTTCATCCCCAAGGGCGAACGCATCGTCGTCATCGAAGACAGTGCCGAACTGCAACTCCAACAGGAACACGTCATCTCCCTCGAAGCCCGGTCGGCTGACCGCTACGGGCGCGGGCAGGTGACCATCCGCGACCTGTTCCGATCATCACTGCGTCTGCGTCCCGACCGGATCGTGATCGGCGAGGTGCGTGGCGGCGAGGCGCTGGACATGATCCAGGCCATGACCTCCGGCCACGGCGGGTCGATGGGCACGCTCCACGCCAACAACCCCCGCGACGCCCTCAACCGCCTCGAAACCATGGCCCTGATGAGCAAGGTCGACCTGCCCCTGCACGCCCTGCGGTCCCAGGTCTCCTCGGCGATCGACGTCGTCGTCCAGATGAGTCGGCACATCGGCTCACGCAGGCTGGTGACGCAGATATCCGAGGTCGAACCCATGGGCGAAGACGGCCGATACCGCCTCAAAGACCTCTTCCTGCTCGACCACGACCCCACAAAATCCACCGAGGCAGGCGATAAAGTGTTGCAATTAACCTGGACCGGTGAGCGTTCTACACTCGCCGGCAGGTTGCGACCAAGAGACGAGAAACTCGTCACCCCCGCCGTCGAGGGCCTGTTCAAAACGACGTGAGACCGCGGCTAGCAAGAGCGGGTGAGAGTGGGCAGGTTCGAGCAGGAGCGAGTGGGAGCGTGTAGGAGCGTGTAGGAGCGTGTAGGAGTTTGACGTGCCAAGCCCGATAACCCACAACACCCGCGACTCACACCCCCCGACCGATGAGGGTTGGGAAGAAATCGTGGCAGAGGGTTGGGTGGTCAACGACCGCGGCGCGACCACGCTCGAGTGGGCCTTGCTCTTAGCCGCCATCGCCCTGCCGAGTTACTTCATCCTGAAACTTGCCCTCGAAACCCTGACCGCCCATTACCAGATGATGACCACCCTCAACAACCTGCCCTTTCCGTAACCCCCGAAAGATGAACATACAACCCGCCTCTCAAGGCGATGAACATTAGAACCGCACGACTTCCAATCCCACCCCCGCACCCCTAACGTGAGGAACTGACCATGAAAACCCTGCAACGCTTCGCCTCGTTCACCGCCCGCCTCGTCCGCGACGACCGAGGGGCTGAGGGCCTCGAAAAGCTGCTCATCATCGGCGCCATCGTCCTGCCCCTGCTTGCCCTGCTGATCCTCTTCCGTGACAGCATCACCGAATGGGTCCGCAGCAACTGGGGCACGGTCAAGAGCGACGCCGACAACATCGACACCTCGCCCCTGCCGTAAGACTGACTGCTCGGATTCAATGCTGAAATAAACCCCCGAGACACCGAGGACACCGAGTCCAAACATAAGTCCACAGCACTGATTTTCTTCTCGGTGTTCTCGGTGTCTCGGGGGTTAAACAGCCTGCTCATTCTGTAATGACCCCGTATCCGAAGCAGATTAATATCCATCAAGATGCTCAACCCGGGACACGGAGCGCGAACGTTTGCTATGGCCAACGATCCTCTTTTCGATGCTCTGCCTGTTGCTGCTCACCGCGGCGGTGTTCGACATGCGGACGCACCGCGTGCCCAACGTGCTGACCATTGGCGGGATGGCGGTCGGCTTGCTGGCGTGGGGGGTGCGTGGCTATCTCGAACACGGGACGGGCGGGGCGTGGGAGGGGCTGGGCGTCTCGTTCGTCGGTCTGGCATCGGCCCTGGTGCCCTTTGCGATCATTTACGCCCTGGGCGGACTGGGCGGCGGGGACGTGAAACTCATGGGCGCTCTGGGTGCGATCACAGGCGACTGGCGCTGCGTCGTGGCGGCGGCGTTCTACGCCCTGCTCCTGGCGGCGGCGTGGGCCTGTGTGGTCATGTTCAAAAAACGCATCGTGGGCAGGACGCTCGGGCGGATCGCGTCGGCGGCGATGTTCGTGATGGCACGGGTCAAGCCGACGATCCCCGATGACGGGCCGCGCGTCCCCTTTGCCCTGATGGTGGCCGTCGGCGGCGTGCTGGCTGGGTTACAATACCTCTTGGGCATCGCACCCCCGTGGGGAAACCTCTGATGACCCGAAAGAACTTACAACTTGTCAGACGGCTGCGGGGCCACGTCGTGAAGCTGTGGTCCGACCAAACCGGCACCGCGACGATGGAGTTCGTGCTCGTCTTCCCCATCGCGTTGTTCCTGGCTTTGCTCATCGCGCAGACGACGCTCGTGATGGCCGCCAACAACTACGTCCACTACGCCGCCTTTGCCGCGACGCGCAGCGCGATCGTGCAAATCCCGGACAACTCGCCCAGCGAGCCTGCCAACTATTACTTCGGCCAGGGCAGCCTCAAGCACGAAGCGATCCGCCGAAGCGCCGTCTATGCGCTCGTGCCCGTCAGCGGTCGGCTGCGCGATGGCGACGCCGACCCGACCGTCTCGCCCGACGCCTACAAGCAGGGACTCGACAGTTACTTTGCCACGCTCGGCAGGACCTCGCCGGTGTGGGTCGAGAGCCTCATGGCCGACCGCCTGCGATACGCCGACGCCATGACGACGGTGCGCCTCTACGTGCCCGAGGTCGTGGACGATAACACGATCGAATTCACCGATGTGAACTCTGGCCGACTGTTCGGACCTCGCGACCCGGTCACCGTCCGCGTAACGCACAAGCTCAACCTCTCGATCCCCATCGCCAGCCGGTTCTTTGCCGACGGCAGCCAGACGTTCGGCTCGACCACCGTCCGCTACGCCCTGGTCACCGCCGACTGCACCCTGACCAACGAGGGCATCGACCGCAACCTGCCACCGACGCCGCCGGTTCAAAGGTCGCCTTAAGAAGGTCTCTCACGACAAGACGCCATGGCAGCCATGGACGCCAGGATTCAAAGCCTTGATGATTGATGATTGACGATCTCAGATGTGTGCCCTCCGGTCGCAAGCGACCGGGCTGAATGTTGATGCCCAACGCCTAACGCCCAACGACTCACTCCCGCCCCCTGCCCATGATTTCAAGCTCATCCAACACGTCGCACAATTCTCCGTCCGGGCTTTCGGTCGGGGACAGGCTCGATAAGTTTGAAATCCGCGAGCAGATCGGCGCGGGCGGTTTCTCGGTGGTCTGGAAAGGGTACGACCCGCTGCTCGACCGTTTCGTGGCGATCAAACAACTCACGCTCGACCCGACCGCGGATGAACAGACCCTGCGCGAGAGATTCA
Source organism: Phycisphaera sp. (assembly GCA_016125215.1). Taxonomy (GTDB): domain Bacteria; phylum Planctomycetota; class Phycisphaerae; order Phycisphaerales; family Phycisphaeraceae; genus RI-382. The sequence goes on from WGMF01000028.1 coordinate 55,624, forward strand.
AAGCCGAGTCCCACCTGCAACGCCGGGCCTCGGAGTCGGACCCGCACCTCGTGCGTGTCTACGACTTCATCGACGAAGCCCGCGGCCTGTTCATCGTCATGGAATACGTCGAGGGTGATTCGCTCGAGGTCCTGCTTGCCCGCGACGGCAAACCCATGGAGGAACGCCAGGCCCTGGGCATCATCGGCGGTTGTGCCCTGGCGCTGCGTGCGCTGCACAAACAAAACATCATCCACCGCGACCTCAAGCCCGCGAACATCCTCCTGCCCGCATCGGGCGGCCTGAAAATCTGCGACTTCGGCCTCTCGGCCCTCATCGAGGAGCAGGAAACCCTCGACAAGGGCACCGCCCGTTACATGGCACCGGAGCTTTTTGCCGAGGAACCCTGCGACGCGCGGGCGGACATCTACTCGCTGGGCATGATTGCCTACGAGATGCTCGCCGGTCGTGCGAAGTTCGAGGAATCGTTCCGCATCGTCATGCGTGACCAGCGTCACGAGGCGCTGCGCTGGATGAAGTGGCACACCAACATGCGTGCCCGGCCCACGCCGTTGTCCTCGCTCGTGCCGAGCACACCGGCGACGCTCAACGACCTCGTCGCTCGCATGATGGACAAGGACGCGGGCAAACGCATCGCCGACGCCGACGAACTGCTCACCGCCATCCGAAGGCATTACAGCGGCACCCCACCCACGTCGCACCACGCCGACGCCAAGACCCACGGCTCAGCCCACGCGCACAAACCCACGCAACCCGCCCCGCCGACGGCCGCGCTGCCCGGGCGGTCAAAGCTGCCGATCGTGCTGGCGGTCGTGCTGGGGGTGCAGGCGCTGGGCCTGGGCGGGTACTGGCTGTGGCGACAGGGGCAGGAATCGCGATTGGAAAACGACCGCCGCGCTTTCGCGGTGACACAATTCGAGTCCGCAAGGCAGCAGGTCAAGGACAAGCAATACGAATCGGCCATCAAGGTGCTCGACGAACTGGCCCAGCAGTGGAAGAGTGATGCGCAACTCGGCCAGGGCAGCCTGAATCTTGCCGCCTGGGCCCGCGCCAACGACGCCTACGAGCACGACGACATCCCCACCGCCCTCTCGTCGCTGGCCTACCTCAACGAACACGCCGTCAACTGGGGCGACCTGGTCCCCGAACTCGAACGCATGGCTCGCAAACGACAGGCCTACCTCGACGAGGTCAAACAGATCACCGACCTCATCGACAAGGGCAACTTTGATGCGGCCCAGTTGCGCCTGCGTGAACAACGCGAACTGACCTACTCCGACGCCGAGACCCAGACCTTTGCCCAGTTGCAGGAGCGGCTGGACACGACGGTCAAGCGTGACCAGATCGACCGCGCCCTGGCGTCGGCCAAACGCCTGGCGGACAGCGGCGACATCGACGCGGCGATCCAGACGCTCAACGACGCCAAGCGTCGGACGACGTCGAGCGAGATCGACGACGCCATTGCCCAATACACCACGACCCGTCAGTATCAGTCGCTCCTCGCCCAGGCCGGCAACGCCGAAAACAACAACGACCTGGCCCAGGCGATCACGCTTTACGACCAGGCGCAGGGCATCCGCCGCAGCGACTCGGTCACGGACAAGCTCAACAAGCTCCGCGCCAACCAGGCCTTTTTGAAGGGCCAGGAACTCGAAGCCCAGGGCCGATTCAACCGGGCCGACGCCCTCTACACGCAGGCCCTGGGTTACGACCCGAACCACGCACAGGCCAAGGCGGGCAAGGCGCGCCTGAAAGTCGCGGACCAGCGATCGGGCTACCTCTCGGCGGCGGAGTCCGCCTACTCCAGCGGCGACTACGACCAGGCGGTCCGCCAATACCAGGCGGCGCTTGAACTGGGCGACGACACGGCTGTCCGTGACAAGCTCAAGGACGCGCGGGTGCTTTCAGCCGTGAGCAAGGGCAAGGAACTCTTGCGCCAGGGTCAGGTCGACCAGGCGCAGACGTTTTTTGAACAGGCGTTGTCGCTTCGGCCCGACGAGGCCCAGGCTCAGCGCGGGTTGGACCAGATCAAGCAGTGGCGCGAATACGCCCGGTTCCGGGATTCGGGCGATGCGCTGCGTAAAGAGGGCCGATACGCCGAGGCCAAGCGGGATTACTTCCGTGCCCAGAAGGTGCTCGACACGCCGGCGATCAAGCAGCGCCTCGAAGACGTGGACTACGAAGACATGATCGAGTCGGCCAGGCAGGCCATGGCGCAGAAGAACTGGCCCGCCGCGAGAAGCTGGCTCCAGACCGCGTTCAAACTCCGCCAGACCGATGAGGCCAGGCGGATGCTCGAAGAGGTCCACAAGAACGACCCGTCCGCCACCGACCCGGACAAAACCGGCGGTCCCAACGGCTCGGGCGAAGGGGGTGCGGGATGAGATCACTCCTGTCAGTTCAAGCGCGTTCCCGTTTGGGGTGTGCCACTGGCGGCTTGCCCGCCAGTGTTCCTGTCGGCGAAAATCCGCACTGGCGGGCGAGCCGCCAGTGGCACCCGACCCGTCCCGCAAGACCTAACACATTGTCACACGCCCGACGACGCGGCGCGGTGATGGTGATTGTGCTGCTGGCGCTTTTGCTCCTGGCGGGGCTGGTGGCGTATGTCTTCAACAGCGGACGCCAGACAGCCCGTCGTGTGGCGATGCAGAACGCGGCGGACGCGGCGGCCGCGGCGGGCAGCGGGTGGGTCGCGCGTTCGCTCAACCTCGTGGCCATGAACAACGTCGCCATCAGCCGGCACCTGGCCACCGTCAACGTCCTCGACTCGGCCCCCACCGCCACGCACAGCGCCAACCTCGAACAGACGTTCCTCCACGACGCGATGCAGCAGGGCCGGTCGTGGAACACCGGCAGCGGTCGGCTCGATGCGGTGGCCTACCAGAACGCCGACCTGCTGCTTGCCGAGTTGCAGGCCGAGGTCGCCATGCTCGACCCGGTGGACCAGATGTTTCAGGCCAACGACGTGCGCAGGATGACGCACTACAACGCGCCCGACGGCCGCGGTCGGTTGTGGGAAGCCATGCAATCGCTCGACGAGCTGAGCCAGACCACGATGGAAAACCTCGCGGTGCTCACGCAGCTCAACACGACGCGCGGCGGCCAGGTCGCGGACGAAGAGGACGCACGTTGCCTGCTTCTTCCCGCGGTGGCGGACGTGCCGTGGCAGCGTCGAACGTTCAACGACTTCAAACGCCCGGTCAAACAGGGACTGCTCCCGCAGGATGTCGACGACAAGACCACCAACCGCGGGCCGTATGACACCCTGTTTGGCTGGCGGGATTTCCAGAACGAATACTCGGGCGGCGGCGACAGGCAGCGGATCAGCCAGGGGACGCAGACCGGCGGGATCGGCCGACCGTTCGGCGGCGGGCCGGGCGACCGCTCGACGGGGGGCGGCGAGCCACGCACGATCACCCGGCGGACCTACCGCACCTTCGGCACTCAGTCCTGGGCGCTGCGCCGCATGAGCGACTTCGTCTACGCCCGTCGCAACAACGGCGGCCCCGACAACCTCGAAGAGAGCCGATTCAACACCTGGCTGCGCCAACTCGCCGGCACAAAGCTGGGCTATTGCTGGGACAGGCTTTCACCACGCATGTTTGCCATCCCCCGGTGGGACGCCGCTTACCCGGCGGTGCCCGCAAACGTCCAAAGCCCGCTGCCATTTTCCGAGACCGCCTACTTCCGGCTCGACATCAAGAGCAAGTACGCCCGCACCGACGGACGCTTCATGACCGACGACGGGACTTGGGCGTATTCTCAGTTTAACCGCGCCCAGGGGACGCGCGGCGACTCGGCCTTCACCATCAACCGCCCGACCGGGTGGTGGCTGCCACGCTACACCGTCAACATCAACGGCCAGCGAGTGACGCAGCGCATGACGCAGCCCACACAGCTCTCGCTCATCGAACCCCGCGCGACAACCACGCAGATCGGCCCGAAGGCGTGGCTCTACGAATACCCTTACACGGTGTTATATGACTACGACATCGACCTGCCCCCCCTGCTCGACGCCGACGGCAACATGGTCCCGCAAGACGCTTATTTCGTGCAGCTCGTAGTCTTCGGGGGGGTGAACACCAACCCGATCCCCGCGAAGGTTTTCGAGGCCGCAGCCGAACGCAACGCCGCTGCGCGTGACAGCGACCGCGACGCCGGCGCCGTCGGCAGCGCCATCGCCGATTCGTCTCTGACCGAATCGGTCCAGAACCCCTACGCCGGCTTCAACCCCAGCGCCTCATCGGCCCCGGCCCCGATCGACCTGAATCACACCGAGGTGAAAACGGACGAGGACTCCCGCAGGGCGTACTTGACGTTCCTGGCGGTGGCGCAGCGTAAGAGTTCGCCTTCGATGTGGCCTTCACGTTTCGGGGGGGCTGAGCGTTCGGTCGCCATGGCCCAGGCCGAGGTGTTTAACAACCATTCGTGGGACCTGTGGACGCAGGCCTGGTCGTCGCAACTCGACGTGATCGAAGATTACGACGCGTGGGTCGAGGTGCTCCGCAAGGACGCCCCGACACTGCCCACACTGACAGACATGACCGATGAACAGATCGAAGTCCTGCTCACCCGACTCGACGCCGGCAAAGCGCTGGCCGAGCCGATGCTCGGGCACTGAGATTATGTTTCGGACGGATTGCGAGGAACAAGCCATGAAACCCACCTCACACAACGCGCACCGCAGGGGCACCGTCATGGCGGAGATGGTGCTGGTGTTGCCGTTGTTGATTGCGATCCTCGCGCTGCTGTTGTTTCTTGGCCCGGCGATGGTGCGTCTGCAGCACGGCAAGACGATGGCGCGTTACGAGGTCTGGCGGATGGCGGTCCGAGCGCCCGGTCCGTCCGCCAATGATGCGCTGGGCCACCCGCAGCTTAATCAGCTCTTCTTTGCCAACCGCGCCTCGCAGATCACCCTCGACGCCGGCCCGGGCTACCCCAATGAACCCGACAACACCTTTAACCAGTTTGCCGGCTCGGTCTCGGACAACACCGGTCGCTTCGCACAGGCGGTGACGGACCAGCTCGAACACGGTCGGTCGCGTCTGTTTCACGTCACCCACCCGTCGCGCAACGACGCCTGGGGCGGGCCGATCGCCTCGCGCTTCACACGCATCGGCCACGACTGGCGCTTTGTCAACGGCTGGACCTACAACACCTCCCGCGCCGCGTGGGAGATGGCCCCGCCCTTTGCCGACCATCTCGACATTATCCGCGATGTTTTTTACGAGAACGAAGACGCGCCGATCCTCGACCTGGATCAATCGGGCAACCGCCTGGCCTCCGTGTTGCGTCGAATCTACATGGCCCACCCCGGATACGCCGGCCCGACCATCGACCCCGTCTTCAGCCGTTGAAAGACAACGATGCGATACACTGCCCGTTCATGCCGATCAAGCCCGTAACCCCATCCTTTGAGCCCCCCGACCCCGACACCCGTAAGCGTGACGACCCGCACAAACGCAGGGCCTCTCGCTGGACTGTCGTCGCCGCACTGGCCGCCATCGTGGTGAGCGCCCTGATCGTCAGCTACCAGAATGTTTCGTCCCGGCCGTGGGTCATGCCGATCATCAACGACCTGAGCCAGACGGAGAACACGTCAACCGAGCGGTCGGACACGGGGTATGGTCCGCAGATCAACGGCGCGTTCCCTGACACGCAAATGCTGGGGCTTGTGGCGCCGGGTGACGCACCGCTCGACCGGGAACCCGCGTCGCTCGAACCGGACGCAACAGCCCGGCGATTGACCGGCTTCTCACGCACCGGGCTCATGGGGACGGAGGAGTTTTCCATCTGGCAGACCACGCCCGAAGACCTGCCACGTCTGATGAAGCACTTTGTCTCCTCAGCCCAATTGCTGGGCTTTACCGAGATGGCAGACCCTCAAGACCACACCCCGCATGCCGACGCCCCCGCCACCCGCCGACTGGTCTGTCGCGGCAACATCATGACGCAGTGCCTGACTCTCCGCCCCTCATCCCACGAGGGTGAGGCCCGCCTCGTGGTCTGGTACATCGGCGGGGAATAGACCGTCGCTTGCAGTTCGAACGGATTGATCGAGAATATCACAATGAACGCAGCCGCCCAGTCGCCCCCCCGACCCAACTCGACACGCCTGGTGATCGTCGCGCTCGTGCTTGCGGCGCTGGCGGTCGTGGCGGTCAACCTCTACATCGCCAACATCAAGAAGCAGCTCGAAGAGGCGTCGTTCACGGTCTACCGCCTCAACCGCTCGCTCCAGCCGGGCGAGAAGTTCCGCGCCGTCTACGCCGTGCCCACGCGGATGCCTCTGTCCTACAAGGAAAGCTTCGAGGGCTTTGTGCAGGACAAAGAGGGCAGCCTGAGCCTGAGCAACTTCGACGGCGACACCGTCTACGCCTCGGTCGGCGAGGGCGACTTCCTGCGCGACCGGATCTTCCGTGAAGCCACCGGCGACGAGGCGCTGCGGCCGGGCGTTGGCATGCGATTCGTCAAACTCAACATCAACCCACGCAACGCCCCGGGCAGCCTGATGCAGGGCGAGGTCGTCGACGTGCTCGCGCCCTTTGCCAGCCCCGGCCGCGTGCCCGAGGTCATGGTCGTCATGGAGAACGTCAAGGTCGTGGCCGTCGGCTCGCGCGTGGCCCAGATCGACACCGGCGACTCCCGCACCAAGCCCGTGACCAACTACCACAACATCACCATCGAGGTCGAACCCCAGGAAGCCGTCGACCTGGCCATGATCGAAGAACTCTCCACCGGCGACTTCCAGATCGTCATCCGAAACCAAGCCGACCTGGGCCACCCCTTCACAGGCAAGGGCGGCATCAACGACAAGGTCCTCGAACTGCTCGCCAAGGCACGCAGCGGGAGTTAGGCAGTTCAAGCCGATCCGCCTGACGGGATAACAGGATCGGCAAGATTCACAGGATCAATCCTCATGACGACAGATTGCCCGTGTCTCTCTTTACACACACAAAAGTTCTTTTCTGATCCTGTCAATCCATAACATCCTGTTATCCTGTCAACTCTTAATATCCCCATGGACTTCTGGCTCTACGACCACGCGAACAACGAACGCCGACCTGTCACGGTCGAGGGTGAGCCTGTCACGATCGGCCGGGACGATGCGTGTGACATCGTGCTCAAGGGCGCGTTCGTCGCGCGCAGGCACGCCCGCATCGTCCGCAAGGGCAACCAGTTTTTCGTCGAGAACCTCTCGCGCTCGGCCCTGACCGTTGCCGGCCGTGACGCCTCGATCGGACAGAGCGTGCGCGTGGACTTCGGCGACGAGATCCAGGTCGCCCAGTATTCCGTCGTCCCCATCGGCACCACCCGGGCCGGCGGCAATGCCCGCGAAACCGACCGCAGGCTGATGCAGTCCCGCCTCGTCGCCTTCGAGCAACAGGTCCACTCCGAACTGCTCGACCGCATGAACCTCCGTGTCACCGCGCACGTCGACAAGAGCGACTCACAATATGTCACGCAGGTGCTCAACCACCTCGAGGAAATCCTCGGTGCCAAGACCCAGTCGATGGACGAAACGCTCCAGACGCACACCGTCCACCTCCACCTGCACCGCCTCGTGACCTCCGAGGTCATGCGCCAGTGCCAGGGGAAGGTGCAGACCGACTACCAGGCCGCCGACTCTCGCCAGCTCGACCCTGCGCGCGAACGCGCGGTCCACGAGGTCGTCTCGTCCATCGTGGACATGATGCCGCTGATCTTCGACCCCACGAGCGTGGCTGAGGACCTCGCGCTGGCCGAGGAAGCCTACGACGACCTGTTCAACCAGGTCCTGCCCACGATCAGCAAAAACGTCCAGCGTTACATCGTCCAGCGCACCGTCGCCAAGGACATCCAGGACATCATGTTCGGCCTGGGCCCGCTGCAGGACCTGCTCGAGATGGGCAACGTCAGCGAGATCATGGTCGTGGGCAAAGACCGCATCTACGTCGAGAAAAACGGCGTCATCCAGCCGACCACACGCTCGTTCTTCTCCGACGACACCCTGCTCTCCGTGATCGAACGCATCCTCTCGCCCGTCGGTCGGCGGGTGGACACGAGCAACCCGCTCGTCGACGCACGCCTCTCGGACGGCTCGCGCGTCAACGTCGTGATCTCCCCCCTCTCGCTTGTCGGGCCGATCCTCACCATCCGCAAGTTCGGGTGGATCCCCTTCACCATCGACGACCTCGTGGAACGCAGGTCCATCAGCCCGCAGTGCGCCGAGTTCCTCAAGGCCTGCGTGATCGGGCGGAAGAACATCATCGTCTCGGGCGGGACCGGCTCGGGGAAGACCACGCTGCTCAACACGCTCTGTGCCTACGCGCGGGCCAACGAGCGCATCGTGACGGTCGAGGAGTCCGCCGAGTTGAGATTGCCTCAGCCGCACGTCGTCGCCCTTGAGGGCAGGCCGGCCAACGTCGAGGGACGCGGCGCGTTTACCATCCGTGACCTTGTGCGCAACGCGCTGCGGATGCGCCCGGACCGCATCATCGTCGGCGAGGTGCGTGGCCCCGAGGCTTTGGACATGCTCCAGGCTATGAACACCGGACACGACGGCTCGCTCTCGACCCTCCACGCCAACGCCCCGCCCGAGGCCTCGCAGCGCCTCGAAACGCTCGTGCTCATGGCCGTCGACATGCCCGTCCGTGCGATCCGTGAACAGATCGTCACCGCCATCGACGTCATCGTACAGGTCGCCCGATTCCCCAACGGCCACCGCCGTGTCACGCACATCTCCGAGGTCACCACGCTCGACCGGGAGACCTCGGAGGTCCAGATCGAAGACATCTTCGTCCTGCGCGACCCGGAACAAGACCGCCTGCGGCACACCGGCTACATCCCCAGCTTCACCGAGGCGATGGTCGCCAAGGGCACGCTCGGCGTCGAGGTGTTCCTGTGAACAACCTGAACTACACCCTCCTCATCAGTGGGCTGGTCTTTGTCAGCGTCTATCTCTTGATTAGATTCGGGGAGCCGACCGGGCGCTACGCGCTGGCCAAACTCGAAGATTGGTACCGGCGTGTACTCGTGCAGCAACTGCTCATCGACATCCCGCCGCGCGCCGCAGTCTTCATGGCGGGCATGTGCATCCTCATCACCGGGCTGTTCGGCTTGCTTGTCATGGGCAACGGGGTCTGGTTCGTCATCGGCTGCGTCCTGGGCGCGTTCATCCCCAACCTCCTCGTCAAGCACCTCGAACAGAAACGACGGGAGCGACTCAACGCGCAGATCATCGACGGCATCACGACGCTGGCGTCAGGGGTCCGCGCGGGGTTGAACCTCGTGCAGTCGATGGAACTGCTCGCACAGAACACCGTCGGCCCGATCCAGCAGGAGTTTGCGCAGCTCCTGCGGGAATACAGCCTCGGGCTCGACCTGAATGTGGCCATGCACAACGCCTCCAACCGAATCGGTTCGCAGCACTATCGGTTGCTCTTTACCGCCATCGAGATGCACCGCCTGCGTGGCGGCGACGCCGGCGAAAGCCTCGACCGCATCGCCGAGGCCATCCGCGAGATCCAACGACTCGAGGGCAAACTCGACGCGGTCACGTCGCAAGGGCGGATGCAGTCGTGGATGATGGCGGGCGTGGGGATGGTGTTGCTGCTGATCCTGTGGATGATCGAACCGACCGAGGTGAACAATCTTTTTGCCGAGCCTTCGGGGCGCATCCTGCTCTTGATCGCCGCGGGTCTGGCGGCTATCGGGTTCTACTGGATCCAGCGCATCATGCAGGTGGATATCTGAAGTTCACGCGGGGGGATGGCCATCCCTCCGCTTTGAAAAACATCCTCAATCTACTTCTCGATCGGCAGCGTCAGTCGGTGGACCTCGTTGCCCGCGACGGGTTCGGGGACCACACCGAGCACCGCGCCCTGTTCGACACGGTAGCCCCCGAGCACGATCACGCCGTTGGGTAGCGTGACGATGCAGGAATCATCGTGGGGCAGCGGCATGGGCGGGAGCGAGTAAACCTTCAGGTCGTCGAGTTTGAGCAGACGTGCGACGTTGAGTTCCGTGTCCGAGCCGTGCCGTTGACTCTCCCCGCCGAGCACGATGGCCCACTTGTTTTGAGCGAGCACCGCGACGCAATGGTCCGCCATGCCGCCGGTGATCCCCAGGCGCGGGCCGTCGGTGATCGTGGCGTTACGCGGGTCGGAAAGGTCGATGAGCCAGGTCTGATCGGTGGTATCGCCCGTGGCGTGCTGGCCGCCGAGCACCCAGGCCCGGCCGTCGGGGAGCTTGATCGCAGCCAGGTCATCGAAGGCGTCGGGCAGCGACGCGGCAAGCATCCGGCTGACCCCGGTGTCGATGTGGACCTCCTCAATCGACGCCTCGCGTTCACCCCCGATCACGAGGATTCGGTGCTCATCGAGCAACACGGTGGCACACGCCTTGCGTGGCCGACGCAACCGCACAGTCTGACTCCATTTCATCGTGTTGGGGTCGAACACTTCCACGGTGGGACCGGCTATGGACACGATGCGGCCATCGGGCAGTGTCTCGACGCACCCGTCGGAGATCGGCCGGGGCAGGGCGTCCGCGTCACTGACCTCACCGGTCCGGGGATTGATGATCTCGCAACTTGCCGTGGTCTGGCGCTTCCGCTCGAAAGGTCCCGTAGTCTGCCCGCCGATGACGAGGATTCGCCCGTCGGGGAGCGACGCCTGCTCGTGGAACGCGCGGGGCTGTTTGAGTTGGCCGACCACGCGCCAGGCCATCGTGGACATATCTAACACTTGAATAGCCGATGCGACCCCGCCCGCCGAATCGAAGCCCCCGGTGAGCACCGCGTGTCCACCGCTCACACAGACCGCCGCGTCGAAGACGCCCACCGGCATCGGGTTGAGCGTTTCCCAGTGCAGGGCAGGTTTGTCCTGCGCAAGGGCCGGGTTATGCGACACGAAGATAAACGCGATCACCACGCACGCAAGACGCATAGAACCCGATAGGCGTGTGCCACTGGCGGCTTGCCCGCCAGTATGAAAGCTCAACGACCCATGCACTGGCGGGCAAGCCGCCAGTGGCACCCAAAGTGTCTCACGTCGATGGCGGGTGTTCTTCAACATGACTCACCGCATGACGGCCAGTGATACGCGCTTCTCAAGCTCCGCGACGGGGCGGGCGGCCAGGTCGTAACCCTCGTGGCCAGTAATACGGCAACGCACCAGTTCACCGGGCGAGAGGTTCTCCGTGCTGTCCACGAAAGTCACGGCGTCGATCTGCGGGGCCTGGGCGTAGGTCCGACCGGTGTAGCGTATCACGGGACGTTTGCGGGGTGTCTTCACTGATTTTTTTGACCCGCCGCGCTCGGCGGCCGTCTTCTCGTGCATCGCATCGATCAGGACCTCGACTTCGTCGCCGCGCTCGGCGGCCTGTGCGTTGCGCGCAAAGACCACTTCCTGCTGTGTCAACATCAATTCATCGATGCGCTCACGGATGACTTCATCGGGCACAGCCAGTCCGCTTGCGTGCAGTGTGCCCGCGGGGGTGCCCGGTTCGGGGGAGTAGGGGAAGACGCCCATCGCCTCGAAGCCGATCTCTCGCACGAACTTGACCAGCGCCTTGTGGTGCCTGTCCTTTTCACCGGGGAAGCCGGTGATGAAGGTCGTGCGGATGGCGATGCCGTGGACGCGCTTGCGGAGTTTGTCGAGGAGTTTTTCGATGAGCTTGCGTGAGGTCTTGCGGCGCATCGAGTCGAGGATGTCGTCGTGGATGTGCTGGAGCGGGATGTCGATGTATTTCACGACCCCCGTGAGTCGGGCGATGGCGTCGATCATCGCATCGGTGAAGCAGGAGGGATAGGCATACATCAAGCGCAGCCAGGCCCCGCCGAACTCACGCGCGGAAGAGTCGAGCGTTTCCAGTAAACCCACAAGCCCGGCGTCGTAGCCGATGTCCGAGCCGTAGCTCGTGGTGTCCTGCCCGATGAGGTTGATCTCGAACGCGCCGTCGGCCATCAGTTCACGCAGTTCATCGACCATCGCTTCCGGGGGCTTGGAGCGCATCTTGCCGCGGATCGACGGGATGGTGCAGAAAGCGCAGTTCTGGTTGCAGCCCTCGCTCATGCGGAGGTAGGCGTAGTGTCGCGGGGTGAGACGGAGACGCGCAGCGTCGGACTCAAAATATCCCCGTGCGTCTTTGCCGAGGTGGCGATCGCGCTTGGCCATCGTCGCGCTGGAGGCAATGGAGGAGTAGACGGGGAGGGGATGAGAAGAATGGATGATGGATGATGGATGATGGATGATGTCAGAGGGTGCCGGACCTTTGACGGCTTCGAGGATTCGGTCTCGGTCGAAGACGCCGATCATCGCGTCGATGTCGGGGCACCAGTCGAGGAGCTTGGCACGGTGGCGTTGCACTAGGCAGCCGGCGACGATGAGGCGTTTGACCTTGCCCGCTTTTTTAAGCTCCGCGGCCTTGTTGATCTCATCGACACTCTCGACCTTGGACGCTTCGAGGAAGCCACAGGTGTTGACGACGACCGCGTCGGCGCCGCTGTGTTCCGCTTCGCTGTGGGGCACGGGCACAAGACCGTCCTCGGCAAGGAGGCCGAGCATCTTTTCGCTGTCGACAAGGTTCTTCGGGCAGCCGAGGCTGACGAAGGCGACGCTCTGGATGGCGTTTTTGCGTTGACGGGGCATGGGGGTTCGCCGCGAGGGAAAGCGGGGCATTCTAGCACGACTCACGCCGGGTCGGGACGGGAAGATTGGCCACGGTTGTCGCGGTCAATACAGGCGTACGATCTGGGCACCGGGGTAATAAAAGGCCAGGATCGAGGCCTCGCTGTAGCCGCCGCGCGCCATGTTTTCAGAGCCGAACTGGTCCATGCCCACGCCGTGGCCGTACCCCCGTCCGTCCCAGAACTGGACAACGCCCCCCGCCACACGGACCTGGACGTGGCTGGAGAGCAGCGTCTGGTCACGCGGTGCCCCGGTGTTGCAAGCAAAGCGAAACTCCTCAGGCCCCAGAGTAAAATGCCTGCCCGAGACATCGACGATCTCGAACCCCGCCGGCCTGCCGACGCTGTTGACCCTGGCCACCGACACCTGGCTAATCAATTGTAAGTTTGCCACCGGGTCGCGGTTGGACCGGCCCCACGCCGCGATGCGGGAGGTCAGCGCCGCGCGATCCACCGAGATCGGCCCCCAACGGAAGTTCGGGCTGAGCCTGCCCCAAACGCCCTGCTCCCTGCCGCGCAACGGGGGGATGTCCACGGCGTTGGGGAACGCGATCGCGGCGTCCTGTCCCGTGCCGCCGGTGGTGCTGCTGAAATAAGCCGGCACGATCTTGCCCTGCCACGCAAGCACCATCCCGCGCGTCCGACTCACCGCGTCGAGGGACTTGCTTCGCGTGGAGAGGCCCGAGTAAGCCTGGCTGGCCTGGGTCGATTCGACATCGAAGTCCCGGTTGGGCCGCATGTGACACAGCGCGTATGACCGGGCTGCGATCGCCTGGGCACGGTAAGCCGCGGGCGACCACTGGGCAAAGAGTTCCTTGTCCAACACCCCTGGGAGGTAATCTTCCAGGCGGATGTGGTTGACGACATCGATCGTGTTCCAACTCCCCGTGACCTGCTCCGACGGGACAAGCACGAGGCTGCCGGGATAGGCTGCCCCCTCCAGGCCGATGCCCGTCGGGTCGGGCGCGGTCGCCATCAGGCTCGGCAGCTTCCACGCGAGTGCCCGGCGGGCGGAGTCGGTGATGACAAACGCCCCGTCGCGGTGTGCGATGTAGACCGGTTGAGGGAAATTGCGTGGCTGTGCGAGCTGGTTGTGCGCGGGGGTCGGACCGAGTGTGATGCTGGCGTTCGAGGTCAGCACCACCGTCTTCTGGTCGGCGGCGATGCGCACACGGATCGTGGGTTCACGGCTGATCGATGCCGTGGCCGGCAGGACCTCGCGTTGTGTGACACGTTGTGACGGGGCGCAGCTCGAGAACGTCAGACCGATCAGGCAGACCAACACTCCCGCGACCAACGACCACATCGTCGGCGGCAATCGCAAAGCGGCTCTGAGGATGACGTGTGAACGAGGCATGACGCGGATCGTCCCTGATCCTGGATGATGCCTCCATGATAACAAACACGCATCACAAGCACGCATCAAAAAACCCGGGCGTCAAACGACCGGGCTTTGCAGAACATATAGTCGGGCGATCAATAGGTGCGTGACTCGGCGGAATCGTTGGCCAGGAACGTGCCATTGGATTCGTCGTAGTACCACGCGCTGGTGCCCACCGCCCCGTTGCCGACCGAGTCCTGGTTGGTGGTGGCGTTGGGGTTGATGGGCAGGTTCCGGAAATAAGGCCCGAAGGGGTAGCCGGTGGTGCCCGGCTCGGCGGTGGTGCCGTTGGCGTTGCTGGCCTGGGTCATCTGGTCCTCGAAATTGGCCAGCTCGGGGAAGTTGCCGTCGTGCTGTTCGGAGTAGATCTGCAACTGCGTGCGGACACGGTGGAGCGTCATGCGGATCGTGTTCTCACGGGTTTCGGCTGTGGCGCTGGTGAACTGCGGCACGACGATGGCCGCGAGGATGCCGATGATGACGACCACGATCAGGATTTCCACAAGCGTAAAGGCCGACGGGCGTTTGCGGCTGGGCTTTAAGGGAAATGACATCGACCTTCTCCTTGGGCTTGGGTCGGGGCGCAAAGTTGACCTCGGGTTCAATCGGCCGTTGGAGGCGATGGATCACCCTGATCGGGGTGCCTTTCAAAAGTTATCGGATAAACCTTGCGGTCTGTAACAACTCGGTGGGTTGTGACGGTATCATGACCCCATGCACGAGGCAGGGACGCTCAGACGCTGGCGCTGGCGGGGGGTGGACAGGCAAGACCGTGAAGCACGCGAGTGCGTGTCGGCCGTGAGCGCCGCAACGGGTATCGGACCCCTGCCGGCTGCGCTGCTCGTGGGGCGGGGCATCCGGGACGCACAAACCGCAAGAACATTTCTCCAACCCTCACTGGCCTCACTTCACGACCCCGTGCGTCTGCCCGGTGTCGAACGGGCTGCGCAGCGAATCCTTCAATCCATAACAAGCGGTCAACCTATCGTGGTCTACGGCGACTACGACGTGGACGGCGTCACCGCCAGCGCGATCCTCCACCACACGCTCACCGCGCTGGGCGCAAAGGTCACGGTCTACACCCCCCACCGCATCGAAGAGGGCTACGGCCTCAACAGCGAGGCGATCCGGGAACTGGCTGTAAATAATCCGCTCATCGTCAGCGTCGATTGCGGCATCACCGCGCTCGAGCCGGCACGCCTGGCCAAAGCACTGGGCATCGACCTGGTCATCACCGACCACCACGAGTTCGACCCATCTAACCTTCCCGAAGCGCACGCGCTGGTCCACCCGCGCATCACCGATGGCACCACCGAGCCTTACCCCTTCGGCGAACTGTGCGGCGCGGGCGTCGCGCTCAAACTCGCCTGGCACACCGCACGCCTGCACTGCGGTAGCGACCGCCTGCCCCAGGCGCTCAGAGAACTGATGGTCGACATGGTCAGCCTCGCGGCGCTGGGGACGGTCGCTGACGTGGCGCCCCTGATGGGTGAGAACCGTGACATCACCGCTTGTGGCCTGAACCAGATCAAGCGTACGCACATCGTCGGCTTGACCGCGCTGATCGATGCCGCCAAGCTCAATGATGAACGCATCAGCGCCTATCACGTGGGCTTCGTGCTCGGCCCCCGGCTCAATGCGTGCGGACGCATGGGCCACGCGCGTGAAGCCGTCGAACTGCTCACGATGACCGACGCCGAACGCGCCAAGGAAATCGCTGTGCGTCTGACCGGCGTCAACGACCACCGCCGAGCGACCGAGCGGGCGATCTACACCGAGGCCCACCGCATGGTCCTCGAACAGGGCTTCGACAGCGTGGATTCACGCGCGATCGTCGTGGGCAAAGAGGGCTGGCACCCCGGGGTTGTGGGTATCGTCGCCAGCAGGCTTGTCGAGGCCTTTGCCCGACCGGTCGTGATGCTGCACATCGACCAGGAAACCGGCGAGGCGCACGGGTCGGCAAGGAGTGTCACGGGCGTCTCCATCCACGAGGCGCTCGAACACTGTGCCCACCACTTCCGCAGTTGGGGCGGCCACGCGATGGCGGCGGGCGTTCGGCTCGACGCGGTCAAGGTCGAAGATTTCCGTCGCGATCTGATCGCGTTTGTCAACGAACGATTGCGGGCCGAGGACCTTGTCGGTGAACTGGAGATCGACACCGAGTGCTCGATGACGGATGTGAACCCGACGGTGTGGGAGCAGTTCGAGCGACTGGCGCCGTTTGGCCGGGGCAACCCGTCACCGGTGCTGTGCCTGCGTAACGCCGTAGTCGAGCGCGGGGCCACACGGATGGGCGGCGAGGGCAAACACCTGCGCGTGCTTCTTCGTCAGGGCGACCGCATGGCCGACGCGGTGGGCTTCGGGTTGGGCGAGTATGCCCACATTCTGCAGCGCGGCGTCAGGATCGATGCCGTGTTCGAGCCGAAGATGAACATATGGCAAGGTCGGCGTAAGGCGGAGATGCACATCAGGGACTTCAAAACGATTCAGTGACCCGCAAAAAAGCCCGGGGGAGTAAGCGCCCGGCTAAGCCCCGCTTACCGACTTGAGTGCTTGCGCACATGCCCGGGTGTTTTCCTACAATACGACTTCAACCTCACGGAGAACATCGCCATGCTCATGACCACCAAACCCATGTTCGACCTCGCCTACGCCGGCTCGTTCGGTGTCGGGGCGTTCAACGTCAACAACATGGAAATCACCCAAGGCATCATCGAGGCCTGCGCTGCGGAGAAGTCGCCCTGCATCCTGCAGATCTCCAAGGGCGCCCGCAAGTACGCCAACATCCGCTTCCTGCGCAAGATTATCGAGGCTTGTGTTGAAGAGTATCCGGGGGTGCCGATCGCCATCCACTGCGACCACGGCGACACGCTCGACCTGATCCAGAATTGCATCGACGACGGGTACACCTCCGTCATGATCGACGGCTCGCACCACCCGTACGAAGAAAACGTCAAGCTCTCCAAACAGGCGGTGGACCTGGCACACGCCGCGGGCGTCGTCGTCGAGGCGGAGCTCGGGATGCTCGGCGGGATCGAGGAAGACGTCGTCGGCCTCAACGCCGAGGAATACGCCAAGAACATCGAGAAATTCCTCACCGACCCGGTGCAGGCGCAGGACTTTGCCCATCGGACCGGGATCGATTCGCTCGCGGTTGCCATCGGCACGTCGCACGGGGCTTACAAGTTCAAGCACGAGGCGGTGCTCGCCTTCGACCGCATCGAAAAGATCATGAAGACCTGCCCAGGCCTGCCGCTGGTGATGCACGGCTCGTCGAGCGTACCTAAAGAATTCATCGACCTCGTCAACAAATACGGCGGGAACATGCCCAACGCGATGGGCGTGCCCGAGGCCCAGATCGCCAAGGCTGTCCGTGAATACGGCGTGTGCAAGGTCAACATCGACACCGACCTCCGCCTGGCGTTGACAGCCAAGATCCGTGAGGTCTTTGCCACCAAGCCCGCCGAGTTCGACCCCAGGAATTACCTTGGGCCGGCCCGCACGGCGATCGTCGAGATGGTCAAACGCAAGCTCCACATGCTCAACAGCGCCGGCAAGGCCGACGCCGTGATCGCCGAGTGGAAGCGACAGGGTGAACCGATGCCCGGCTACTACAAGACCGCCGCGGCGGTATGAAGGGGCCGTCCATCAAGGAGACACCGTGGCCATGGTGAGACTCACCCCCCTCTTCGCGGTGCTGCTGGTCTCGCTCAGCACGGTGCTGGCAGACGAAACCCAGTACGTCTGGTGGGAGGGCGAAAAGCCCGAATCGACCAACTTCCCCGATTCGTCGTGGTTCAAACCCCAGAACGACGGTGAGCGTGCCATCCTCTCCGAAGGCGACTGGCTGACCATCGACGGCAAGCCCACGCAGGGCGACCAACCCACCGCGACTTACAAGGTGTATGTCCCCGAAGACGGTGACTACCACCTCTGGACAAGAAAGTTCTGGTACCACGGCCCGTTCGCGTGGCGCTTCGACGACCGGCCGTGGCAAACGTGTGGCAAAGACATCGCCCTTGCGGACGAGGCAACGCTCCGAACACACGTCGTGGCCAACTGGGTCCGGCTCGGCAAGGTCACGCTCACGCGAGGGCACCACATCTTCGAGCTGCGCCTGGTTCAGGACAACCCGGACAAGTTCGTTGCATGTTTCGATGCTTTCGTGCTCTCGCAGGCCCCCTTCTTCCCCAACGGCAAACTCAAGCCGGGTGAAAAGACGGGCCTGGCTGAACCGGGGTATTTTGCCTACGAACCCCAGCCCGACCCCTTCATGGACGACGCCCCGCTCGACCTGCGATACCTCAACGAAACCGTGGCCGGCCAGAACGGGTACGTCACGAGACAGGGCAACCAATTCAAACTCGGCAACAACGACGTGGTCCGCTTCTGGGCCGTCAACGTCTCATCCGCCATCGCGGCGCAGGACCACGACACGCTCGACTACATGGCGCGTCGACTGGCCAAGCTCGGCGTCAACATGGTCCGATTCCACTCCCCCCTCTTCGACCCCAACGACCTCGACAAGATCGACCCCCGGAAGCTGGACAACCTTTTTTACCTCGTCACCGCACTCAAAAAGCAGGGCATCTACACCACGCTGAGTTTCTACTTCCCGTTGTGGGTCAACGTCAAGCCAGAGTACGGCATCGAGGGCTACGACACCATCGAAAACAAGCACCCCTTCGGCTTGATCTATTTCAATGAGCGGTTGCAATCCGCCCACCGCGCGTGGATGAAGCAACTGCTCACCACGCCCAATCCTTACACGGGCGTGACCCTTTCGGATGACCCCGCGCTGGCCGTCGTCGAACTCGTCAACGAGGACAGCCTCTTCTTCTGGACATTCAGCCACACCAACATCCCCGACGCGCAGTGGCAAAAGATCAACAAGCTCTTCGGTGATGACCTGACACTCAAATACGGCTCGGTGGCCAAGGCGCTCGAGGCGTGGGGGCCCGGGAGCGTCAACCCCGGCCACGACGACCCCGATCAAGGCAAGGCGGAGGTCTCTGAAGACCGGCACAAGACACGAGGGAGCCTGGCAAAAAGCAACGATGCCTTACGCAATCGCATGCGCGACCAGGTGCGATTCCTCACCCAACTCCAACACGGCTTCTACGAGAGCGCATCGAAATACCTGCGTGACGAGCTCAACTTCCGGGGGCTGATCAATTGCAGCAACTGGCAGACCTCCGACCCCTCACTCTACGACGCACTCGAACGTTACACCTACACCGCCGGCGACGTGATCGACCAGCACGGCTACTTCCAGGGCAAGCACACAGGTGAGGGGCACGACTACTCCGTCCGCGTCGGGCACTGGTACCTCAACCGCTCCGCCCTCAAGGTCCCGTGGGCGTCCCCCATCGCCGCGCGGCAGGTCGTCGGCTACCCGCAGATCATCTCCGAGATCGGCTACCCCCTGCCCAACCGCAACCGCGCCGAGATGACGCTCATGGCCGCCATCTACGGACGCCTGCAGGGCATCGACGGGCTTTACTTCTTCGCGCTCGATAGCGCCACGCTCACCCCCGGCAGCATCGGCAAGTTCCAGATCACCGACCCCGTAGTGCTCCAGTCCTTCCCTGCTTGTGCGCTGATCTACCGCAGGGGCGACCTCGATGAAACGGGCACCGCCGTCGGCGAGGGCCTGACCCCGGGCGATCTGTTCAATCTCAAGGGCAACGCGGTCGCGCTGGCCTCCGACGAGAAGAAGCCCGACTTCGATGCGCGGACGTTCCCCGCATTGGCCTACTTTGTCGGTCCGGTCCAACGTACATTCGTCAGCACCGCGTTCACCGACCGCACAAGGCCCTTCATCAAAACGGACAAGCGAACCGTCACCGACCCGCTGAGCCAGGTCACGCTCGACTACGGACGGGGCCTGCTCACACTCAACACCCCACGCACACGCGCCGCGGTCGGTTCCAAAGGGGAGATGGCCGACCTCGACCTCTCAGGCGTCAAGATCAAGTCGGGCAACGACTACTCGGCCGTCGTCGTCACGTCGCTCACGCCCGACCCGATTGCCACGTCCCGCCGCGTGCTCATCCAGGCCCTCACCACCGACAAGCCCTACGGTTTCAAAACCCAGACCGAAACAATCGAAAGCCTCGGGCAAACGCCGTGGCTCATCGAACAGACCGACCTGACCGTCGTCCTCCCCTGGGGCATGACCGACCGCGTGTTCGGCTACGCGCTCAACGAAAACGGCACCCCTCGCCCCCGCGCCCGGAACAATGAAAACGGGGAAGATGTCACCATCGACCAGGAGCGGGGCTTCGTGCGCGTGAAACTCCCACGCAACGCCACGCACGTTGTGGTCGAACAGTAACAAGTTGTTACTCTCAGCAAACCGGCGATCACCCCAGGTCGTTTTCAAGCACGATGCGGTACCGCGCCTTGCCGGCGTGCAGGTGTTCGAGGGCGTCGTTGGCTTGCGTCATCTTGTAGTTCTCGGTGACGGGGGCAATGTGGTGACGCGCAGCGAACTCAAGCATCTGAGCCGTCGTGGCCGGGCTGCCCAGGGGTGAACCCGACAGGGACCGCTGCGCGAGGATCATGTTGAAGACCGGCACGGGCACCGGGTTGGGCACAACGCCGACAAAATGCAGTCGGCCCTTGGGCGCGATGGTGTCGATGTAGGCGTTCCAGTCGAGGTCGACGTTCGCGGTGACGAGGAGAAAATCCAGCGAGCCGGCGAGTTTTTTCATGTCGTCGGGGTTGCGGGAGTTCACGACGCTTGTGGCGCCGAGCTTGATCGCCTCGTCGCGTTTGGAATCGCTTGATGTGAAGGCGATCACGTCGCAGCCCCACTTACTCAGAAACTGCAGCGCCATGTGGCCCAGCCCGCCGATGCCCACGACGCCGACGCGGTGTGTCGGTAAGACGCCGAACTGCACGATCGGGTTGAACACCGTGATCCCGCCACAGAACATCGGGCCGACCTTGGACACGTCCAGTCTCTCGGGCAGGGGCAACGCCCACTCGGCGCTGCAGCGCACGCGGTCGGCAAACCCGCCGTGCCGCCCGACGATGGTCTGCTCCGCCGTCGCGCAGAGGTTGTGGTGGCCGGTCATGCACTGTCGGCAGGTCATGCAACTCTGCGAGAACCAGCCCAGCCCGACGGTCTGGCCGACCTTGAGGTGCTTGACCTGACCGCCGACCTCTTCGAGGGTGCCGACGACCTCGTGGCCGGGCACGAAGGGGAATTGCGTGATACCCCAGTCGTTGTTGAGCATGGACAGGTCGGAGT
The DNA here is from genome assembly GCA_016125215.1 of Phycisphaera sp. Classification (GTDB taxonomy): domain Bacteria; phylum Planctomycetota; class Phycisphaerae; order Phycisphaerales; family Phycisphaeraceae; genus RI-382. Next base: position 76,933 of record WGMF01000028.1, read on the forward strand.
GGCACAGGCCGCAGTAACGGACCTTGATCTGGACCTGGTTGGGCCTGAGCCGGCCGGGGTCGAATTCGATGGACTTGAGGGGGCCTTTGGCTTGCGTCGCACACATCGCTTTGAACATGGATAAGACTCCTTGGGGTGGGAGCTAATCGTAGGCGCGGTGATCTTGTGGCGTGGTCCCGAAATCAATACCTCACACGACGCGCGGGGGATTGGCCGAGCTCGGGTTTAAAGTTGTCACCGACGTGCTGCTTCAAAACCGCAGCTAAACGAGACGCAATCTCGGGATGCTTCATAGACAGGTCGGCGGTCTCACCGGGGTCGATCTGGAGGTCGTACAGCGCGGGTTCGCCGTCGCGGGACATGGGCTGATCGCCCTCGGGCTTTGCGAGGGTTTCGACAAGTTTGTATCGGCCATCGAAGACCATCCGCCAGCGCCCGAGGCTCGAGACCGTGACATCACGGTGGGTTTTGTCGTCCGCCTGATTGCAAAGGATCGGCTTGAGACTCTTGCTGTCGTAGTAGTCCGGGCAGCTTAGCCCCGCAAGGTCAAGGTGTGTGGCGGCCAGGTCGATCAACTCCACCAGTGCGTGGCTGACTTTACCCCGCGCGATGCCCGGACCGGCGACGATCAACGGGACGTGGACGCTCGGTTCGTAGGGCACGCCTTTGGTGTATTTCCCGTGGTCGCCGAGCATCTCGCCGTGGTCGGAGGAGAAGATGACGACGGTGTTGTCGAGTTCACCGCGCTGTTCGACCTTGTCGATGATCCAGCCGACCCACTCGTCGAGGCCCTCGCAGCAGGCGGCGTAGTTCCGCCGGGCCTGCGCGACATCCTGCCGTGTCTTGCTCATCACGGGTTCCGATCCTACGCGGTCGGGGAAGTCCACCCCGTCGTAGCGGCGCTGCAATTCGGCCGGCGGGTCGAACGGGTCGTGCGGGCCGGGGAAGTTCACCCACAGCGCCCACGGCTCGTTGGCGGGTGTGCGGTCGAGCAGTTCGATTGCCATGCGTCCGCAGAAGTCGTCGGTGTAGTGTTCGCGATCGAAGGGCGCGGGGGCAAGGTCGTTACGATTGGAAGCCTCCCGGTAGGCCCCGAACAGACCGTGCGAATGGAGGTAACTGGTGTAGGCACAATGTGGCCCCCCCTCTTCAACCTGACCCCAACGCGCCGCGTCCATCTTGCCCGAAGAGGCAATCGCGTCACTGAAACCGTACTTGCCCATCAGGTGCGTCCAGCCGTCCCGGCCCTTCCAGAACGTCTTCTTGTGCAGGTCGTTCTTGCCACAGGTCAGGGTGCGGTAGCCCGCTTCACGGAGCAAGGCGTAATACGTCACCGCATCGTACGGCGTGTCCTGACCGTTGCTTTCGACACCACATCGGTGGTATCGCAGGCCCTGCGATAGCGCCGCCCTGGCCGGGGCGCACACGGGCGAGTTGGTCCGGCACTGCGTGAACCGCACACCCCGCGCAGCCAGGGCATCGATGTTCGGCGTCCGCACCGGCATCTTGCCATAGGGCGATGTCTCGCACCCCAGAAAATCCCACCGCCACTGATCGGGGAACAGGAACAGGAAGTTGGGCACGTCGTTGGGCAGTGGCTGAACGGGCATGGCTATCCTAAATGACCTTACCCCTCGTGGCGGTACTCGACGGAGTAGTTCGGGCTTTCCTTGGTGATGGTGATGTCGTGCGGGTGCGACTCGGTCATGCTCGCGCTGGTCACACGGACAAAGCGGGCCTTGCTGCGCAGTTCATCGATCGTCTGCGTCCCGCAATACCCCATGCCCGCGCGGACGCCCCCAACAAGTTGATAGACATAGTCCGACAACGGCCCGCGGTAAGGCACGAGGCCCTCGACGCCCTCGGGCACGAGTTTGCGGGGCTGCGTGGTGCCGGCTTGCCCGTATCGGTCCGCCGAGCCGGCCAACATCGCGCCCTCGCTGCCCATGCCGCGGTAGCTCTTGTATCGCCGACCCTTGTGGATCACCATCTCGCCCGGTGACTCGTCGAGGCCCGCAAAGAGCGAGCCGAGCATCACACACGACGCCCCCGCCGCGAGGGCCTTGGTGATGTCGCCCGAGTGACGGATGCCGCCGTCGGCGATGATCGGCGTGCCCGTTGCGGCCGCCGCCTTGCACGCGCCGAGCACCGCCGAAACCTGCGGCACGCCCACACCCGAGACAATGCGCGTCGTGCAGATCGAGCCCGGCCCGATGCCGACTTTCACCGCATCGGCACCGGCTTGGATCAATTCGCGGGTGCCCTCCTCCGTGGCCACGTTGCCCGCGATGACCTCGATGTTGAATCGGGATTTGATCGCCTTGACCGTCTCGATCACGTTTCGGCTGTGGCCGTGCGCGGTGTCCACAATGACCACGTCCACGTCGGCGGCGATGAGTTTTTCGACCCTATCCAACTGTTGCACCCCGACCGCGGCCCCGACACGCAGTCGGCCGCGCTCATCCCGGCACGCCAGGGGGAACTGGGCAAACTTGTCGATGTCACGCATCGTGATCAGCCCGGTGAGGCAGCCCGCGTCATCCACGAGCATGAGCTTCTCGACCTTGGCGCGGTAAAGAATCGCCTCGGCCTGTTCGAGCGTGGTGGAGGGCGGCGCGGTGACGAGGCGGTCCTTGGTCATGACCTGCTGGATGGGCTGGTCCTTGTCGGGGAGGAATTTCATATCCCGGCGGGTGAGGATGCCGACCACCTTGCCGTCGGTCCGACCGCTCTGGGTGATGGGCACGCCGGAGATGTTTTGTTCGTGCATCAGCCGCAGCGCTTCGGAAACAGGCGCCTCGGGCGGGAGTGTGACCGGGCCGGTGATGACGCCGTTGGCGGAGCGCTTGACCTTGGCGACCTCGCGGACCTGCTGCTCGACGGTGAGGTTTTTGTGGATGACGCCCAGACCGCCCTCCTGTGCCAGCGCGATGGCCAGCGAGGACTCGGTGACGGTGTCCATCGGGGCCGAGAGCAGCGGGATGTTGAGGCGGATGCGTCGCGTCAGGCGTGTGGAGACATCGGTCTGCGCGGGGACGAGGTCGCTGCGTGCCGGGAGGAGGAGGACGTCGTCGAAGGTGATCGCCTCGCCGACGATCTTGGCGTTCAGGTCGCTGTCGATGGGGAATGAGGTGATGGGTTGAGCTTCCATGTCGCAGTATTACCGCGATTGGGGGTGGTCGTCAAATGGGGAGGAAGTTCAGCCGCAAACGGACGCGAATAAACGCGAATGGGGGATAGCCATTGTGCCGTTGCGTGTGAGCGGTATGCAGGGTGATCCGGGAATGACTGATAGATCGGTAGCACGACAGCGTTAAGGGTGTGATCTCACGTCAGGGCTTAACGCGGTATAAAGATACTCAGCAAAAATGATGAACAGCCCTCCATCCTCGAATGAGGTCGCTACGCTGGATGTCGCGCCGCAATACCGTTGGCTGACGGATGGGTGGGTGATTGTTTTGATCTGCGGATTGCTTACGGCCGGGTGCGTGGCGGAGGCGGTCAGTTCGATTGGTTTTCGGAACAACGACTTCCTGTGGCACTACAACATGGGACAGGGGGGGTTGCACGGCCATCTCTACACCGATGGCCTGGGTCAGCCCGTGCCAGCTCATCACCTGCCGGGGCGTGTGCTCATCGACGCCCTGATCGCCCTGCTTCCCTACAGGCTGTCGCGTGCGGTGATTTTCTGCGGGGCGATCGCGGCGTTGATCTGGTCGGTGATGACCTGGAGCCTGTTGGCACAGAGGGTGCGACCCGTGACCGGGCGTGTGGCGGTGCTCGCGGGCCTGGCCTCTGTGGGCCTCTTGGCGCAGGTGATTGTGCGCGATTTGGACGAATGTGGTTTGCAAATCCTGTTGCTTGCGATGATGACGGCGGCGGTCTTGTCGCTTGTACGCGGTAAGTGGCTGTGGTGCGGGCTGTGGGTGGCGATGAGTATCACCTACAAGACCAACCCCGCGCTGCTGTGGGGCTACCTGGTTTACAAGCGTCGATGGAAAGAGGCCCTGGCGTGCCTGGGGTTTTTGATCGTTATCAATCTCGCGTTGCCCGCGGCCTTTTTCGGGGTGCATGACACAAGACAAGCCGTGGGTCGTTTCGTGGATTTAGCTGAACGTGTTGCTCAGGTCCAGGACCCGACCGTCAACCCCATCGAAAAGCCCAAAAATCAGAACTTCGCGCTTAAGCAAGCCGTGGCCAGATTCCTGATGACCTTCCCCCCCGAGCATTCCCTCTTTCTGGCACGGGATGGTCAAAAGGATTCCTCACAAAATCTTCTTGTGCCTGTTGGAGAGGTCCAACCCGCGCCGGGATTTGTTCAGTTTTTTGACTTATCACCCCGAGCCGCCGACAGGATCGTCACGGGGATCCTTCTGTTGCTTGCGGCGGCATTGGCCTGGCGATTCAGGAGGTCATTGCCCGACCCGGCCGCTGCGCCGGGGGAGGCCTGGACGCGCGAGGCCTCACGCGAATGGGCAGCCATGATGGTGCTGTGCATGTTGCTCTCGCCGATGGCGTGGACCCAGCACTTCGTCCTGCTTGTGCCTTGCGTGTTGTGGTTGTCACGTGTCGGGCTGGTCGGCAAACTCGGGGCCCCGCGACTGATGCTGTTATGGGTAGCCATCGTGATGACACTGCCGATGCGGGTTGTCCTCGGCAGGCAGGGCAATCTTGTCTGGCAGTCCTACAATGCCATGACGCTGGCAGCCCTGATGTTGATGGGGCTGGTGCTGACGCTACCGGACCCGATGAAACCCCAACCCGAACGCGAACTGATACGCCAACCGGGGGGGTCGATATAATCCCCGCTCCATGCCGACGAACGTCCACATCCGAAACTTCTGCATCATTGCCCACATCGACCACGGCAAGAGCACCCTGGCCGACCGCATGCTCATGGGCACCGGGGCCATGACCGAGCGCACCCGCCGCGAGCAGACGCTCGACGACATGGACCTCGAACGCGAACGGGGCATCACGATCAAGGCCTCCGCGGTCTCCGTGGAACACACCTTCCGGGGGGAGCTTTACGAGTTGAACTTCATCGACACGCCCGGGCACGTGGACTTCCATTACGAGGTGTCTCGTGCTCTTGCGGCCTGTGAGGGGGCGCTGCTCGTGGTTGATGCGACGCAGGGCGTCGAGGCGCAGACGGTGGCGAACCTCTACAAGGCCGTCGAGGCCGACCTGCACCTGATCCCGGTCATCAACAAGATCGATCTGCCCAGCGCGATGCCGGAGGACGTGGCCTTACAGGTTGAAAGTGTGCTCGGGCTGGACGCCAACGATTGCGTCTTCACGAGCGCCAAGACGGGACAGGGTGTACCCGAACTACTCGACGCGATCTGCGAACGTTTCCCCCCACCGCGCGGCGACGCCGACGCCAAGACCCAGGCCCTGATCTTCGACGCCAAGTACGACGACTACCGCGGCGTCATCGTCTACTTCCGCTTGATGAACGGCAGGCTCACCGTGGGCGACCGCATCCGCATGATGCGCAAGGGCCGGGTCTACACCATCACGGAGCTGGGCAAGTTCAAGCCGAAGATGTTGGCGATGGACGACCCGATGGAGGCCGGCGACGTGGGGTACATGGTCGCGGCGATCAAAACCCTCGACGACGTGAACATCGGCGACACGATCACCAGCGATATCCACCCCGCAAGCGAACCCCTGGCCGGCTACCGTGAGCCGCAGCCGATGGTTTACTGCGACTTCTACCCCACCGGCGATACGCAGTTCGAGGACCTGCGCGACGCAATGGCACGCCTGCACCTCAACGACGCAAGCTTCACGCACGAACCGACCAGCTCCGAGGCGCTGGGCTTTGGTTTTAGATGCGGGTTCCTCGGCATGCTCCACATGGACATCATCCAGGAACGTCTCGAACGCGAGAGCAACGTCACCATCGTCCAGACCGCGCCGACGGTGACCTACGAAGTCGACCTGCGCGACAAGACCACAAGACGCATCACCACCCCCGCCGACCTGCCCGACCCGACATTGATTCAGGACATCAAGGAACCCATCGTCCGGGCCGAGATCATCACCCCCACGCGCTCGATCGGCGACATCATGAAACTCTGCGAGCAGCGCCGCGGCACGTTCAAGGACCAGAAGTTCGTCTCCGAAGAACGACAGATCCTCCACTACGACCTGCCCCTGGCCGAGATCATTTACGACTTCTTCGACAAGCTCAAGTCCATCACCTCGGGCTACGGCACGGTCGATTACGAGGTCGACACCTTCCGCGCCGACGACCTCGTGAAGATGGACATCCTCGTCAACGGCTCAAAGGTCGACGCGCTTTCGGTGATCGTCCACCGGAGCAAAGCCGAGTACCGTGGGCGCATCCTGCTCAAGCGCCTCAAGGAAGAGATCGACCGCCACCTCTTCGAGATCCCCTTGCAAGCGGCGATCGGCGGAAAGATCATCGCGCGAGAGACGATCAAGAGCGTGGGCAAGAACGTCACCGCCAAGTGCTACGGCGGCGACGTGTCGCGCAAACGCAAGCTGCTCGAGAAGCAAAAAGAGGGCAAAAAACGCATGAAGCGCGTCGGCACCGTCGACATCCCGCAGGAGGCGTTCATGTCCGTCCTCGACCCGGGCGAGTAACCCCTGTAATAGCCACTCTATCGATATGCTAAAATCAGGGCGTCGGCATTGAGGGATTGAATACCATGGAAGACCCCCGACTTAAAGATTTTGTTGAGAATTGGAAGCTCGCGGGGCCGATCCTCAAGGCGATGCGGGAAGAGAATATCCGTAACGCGGACACCGCGAAGGCGATCGAAGCACTCAGCGGATGTTTTCAAAGCGCGATCCGCACCCATCCACCCCGGAAGGCGTCGGGGTTGGCCGAGTTACAGCGTTGGTTCAAAATTTTCCGCGAGCGTAACCCCGAACTCGCGGCAAATCGTCATGGTTGATCTCTTTCGGTGTGCGCTGCGGCTTCAAGGCCACCTTGAAAAACTCGAGGCGCGATACTGTTTCATCGGCGGGGTTGCGTTACAGAGGTGGGGCGAGCCGAGATTAACCCTCGATGTTGATGTCACGGTCTACACGGGTTCGCATGATGAATTGGGCTTCATCCAATCGCTGCTGAACATCTATCCCCCCCGCTATGACAACACGGTGGACTTTGCCCGTACACGCAGAATCCTGCTGTTGAATGACAACCAGCAAAGCATTGGCATTGATATCTCGCTGGGGGCTTTGATGTATGAAGAGCGTGTGATCGAGCGTGCCACGCGGTATGACTTTTGGGGAGGTATCAAACTATTAACATGTAGCGCGGAAGACCTTGTCGTTCTTAAGGCCTTTGCAGACAGGGGGCAGGACTGGGTGGATATCGAATACGTGCTTGTGAGACAGGGGGATAAACTCGACCGGCTATTGATCGAGCGGGAACTTGGGCCGCTTGTGGAACTGAAGGAAGACCCCGAGATCATGGAGAAGTGGCACAAGCTCGCTCGGACCATCGGATAAATGACGGCGCAAGATTCACATAGCGGGTATTGCCCGGGGCTTGACCAAGATCATGTTGAGTGGATGACCGCTACCGCGTTTCGGGCGTGAGCAACTGCTGACGGAAACGGGCGAGGGGGAAGAGGCGTGGGGTCGAGCCGTTGACGTTGTCGCCGGCTTCGACATAGATGTGGTCGGGGGTGATGCCGAGTTGGGTCTGAAGTTGGCGGACGAGCCAGAGCAGTTCGCGCATCTGGGCGTCGGTGGGCGGGGTGCGGTTGCCGTCGCCGACGAGGCAGATGCCGACGCCGTGGGTGTTGAAGTGGGTTGCCCACTGGCCGATCGTGTGGGCGCCGTCGAGTTGGGCGCGCCACCGGTAGCCGACCTGCACCTGGCCGTCGGGCCCACCCTTGCCGTTGGTGATGACAAAGTGATCGCCGAGTCCGCCGCGGCCCTGCGCCTCGTGCTGGGCGCTGACGGTGGCGGCTGAACCCGTTGGGCTGCCCGAGTATCGGATGACGATGTCGGTCCAGCGTCCGTCGAGCACGGCGGGCTGGGTGTCGAAGAGGAGCTTGCCGGGGTTGGCCTGGGTGTCGAGCGAGGTGAGACGGAGCACACCCAGCGGCGCGATCGGGCCGGGCTCGAGCGCCATGAGCAGGCTGCTGACAAGCGTCATGGTGCCCAGCAGGCTGGCCAGGACCACGATGGTACGCTTGTTCGGCATGAGCTTGGAATTGTTCAACGTCTTGCCCAAGAGGCCACCCCAACCTTCACAGGAACCGCGGGTATTTTAACCAGCGGAGTCCGACCCACGTGTAACATCGGTAGACCGACCGGTTCTCTTTGATTTTTCACAAGTCACGGGTCTGCAAGCTGAAAAAAGGGTCCGTTTAATTCGTTCGTTCAAGCGGGCGAAGGCGGTCACGCAGGGCGGGTTTCTCGATGCCGTAGGCGTTGCGTTCGCTCATGGGGCGGTAGTCGCCGCGGAGTTGGCTGTAACGCTCGTACTGCGATCGCGGGAGGTCTTCGGGGAACAGTTGCTTGGCACAGCCCACGCCCAGCAGAACAAACCCCACGAGAAGGATCAACCCGATACCACGCCCTGCCGCTTCATGAAGCATAGAACTTTATTGTAACATGCCGGGGCGGTTGGGTGATGACCCCACCATGAATAAATCGCGGCACCAGAGCGGGTTGGTTCCGGATAACCGACACAAACGGTCAGGGGGCTGAAATCCCACGTGCAAACGCGGTCAGTTCCGCCATGGTGCGGGTAAGTAAGACGTGCGGGGCGGGCTTGCGGAGCTGGGTTGGGGCGTTGCGTCCACCGATGACGAGTTGGCATCCGAGTTTTGCGGTGGAGGCGATGAGAGGGGTCAGGTCGCGTTCGAGTTGGTCCTGTTCAAACTCGGTGGAGATGGAGAGCCACGCGGCGCGGGCCTGGTTTTCCTCGATACCGTGGATCAGGGTCTGGGTCGGTGTTTGCGGGCCGAGGTTGATGTCCCGCACGCCGTTGTCCGCAAAGATGCAGGCCGCCATCATCGTGGGGATGAAATAGGGGTCGTTTCCCGGTGCGCACCCGATGGCAACGGGGGCGTCGGCCGGGGGGTTTTTAATGCTCAAGCGGATGCGAGAAAGGGCACGGATGAAGGTATCGGTGGCGCGGTGTTCGATGAGGATGCCGCGTTCGTTGTGTTTCCACAGCTCGCCGAGGCGTGTCATCGTGGCGCGGATCGGCCCGTCAAAAAGCGTAGCGATCGGCTTGCCGGAGAGGAAGTAGGTCATCACGATCCCGATGGCGTGTTCGTCATCGCCGACCATCAGCGCGTTGAGCAGGGTCTCGGTGGGATCGACGGTGTAGCCCTGGTGGTCGCGTGGCAGCGTGGGCAGGCCGATCTTCACGGGATTGACCAGCGGCGTGCCGGACTCACGGATGAAGCGGATCGCTTCATCGAGGGTGATCCGCCTGTGCCCCCCCGCGGTGCGGAAGGCCTGGATGACGCCGTCGTCGACCCAGCGCCTGAGCGATGATTCGCTGACGCCGATGGCCTCAGCCAGATCGCGGGTGGTTAAAAGCTGTGACACATCTACTCCGGTTGATGGTTGTGTTGGTGGATTTTACCATATTGTAAAGAATAATCCAGTTATAGAATAAACAATTATTATAACTTGTTTAAAAATTACTTACGGTCTGTATATCGAAATTTTTATATGAATATTGACAACATCATGACTGATGATAAGATATCTTGTGACAGTTTTGAATGTTTTATAACCCCTGACATCCCAGCGCCCGCCATGGACCCTGGCGGGTTTTGAAGAGGGGGTCCGAGGGCCGTCCCGAATAAGGACGGCCCTTACCCTTTTATTCGGGATCGAACAATTATTTTCACCCCAAATCGTCTTTTCATCTTTCGCAATCTTTCGTGACCCGCTACACTCTCTGAGCTATGCACAAATACGTCATCATGGGAGCCCAGGGGTGTGGCAAAGGCACCCAGGCCAAACGTCTTCACGAAGCCTTCGACCTCGTCCACATCAGCGTGGGCGACATCTTCCGATGGAACATCCAGGCCCACACCAAGCTCGCGGCCCGCGTCAAACGCATCGTCGACTCGGGCCTGCTCGTGCCGGATGAAGTGGTCGAGGAAATCGTCCGCACCCGACTGGCTGAGCACGATTGGAACTTCGGCTTTATCCTCGACGGCTTCCCACGCAACCGTGCCCAGGCCGAGTTCTTCGTCGAAAGCTACGACATCGACGCGGTGATCCACATTGCCATCAGCGACGAAGCGGTGCTCCAGCGCGTCCTGTCGCGCAGGCTCTGCAGCCAGTGCGGGCTGGATTACAACCTCATCCACCACCGCCCGAACAAGCCGGATGTCTGCGACGTGTGTGGCGGGAAACTCGTCACACGCAAAGACGACAACGAAGAAGCCGTCAGGCAACGACTGGCTGACTACCGCACCAAGACCGAGCCCGTGCTCGAACTCTTCCGACGCAAGGAACTGGTCGTGCAGGTGGACGGTGAAAAGTCCGCGGACGGGGTCCATGAAGACATCCGCATGAGGCTGGGCCTGCCGCTGGTCTGAACGCTTCCCATCTTCACCATCGTGACCCCTGACGCCTTGCCACACGGCGTCTGACGTATAGTGTCCGCATGGCACTGTTTGGCAGAGAATCCCCGTCCGACCATTTGCGCGCCCTGCGTGTCAAGGCCTGGCTCAACGCGCGGTCGCCTTACGCCCTGTTCTGTGCGATGTTCGGGTGCCTGGCGGTGCTTGATGCCTTCACGGGGGTGCTCGGCGTGGTGTTTGGCGTGATCGCGTGGGTCTTAAGTGTGCAGGCCGGCCGTCAATTGAAAAGCCAGCCGACGCTTAAGGGCCACCGCCTGCGCGTGCTTGGGCTTGTGACAGGATTGGCGGGGATCGCGCTAGGCGTTGCGGTGTGGTGTTACTGGTATTGATGCGTTTGAGCCGGGCTTGTCGATAAAAGCCCTTGGAACACGGGTCGGGTCATAAGGCGGTCGCACCATGCACATCCTCGTTCTAGCGGGCGGTCCTGACAAGGAACGCGAGGTCAGCCTCGTGTCCGGCGCGTCGGTGGCCAAGGCCCTGGCCGAGGCGGGCCACGAAGTGACGCAGAGCGACATCGGACCCGACAAACTCGACTGCCTCGACCGGTTCGCCCGCGCCAAAGGCGATGTCATCTTCCCCGTGCTGCACGGGCCGTGGGGCGAGGGCGGCGGACTGCAACGCATCCTAGACAAACGGGGCCTGATCTACGTCGGCTCCCGGGCACCCGCGGCCGAGTTGTGCATGGACAAGGCGGCCACCAAGCGGGTCCTCTCTTCCCACGACCTGCCGACGCCCCGGTTCTGCGTCGTCTCCCCCCGGTCGCGGGTCAACATCGAACTGCCGCTTGTGCTCAAGCCCATCACCGAGGGCAGCAGCATCGATCTATTCATCTGTAAGACAGCCGACCAGTTGGCCAAGGCCCAATCCGCGCTCACGGGGAAATACGACCACGTCCTCGCGGAGCAGTTCGTCGCCGGCTGCGAGATGACCGTCGGTGTGATCGATACCGAGGAAGGCCCGACCGCCCTCTCGCCGATCCGCATCGTGCCCGCCACGGCGTTCTACGATTACCAGGCCAAATACACCCGCGAAGACACGCTCTACCTGCTCGACCCCGCCGAGGTCGGCCTGCCCAAAGAAACCCTCGACGAGCTGCGCCGCCTGGCCACGCTCGCGCACACCTTCACCGGCTGCCGACACCTCAGCCGGGTCGACTTCATCGTCAGCCCCGAGGCCGGGCCGATGATCCTCGAAATCAACACGCTCCCCGGTTTCACGTCGCACTCGCTCTTGCCCAAGGCCGCGGCGCACAGAGGCATGCCCATGCCCCGGCTCGTCGACCACCTGGTGACGCTCGCCGCCGCACGGACCGCGGTCAATCCACGTGCATGAAATCTCACCGCTCGACGCGCGAAGACATCTCGATCACGCGTGGCTTGAAGAGCTTGAGGCGCGGGCTGAGGTACTCGATCCGTTCGACCTGAGTCTCGATCGAAACAAACTCGACTGTGTCGTCGTTGGAGAGCACACTCATGCAGTAAGCCTTGGCACACGCCACGAGCCTGTCCCAGACGTGCTGCGAGACGATCGGCGCGCTGAGCACACCAGCCCGACCCTCGAGTGTCACGACATCGGAGTAGTCCGGGGTCGAGAACGTCCAACTCACGAGCGGGTTGCGTTCGAGGTGTTCGCACTTTCGGCTGCCCTTGCCGGTGAGCGTGTAAACCCGCCGCAGCCCCCCCTCCGCAATGGCCGACCCCATCCAACGCGCGTGGGGACAACCGTCAAAATCCACAGTCGTCAACAGGCCGACGACCGATGAATTGACCACCTTGATGCACTCGGCCATGACCTGATCGTCTGTGAGCATGATGGGCTCCATCGTGAGAGAATACCGTCCGTTGATTATATCGTCCCATCCCAAACCCACCATGACAGAATCGTGTTAATTGACCGACATCCCCCGCAGGCCGATACTGGAACAGTGCCGGTGGCATCCAGACCATGAGTTCTCCCAAAGAACCCCACTACGACCGTGACACGCTGCTCAAGCTCCTTGAGGTTGCCAAGGACCTTGGCCGACCACTTGAGTTGCAGGCGTTGCTCACACGCATCATCGACGCCGGCCGCAGTGTGCTCGGGGCCGACCGCGGTTCGGTGTTTCTCTACGACGACAAGACGCAGGAACTTTTCGTGAAGATCGCCACCGGATTGCGTGAGCTGCGATTCGGGATCGACAAAGGGATCGCCGGTGAGTGCGCACGCAAACGGCAGATCGTCAACGTGCCCGACTGCTACGCCGACGCCCGCTTCAACCAGGAGGTCGACAAGCGCACGGGCTACCACACGAAGTGCCTGATTGCGATCCCGCTCGTGGGATTTGATGACGAGTTGGTCGGGGTGCTGCAACTGCTCAACGCACGGAAAGGGCAATTCGACGAAAACGACGAACGCATCGCGGTGGCGCTCTCGTCGCAGGCCGCCGTGGCGATCCAGCGTGCCCGTCTCATGGACGAACGGCTGGTCAAGCTCAAGCTCGAACGCGACCTTGAGACAGCCAAAAAAATCCAACTCGGGGTGTTGCCCAAGGTGATCGAGCCTTGCGAGGGCTACGAGTTTGCCGGCCGGTCGCTCCCCGCCGAGCAAACCGGTGGGGATATCTACGACGTGGCCCCCGAGCCGGTCGGCGATGAAAACAACCGAAAAAAGGCCTGCCGACTGCTGCTCCTGGCCGACGCCACCGGGCACGGGATCGGGCCGGCCCTCTCCGTCACGCAGGTCCGGGCCATGATCCGCATCGGCGTAAGGCTCTCCTCATCACTCGACACCCTCTTCCAACAGGTCAACAGCCAACTCCACGAAGACCTGTCGATGGAGCGCTTTGTCACCGCGTTCCTTGGTCGGCTCGACCCGGTCAAACACACGGTCGAGTACCACGCGGCGGGACAGGGGCCGCTGCTCATCGTGCGCGCGGACGGCAAGGTCGAGTGGTTCAACGCCACGACGCTGCCGATGGGCATCATGCCCGACCCCCCCGGCGACGGGCTGCAGACCCTCCACCTCAACACCGGCGACATCCTGGCCCTCATCACCGACGGCTTCTACGAGTACCAGGACATCCACGGCAAGATGTTTGGCAAGGACCGCGTGAGCAACGTGATCGTCGAGACCCGCACACAGAGCGCCGAAAAGATCATGACCTCCCTGTTCGACGAGGTCCACCGCTTTGCCGAGAGCGCCCCGCAACTCGACGACCAGACCGCGTTGATCGTCAAACGGGTGGGGTAACTGCAACAATCACTCTTCGTCGAACTTGCGGTCTACGGCCAGTGAATTGCGTCACCGATTACTGCAGATTTTATATTATCCACAACGCGATGAGGTTCGTGTGTTCACATGCCTCCGTTGATCGATCACACTGGCGGACGAGCCGCCAGTGGCACCCAGAGCCAGTGCCACCCGCCCGTAAGAGTGTTCCAAAAATCTGTATATCGAAACATCAACGTATCCATGACAATCCATCACCGCTTCCTCAGCCAGGCGGGGGGTGCATTGAACCCCCACCAGTTGGCCAATCTGGAAACCATGATGCCTTGGAGTCACGCGGCCATCGACCCAAACTATCACACGGGTTACGAACTCATCAAGATATTAAATGGAACCAAGACATTTTAGGAGCATTTGTGTAATGATGGATATTAATACACCAGGCTATGACCCATCTGGAGAAGCAAGTAAGTTTCGTGGAAGTGTATTAATAGCCGCCATGAAAATATATAATGCTTCTTGTGGATGTCAAAATGATTATGACAAGTTCATGGGTCGGATTTGGTCGGACTATCAGAAGGCGGGAAAACCGCGTTCCAAGAACCGTTGGATAAGAGAGCGTCTGAAAGACGAGTTCCGCAGTGTGGACCAGCCCCCGGTGTGGGTCGGAGCCGAACCCAATTGGGCGTTTCACAACGGACAGCCCATGGTGTTTATTCATCAGACGCCGCTTATCCCAAAGAACGAAACTACTGAAAGCATGCTGGGTTATGGTGACGTGATTTACCTTTTTGGTGCACGAGTTCTATACAATGATGGGAGCTATCGTGTTGTATACAAGTTGATTGAAGAATCCCCCGATATCCCCGGTGCCACCGGTGTGCAGAGCAATCCGGTGTGGATCGGTAAACCGCCGTCAGGCATCAACGTTGCTGGTTCTGGATAACCCAATAAACACATATAATTATCCGCCACACACCAATACCACGGCGGCGGGTGGCACTGGTAACTGGGTTCCACTGGAGGATTTCGCCGGGTGCCACTGGCGGCTTGTCCGCCAGTGCGTGAGACGCACGGACGACGCGAGTGCAATTTCGCACACGGACCGGCGATGACATCGTCGGCTATATGTTGTGAAAAGGGTGTCCCTTTACTCTTCGTCGAACTTGCGGTCGACCAGCTCGCGCAGGGCTGTGACCGCGGCCTGGGCGTCGTCGCCCTCGGCTTCGATGCGCAGCTCGGTGCCCGTGACCGCCGCGAGCATCATCATCTGCATGATGCTCTTGCCGTCGACCGATTGCGTACCCTTGACGACACGGATGTCGGAGGAAAAAGTGTTGGCAACATCGACGAACGCCATCGCCGGCCGGGCGTGCAGGCCCAGCTTGTTCTGGATCGCCACGTTGATCTGGGCCGATCGGCCGGCGGTGTTCAAGACCGTCTCCCCATTGAGGCGCAGTGCGGGCGCGCAGGCCTGATCGTCGGCTTACTCAAGATCATCATTAACCCTGGAGTTGTTGGGCGTCGGCCTCTTCGAGAAGGTCGTAGACCTCCTCCACCGTGGACGCCTGACGCAGGAATCGGCGGAACACGTCGCGCTGCAGGTTCGAGAAGATATTCTCCATCGCCTGCAGGTGCTCGTCGGGCTTGTTCTTGGGCGAGAGCAGGAGCACCACGGAATACACCGGCGCCTTGTCGAGTGCGTGAAAATCCACGCCCGGCTGGCTCACGCCGATCGCGGCCGCCATCTTCTTGATCTTCTCGTGCTTGACGTGCGGCACGGCCACGCCCTTGCCAAAGCCCGTCGAGCCGTGCTTCTCACGGTCGAGGATCTGTTTGACAAGATCGTCTCGCAGCGTCTTGGTGGCGGCCCCGGCCTTGACCAGCGCATCGACCAACTCGCCGATTACCTCGTCTCGGTCGGTCGATTTAAGCTGGGGGACAATCGCGTCCTTCACGACAAACTCGGTTAACTTCATGGCGGTGTGTGACTCCTGATTTCGGATATCTCTGGGCCGACCCCACCGGGCCGTCACCCGTTGTGCTTGCGGTTGCGGAGTTTTTCCTTGTGGTCGGTTAGCTGCCGTTCGAGCTTGTCGACCACGTCATCGACCCCCGCGTAGAGGTCTTCGTTTCGGGTCTTGCAGACAAAGGGCTTGGCGTGCTCGGCTTCGACGATCACTTCAACCACGTATTCGTTGCCGATGTGGTCGAGGATCGCCTGGATCATCTGGACCCGGTCGTAATACCTCGGGAGCTTGGCGAGCTTGGATTCACAGTACCGGCGGATCGCGTCGGTGGCTTCGACATGTCGCCCGGTAATCGTGATCTCCATGAACCGTCTCCGTGTGAGGGATTGATTATGACGCCTTGGCCTGATCTTCGCCACTCGGCCCCAATTTCCGAACGGAACCCGCGGGGATCGATTTCATACCCACGTTGTCCGATGATCGGTTCACGAGTTGCGAAGGCGGCACCACGACACCGCCCGAGATCGTGAACCGCAGCGCCTCTTCGATCGAAACGGGCAGGTCGATCGCGTCCTCCCGCGACACCGTGATGACGTAACCCGTAAACGGCGTCGGCGAGGAGGGCACGAAGACCGTGATGCACTCCTGTCCAGCCGCCTCCTGGATCAGCCGCATCGTGTCGCCCGTGACCAGGCCGACCGACCAGATGCCCTTGCGTGGGTACTGTACCGCCACGACGCGGTTGAAGCGGATCTCCTGATCGTCACCGCCCCCACCGACGATAAAGTCCGTCACCTGTTTGATCGAGGGGTAGACCTGCTTGATGAGCGGGACGCGGCCGATGAGTTCTTCGCCACGTGCCCATATCCGCCCGCCGATGAACGACCCCAGAAACGCCCCGGCGATGTAGATCGCCAGCACCGCGATCACCAAACCGATCAGGTCCAGCGCGTAACTGTAATCCGACCATTTCTGTGCCAACACCTGCCTGCGCGTGTCGCGTTCGAGCCACTGTCGGCTGTCCTGGGCGCTGCGCCACTGGGCGCGCAGATCGGGGTTCTTCTCGATGACCTCTCTGTGCGACTGGATGTCCGATTCCAGAACCTTGGGCCAGGGGCTGGTGTAGACGATCAGCTCTCGCACACCCACGTTGATCGGGCCGGCGATCCGGGTCTGCACGAAGTTGTACGCGGCGATGAGCACCCACACCGTCAGGATCGACGGTAGGAGGATCGCCAGCCCGCGGAAGAAAAACCGACGGAAGTTGAAGCCCAGACCGGCTTGTTTGACCATATGCTTAGCCTGTCGCTCAAAACCCCCGGGGTGTCTCTCGAACGCCCGACAGCTTAGGATAGAAGCCACCCCACCTGGCGTCAACGATACACCCTCTGACTATGCGACAACACCCACCGCCATGAAACTGCTCATCACCGCCGGCCCAACACGTGAACCCATCGACGCCGTCCGCTTCATATCCAACCGCTCCAGCGGCAAGCTCGGCGTCGCGTTGCTCGACGCCGCCGCGGAGCTGGGGCACGAAGCGACCTTGCTCATGGGGCCGGGCATCGAGCGTATCGACCCTCCCGCACGTTGCCGGGTCTACCGTTTTGAAAGCTCAGCCGAACTCGCCCAACTCCTCGAAGCCCACTTCAACGACCACGACGTGCTCATCATGGCCGCCGCCGTCGCGGACTACCGACCGATTTGTGTCAATGAGGGCAAGCTCGAACGGGCCGAGAAAGGCACGATGACCCTCACCCTTCAACCGACGCCCGACCTCGTCGCCCGCACCGCGGCGAACAAACGGCCCGGTCAACGCATCATCGCCTTCGCACTCGAAGAGGCCGCCAAGCTCCGCGAGCGAGCGACGGCCAAGATGAAACGCAAAGGCGTCGACGCCATCGTGGCCAACCCCCTGGGCACGATGGAGTCCGACTCGATCACGCCGACCCTGTTTACCGCCGACGGCCAAGAGGACAGCCCGGGCAGGATGAGCAAGCGTGATTTTGCGCGGTGGCTGGTCGATAAAGCACAGGGTCTTCTTTCCCACGGTTGAACGCGCCGCAGACGTTGTTCTGGCCATAAAAAAAGGACCCGCGGAACAGAGTCCGCAGGCCCCGTGAGGGTGCATGGTCATAACCAGACCGGGGTTCAGGACAGCCACCACGTCAACATCGCCGCGGTATCGATCCAGCCGATCGGGAACTCGTCGGTCTCGATGTCGGAGACACCCAGGCGACGCAGGTAGGTGTAGCGCTCGAAGCTGCCGGAGTTCTGACCGGCGGACATGAGCTGGTATGAACCGACGGGCACGCTGTTGAAGACATCGGTGAGCGTGAGCTGCTCGGTGTGGTTGAGGCCCATCGTGTGGCCCAGCTCGTGCGCGGCGGTGTTGGCGATCGCGATGGCGGCGCCTTCGAGCGACGGGATGCCGAGATAGGCAAACGTGGCCTCGAAGATGATCGCCTCGTTCGAGTATTCCATGTGGCCCACGTCGATGTTGCTGGCAATCCCCAGCAGGCCGCCGGGGTAACCCAGGAAGATCGCGTCGTCAGCCCCACCGATGTAGAGCGTGGTGTAGTCCGTCGTCGGGTCGAGACCGTAGAGGGCCGGGTCCACCGTGGTGAAGTGCAACCCGCTTGCGAGATTGCCGATGTCACCCGAAAGCGACGAGAGGTCGGACGCCAGCAGCCGGTCCACGGTGAAGCTGCCGTACTGGCTCGTGAAGTTGGAGTAGATGTCGATCATGTTGTCGATGATGCCGGTGAACCCGACACCGCCGTTGATCAACTCGTCTTCGTGCCCACCGAAACCGGGGGCGATGTTGGACGCATCGAACGCCGAGACGGGGACATCGACGCCGTAGTTGGCCTTGTACTGCGTCGCTGTGCCGCCGTTGAAGTTCACATAGACCAGCTGCGACGGGATGTTCTTCGTGTTGTTGACGTAACCGATCGTCACATCGTCGTATGGCGAGCCCGGGTTGAAGTTCAAATTCACACCGTTGATCGTGCCATCGAACACCGTGGCCAGGCCGGTGTCGGTCGAACTCAAGGCGAATTGTGCCTCGTAGCCCTGTCCGGCTTCGGTGATCCCGGTGGCGACAAAGACCACGTAGTATTCGCCCGAGTCCGGCAGCTCGATGCCCTGGAAGTCCTGGTTCGAGAAGCTGTCCCACGTGATGACCAGGTCGAAGTAGTCATCGCCGGTAGCCAGCGTGCCCTGCGTGTCACGGAAGAAGATGCCCATCTTGCCGGTGAACGATTCGGTCGAGGTGATGCCCGCGCCGAGGTACTGGCCGGCGATGCCGTCGATCCGGAAGATGTCGATATCGGAGTCGTTCTCGAAGTTGGCGGTGAAGGTAAAGATCGGACCGTCGAGGACGATCGGCTGTTCATTACCGACCAGGTCTCGGACGTCCTCAAAGCTGTCGGGCTGGTCGGTATTGCCGATGCGTACGACATAACTGCCGCCCTCGACGCCGTCCTTGTCGCCATCGAGGATCGTGCCGCGTGCGTCTTCGCCTGCGTCCTGGGTTCCGTCCCGGTTCCAGTCACGCTGGGCCGACCTCAGGCCGGTGCGGTCGACAATCGTCGGGGCCGTGAGGTTGCCCGAGAGCGTGATCTCGAGGAACTCAGCGGTGAAATCGGTCGGGCTGGTGATCGTGAGCACGCCCAGGACCTTGCCGTTGGCGTCGGTCGTCGTCGAATAGGAGAGCGTGAGGTTGTTCAGGACATTGCCCTGGTCATCGACAACCAGAACACTGCCCGGTGTGTCGCCTACGTCGTCGACATCGCCGTCGCCGTTGTTGTCCTGCGCGAGCACGAACGAGTTGGAGATCAGTTCCTCTGTGAAGACCGACTGGACCTGCGAGGCACTGGTGAAGGTGGTGTAGATGACCTGCGGCGCACCGAGCGGGTCGCCGTAGGCCCGCGTGGTAATCAGGCCCACCGTCGGGCCGGTCAGGTTTTTGATCGTGTCTGCCGCCGCCACGACCGAGCCCAGCCCGATGCCGTTGACGTTGCCCAGCACACTGAGCTGATCGATTCGGCTGGGGAGGATACCGCCGGCCTCCGCCGAGTCGGTCTTGTTCAAGTCGGGGTTGCCCGGTGAGCCGGTGTAGTAGAGATTCGACGTCGGCCGACCCGTGCCCGCCACCGCCGTCGGCAACACGCCGGCGACAATCGCGCTGCCGTTGAAGACCCCCGAGACCGTCGCGGCGCTGATCGTGCCGCCGGTGATCTCGTCGTCATCGGTGTTGTAGACGCCGTCCGCCCCGACGGTCGTGCCGACGCTGACCACCGAACCGGTCATGGACGTGGCGGAGAAGTTCGTGAGGTTTTCACCCACGACAATCAGGGCGTAGGCCAGGTTGCCCAGTTGCGCGGTCGTGACGCCGTTGGTTGCGTAGATCTCGCCGTTGATCGTGCCGAGCACCTTGAGCGTGGCGACCGGGCCGAAGAAGTTCATCACCGAGGTGACCGCCGCGCCCACGGTGACGGAGACGAAGTTGGTCGCGCCGTTGACCGTCAGGCTCGAATCCCGTGCCAGCGAACCACTGACCACAATCGAACCCGCCGAGCCGAGCGTCACGTGGCCGAGCAGCGACGCCACCGACACGCTCGAAGCGTAGCCGTTGACGAGCAGCTCGCCCATCATGCCGAGGTTGCCCTTGATGTTGAACGTCTCGGCGTACTCCGCAACGACCCGGCCGTTCATCGCGGTCGAGGCGGTGGGCATCGAGAAGTTCTTGAGCGTCCCGCCGGCCTGGATGAGCGCACCGGTCAAGACCGATCCGCCGGTGATCGTGACGCTGACCAGGTCGCCCGCGGCCTGCATGACGCCGCTGAAGTTGCCGCCGGTCTGTGCGTAGCTGTTGATCGAGCCTTGCGTGACCAGTTCGCCCGAGAACGAGCCGGCTACGGTGACGGTGTTGAACGTGTTGCCCGTGGCCTCGACGCGGCCGGCAAAATCACCGCCGCCGGTGATCTGCAGCGCGTTGTAAGAGTCCGCGATCAGGCCCGCCTGGTCCGTGCCCGATATGCGGTAACGGGTGAAGTGGTCGGTCGAATCATTGAACGACCGGAGCGTGCCCGTGGTGTCGTTGAAGTCCAGGCCGTTGAGGATCGTCGTGTCAAACGATCCGGGCAGGATCGCCGAGCCCTGGGCCGTGGTGGTGTCGATCATCACCACGGTACTCAGGCGTGAGTCAAGCCCGAGCAGGCGGCCGTTGGTGTTGTCGTAGCTCAGGGCGCGGAGGGTCAGCGCCACGCCGGAGCTGGCGTCGGTCAGGGTGCCGATCGCACCGGCCCCGACGAGCGAGCCGTCGGCCGTGTCGTATTCGTAGAGCTTGCCGGTCGAGGTGGCCACGTAGGCGTGGTCCGTGGCGGTGTCGATCGTGAAGCCGCGCACCGAGGACGTGATCGGCAAACCGGAGGTGTCTTTGGCCAGGGTCTTGACCCGTGTGAAGACGCCGGTGGTCGTGTTGAGCGAGCCGAGCACCTCAGCCAGGCCCGCCGATGCGTACAGCGTGCCCGAGCCGGCGTTGTCGATGGCCAGTGTCCTGCCGGTCGCACCGACGACGAACTGGTCCAGGTCGCCCGACAGCGCATTGGCCGCGGTGATGCGTGTGGCGCTGCCGGGGGCGGGCGCTGTGAACTTGATGAGTTCCGCCGTCGCACCGGTCTTGTTCAGGGCGACGAGATTGCCGGCGTAGTAACCCAGGCCGACGATGTTGGTATCGACCCCGCCGACCTTCACGGTGCCCAGCACGGTGCGTGTGACCACGGTGCTTGCGCCGGAACCGCCGAACTGCAGACGGACGAGGATGTCCTGACCACCGACACGCTCGATCGCGTAGAAGCGGTCACTGAGCGAGGGGTGACGGGTCATGGCGACGTAGGTGTTGGTCACGCCGCCGCCGTTGATGAGCACGCCGGGGAAGAAGAGCGACGAGGGGCTGGAGACCTCGACGACACCGTTGTTGTTCACGTCGCCCAGTTCGACCTGGACGAGAGCCGCACCGTTGGCGGAGGTGTAGGTCGTGCCGGTGCCGTCACGGTCGTTGACGATGCCAAAGAGCTTGGTCCCGTCGGGGCTGGTGGTCAGGGCCTGGAAGTTGCCTGAATAAGACTGGCCGAAGATGTCTTCGAGGTTGCCCAGCACGGTGACGGCGGCGGTGGAGCCGTTGATACGGATCAATCGGTCGGTGCCGGTCGAGGAATCGATGGCGAGGATGTTGCCGTTGCGGTCGTCGGTCGATGCGGTAATGTTCAGGCCCGCGACGGCCAGCGACCCGATCACCGTGGTCGGGCTCTGGTCGAAGACCGACGCGGTGGCAAAGAGGTTGCCAACCGAGTCGAAGTCCAAACCCGAGAGCGTGATGGCCGAACCGGTTGCCTCATCGGTGACGCTCACCGGGGCGGTGAGGTCTGCACCGGTCACGGGGTTGACCTGCCGCAGGGTCTTGGCGACGGAGTCGAAGACCCACGTCTGCCCGATCGAGTCGGAAGCCAGCAGCGAGATGTTCGCGGTCGAGCTGGCGCCCTCGGCGACTGTCAGGCCGGCCCGGTTGCCCTGCTGGAGGATGGCCGTGGCAATCGAGCCGCCGACGACGAATGTGCCGCTGCCGAGCGTGCGGAGCTGGAAGGTGCCGACGTTGCCGCCGATCTTCCCGTCGGCGTTGTTGCCGATGTCACGCACAGCAAAGGTCGTCACCGGGCCGTCGATCCAGATGTCCGGGTCGGCGGTGCCGTCGCCGATGATGTCGCCGTCGAAGCTGAACTTGGAGAGCGAAATATCGTCGGTGCTCAGGACGCGTCCGATGCTCACCGCGCCGGGCGTCGTGGAGGTCACAACGACCTGCGTGTTGGGGTTGGTGCCAACAAGGATGAGCGTATCCACGACGTTACCCGCCAGAACATCGTCACGGACCTGCACGCTGCCCGTGCCGGTGACGGTGACGGTGATCCCGCCGTAGGTCACGGGCGAACCCTGGACCGCCGTGCCCACGAGCGGTTCGATCGGGTTGTTGGATGAGATGTCCTGCGTCGCAAAGCTGTAAGCCACGTTGGCAATGACCGTGCCGCCGGCCAACGTGGTGCGGTTGCTGACGAAGCCCGTGTCGGCGATGACGAACGAGCCGGCCCCGACCGCCGCCACGATGTCATTGATATAGCTGCGACCGCCGGTGACGGAGGACTTAACGTTGTTGAGGTCCGCGCTGCTGCCCGCGACGGCGTCGTTGAAGCTGCCGTCGTCGCCGGGGCTGACGCCGGCCACGACCGAACTGCCGGTCATCGCGCCGGTGATCGAGACGCTGGACATCAGGCCGTTAAACAGCGTTGCGCCGCCGCGCAGCGTGTTGCGGTCGCTCGACGAAGCGAGGCTCAACGTGCCGTCGAGCACGTCGTCCAACCGGTTGCCGTTGAGCACGAGGCCGCTGGTGAGCGAACTGTTGGTCATGGCCCCACGGATCACCGCGGTGACCACGTCGCCACCCGCCGAGACGACGGAGTTGACCATCGAGCCCACGTCGAACGTGGTGAGCTTGCCGCGCCGCCTCAGGGACTGCGCATATTCATTGGCGTCGTTGCGCGAGGCACCGACCTGCACGAGGCCGGCCGTCATCGCGCCGCTGACGGTGAGGTTCACCAGGTCCAGCCCGGTGATGATCTTGGCTGAACTGACCGAGCCGGCGGTGATAAGCTTGGCGGCGCCGTCGACAAGGACGTTGGAAGCCAGCGCCCCGGTGACGCGCAGCTCGTTGAGGTCGCGGCCGACCGAGAGCGTCGAGCCGGCCACCGTTGAACCGGAGACCTTGACCACGCTGTTGGCGTTGATCGAAACGGTCGTGCCCGAGGTGCCGAGGTTTCCGCCGACGGTCAGGAAAGTCGGCGTCGTGCGGTAGCCCCACGTGGCGTCGCCGGCGTAGTTGCCGACCGTGGTAAAGCTCGAAACGCTGCCGGCGTTGATCGTCGCGCCATAGGCGACCGAACCGACGATGGCCTGAGTCAATTCGCCGGCAATGTTGAATGTCACGCCGCCCTTGATGATGCCGGCGACGATAAGCACGCCCAGCGAGTCCGCCAGGATTTCCAGAGGTGTCGAGCCGTCGCCGATGTCCGACCCGGAGGCGACTTCGAGGCGGAGGATATTGCCCTGCATCGCCTTGACCGGTCCGAAGAGGTCGCCGTTGATGATCTTGACCAGTTCGATGTTGCCAAAGGCGCTGACGATGCTGCCCGCGGTGGTCACGTTGCCGTTGGTCACGACGACAGAGCCGATGCGGTCGCCCACGAGGATGCCCGAGGCGATGTGGCCGTTGGTCAGCGCCAAGGCGCCGAGCTGGTTGCCGACGTGAATCCCACCGACGATGTTGCCGCCGGAGATCGCGGCGTTGCTGAGCGAATTGCCCACGTCGATGATGCCCTGCAACAGCGAAGCGCTTGAGAGGGCGTCCTTGGCCACGATGAGGTTGAGCAGGTTGCCGCCGACGAAGATGTCGCCCCGGACTTCACCGGTGACGTTGACCGAGCCGACGTCGCCGGTGACGGTGAGGGTGAGCACGAGGGCGTCGCCGTTGGAGGTCGTGTCGTTGCCGACGATGAGCGAATTGAGATTGCCGGTGACGTTGAACGTGTCGCTGGCGGAGAGGCCCATGGTCTTGCGGACCTCGACGGTGCCGACGTTGCCCAGGATGGTGGCGGTGCCGAAGTAATTGCCACTGACCTTGAAGTAGCTCAGCGCCAGGTTGCCGGCGAGGAGCTTGGCGCCGTTGATGGTGAGCAGGCCGACGAAGTTGCCGCCGACGATGAGGTTCTTGATCGCGTTGGTGGCAAAGATCGTGCCGTCGAAGTTGCCCGTGACGGTGACGTCGAAGATCGTGCCGTCGGGCCCGATGGCGGAGATGGACGAATCATTGCCCAGGTCGCCGTTGATATAAATCGACGTGATCGGCCCGGAGACGGTCAGGTCCAGCCCATAAACGGAAGCCCCGGGGAGGAAGCCCGCGAGGCTGCCGGTGACGACCTTAAGGTCGTTGATCGTGGAGGTGGTCTTGATCGTGCCGATCTTGTTGGCAAAGTTGAAGGAGACGGGCGCGAGCGGGTTGGTGGCCCGGATGAGATAAGCCGTGACGTTGCCCAGGTCCTGGCTGGCGTAAGCCACGACGTCTTCGATGACACCGGCGGTGGTGACCGGCGGGATCGAGGGCATGGCCTCGCTGGTGCCCAGCCACGCGTGCAGGTCGTTGGGGAAGGTGAGCAATCTGCCGGAGAAGGGATCGTAGGTCTGGTTGCGGCTTTGGCGGACGCTGGTGGTGAAGTTCGTCGCGGGCAGCGAGGCACCGGTGAGGTTGGTCGCGGTGATGTTGCGTTGAACCGCACCGCCATTGAAGCTCACCGTGCGCAGGCCATAACCATCGACCGTGACATCGCCGATCGTGCCCTGGTTGGCCACGACGAAGTTGGCTTCGATCAGGCCGAACGACCCGTTGGACAACGTGATCGGGCCGATGTCCGGCGCGGTGATGTTCGTGCCGATGATCCCGCCCTTGCCGCTGAGGTTGATCGACCCGATGTCGAACGTGGGGAAGTAGGGGTTCTCGTCCTGGGGCAATCCAAACGCGGCGCTATAGAGTTCGCTCACGCCCGTGAAGTCGGGGATGACAGCGATATCGGTGTCGATGATGGCGCCGTTGTTGAGGTTGATGCTGCCGATGCCGGTCTGGCTGACGACGTGGCCGCGGATGTCCGAGCCTAAGCCGGTGTTGATCACAGTGCCGAGCTGCCCAACGACATACAGGCCGGTCTTCTCGAACTCGCCGGTGCCGCTGGAGGGCAGGCCGGCACCGATGTCGATCTTGTTGACCAGGCCCTCGACGTAGACGGGCGCGGTGATGCCGTCGAACGAGCCGGTTGTGTTGGGTTTCTTATCGAGGTCAGCGGCGATGGTGTTCACGTCCCCGCCGACCATGATGTTGCCCAGCGCGCCGGTGGCGTACATCTCGCCGACGTTGCCCGAGAACATGATGCCGTTGGTCTGCTGGAGGAAGGGGAAGGCATTGGCAATGGCGTTGCCGGTGACGTCGGTGTCCTGCGTGAGGATGACGCCGCCCGCGGTGGACTTGGCAATGCCCAGCGAGCCGGCGACGATCTTGCCGGTGGAGACCGCGTCCACGGTGATGATCTCGCCCAGCGTGTTGTTCTCGATGGAGGAGAACTGCCCGCCGGTGATCTTGTACACGTCGGTCTTGGCGCCGTAGACGAAGAAGTAGATATCGTCTTCGGTCGAGGTGGTCGAGAGCGCGACGTTGCCTGTGGTCTCATCGGTCTCGACGGGCTTGCCGCCCTCTGTGGGCAGGATGGCCTGGCTGATCTCGACGTGCTGGGAGGTCTGGAGGGTGCTGGTGTCGACCTTGACGCCGCCGGTGCCGGTGACGTTGAGCAGGACCGACCCGCCCGACCCGCGGATGCCGTAGGTCATGTACGACAACTGCGTGGGCAGGAACTTCTGCGAGCCGTAGACGTTCTGGTCGTAGTCGGGGTTGGGTGTGCCGATGGGGGTGAGCGTGAAGCGTCCACCCGAGTCATCGACGAGCTGGATCGCCTGACCCTCGTTGAGGATCGTGGGCTGGATGGGCAGGCTCGAGCCGAAGAGCGAGTCCTGATACATCAGACCGCCGGCGTGAATATAGCGGACGTTGCCGCCCGGGCCGGTGGTGATCTGCGGGCCACCCCCGGCGCTCGTGCCCATCTGTCCGAGCACGTCGATCAGATCGACAAACCCGTCGTTGCCGACGAGGTCGGAGTTGACGGTGATCTTGAATGCAGACGTCGCCGCCATGTTGCCCGCACGGATCGTACCGACGCCCCTGCCGGCGCTCAGGTCGAGCATGAGCATGGTCTGGCCTTCGCCCGCGGCGTAGGCGTCCAGGGCCTGGACGTCCACGTCCGAGTGGAACCTGTACCAATAGGAGTCCCCCGTGAACGCCTCGGCGATGCCGACGCTGCCCCCGAGCGCGGAGAGCACCATACCGTTGCTCAAACTGCGTCCGAACTGGTCCGCCATGACCGCGCGGATGGTGCCGGCGTCGGTGCGGATGCGGTCGGCGGGTTGAAATGCGGCGTTGTACTCAAGCCTTGCGCTCATCGAGCCGGCGGTCCACACCGCGCCCAGGTCGCCCTTCTGGACAAGAATAGCCGCGTCCGTCGAGTCGTGGAACCAGGTGTCGTCGGCGGTGTCACCGGTCTGGTACCCGCCCAAGGCCACGTTGCCCAGCCCACTGAGTTGCAGGTAGTAAGGGAACGGCCCAAGAACGCGCGTGACACTCTCGCCCGCATCGGCGCTGCCGTTGAAGTTCACGTCACCGGGCCACGCCACCGCAACCCGGTAAAGCCCCGGTCGGTCGGCTGTGAATTGGAAGGCCTGGTTGGTGTAGCTGCCGTCGTAGTTGGAATAATCCGTGGCAATCAGCCTGCCGTCGGGGTCGATGATGCCGACTTGCAAAAACGGCGGCGGTTGAATGGTGATAAGTTGCACCGTGACGGTCTGGCCGGCCATCAGCGAGACGC
This sequence comes from Phycisphaera sp., assembly GCA_016125215.1. Taxonomy (GTDB): domain Bacteria; phylum Planctomycetota; class Phycisphaerae; order Phycisphaerales; family Phycisphaeraceae; genus RI-382. The sequence continues at coordinate 104,287 of WGMF01000028.1, forward strand.
CGTAGTAATCGACATCGTCCGAGACGAACCCGTTCAACTGACCGACCAGGCTGTAACCCGTAGCCGGTGCCCCGACCGCGGTGGACATCACGCCCAGTATCTGCGGCGTGTCAAACGAATCGTTGACGGAAAGGTTGGCGGTGGCCGCGTCGGCGATGTGGCCCCGCTCGAAAGCCGACCCCTCGCTCTCACCGGGGTTGAGCCGGTATTCGAACTCGGTGTCGAGGTAGTTGAGCGGGCCAAGCTTGCTCGATGCGTTGTTGACCACGTCGATCTGGCTGATGTTCGAGCCGATCGTGTGGACCCAGCCGGCGCGACCGCCGACCTGGATCTCCGTGCCGGTCTGGAAGACCGTGGACGTGCTGGCCGAGTTGCCGCCGATGGTTTGGAGTGTTGCGAGGTTGCGCAGGTCGCCGCCGATGTGGAAATTGTTGTAGAGCGGCGTGTTGTAGTACGTGCTTGTCGGTGCGGTTTGGGTCGGGGTGAAACCGTTGTAGGGCGAGGTGAACAGCCCGGTCATCCCGTCGCTCTTGCCGGTGATCAGCCAGCCGGCGTAGAACGTGTCGACCGAGCCGGAAATGTCGACGATGCCCGTGACGGTGCCGCCGAAGAATGCCTTGGCGAGGTTCTGCGGGTCTTCCGTCAAGGTCGTCACGCCGTTGAGCTTGAAGAGCGCCGACGACGCCAGGCCGGTGTGCCCGATCTCGAGCGCACCAAAGGCGTTGTCCACGGCATACCACGAGTTGGTGGCGCGGTTGTACGAGATCGCGCCGACACTGGTGCGCAGCGAGCCGTCGGTGGTCTGTACCGTGGCACCCGCGACGGCGGTGGTGAGGTTGATGTTGACCAGTCGGCCGTGCGAACGGTCATGGGCCAGGAGCCTGCCGGTGGCGTCGAAGTCCATCGAGGCGATGTCGAGGGTGCTGCCGGTGTTGTCCACGACGGTGCCGATGACCGAGATCACCGCGCCGGTATTGGGGTTGATCTGAATCAGGCGGTTCTGGTCGTCGACGATGTAGAGCTTCTGGCTGCTGGTGAAGGCCATGGCCTTGACACCGGTGATCCCGCCGCCCAGGGCGCGCTGGGACTTGAAGCTGCCCGTCCCGCCGATCACGCCCAGCGTCGGCGTGCCGGATTTGTCGTAGATGGCGTAAAGCTCTTCGACACCATCGAAGTTCAGGTCGCCAAAGTCCATCGCCTGCGCACCGAGCAGGCCGGAGTTGCCGTTGAGCGGGTCGGTCACGCTCAGGAGGATCGTGCCCGTGCCGTCGGTGCTCGAGAGGATGGCCAGTTGGTCAGACGTGGTGGACGCACCGAACTGGTCGGTGCCATCGGAGTCGAGGGCGTAGATCACACCGTTGCGGGCGATCGAGACGTTGTTGACCCGTGCGAAGAAGTCATCAATGACACGGTCGTTGACGGTGTAAGCCGACCCGATGTTCGTCGAGACATAGCGCATCAGGCTCGAGGTCATGCGGACGCCGGAGAAGACGTCGTAATCGGTAATGCCGGTGTCCTCGCTCACGTCGTCGACGAGCCTGCCGCGCGTGTTGAACTGGATCAGTTGTCCACCGCTGTAGTCCGTCGCGGTGGTGCCGTAGAAGTAGGGGATATTCGGCCGGGGGTCGCCGGCATTGATGCGTGCGGCGGTGGTGTTTTCGGTCCGGGCACCGATGTAGAGGCTGCCGACGCCGGTCGGGCCGGTGATGTCGACGCGCCCGTCGTCAGCGGTGCTGCCGTTGCCCTGGCCGGGGAGGATGCGCAGCGTGCCCGCGTTGCCGGTGTAGGGGATCATGCCCTTGCCGGCCGCGGTGATCTGCGAGATGAAGATGCCGCTGTTGTCGTCGAGCGAACCCTGTGTGAGATAAATCTGGAAAAGGTCCGCTTCGGGGAAGCGTGGCGTCGGGTCGATGTAGAGTAACTCGTCCGTGCCGACATCCGAGCCGACAAGCACGCCCGTGCCGCCAGAGAACGGGTCGGTCAGGACGGGGTTGTAGGTGATCCCTCTGACATGCTGTCCGCGAGCCCCGGTCTTGGTTTCGGGCATAGGCCCAAGGACATAGAGTGTGCCCGTGGAGATGCGGATGCGCACGAGCAGCGCGTCCGCGCCGCTCCCCTGCACGCCGAAGAAGAAACCGCTCCTGCCCGGTATCGCGACCATCGAATCGATGTCTGTAACCGTAGCCCCCTTGAGCGAAACCGCGATCGCACCGGCCGTTGTGCCGTTGGCGGTGTTGATCGTAAAGAGTTGGCCCGCGGTGCCGAAGCCGTAGAGTGCGTTCCCGCCGTTGACATCGAAGGCGATAGCATTGACGTCTTTGCGATTGATGGTGGCCTTGAGGGTCAGGGAGTTCTGGATGCGGGCGCGTGAGCCGGCGGAAACATCGATCGTGTAAAGCCCGTCGTTGTTGGTGCCGTCATCAGCGACAAAGTAAAGCAGGCCGTCGTCAGGGTTGAAGTCCGCGCCGACGATGTCGCCGATCGTCGTGGCGCCGGTGGTGTCGTCGGTGGGGAGCTTGATCGTCGAGCCGAGGATCACCGACGTGCCGTCCGTGGAGTAGAGCAGCGGCCGGGTATCGCCGGGGTTGATGTAGCTCGACAGGCCCTTGACGGGCGAGACCATGCCGGCCTGGTCGAGGAGCTTGGTGGAGGCGTCGACAAACGACATGCTCACCAGCCGCGCGGAAATCAGGGAGGTCTGGTTGTTGACCAGCGAGTGATCGACACCGACAAGTAACAGGTTGTTATTGATGTCCAGCGAAACCGCCAGGCCCTCGATGTCCAGGCCCGTGATCACGCCCACCGTCGAGAGGTTGATCTGTTCAAATGCGCCGCCGGCAAAAGGCAGCACGGTCATTCGGCGCAGGGTGTCGGTGTTGGTCCCATCCTGAGCCACGACACGGGAGACCGCAAAGAGCGCACCGACGTTCTGCTTGCCCGCGATGGTCTGGAACGTCATCGCGGTGAAGTCGTCGTGGAACTGCTGGCCGTTGTCGAGAATGAGTTGGACATCGTCATCGGTGAATGTGGCGGTCGCCGGGTTGCTGATGCGGACCAGCGCCGCCTCGTTGACGTTTTGGTCGACGATGTCGGGGTCGGGGACGTTGGTCGGGTCGTAGTCCTGCGTGAGGATGAAGAGCGTGCCGGAGGAGTTGAACGCCATCGCCTTGACGTTGCGCAGGGCCGCGCCGTCGGAGGTGTTGGTGATCGTGGCGGCTGCGCCGACGGCACCGGTGGCGGTGTCGACGGAAACGATCTGGCTGCCCGCGCTCTCGTTTTCGATGATCGCGTAGGCCTGCCCATTGACCGGGTTGACCGCGAAAGCCTCGACGTTGCCCAGCGCGGTCGAAAGGGCCGCGGGTCGGTCTTCACGCAGCGTCGCCTGATGCACCACCGCCTCAACCTGCGCGTTGGCGGAGGTGTCGGTCGTGCCGAATGAGTCGGGGGTGTCGAACTCGACAAGCTGGATCAACGGCCGGGCGGAATTGGCAATCGAACCGTTGCCGAGGTTGAAGCCGTAGATGTGCCCGCCGTTGGCAGCCGACTGCGACGCGATGGCGGTGACATTGATATTGGCGCTGGCGGCTGTGAACGACTGTGTAATGTCGAGTTCGTCAAGGTTCAGGGCATTGGCCGCGTCGTTTTCGACGTCGGTGATATCGGTCGTGCCCACGCCCTCGACGCCGTCCTGCCCGCCCAGCCCGCCGCGCGAGGACGCCCCGCTGCGCCCGGTCAGGTCGCTCGACGTAATCACGCCGGGCATGTCGCCCAGCAGCAACTGGTTGAGGTCGTCGATGTCGGAGGCGATGAGTTCCGCGATCAGATCGCCCGTGGTCGTGACGCGGATGATGTCGCCGTTGGCCGCGACGTATTCAAAAGAGTCCCCGCCGATCAACGTGGTCAGGAGCAGGCGTGGCTCGAGGGTTTCGATCTGGCAGTCGGCGTGCGAAAACGTGGGGTTGGAAAGGCCATCGATCGGTTTGGATCGTTGTTGCCTCGACAGCTTGCGTCGGTTGAATACCCGTCTGGCTTTGGCGTTCCAACGTTCCCAACGGCGACGACGACGGTTCCACATCGGCTAGGCCTCCACGGCAAAAATCTGGGGACGCTTCAATCGGCGGGCGCGGTGTCGGACTCTCACCCAAGCGCAAGCCGACGGTGGTTCACATAAGGATCAAACCTTCATCTCTAAGCGGGATTCCAACGGTCAGCCGACGCACCCACACGAGCCATCCACCATGGCCGACCGTCAGATCGGGAGGACCCCACAGCCAAAAACTCCCGATAACACACTCGAATGTACCCACCCCTCACAACCGTGTCAAGGTTCTCAGGATACGGAATATCAAGCCTTTACCTCACTCAGACCCTTGACTCAAAACTCTTTGGCACACGCCAGACTTCCATTCCGTGAACACAGGTCAAAATCCACGTCTCGAACCGCTCAACCCCACCGGAACACCGTGGTCCGATGCACGGCCTGTGAGTTTGGGCAAACCCCAGGCGGCGTCATACGTGAACTCTTAATCCACACCCGCAACCGTCACCGCAACCGGTCGTGACCCGCTCTGCGCCAGTGCCACCATGCCCAGGACCCCGACCAGCGCGATCAACTGCGTCGGCGTGATCCGCTCGCCCCACAGCCACCCCTCCACCACCGCCACGCAGGGCACCACGTACGCCACCATCCCCGCGTACAACGGGCCGTGCGACTGGATGATCCGGTAGAAAAAAAACGTCGTCAGCCCCGTGCCCACCACGCCCAGCACCACCATCGCACCGATCGCGCCCGCCAGCCACTCGTGACCCCAATTCGGCCGCGGCCCCGAAACCGCAATCGGCGCTATCAATACCATCGCCATCGCAAGCGTACACATCACCACCGCCACAGCCGGTTTGTCCGCAAACCAACGCTTCACCAGTGTGTTGGCCACCGCGTAACCCACCGGCGTCAACGCAGCCAGCAGCAACACCCCCACCCCCACGCCGTGCGTGAGCTCCCCGCCAAAGAGCACGAACATGAAACCCAGCGCCCCGATCAACCCCATCACCTGCCTCCGCGTGGGTAGCACCCCCAACAACGGCAGCGACACCACCGCCGTCACAATCGGCACGAAACTCGGCATCATCCCCGCAAACGCCGAACCGTGACCCGCCTGCGCATCGACCACCCTGACGATGTACGGCTGCAAACAAAACGGCATCGCGTAACCGATCACACTAATCAACAGTAAGCGTCCCGCGTCCCTGCGATCAAAGGGCCAACGCCTGCGCATCCCCGCCCAGATCGCCCCGAGCGCCAGTGCCCCCATCCCCACACGCCACAGCCCGACCTGCGTCGGCCCGAACACCGTCAGCCCGATCTTCATCAGCAGAAAACTCGTGCCCCAGATCAGGCAGACCGCGATGAACAACACGTGGTGCATAGCCCCCCATCTTACCCCCCGGCCCCCGGAAGGTGCGATGGCCACGGCGACAGGCTAATCCCGGCGTGTCATCCACCAGGCGGTGAGCCACCCCGCGATGTAGGCCGCGTGTGCCCTTTGCACCACGGGCGTAAAGTGCCGACCGTCGGGCGATGTCTCCTCGATCGGCCCTTGAGCAAGCGTCAATGCGTGCAAGTCAATCTCCGGCACACCCGCATCCCGCATGACCGAGTCCGCCGCGGCGTTGTAGCGGTCCACGTCCTCGCTCAACCGCCAGAGCGTGCCACCGGGTTTGTTGTGGTGCGCTTCACACACAGGCGTCGTCCGCACCCAGACCAGCTTCAAATCCATCGCACGGGCCAACGCCACCATGTCCGTGAGGTTCTGCCGGTAACGCTCGATCGGCACCTGGTTCTCACGCGACGCGGCGCTGCACTTGACATCGTGCAGGCCGCAGTTGAGCAGCAGGATGTCCGCCTTGAGGTCGTCGCGCTCGTGCCGAAACTGGAGGTACTTCAAACAGCGTGTCGAGTCTCCACCGTTAGCCCCCGCGGGGATGTCGAGGTTGACCGGGCCTTTTTCGACATCTTCCTTGCGTGCATAACCCAACACGCCCCGAAGGTTGGCTTCGAGGAAAGGGCCGTATTGCATCGAGATGCTGTCGCCCAGGACGAAGAGCCGGGGCAGGGCTTGTTCACTCATAACAGGTTGTGACTCATTTGAACCCGGGCAGGAACTTCGCCTCGGCGTCGAAGAGTTCGAGCGTCATGTCGCGGACCTGGCCGGGCGTGCAGACGGCGGCGGTCAAGGGGTCGAGCATCAACGAGTGGATGGCCGCTTCTTTACTCTTCTCGATGCACGCGGTGGCGGCGAGGTCGAACATGGCCATGTTGCTTGCACAGACGTGCGCCATCTGGGCCGGCAGGGCACCGAAGCGCGTCGGGTTGATCCCGTTGCCATCGGCGATGCACTTAACCTCGACACAACCATCGGAAGGCAGGTTGGTGATGAGCGATCCGTGACCGCTTGCGTCGCGGTTCATGACGTTGCCGTGGAAGGGGAACGGGCTGTTCTTCTCGCGTGCCTCGATGATGGCCGAGGCGTATTCCCAACTGCGTGGCCAGACCTTGACCTCGGCGCTGTCGAGCATCTGTTGCCGGTTCGCGTCGGCGGCCTTGCGCCAGGTGGGCCAGTTCGACGCATAGAAACGCGACCCGCCGTGGTACGCCAACCGCAGGAGCTTCCGCCCCGCCTCCGACTTGCGGTAGTACGGCAGATACTCCGAGAGGTGGCCCGAACTCTCGGTGATGAAGGCCCCGAAATTCACGCACATGTCTTTGCGGACCAGGTCCTCGTGCTGGTACTTCTTCTCCACGATGTGGCCGTGGCCCGTGTCTTCGCTGTCGTAGCGTGCCAGGCCCGCGTCGGCTTCCTTAATGCCCTCGGCAATCTCGCGTTTGAACTTCTCATACAGCACGGTCTTGTAAAGGTCCTGGCCCTTGTGTTCGAGCTGTGTGAACCACGCCAGGTGGTTGATGCCCGCACACTGCCAGCGCATCTCCTCATACGGAACGCCGGCGTACCTCGCCAGCAGGTGGCTTGTGCCCTGCACGCTGTGGCACAGGCCGACGATCGGCACCTCCGGCACCGCGCGACCCGCCGCCAGGCACATGATGTTCATCGGGTTGGTGTAATTCAGCACGATCGCGTTCGGGGCGTGCTCGCGCACGTCTCTCAAAATGTCCAGAAACACCGGCACGGTCCGCAGCGACTTGAACAAGCCGCCCGGCCCGATCGTGTCGCCGATGCACTGGTCGATGCCGTACTTGAGCGGGATGTCGTTGTCGAACGCCACGCAATCGACGCCGGACACCTCGATGCAGTTGGTGACGTAGTCCGACCCCGGGAGCACGTCGAGGCGGTTGGTCGATCCGACGATCTTCCACCCCGGCTTGCCGACCTGTTGCACGACGCGCTGGAGGATCTTCACCATTGCGTCGAGGCGGTTCTTATCAATGTCCACAAGCGCAAGCGTGCCCTCGTCAGCCGTGGGCGTGCGGATGATGTCGCAGCCCAGGCGTGGTGTGAACCCCGAGCCGGCCCCGAGCATCGTGACCTTGATCGGCCTTTGAAACTTGCCGGGCAACCCGACGACCTCCGCGTCCTTGGTGTGAGCCGCGTGGCCCTGGGCTTCGGTCTTCTTTTCTTTCTCCAGCGTTTCGGTGGCGGTCATGGTGGAACTCCAAGTTTAAGTCTCAAGTTAAGCCGACCATTATGACGGATGCCCCAGAAGTGACAAGAGCAGCCCGGACTCTTCCGTCAAGGCTTGCCCAGCTTCACATCATAAGTCGTACCGACTTTAGAGCTTGCACAGGGGGGTATCATGATTGTGTAGCTTGGCAGTCGGGCCCAGTGTCAGAAACCCGTCTATCGACGGGGGGAGTTAAACGCACCACACCCAGCCAATGGGGATGTTGATTCATCCAAACTGATTCTCAAGCTTGCGCAGGGCTTGATTCATGTCGTAGTGTCACTCTGGTATTCACGGAGAAGAAAGCCCATGTCTCATCGAACCTGCAAGCTCACTCTCGCCGGCTTACTCACCATCACCGCGATCACAAACGCCGCCCGCGCCGACGTGATCTACAACATCGTGCCCTACGCGCTGAGCGGCGGCTACACGATCGCCAGCGGGACCATCACCACCAACGATGTGATGGATACGATCGTCGCGTGGGATATCCAGGTCACTGGCGCGGTCCCCTACACCTTCTCGAACAACAACCCCGGCGCGACGCTATACCCGGCCGCGTTCGTCATTTCTCCCACGGCCATTACCATCGTCGGGGATAACACCGCCGGGACCGGTTTTGAAGCGCATGACAACACAGACCCTGACTGGACCGACTGCACCCAGTCGCTTTACTACATCTTGTTCGGCCCGGCGATCCAATACACGATTCTCGACAGCGCCGACGGCAACCCCGATGTCTCCTCGCAGTACAGCTACAACACCGGCCCGATCCCCGTCGCGACGGTCGTCCCCGAGCCCACGTCCCTCGCAATGCTGGGCCTGCTTGCCGTGAGCCTGTCGAGCCGGGGCGGGTTGGCGCGCAGACGCCACCATAATCGTTGATCCTTCCTTCCCTTGCTATGGAAACTACCGCTATGAACCCCCCTCGCCCCGCATGGACCGCCGTGATCGCCGCGTCCGTGATCGCCCTGGTTGCCGCACCCCGTTCGCACGCCGCGCTCGTCTTTACCGCCGTGGAGTCGGGCGGCGATGTCGTGGTCACTGCCACCGGCAGCGCGGACGTGAGCGCATTGACACTCACCTTCAACGACAACCCGACAACGGGACTCACGCCCAACCGCCCCTATGTGGTGGTGGGACCGGACAGCGCGTACACCGATTTCTACACGGGCTTGATCCTCGGGCTCAGCACCTTCGGCACCGGCTCATATACCGCCGCGACCTCCGGGACCGGCGACAAGGTCGGCATGGACTACACTTCAGCCGGCGATACATACACCCTGTTGCTCCCGACGGGATATGTCTCCGGCAGCCCGCTCAACGGCAGCGCGACCTGGCAGGGCCAGACCTTCGCGTCGCTGGGCATGACACCGGGCTCGTACACCTTGCTCTGGCAGACGGAGTCGAGCTTCGACTCGCTGACGCTAAATATTGGCGTCCCCGAACCCTCGTCGCTCGCGCTGCTGGGCCTGGGCGGGCTGCTTGCGATGCGTCGGAGACGAACTATCAACAGTTCCAGACACCTTAGTCCGGCCCGACCGTCGTCCCCGAGCCGGCGTCTGCGGTGGTGTTGATGGTCGGCTGCGTGGCAATTATTCGTCGTCGTCATTGACCCAAGGAGAACCACTGATGCGTCTAGCAACAATCCTGATCTCAATTGTTCTGCTTGCCTCGACCACGCGGGCGTCGGACCTGCTGTTTCCCATCGATGCGTCCACTGATGTCACGCTCAGCCACAGCGTTAGCTTCAGTGGATACACGACCATCAACACCGTGGGCACAACGGCACACCCGTTCACGGCTGATGTCTCGCAGTCGGATCGGCTGATCTGGGAATACATGGCCCCGGCCGGGATGAGCGTGGCGGTGAATCCGAACACGACCGACAATTCGATGTTTGTCTTAGTGGACTATGCCTCGGGCAATGGCTTTGGGGCACTACAGGACCCTCAACCCACAATCCAGTTCGAGTTCATCGGTCTGACTGGAACAGCGCCCACATTGACCTACACCGAAGCGAGGTATCGACTTGAAGGCGAGGACCTCCAATCGCAGGCCATTCTGAGTTTCTCGCAGCCCTTTGGTTTCACCGGCTTCCGCCTGATTACCGTAGGCCCATTTACCACGATCGGTACACGGGACTACGCAGACGTTCTCCCCGCACAGTCCATCTTCAACGTCTCCTACAAGGGTGGGACGATTGACCAACAGATCATCAGCTTTGTCCCCGAACCGGCGTCGGCGGCGCTGCTGATGCTCGGCGGGCTGACAGTTCTTTGCCGACGGAGAAATCGATGATGCCCGCAACACAATGCAAAAATCCTTGGATCGTCGCAGTGTGTGTCACGCTGTTGACGGGCATATTAATGCCGATTCAAGCTAGAGGCGGCCTGATGATAACCGTCGATCCCGTGGGGATGACCTACCGGTTGACCGGCTCAGACACGTTCGCGCCATTCGGCGGGGATGAATCTGACTTTGCCCAATGGACTCACTTGGACGGCATGGCGACAGGCGCACCGACGCAACTGGACAACTCCGTCGCGACGGCCGCGCCCAACACTCTGGCCCTCACACGACTGCGACTGTTCGATCACCTGGTCGATCTGATCCTGGACTGGGGCGTAAGCGGCGTGGGTGAACAGACTGTACTTGGCGACGGTCTGATCTATAGCTACGCGGGTGCCACGGCCACACAGAAAAACTACCTGCAATCAATCATCGGCCAAACGTTGACGCCCTACTCCATCGCCGCTGATCCCATCCCCGTGGTCGCCGTCCCCGAGCCGGCATCGGCGGCACTGCTGGTCCTGGGTGTTACCGCAATGCTTATGCGTCGTCGGCCCGCATGCGCGTTTGAGAAAGGAATGTCCCAATGAATCGGATTCTCTTATTCGGCCTGGGCGCTGCTGTGGTCGTCGCGTGGTCGTCGTCCGCATGGTCCGCGGTGATCGGTTTCAACGTGGCGGACCAGGGTATGCCATACAGTGAAGCGGGATACGACTTCGCCAAGACCACCAACGCCAGCAACATCACCCAGACCCAGATCAGCTCCAGCGAGCTGCTGATCGGCGCCAGCGATGGCAACGTGGAAGTCACAATGACGCGAAACGGCGGGGGGACTTTCGATATCGCTTCGCTGGACTACAGCGTCAGCGGGAACGACACGGGCACTTTCACGGAGTGGCGGATCATTTCCAGCCTTGGCGCCGAAGCGGTGCTCGATTCACCGACCTCTCCCAGCGGAACTCTGAACCTCAACTGGACAGGCGTCACCAGCGTGCGTTTCCGTGTATTTGAGAGTAATTCAGCAGGTCCGAACACGATGCGTATCGACAACATCACCATCCCCGAACCGGCGTCGGCGGCGCTGATGGTTGCCACGCTCGGCGGGCTCTTGTTGGGGCGGCGGCGCTCCGCTCGATTTGCGAATCAATCATTTGCTACGGAGTACTCACGATGAATCAACGCACTGTGCGATTTTCGCTGTTGGCCATGCTGCTCTGTGCCGCGTTGGCACCGGCTGCGCGTGCCGAGTTGATCCTCAACGCCGACCTGAATCCCTCCCAGATCGGCCCGCTGACCGGCAACGGCTCGGGGATCGTGATCCCACTGTCCAACTTCACGCTCAGCGGAACCGAGTCGGTGATTTCCGTTCGCTTTACCCACAATCAGGCGGTTCACATCGTCGTACCCAACGGAAGCGGCTCGGATTTCTACATCACTTTGTTGGGCGTGACCGACGGTGCGGGCGACGATACTCTTCATGGGCCCGGGGCGTTCTATCTCACCGATGCGCAGCATCAGGCGTTGCCCAACACGACAGGGGAAGTCGGGTATGGAGACCGGGTGCTACACGACACCACGCCATACCTGGAAATCGGCGGCGTCCTGGCTACGACCGGCGGAACCGTGTACGAGTTCAGTGACATCCACCTGACGGGTAGTCAACCGTTCGACACGGCAAACATCACCGGCGCGATACTCGAAATCTCCACCCGATCCGACACAGGAGACGGCGGCCCGCCTGTAGCGGTCTACGGCCCGGTGACGATTGTCACCGTCCCCGAGCCGGCGTCGGTGGCCATGCTGGCGCTGGGTGCGCTGGTGCTCACAAGACGGTGTCGGACGGCTTAGCGCAGTCACTCTCTGTCACCGTAAAGCGAATGGGGACAGAGAACTGAACTCGCAACGACCGCGCCGGAGAGTTTTAATCCAACGTCCCGAACGGCTTACCCGCCGGCAGTGGCGCGGGGCGGTTGGTTGTGGTGGTCATGTCGATGGCCTTGCCCGATTGGCCTGCGTCGAGGAACGCGAGCATGGCGTCGAGCACGTGCATGGCCAGGTCGCCGCTGACACGCGCGGGACGGCTCTGCTGGATCGCCAGGGCCATGTCCGCCAGACCCGCGGCGCGGGCGTAGCCTTTGGCGTGGGTCCACTCCTGCGCTGCAAACTTGCGTTCGCTGCGTGTGGCTATCTCCACCGGGCCATCAAAACCGTTGGGGTCGGGCACACGCATCGTGCCCTCGCTGCCGAAGACGGTGATGGGTTGGCCTGCGAAGGGGTGGGCCTGCACGGCAAACGACATGATAACCGTGGCAAGGACGCCGCTGGCAAACTCAATGGTGCCCGCGACGTGGTCGGGCGTGACGACCTTGATCTTCTTGCCGAACTTCGGTCCGGGGCCGCCCTCTTTGTTCTTGTGGGTGATCGTGCGTTCGGGGATGGCAATGGCCGTCGCGCCGCTGACACGTTTGATCGGGCCGAACATGTTGACCATCGCGGTGAGGTAATACGGCCCCATATCGAGCATCGGCCCGCCACCGAGGTCGTAGTAGAACTCGGGGTTGGGGTGCCAGGACTCGTGGCCGGGGCTGAGCATAAACGCCGTCGCCGCAACGGGTCTGCCGATCACGCCGTCGTCGATGAGCTTTCGGCTTGTCTGCTGGCCGGCCCCGAGAAATGTGTCGGGTGCGCAGCCGACGGACAGGCCTTTTTTCTTTGCAAGATCGAGCACCTTGCGTCCCTCGGCCCGGTCGAGCGCGAAGGGTTTTTCGCTGTAGGTGTGCTTGCCGTGTTCGAGTGCCCGCAGCGCGATCTCGGTGTGTACACGCGGGATCGTAAGGTTGAGCACGCAGTCGATATCGGGGTCGGCCAACAGTTCGTCCACCGAGGCGACCTTGGGGATGTTGAACTCTTTGGCCCGCGCCTCGGCTGCATCACGCACGAGGTCGGCACAGGCCGTGATGGTGATCGAGGGGTACTTGGGCGCCTGGCCGAAGTACGCACCGGAGATGCTTCCGCAACCGACGACGCCGACACGCATGGGTTTCATCGCAGGATTTCCAGAGTCAAGGGGGGTTCAACGCGTGGCCAGAAGACCTAATCGCATCAGGCGGCTTCCACGACTTTGGCGCTGACGATCTTCGGCGGCTTGGCAGGGGTGCCGGCCCGGCGGTCCTTGAGGGGCGTCGCGGCGATCTTGTCGACCGCTTCGATGCCGGAGACGACCTTGCCGAATGCGGTGTATTGGTTGTCCAGGTGCTGGCAGTGTTCGCGTCCGAGGCAGATGAAAAACTGCGAACCGGCCGAGTCGGGATCGGCGCTCCTGGCCATCGACAGAACGCCCTTGTCGTGCTTCCGGGGGTTGAACTCGGCTTTGACGTTCCAGCCGGGACCGCCGGTGCCATCGCCGCGCGGGCAGCCGCCCTGGATGACGAACCCGGGGAGTATGCGGTGGAAGGTCAGGCCGTCGTAGAAGCCCTGTCGTGAGAGCTTGAGGAAGTTTTCCGTGTGGCCGGGCGCGACGTCGGGCCAAAGCTCGACGGTGACGGTGCCCTCGCTGGTTTCGAGTGTGACCTGGGGGTTGGCGGGCATGGTGTCTCCTTGGGTAGGTATCGGGTTTGATTGGGGCAAGATCATAGCGGTTCGAGCGGGATGTGCCTACCCTCGCCGGCGACAAAGAGAAGCGAGGCATGGATTTTGTCCAAGGGGATGTGCAGCATGACGGCAAGGGCTTTGCGGTAGGCGTCAATCTGCGGGCGGTAGTGATCGATGGTGTTTTCGAGGTCGTCTGGGTTGTCGGTCTTGAAGTCGATAAGCCACACGCCGGCGATGGTGTTGCTCTGTCGCTGGATGACCACACGGTCGAACGAGCCGCGCAGGAGTCTGTTGTCGATACGGACCGCGAACGGGCGTTCCTGCCAGAGTTCGACTTCGTTCATGCCTCCGGGTTTACGCAGGGCTTGTTGGACGCACGGGAGCGTGACCGCGCGGCGGAATTGGCCGAGCCATGTATTGAGTGTGTCGGTTTCCAATCCCGGCACGACTTGATGGGCAAGCGCAGCCAGTGACGCATCATCGGCCACCTTGTATGAAGGGTCGTCCGTGAAGCCCACGGTCTCGAACCACTTGTGAAAGAGCGTGCCCCTGAGACGGGCAAGGTCGGGGCCATCGACGGGATCCACCGCCGCGCCCAGAAGGTCGGCCACGCTCACCCGGCCCATCCCTGCCAACGACGAGGGCGACACCGTCACCCATGAACGCGATGCCCGGCCGGTTTGTTTAGCCGGCGTGACGTGCAACACTTGTTGAATATCAAGTTGTTTGCCCGTGCCGTTGTCTGTCTGCGCAGGCTGGGCGTGGCCGGTCATGGTCTTGTGCCACCGCGGGTCGCCCGCCTCGTAAAGCACACGCGGGCCTTCGAAGTCCGGCTCCTCCCCGCAAAGCGCACGGCGGACCATCGTGGCAAAAGAGGGGTTGCTCCACCCCGCCGCGCCGGGGCCGGCTTTCGTCCGTTTGATCGGCGGGACAATCATGTGCAACGCAAAACGCGCCCGCGTCATCGCCACATAAAGCACGCAAAGCTCTTCGTAAAGCTCGCCCTGCTCGTAAGTCTGCGCAAGCAGCTTCAGTTCGGGGAACATCTCGCGCTGGTCCTTGTTCACCGCCCGGTGGACCGCGAGTAACCGGCCCGTCCCCGGATCACGGTCGGCCCAGGCCGACGCACGGACACGGAATAACGGGTGCAACTCGGGCAGCACGACGGTGTCGAAGTCCAGCCCCTTGGACTTGTGGATCGTCATCACACGCACCGGCGCACCCCCGGTCGGCTCAACACCCGTCGTCTCCACAAAACGGACAAAATCACCCGGACGCAGCGACGCCGTCGCGTCGTAACGCTCTGCCAACTTGACCAGAGACTCGAGCGCCCACAGGGCACGCTGATCGCAATATGGCGCAAGTTGAGCCGTCCACCGACCGATACACGCGGGCAATCCGATGTCGAGGGCCGCAACACGGATGCCGTGCGTGACGCGGGAGATGCTGTCCCGGCTGCCGTCAAGCAGCCCCACGACCTTGGCCAGCGGGCAGTGCAACACGTGATAAGCCGCGGCGGAATCCCCGGGGTGCTCGCAGAGCTTGAGCAGCGACAACACCGCCGCGACGCTCGGTTCGTGATGGAGCGACACCCCCGCCTCGCTCACCGCGGGCACACCCAGCCGCCGCAATTCATAAAGCAATCTTTCGCCTGTGGTCCCCTTCTTCACGAGCACGCCGATGTCGTGGGTCGGCGATTCTCGGTGCCACTGCGCGACGCATTGTGCGACGTGGGTCAGGTGGTCCGTGGATGCCGGGTTGTCCTCGTCGTCCTCTGTCGTTCTTGAAAGGGGCGACGTGTCGGCAACGGTGGGTGAGGTTTGAAGCGTGACGTGGCCCACGTAATGCGTGTAGTGCGCGGTGTGGGGATTGAAGTCGGCAGCGAAACGCCCCACCGGGGTCGGGTCCTTGATAAACGCCGGGCTTTGGGCGACCGTGCCAAAGACCTGGTTGACCGTGTCGAGCACGACCTGCGCGGAGCGGAAGCTCTCGCTCAGGGGGTAGACGCCTAAACGGCCCTGGCCCAGGTCGTCACGGATATGGTCGAAGACCTCGACGCTCCCGCCGCGCCAACCGTAGATCGCCTGCTTCTTGTCGCCGACGCAAAAGAACGTCCTGCTCTGGTCGTTGTACGCCAGCACCTCCTCGGCCAGCGGCTCGAGCACGCGCCACTGCTCCCAGCTCGTGTCCTGAAACTCATCGAGCAACAGGTGTTCGACGCGCGAATCGAGCCGATAGACGAGTTCGCCAAACAACTCCGGCCGGTGCTCGACCGCTTGGGAAAGCGTGCGGGTCAGGTCGTTGAAGTGCATCAGGCCCTGCCGGTCGCGCAGCTGATCGAAATACCGGTGGAAGCGGTCTAACAAGTGGTAAGTCGCCCTCGTCCGGTGGGCCACGAGGTTGTGGAGCCACGCTTTGGCGTGCGCGACGAGCGGCTCATACGTCACGAGCAACTCCGGGCTGATCGGTTGTTTGTAGTAAGTCTCCTCTCCGCTGGCGATCTTGCCCGACAGCCCCCCGCCGAGAAAACCCTCCCAATCGTGCAACGATGCCTGTGCATAATCCCTGGCCCAGGCCTTCGACCACCTATCGCCCTTGGGTAGCATGTCTTGCGCATCACGCAGCGCGGCGACCGCCCCGGCCAACTCGGCAGGTTTAAGCGTGGGTTTGATGGGCAACGCCGACCACAGCGATTCAAGCGGCGCTTCGAGGTAAATGCCATACAGGTCGTCCACCAGCCTGTCGAGAGAGCCGACCACGCTCTGAGCCGCGTCGTCAAAATGCACCTGCCGCATTAGCGTGATGAGCGTCTGGAGTTCGTTGTCGTCGGTCGAGGCCCTGCCGATCACCGCGTCGACCGCTTCGAGGCGAAGCCGCTGGGACTCGGCGCTGTGCTCATCGATCACCCTCTGCAGCAACGGCAGACCCAGCTCGAAACGAAACCCCTGTGCGAATCGGCTGAAAAAACTGTCGAGCGTGCAGATGCTCAAGCGGTCGAGCGACCGCGCCACGAGCGCGAGCCTGTGCAGGCCGGCCGCCCCCTGTTTCGCCTCCTTGCACAGGTCGTCCAACACCCGTTCGAGGACCTCCCCCGCCGCTTTGCGTGTGAAGGTCGTGGCCAGGATTCGGCTCGGGTCCGCCCCGCGCTGCAGCAGCGCGTCGTAGCGCCTAACCAATTGATAGGTCTTGCCCGAGCCGGCGGACGCGAGGATCAACAGGTGCGGCTTGGCCGGTGTCGTGGTCACACCCGACCCCCCCGCTCAAGACTCTGTTCGATGATCCCCGCACGGTCGAACACGCCATCGGCACAGATCGACTCCAGGCCATCGGGATAATCCGTCGGTTCGCCCGGCGGCCAGAAGTGGCCCGCACGCAGCTTGCGGATCACCCCGTCCCGCACCGCCATCGCACCGTCGAGATCGCCCGCGTCCCACTCGGCCGGCACAAACCGCGTCCCCTTGACCTTGCGCGGCAGGTTGAAATAACCAAGCTCCACCCCGCCGTTCACTCCCATCGTCTGTGCAAGCACCCGGTACAACGGCAACTGCAGGTCGACCCACTCTTTCCCGTCACCGACGCGCCTGCGGTGTTGGCCCTCCGGGGTCTTGGGGTTGTCCGCCGTCTTGAAGTCGATGATGCGGTAGCCACGCTCGGGGTGCATGTCGATGCGGTCGATCCGGCCGGTGAGGCCAAAGGGCTTGCCGTCCAGTTCGATAGTTGCATTCGCCTCACTCTCGACCTTACGCGGAAGGATGCGCCAACCCTCGCGCCGCATGGCCGACTGCACATGGGCAAAAGCCTCAAGCCTCTCAAGGGCCTGCGCCTTCTGCATCACCACCGCCACCGGTGGGTGTGATCCGAACCCCTTGGCAACGAGCTTGTCCAGTGCGTCACGGAGATAACCCGCCATCCGCTGGGCGTCATCGCAATCCGCAAGGTCGGATGAGCCGAAGTCCTCAAGCGTGTCGTGGACCAGCGTCCCGAAGCGCGCCGCGTCCAACTCACGTGGCGACTCGTCAACCCCCCTGAGCTTGAGCACGTGCTTGAGATAGAAGCGATACGGGCACGCCAGGTAGTCCCGGAACGCGGTGACACGCAGTGAATCGATCGGCTTGAACGCTTGCGTGTCGGGCAACGGGATCAGGAAATCGCTTACCCCGCCGGGCTGGGTGAGTTGCGGGACAGGCTCGGCGTGACTCTTGAAAAAAGCCCCGATGACGCCCGGCAGTTCTTTGTCATCCCGGGCCATGAGCAGTCGGCTGGGCGAGAGCGGGTAGCCCTCGGTGTCACGCCGCGCCGCGATGAGCGTGACGTGCTCGTGGCTTTGCAGAATCGAAGTCAACCGCACGAGGTCACGCACGTAACGACGGGCATTGTCAGTCAAGCCGAGCGTTCGACGCGCGGGTTCGGGGAGGAAAGCGTCGCCCGTGACACTCTCGGGGATCAGCCCCTCGTTGAAGCCGGTGACGATGATGGCCGGCGCGTCGTCGAGCGCCAGCTCGAGAAAGCCCACGATTTCCACCGCGTCGCCCTCCGTCGGCGGTGGCGCAATCCGCTGTGACGCCAGCGCACGCAAGACCCACAGCGCCGCATCCGCCGCGCTGCCAACCGGTGAGAACGGGCAACCCCGCAGCGAAGCCAGGTCGCCCAGCGCATCGCCGATCGCTCGCAACGGCTCGATCATCGCGTGGTCGTCGGCTTCGTAGTGGCGGAGTTCCAAGTGACCGTAGAGCGTCTTGAGCATCGCGGCCAAGGGACCGGCCCACTCGTGAAGGGGTTTGCGTCTGGAGGTCCCGGGTAAGAGCAAAGCGATCGCGTCGTGGGCGTGTTTGAGGTTCTCTTGAGTTTCATCCTGCCCCAGCCAACCGTCGGTCAAGGTGCCTGTGAAATGGTCCCGCATGTAGCGGTCAAGGAGAGTGATCCACTCGGCCCGCGCGCCGCCTGCGTTTATCCGGTCAAGGTACGCCTCGATGTCGGGGTGCCGCAGGAGTGTGGCAAACTCATCGATGCGGTGTGATGCGGACCATCGTGCCCACGCATCGAGCAAGTGAGCGGGTCGGGACCGCGCGACCATCCGACCCTGGGCCGGCCGCGCGGGGACGCCCGCCAATGACATGGCCCTTTCGATCGGCTCAGACAGCGCGTCGTCGCCCATGCCGACCGTGATCCCACCGTCGGGTTGAAGGAGTGGGTCCCCCGTCGAAGCGATCACACGCAACACATCCACCGCCTGGTCGTGCCACGCATCGACCGTACGGACCTGCTCGGGCTTGATCGGCAGGTGACGCGCCGCCCACCGTGCCACAATGGGCCTGCCCCACACATCAAAACCATCCCGGCTCGACTCCGGCGCGTGGACCAGCACCGTGACGCGCCCGGCGACCTGCCCGAGCATCTCCGCCAGCGTTTGGCCGAAGTCGATCGCGCCGACTAATACAATGTCACATTCCGTCCTGCAGACCCCCTCCTCGATCGCCGATCGGCGTGCCCCGTCACGGTCGGTCAGGCCGTGAAGAGCCAATAATTTTTCGTAAGCCTCTTCGAGCGATGACAGCACATCCCATCGTGGCGCGTCCACGAAGTCGGGCAGCTCGGCCAATCGCACCCCCGCCTCGCGCATCGACCAGCCCTCGGCCGCGAGCGTCTGGCGAAGCTTGTCGAGTTCCTCGGATAGCGCCAGCCAGCCCTGCGTGTCATCACGTTCGGGCAATCGGCTCGTCAAGCCTTGTAAGCCCTGCGTATCAAACCGACGCAACACCTCCAGCCACGCCGCAAGCCGGGCCGACCCCTCCACAACTCGCGCCTCAGACGTGTACAACACCTCGGGCAAACTTCCGGGGGTCAGCATCGTCGGCGGGATGAGCACGCGCTCGCCCGTGGCCCCGGTGAGCAATTCGAGCAGCCGCCGCTGCGCCCGCGCCCCCGGAAGGACCAGCGTGACACCCGACAGGTCCCACTCGTGATCGTTCGCGTAACGCTCAAGCAACCACTCGACCGCCATCGCCAGGCACGGCCGATCCCACCCGAGAAAAACCCGGTCTGTCACCGCCCCCGTGCTGGATCGTCGCTTATCCACCGGTGCATCGTACCGTCAAACAAGAGGGGGAAGTAGCCGCAAATGAACGCGAGTAGACGCAAATGAAAACAGCAGTGACTGGGCGCTGTCATGCCTCATGCCTAAACACGATTCCTCACACGCTTCCCACGCCGGCCTCGACGGGCATCGTGTCGACGATGTCGTTGAGGACCATGTCCGGCGTCACGCCCTCGGCCTGGCCCTCGAAGTTGAGCAGGATGCGGTGACGAAGCGCCGGGAGCACGACGCTCTTGATGTCGTCGATCGAGACGTGGGCACGGCTGTCCATCAGTGCGCGCACCTTGCCCCCGAGTACGAGGGATTGGGCGGCACGGGGTGAGGCGCCGAAACGGATGAACTGCTTGGTCAGCTTGGTGGCGTGTTCGCCCTCGGAGTGGGTCGCCAAGACACAACGGATGGCGTAGTCCTGCACGTGCGGTGCGATGATGACCCGGCGGACGAGCTTCTGGTGTTCGATGATCGTCTTCTCGTCGAGCACGGCGTCAATAGTCGGCTCGGTCGCCATCGTGGTGCGATTGATGATCTCGTGCAGGTCCTCGCGCGAGCTGTAACCCACCATGAGCTTGAAGAGGAAGCGGTCGAGCTGCGCTTCGGGCAGCGGGTAGGTGCCCTCCTGCTCGATGGGGTTCTGCGTGGCCATGACGAAGAAAGGTTTGGGCATGTGGTGCGTGACGCCGGCCACGGTGACGCTTTTTTCCTGCATCGCTTCGAGCATGGCGCTCTGGGTCTTGGGCGTGGCACGGTTGACTTCGTCAGCCAGGACCATCTGCGCGAAGATCGGCCCGGGCTGGAATCGGAACTCACGCTTGCCAGTGGCGGGGTCTTCGTTGACGATCGTCGTGCCGGTGATGTCGGCGGGCATCAGGTCGGGCGTGAATTGGATGCGTGCGAACTTGAGCGACAGCGCCTGCGAGAGCGAACGGATGAGCAAGGTCTTGCCCAGGCCGGGGACGCCTTCGAGCAAAACGTGCCCGCCGACGAAGAGCGACGTGAGCACGCCGTCGACGATCTCGTCGTGGCCGACGATGACTTTCTTGACCTGCTCGCGCACGGCCTGGTAGGCCTGGACGAACCTGGACGCTTGTTCAAGAACCTGCTGGTCATCGGAGAGGGCCATGTGGGGACTCCTGTTGATAGTTAACCGCCAAGACGCCAAGGACGCCAAGAGGGGAGGAAAGATAAGAGAAACCGCAGATTGCGCTGATGACGCAGATCAGATTTTCCAAGCAGGAGAACATGAACTTCAGTATTCATTCTGTAATCTGTGTCATCTGTGAAATCTGCGGTTTCTGTATCGTACTGTCCATGATCCTTGGCGCACCCTCTTGGCGATCTTGGCGTCTTGGCGGTTAATGGTCTTTGTTTTCATCCAATCGTTGCTGTGCGCGTCGTTTGGCGTCAAGGAGGCGGCTGGTGGTGGCGGGTGTATCGGACTGTGGACGCGGGGCGGTGTCACGGTGGCGGCTGCGCGGGGCGTCGGCGGTGGCGGCGCCGACGGCGGCGGCGAAGTCTTCCGAGGCCTCCGCGCCCTCGGCCGCCTCGAACTTGCGCGTTGTGACGGGCTTGGGGGATTGGGAAACGGCAGGCTGACCCGGGATGACATTGGCATCGGGGATAGTGCCGGGGGCATCACGTTGGGCCGCTAACTTCTGGTCCGTCGCGGCGGCGCGGCGTTTGAGTGCGGTGAGGGTCGCTTCGGACTGGACCTCGCGCGGCTTGAGCCAGGTACGCACCGCCGCGACCTGCGCCAAGGCAAAGCCCCACATCGCCCCGAGGTCCCACGCGATGCGACGCACCGCCACGTCGAACACCATCAGGGCAATGAGCCACATCAGCAGCGGCCGCCACAGCGGGCGGATCGAACGCGAGGCGTTGATGCCGTCGCGGGTGAACAGGGCCTTGGCGTTTTCGAGGTCGGGCGACAAGACACGTCCGCCGGTGATCTGAGCGACCTTCTTCAAGAGTTCCTGGTTGGCGGTAAATCGGCGAAGCTCTGCCCCGGGCGGTTTGCTTGTGCCGCCGAAGATCGCCTGCGGCTCTGAGTTGTTCTGTGATCGGTCGATGGCAAAGAGGCTGACCATGTAGTTACCGGTGTCGAACGCGGGGACGGAGGTCTCATACACACCGGGCCCGGTCTGCTTGAGGGTGACGCGTTGCGTCGAGCCGTCGGGCCGGATGACCGTGCCGACGATGTCGAGGAAGTTCTGAAAACTGCCTGACGAAGTTTTGCCCTGGTCGAGTGACGAGGTCGCGTCGAGTCTGAGGTTGAGCTGGTTGTTCTGGATGGTGGAGGCCAGGTCGAAAGCGCGTGAGGTGGAGGGCCTTGCGATGGCGCGGACGATGCGAGCCCAGAAGTCGGCGTAACCGTCCCATGAAAGCCACTGGCTTGCCCAGCGGTTGGTGGCGTCGGAGGTGAAGGCGGCGGTTCGACCGAGTCCGACCTGCCAGTGGGCAAAGAGGGGTTCGCCCTCTGGTCCAAGCATCGGCGTGAAAACGCGGGGGTCGTTCTTGTGGCCGGTGACGACGAGGCCCTTGAGCGGCGGCGGGCTGTCGAGACCAGTGATGATGGGCGAGCCGGTCTGGACGAACTGGGGATTGAAGGGGGTTTCCTTGATGAGGTTCTTGCGGACGGTGCGGGCTTCCTTGATGAAGACCTGTGGCAGTTGATTAGGGTTGGTGACGGGGTAGTAGGTCCCGCCGGTCATGGTGGCCAGCATGTTGAGCAGTTGCCCATCGTGCCCGTCACCGACGCCGACGGTCGAGAGGGTGATGCCGGCTTTGGCCATGTCGCCTGCGATCTTGTGGTAGGCGGCGCCGGCGCTCTGGCCGTCGGTGAGCAGGATGACGTGGCGCACAGCGGCGTCCTGCGTGTTGAGCGGCGCGAGGGCTTTGTAGGCTTCTTCGAGGCCGGGGTAGATGTTGGTCCCGCCGCCGGGCTTGATGGCGCGGATCTGGTTGGCAATGAGCTTGGGGTTGGTGTTCATCGTCAGCTTGACGACCCACTGCGCATCGGAATCAAACGCGACAACGCCGACCATGTCCTGCGGGAAGAGCGTGAAGAGCGCCTGGCACGCCGCTTCGTTGGCAATCTCCTGCTGGGTGTATTGCGAACCGCCGACGGGTGAACCCATCGAACCCGAGCGGTCGATCACAAGCACGAGCGCACCCGAGGGCAGCACGGACTGGCTGGGCACCTGGCAGGTGACGGGAAGGATCTGGTCGATGGGCGAGTTGGTCCAGCCACCCGCGCCGAAACTGTCGGGACCACCGACCATCACCATGCCGCCGCCCAGGTCGTTGACGTACTGGGCCAGCAAACGCTGCTGCACGGGCGAGAGCATCTCGGCGGGGACGTTGTTGAGGATCACCGCGTCATACTTGTTAAGCATGCCGGCGTTGGTCGGGAAGCTGTACGCCGGGAGAACCTGCGTGTCGATGCCGTGCGATTGCAGCGCGTCGGGCAACACGCGTCCGGGCGCATCACCGACACCGTCGATCACGAGCACCCGGCCCTTGCCGTGCACGAGCGTGAAAGCCTGCGCTCGGTTGTTGACGGCGATGGTGTCGCGCCCGCCACGCTCTTCATTGGCCACGAACTGGGCCTCGAAGGTGCTCGGCCCCGAAAGATTGGTCGGCAACTGGATCAACTTCACACAAACATATCTCCCCCCCCCACCCCCGGAACCCCCGGAAGTTACCCCGGTGTTGTTTGTGCCCCCGGATGTGCCCCCGGAACCCCCGGGAGTTACCCCGGTGTTGTTTGTATCGTTGGGTGTGCTGTTTGATGCGCTCTCATCAGGTGCCGTATCACTCGTGTTGTCGAGCGACCAATCCTCCTTGCCGATGCCCGCGGCCTCGGACGGGGCGTTGGGGGAGAGGTCGATGACCTCGCCGTCGCGTTTGAGGTAGAGCAGCCCGGGCGTCGGGTCGGTGGCACGCAGCACCACACGCAGCGCGACCGTCTGACCCTCACGCGCTTCGGCTGGGGCGTAGACCGCTTCGACCTGCACTTCATGAGTGACTTTGTATTCGAGTGGCAACACGTCGATGGGGATGCCCGCGGCCCTGGCCTCGCGTGCCACCGCCAGGACCGAGGCCTCCGACGCGGTGTCGTTGCCGTCGCCCACGAGCACGAGCCGTTTGCCCGAGTCGGCAGGGAACAGCGCCATGCCCAACCGGATAGCCGAGGCGTAGTCCGTGCCCTCCATCGGGTCCTCCACCGCGCCAGGGTCGGCGTCGTAGGCCAGCGACGGCATCGACTTGACCGAGGCCCGCTGGTCGAACTCGACAATGCCGATGCGGTCGTCACGGCGTTTGTCGTCGGTGGCGGTTCGGAGGTATTGGTTGACCCACTGGTCGACCGTGGGCTGCTGGCCGTTTTGTGCAGGACTTTCCGCGCCGGCTGTGACTTGAGTCGATGGGGGCATCGAGAATTGGCGGACCGAATCGCTCGTGTCGACGACCGCGACGACGGTGAGGTCTTCGTGCCAGCGCACCGCCTGAATCCCCGCAAGCATCAGGACCACAAGCACGAGCACGAGCAGGCGCACAACGATGGCGGTCCAGCGACGCACCACGTCTAGCGCAGCTAAGCTGCGCATCCCCAGCCAGACAATCGGCACCGCCAAGAGCAACAGCCAGAGCAGCGCGGGTTGGTCAAAACGGGTCTGCATGAGAAGAGATTAACCGCCAGGACGCCGAGTACGCCAAGAGGATGAGAGAAGAACAATCCGCAGATGACGCAGATTACGCAGATTCATACAAAAGACTCGGAATGTTTTGGTTTGAAAAATCTGCGTCATCTGCGGAATCTGCGGATGATTTTGATCTTATTCTCGGCGGATTTCTTGGCGACCTTGGCGTCTTGGCGGTTAGTTCAAGGAAAGGTTTAGCGCGGGGCTTTAGGGGCCTTGCTCGGTTCGGCGACCTGGTCGGGCGATTCGGGGAGCTGGTCGAAGTATTCCTTGATCGCTTTGTGGTAGCGACGGGGGACGCGGTCGTCGCTCACGGCTTGCTCCGCGCTCTGGCGGGCCTCGGTCACCGCCTGGTTGAACTCGACCGTCGGTTCGCCCTTGCCGACCTCGCCCTGGGTCATCCACGATGCGATGACACGACCCTCCTTGTTCTGCACGTCGTCACGCTTCTGGTCGACGTTGTAGCCGGTCATCTGCGACGGCGTGCCCAAAGGGTTGCCGCCCGAGCCGGTGCCCCAGCCCTTGCCGCCCTGCGCGCCGTTGGCCTGTTGACCTTGCTGACCCTGCTGGCCCTGCTGCTGCTGTTGACCCTGACCCTGGCCCATCGCTTGACCTTGTCCCTGACCTTGGCCCTGACCGGGGTTCTGGCACTGACCCTGTGCCAACTGCTGCATCGCCTGTTGCACCTGTTGCTGTGACTGCTGCATCTGCTGCATCGACTGCTGCATCTGCGACATCTGCTGCAACTGCTGCTGCATCTGGCCCGCGGCCTGCTGCATGCCCCCGGAAGATTGATTCTGTTGGCCCTGTTGTCCCTGCTGCTGTTGACCTTGGGCTTGTTGCTGACCTTGTTGCTGTTGACCTTGTTGGCCCTGTTGACCTTGCTGTTGTTGACCTTGCTGACCTTGTTGTTGTTGACCCTGCTGGCTCATCGACTGCGCCATCTGAGACATCGATTGGGACATGCCACTGGAACAGTTCTGGCACTGGCCGGAGTTCTGCTGGGACTGTTGCTGCTGCTGCATCTGCTGCGCCATCTGTTGGGCCTGCTGCTGGGCCTGTTGGGGCGGGACACCCTGCTGCTGGAGGTTCTGTTGGATTTGTTGCTGGAGCTGGTTCTGGCTGGTCTGGCCCTGCTGGAACTGTTGCACCTGCTGCGGGGTCAGGCCCGCCTGCTGCGCAAGCTGCTGCATGTTCTGCGCAGCCTGCTTCTTCATTTCTTCCTGCTTCTTGGCCAGGTCTTCGAGTTGTTTGGCCATGTTCTCAAGCTGACGCTGGAGGGCTGCCTTTTCGTCCTCCGTCATGTCCTTGGCGTTCTTGGCCAGGTCTTCAAGCTCCTTCATCGCAGCCTGGAAATCGCCTCGACGCAGCGCGTCGGCAAAACGATCAGCCGGCCCCTTCTCTTTCGGGTCGAGCTGGCTCATCGCGTTCTGGACGGTGCGCAGCGCGTCTTCTTTTTTCTGGGCCTCTTTGTTCAACTTGTCCTGCACGTCGGAGAGCGTTGCGGCGGCGTCACGACGGAGGTTGGGGTCACGCAGGTCACGGTCGGTCAGGTTGGCCAGTTTCTTGAGCGCGTCGAGCGCATCGGGGTTGTCCTGACGGGCCTGCTCGACCTGCACCCTCTGCACCGCTTCGACGACTTTGGCCAATCGTTCCTGTTGCTCCTGCGCGGTGACTTTTTCGACTTCCTTCTCGCGCCTCTGTCGGCCAAGCCCGAGCAAGTCCATCTCGGGCAGCACCGCGGCGCACAACGCCAGGAAACAAGCCAGGACCGGGACGTAACCCCAGACCTTCGTAAAGCGGATCGGGAAGCCCTGCGCGAGCTTGAGCGTGGCCGCGGTGTTCTGGGCGTCTTCGACAACCCGCCGGGCAAAGGCGTCGTCACGCACGTTCACCGCGTAGAGCGACGAACTCAACCGGCTCTTGAGGCCCAGGCGTTCATCGATGAGCGAGGCGGTCGCCCGCGTGCCCGGCCTGCGGACCAGTGCCACCACCGGGGCCACAAGCACCGCCGCCACCGCCAGGCCGACGTAAACATAGAGATTCACCCGCACATCTAACAACCTGTCACACAACACCAGCACAAGCGCCGCGCTGACAGCGATGAGCAGCGACCAGCCCAGTGCGTGGAGCGTGTCGTGGGCAAAGAGTCTGGCCCGTGCTCTGGCAATGGCGTTGTGGACTGATTTCATGGTGGGCTCCCGGTGGGTAAGGACGCGACTGGACACACAATGATACGACGGTCGGCTACCCCCGGCCAGATGTACGCGGTCAATGATTCGCTATTAATCGGACAATGCCCGGCCATAAACCCAGCCCATGACCCGATAAACCCCTATCCCGCCCCCCTTGACAGCCGGGGTATGATGGTGGCCGCGTTTCGATCAAGCCCCCGGAGGATTTTTTCATGGCCCAGGCCACCAGCGACGACCGGTCCGACACGCTCCGCGCCCTCCAACGGGCCGCGGCCGGGGGCGATCCCGATGACACGCAGGTCTTCGAGGCTGTCGAAAGCATGGGCGGCAAGAGCCAGGTCGACTTCATCGAAGCCCAGCACGACGACGAACCGGCGCGTGCCCAAGCCAGGCCGACCAGCCGATCGACCGGCAGGCCCGCGTCACGGCCCTCATCACGCACCGCGCCACGCCGTCTGTCGTCACCGGCTTCGCAATCCAACGCCAACCTCAAAGCCACCTTTGCACCCGTGCTCATCACGTTTGGCTGCCTCATGCTGATCCCCGGTGTGTGGTCGATCCTGCACCTCTCGGGCATCCTCTCCAGCGCCCGCGGCGACGCCACCCGCATGGCCTACCTCATGCTCATGAGCTGGCCCATCGGTCTTGCCCTCATCGGGGCCGGCGTGTGGTTCTTCCTCGAAGCGAAAAAACACAAGAAATAAGCCCGTGTCTTCCGTGGGGCTATCCGAGCCGAACCGCAGATGGCGCAGATGACGCAGATTTCAAGGCAAAAACTTTTCAACACAGAGGACACCAAGAGCACAGAGAAATCATGAATTGAAACAAAGCTCATAGCCATTTCCTGCCTGTATTCTCTGTGACCTCTGTGTCCTCTGTGTTTCAATCTTTCTGCATGAGAGTTTTGATTCATCCTCACTGAAATCTGCGTCATCTGCGCAATCTGCGGTTGCTCTGACAAATCACCCGGCTTACTCACGCTGACGATTTACCCAACACGCCACTTACTCATCCGGGATATCATTTCAAGCCATGACCTTTATCGCGCCGATTGCCGGTCTGGTTGCCGCCGCCATTGCCATCCCGGCCCTGGTCAGCCTGTACTTCCTCAAACTCCGACGCAGGCAGCTCGACGTCGGTTCCACGCTGCTGTGGAAAAAAGCGATCCAGGACCTGCAGGTCAACGCGCCGTTTCAGAAAATGAAACGCAACCTGCTGCTTCTCCTGCAACTGATCCTGCTGGCGCTCCTGCTGCTCGCGCTGGCAGGGCCGATGTGGAAGATGCCCTTCAACCCGGGCAAACGCACGATCCTTGTCATCGATCAGTCCGCCT
The DNA here is from genome assembly GCA_016125215.1 of Phycisphaera sp. GTDB lineage: Bacteria > Planctomycetota > Phycisphaerae > Phycisphaerales > Phycisphaeraceae > RI-382. The sequence continues at coordinate 132,166 of WGMF01000028.1, forward strand.
CGATGAACGCCACCGACGAGTCGCCCACCCGGCTCGACGCTGCCAAAGAACGTGCCCTGGCCATGATCGGCATCACCGACACAGGCAACACCCAGCAGCCCGGCAGCGTCATGGTCGTGAGCTTTGCTCAGCACGCCACCGTCGTCCAGCCCTTCACCTCCGATGTCTCGCTCCTGCGTTCTGCCATCCGGTCGATCCAGCCGACCGACCAGCCCACCAACCTCGCACAGGCGATGAAGCTCGTTGAACCCTTCGCTGTCCGTGGCTCGAGTGGCGACACATCGGGCGACGATCTGTCCGTGTATGTCTTCTCCGACGGACGTGTGGGCGAGGGGCAGACGCCGACTCTCCGCGCGGGGAGGCTGGTCTTTGAGCAGGTCGGCAAAGCCCGTCCCGAGGGCGGGGCGGACAACGTCGCCTTCATCTCCTGTTCAGCGCGAAGGGATTACACCAACCCGCAGAGCGTGCAGGTCTTTGCCCAACTGGCCAACTACTCCACCGACGCGGTCAGCGTCAACGTCACCCGCACGCTCGACGGCCAACCCATCGGCGTCGACAAGGCCACCCTCCCCCCGCTCGGATCGACCTCACCCGACGAGCCGGGCGTCGTGACGTTGCAATACACCCTCACCCTTCCTGGGGCCGCGGTCCTCCAACTCGAACACGACCACGCCGACGCTCTGTCATCCGACAACGCGGTGCAGGTCGTCATCGCCCCGCCACAGGAGGTCAGCGTCCTGCTCGTGTCGCGCGGCAACGCCTTCCTCTCCCGAGCCGTGGCCGCTTCGTTCATCCGGCGTGTCGTCGAACTCACGCCCGAGCAATACGAGGGGTACAACCGCGAACAACTCGCCAAGGCTGATTTTGATTTAGTCATCTTCGACAGCTACACGCCCAAGGCCGTGCCCCCGATGGACAGCCTGAGCTTCGGCTGCACCCCGCCGCTCGACGGTGTGGTCGCGCTTGCCCCGCCCGCAGGCGACGACCGCGCCCAGTACGTCCTCGACTGGAAACGCGACGATCCCTTGATGAACTACGTCGTGCTCGACGACTTCGTCATGGCCTCACGCACACGCCTGCGCCTGCCCATCGAGGGTGCCACGGTGCTCGCCACCGCCGAGGCCGGCCCGGTCATCGCGGTCATCGACGGCGGAACACAATCCCCCGGCACGCGCCATGTCGTGACCAGCTTTGCCCTGCTCGAAACCAACTGGCCCATGCAGGTGAGTTTTGCCGTCTTCATCTCCAACGCGATGCAGACGCTCGGCGTCGGCGCGACAGGCGGCAACGGCATCGACTTCCAACCCGGCGACGTGGCCACCGTCCCCGCGACCGACGGCCAAACCCTGACCTACACCGGCCCGACCAGGCTCGAGGGCAAGGGCGAACTGGGCGTCGTCACGCTCCCGATGTTCAACAAGGTCGGCCTCTACCGCACCACTGACAAAGTCGCCGCCCCTTGGGACGCCCTGGCCGTCAACCTCACCGACCCGACCGAAAGCGACCTGCGCCCCGAACCCCAACTCTCCGTAGGCACCGCCCCCGTCAAAGCCCAATCCCGCACACTCATCGCCAGCCGCGAAATCTGGCGCTGGTTCATCTGGAGTGCGCTGGCCATGCTTGTCATCGAGTGGCTGGTGTATACCCGGCGGATGGGGTTGTAAAGTTACACCCCGCATATTCATGCGGGGCTATTCACATCTCAAGAAATATCGTACCCTGTTCTTCCCCGTGCTCTCCGCGTCCCCCGCGTGAAACTTCTCCCCCGCTTCGCGAGACCTTACTGCGCCGGCTTGGCGACGAGTTCGATCTGGAGGTGGTCGACCTTGACGCCCAGGTCGTGCTCGATCTCCTCTAACACGCGCTTAGGAATGGCGTCGAGGAATTTTTGACCCAGGCCGTGCGGCACGTCGTGGAGCTTGCCGGTGCAGGCGCAGCGGATGTGGACGTGGTCGCCGAGCGTGGCGTCGTAGCGTGAACCGCTCCCGGAAGTGTTCCCGGTGCTGTCGGGTGTGAGTGGGCCGTTGCCGGAGAGGCGCTGGGCCAGGCCGGACTTGCACAGGGCTTCGAGCGTGTTGTAGACGGTGGCAAGGCTCATGGACTGGCCTCGGTCGGTGAGCTGTCGGTGGAGCTGGCCGGCGGTGGGGTGGTCGCAGGTCCGGGCCAGCGCGTGGTAGACCGCTTTGCGCTGGCGCGTGCAGCGAAGCCCGTGACGGGCAAACAACTCGGATAGCTCGGGCTGGTCCATCTTTCCTGTCATCGGTTCAAAGGCATCACGGGCTTTCGAGAGGTCACGATCCACAGCCCGGTTAGAAAGTTAAATGATTATAGGCGGCATCGTCTTGATAACCAACGCCCCGATGTGACCGGGCTTTGAGCGTCCATTTGCGTTTATCCGCGTCCATTCGCGGCTAATCTCTGTGCTTTCTCCGCGATGGCCCGATACACTGTGGCCCTTATGACATCCGCAAGCAACAAACCGATGACGTACGCCGGGGCGGGGGTGGACATCGACGCCGGCGACAGGATGGTCGAGATGATCCGCCAGCACACGCACCGGACCTACGGGCCGCGCGTGCTGGGGCAGTTCGGCTCGTTCGCGGGGATGTTCCGCCTCGACTTCAACGAGAAGCTCTTCAAGCGCAACTACAAGGAGCCGGTGCTCGTCGGGTGTACGGACGGCGTGGGCACCAAGGTCAAGCTCGCGGCCGAGCTGAAAATCTACGACACCGTCGGCATCGACCTCGTGGCGATGAGCGTGAACGACCTGATCGTGCAGGGGGCTGAGCCTCTGTTTTTCCTGGACTACCTCGCGGTGAACAAGCTCGACCCGGAGCAATGCACAGCGATGGTCAAGGGCGTGAGCGACGGGTGCGTGGACGCGGATTGTGCGCTTCTGGGTGGCGAGACGGCGGAGATGCCGGATGTCTATTCGCCGGGCGAGTTCGACATGGCGGGCTTTGCGGTGGGCGTGGTGGAGCTTAGGCGTGTGGTCGAGGGCGAGGGGGCGGAGGCGGGCGACGTGATTTTGGGTATCGCCTCGAGCGGCATCCACTCGAACGGTTACTCGCTTGTGCGGGCGATCGTGCGTGAGAAGAAGCTCGACCTGCACAGGGTGTATCCGGAACTCGACCCTGACAGGACGTTAGGCCGGGTGCTCCTCACCCCGACGCGGATCTACGCCAGGCCCATCGTGAGCGTGCTGCGGCATTACTCGGTGAAGAAGCCGATCACCTCGATGAGCCACATCACGGGCAGCGGTTTGCCGGGGAATATCCCCAGGACGCTCGGCTCGCACCTCGACGCAAAGATCAGCAAAAAGGCGTGGGAAATCCCGGCTGTATTCAAGTTCCTGCAGGAAAAGGGGAACGTTGCGGACGAGGAGATGTTCAACGTCTTCAACATGGGTATCGGTTACACGCTGACGATTCGCCCGCACTTTGCCGACTCGGTCCGGGAACAGCTCCGCAAGCACGGACAGGACGTGTGTGTGCTGGGCAAGCTGACTCGCGGGACCGGCCGCGTGGTGATGGGGTGAGATAACAGATTGTTATATGGTGTCACTCATCAGCCGTCACCGGTTCGGGCCGGCGGTAAGCCACGTCGGGCGTGGTGGGTTTGGCGTCGGCGTAGCCCTCGGCAAAGACACAGGCGGCCCAGTGTCCGGGCTTGACCTCACGCAATGCGGGGATGTCCCGGGTGCAGTCGAGCATGACTCGGTGGTCGGGGTTGGCGTTGCGGACGGCGATGCGGACGGTCTTATCGGGTGAGGCGTTTTCGGCTTTGTGGCGGGTGAGGTCGCAGCGTGGGTGGAAGGCGCAGCCGGTGGGGAACTCGCTGGGGTGCGGGACGTTGCCGGGGATCGTGGCCAGACGGTCGCGGTGCGAGCCGAGCACGGGCATCGACCCGAAGAGGCCCTTCGTGTAGGGATGCATCGGCCCCCGGAAGATCGTTTCGACGGAGCCGTATTCCACGACGCGGCCGGCGTACATCACAGCCACCACGTCGGCGTTCTGTGCCACGACGCCCAGGTCGTGCGTGATGAGGATCACCGCCATGTTCCGTTTGTGTTGCAGGCTGCGCAGCAGTTCGAGGATCTGTGCCTGGATCGTCACATCCAGCGCGGTGGTGGGCTCGTCCGCTAAAAGCAACTCGGGTTCACACGCCAGCGCCATGGCAATCATCACGCGCTGCCGCATCCCGCCCGAGAGACGGTGTGGGTATTCCTTGAGCCTTGCGGCCGGGTCGGGGATGCCCACGTCCGCCAAAGCTCGCTCGGCGATCATCTGGGCCTGCTTGCGTGTGACTTTCTGGTGGAGCAGGACCGCCTCCATGACCTGTTCGCCGACGGTGTAAACCGGGTTGAGGCTCGTCATCGGCTCCTGAAAGATCATCGCGATCTGGTTGCCGCGCACGGAGCGCATCTGTTTGTCATTCAGACGCAACAGGTCGACGCCTTCGGGCGATTGTTGGCCCCGCCACGTGATGACGCCCTTCTCATATTTTCCCGGTGGAGTGGGGATGAGCTGCAACACCGAGAGCGCGGTGACACTCTTGCCGCAGCCCGATTCGCCGACGACGGCCAGCGTCTGCTTCGGGTAGACGCTCAGACTCACGCCCCGCACCGCGCCGACGCGGCCACCGGCCGGCGAGGGGAAGCTGACCGCCAGGTCGTTGATCTCCAGCAGAGGGCGTTCGTCGGGCATGGTGAGAGTATGTTACGCGAGAATGGCAATGGGCATCGAGCGATACTTGACTATGAACACCTAACAATAAGACCGTAACCGAAGACAACATTCGCACGGTGAAATGAATGGGAATCGAGACAGAAACCGCAGATGCCGCGGATGACGCAGATTCAATGTGGATTTTCCGGATCATGAATCTGTATCGATCTGTGAAATCTGCGCAATCTGTGGTTTCTTCCCCGGTCCCGATTATCCTGTGTTCTCATTTCAAGTCTATTTGATAGGTGTTCTAAATTGTTTCACGCGACCGCGTCGATCGGTCCGTGGTCGATCATCTTGATCTTTTCCCAAGGCCCGAATGCCCACCGTGCCCAGAAGGTCACCCCCAACAGCACGACGTAGACCGTTGCCATCCACCAAGGCCCGAGGCTCTGCCACTGGGGGCGATAGATCGCCACCGCAAACGCGCCGCCGATGAAGACCACCCCGCCCAGCAACGCCGACATGACGGCGGGGAACCGCGTGTCCCCCGTGCCACGCAGGGCGCTGACGTGCGTGATGTTCAACGCATCAAAAACCTGGAACACGGCACAGATCAGGAGAATCTTCACCGACCACGACGCCACCTCCGGGTCCGCGGTGAGCAGGCCCACCAACCCCCGCCCCGCGAAGACATACGCCAGCGCGATGGTGCCCATGTAGCCACAGCCAAAGAGCACCGCCCAGCGCACCGTCACCCGTGCCAGGTGTGGCCTGCCCTCCCCCACCGCCTTGCCCACCGCCGACGTCACCGCGATGCCCAGCCCGACGGTCGGCATGAAACTCAATTCAAGAAACTTGAACGCCAGGTTGTGCGCCGCAAGTTGCACCGTGCCGAAACGCCCGACGATCAGGAGCGTGAAGACGGTGAAGCAACTGATGTCGATGACAAACTGAATGCCCGCGGGCAAACCAAAAACCAGAATCGCGCGGACTTTCCCCAGCGCAATCCGCCAGGTCGATCGGCTGTGGTAGAGCGCGTGATACCTGGGGAGCAGCATCCAGAGCACAAACGCGATGGTCTGAAAGAACGTCGCGGCGGTGGTGGCCCACGAGGCACCGGCGATGCCCATGGCCGGGCACCCGAAGTGGCCGAAGATGAGCATGTAGTTGAGCAGCGCGTTGAACAGGTTGGCGGCGATGCTGATCCACAAACCCACGGAGGGCTTGTGGACGCCGTTGAAGAAGTTGGCCATCGCCATCGCGGCGATGGATGGGCCGAGGTTGAGGATGCCGATGCGGACGTAGTCGGCTTCCATCACCTGCACGTTCGGCGCGTGGCCGACCCACGCGAACATCGCCCCGACATAGGGGATCGCCGGCAGCGCCAGCGCCCCGAACGCCAGGCTCATATACAAGCCCTGCCACGCATAGGCCGAGCAGTCGGATAATCGGTTTCGACCCAGCGATTGCGCGACGAAGGCGTTGACCACGCTCATCGTGCCCATGCCGAAGCTGATGATGGTGAACAGGAGCATCTGCGCGGGCATGATGGCGGCCTGCGCGTCGGTGCCCAGGAGCGAGACCATGTAGAAGTCGACAAAACTCATCGCCGTGCGCGACGCCATCGAAGCGATGATCGGCCCGGCGAGCAGAAGCAATCGCAGCGGCACGCCCGAACCGACAGCATCAACCGGTTGATCGAACGGATTGGGGGGTGAGGGTTCAGCGGTCATGTCGCTTCAAGAAAAGGACAGACCCGCGCGGGCGGGCCTGCCTTGTGGTGATTGGGGTTGAGACTGGTCGAGGCGTCAGCAACGGGTTCAACGATTGTCCATCGGCACATAATCGCGCAGCGTGTGGCCGGTGTAGACCTGGCGCGGGCGGAAGATGCGCGAGTTGGCGTCGTCGTGCTGCTCCTTCCAGTGGGCGATCCACCCGGGCATGCGTCCGATTGAGAACATCACCGTAAACATCTCCACCGGGATGCCCAGCGCCCGCATGATGATGCCGCTGTAGAAGTCGACGTTCGGGTAGAGGTGGCGATCGACAAAATAACTGTCCGACAGGGCGACCTCCTCGAGCCGCTGCGCCAGTTCGAGCATCGGGTCGTGGGCGACGCCGAGCTTCTTGAGCACCTTGTCGGCCTGGCCCTTGAGGATCTTGGCGCGGGGGTCGTAGTTTTTGTAGACGCGGTGTCCAAAGCCCATCAGGCGGATGTGCGAGTCCTTGTCCTTGACCTTGGCGATGTAGTCCTTGAGGTCGATCTTGTTGTCGATGATGTACTTGAGCATCGAGATGACCGCCGCGTTGGCGCCGCCGTGCAGAGGCCCCCACAACGCACAGACGCCCGCGGCGCAGGAGGCGAAAAGATTCGCACCACTCGACCCGACCATGCGCACCGTGCTCGTCGAGCAGTTCTGCTCGTGGTCGGCGTGGAGGATCAGGATCAGGTCCAGCGCCCGCACGATGTCCGGGTCGGGCTCGTAGGGCTGGTTGGGCAGCGAATACATCATGTGCAGGAAGTTGGCGCAGTAAGGCAATTCGGGGCGCGGGTAGACGATCGGGTGGCCGATCGAGGTCTTGTACGCCGCGGCGGCGATGGTCCGCACCTTGCTCATGAGCCTTGCGGCGGCGGACTTGAAGGTCGCGTCGTCCTCCATCTGCATCACGTCGGGGTGGTAACACGACACGGCGTTGATCATGGCCGAGAGGATCGCCATCGGGTGGCCCGAAGCGGGGAAGCCGTCGAACATCTGCCGCAGCCCCTCGTGGAGCATTTCGTGCTGGATCAGAAGCCCGCGGAACTTGTTGAGCTTTTCCTTCGTCGGCAGCTCGCCGTACATCAGCAGCAGCGCCGTCTCGGTAAAGGTCGAGTGCTCGGCCAGTTGCTCGATGGGGATGCCACGGTAGCGCAGGATGCCCGCCTCGCCGTCGATGTAGGTGATGGCGCTGGAACACGAGCCGGTGTTGCCAAAGCCGTCGTCGAGCGTGATGTACCCGGTGGCGGACCGCAGGTGCGAGATGTCGATGGCGTGTTCGTTCTCACTGCCCACGACTACGGGCAGGTCGATGGCCTTGCCGGCGATGTCCACGTGAATCGGTTTAGGAGAGTTGGTCGAGGGTGAAGCGGTCGAGGTTGACACAGCCGGGGCCTCCGGGTGTCGGCTGATCGAGCGCCGCCGACACGCTGGGAAGTGAGGATGTTTTGCCGCGGAACGGACGCCCCATTGCGGGGGTATCCCGACGGGATTCCGCAGCCCACCGGGGGCATTGTAGAGCAAAAACGTGGAGCGGTCACGCGCGACGCACGAACCATCATAGAGTGCCCCGGCTTTTGATCGGACAGGCCGGCCCAAGCACCGTTCAGGGCATCGACACAATCAGTTGCGCCTCGCTCGCCGACCGAACACAACACACGAAAGCAACGTCACAGCCACAGCCGCCGAGGGTTCGGGGATCGGTGCGGGCGACCCCTCAAGAACACGGAAGTTCGTGAATGTCGCGCTGGCGGTGCCCCCCAACCAGCCCTCACTGCGGAGGAAAAACGAGACGAGCAGGTCGGTGTCGTTCCAGAGATTTTGCAGGCCGGTGAAGGTGTTGGTGGCCGACGGGCTGGCTGCGCCTTGCGTGGCGGAGGCACCGACGGTGATGTCGCCGGTGGCTGAGTCGTAAGACACAAAGAACGAACCCTGGGACGTGGCTGCCAGAGGCAGAACCAGTGGGGATTGATTGGCGTCGTTGACACGTGCAGCCCCGCCGAATGATCCATAGGGCGAACCGTTCAAAAAAACCACCGCCACGCCGGCGGAGTTCATCCCGTCACGGTCTTCGCCGATGCCAAAGCCCAGCCCCAGCACACCCGTTGCGCCGGTGGCGGTGAACCCGAAGTCGATCGCGACGCTCAGGTCCGATGAGGGATCGAAGCTGTAGCCCGAGGTCGATGTCGCGGGGGTCTGGCCGTTCACGGTTTGATAGCCAATGTCCGTGCCCGATGCGACAGGCGTGTTGCCGGCGTTGAGTGTGGCGCTCGACGGGGAGAGGGTCGAGGTAAAGCCCGCAGCCGGCGGGTCCTGAACCTCTGTCCAGGTGCTCAGGTCCGTGATCGCGGCTCGTGCGGGCCAAGCCAGGCAGATCACGGCCAGAATCACCGCCAATAGGTTTACGTTGCTGCGCAGAGTGATTTTCACGGGGTCTTTCTCCAAGATAGGACACCCAACCGCAGCCACAATCATAAATCATGGCCGACGTAAAGCAAGGGATTTTTACGGTTTTTCAGGCCGTGCGTAAACACTCACCGCTTGCACTGGAGCAACTGGGCCTCACTGGCCCGATCAGGCCTTCCAAGTCGCCTTGTATGCATTGATGGCGTCGACAAACTTCTTGGAAAGATCGTCACTGAAGGCCTTGGCCTTCTCAAGCTCGTCACGCAGCGCCTTCTGCGGGCCCTTGAACAGGTCGAGCAGGCCCTTGGTGAAGGCATGAACGTTCTTGACGGGCAACTCGTCGAGCAGGCCCTTGTTGCCCGCGAAGATCTGGATCACCTGGTCGATCACGTCCATCGGCACGTACTGCGGCTGCTTGAGCAGTTCCACCATGCGGGCACCACGGTCGAGTTGGCGCTGTGTGGCCTTGTCGAGTTCGGTGCCGAGCTGCGCGAACGCTTCAAGCTCACGGTACGCAGCCAGGTCCAGACGCAGCGAGCCGGCCACCTGTTTCATCGCCTTGATCTGGGCGTTGCCACCGACGCGCGAGACCGAGATACCGACGTTGATGGCCGGTCGCACACCCTTGTAGAAGAGTTCGGGTTCGAGGTAGATCTGCCCGTCGGTGATCGAGATCACGTTCGTCGGGATGTAGGCCGACACGTCGCCCTCCTGCGTCTCGATGATCGGCAGCGCGGTGAGCGAGCCGCCACCGTTCTCATCACTGAGCTTCGTGGCACGTTCGAGCAAACGGGAGTGGAGATAGAACACGTCGCCGGGATAAGCTTCACGACCGGGCGGGCGACGCAGCAAGAGCGACAACTGACGGTAAGCCACCGCCTGTTTCGAGAGGTCGTCGTATACGCACAGCACGTGCTTGCCCTTCCACATGAAGTACTCGCCCATCGCGCAGCCGGCGTAGGGGGCGATGTATTGCATCGGCGCCGGGTCGGCGGCCGAGGCCACGACCACCGTGGTGTATTCGAGTGCGCCGTGCTGACGGAGCACCTCAACGACACCCGCGACCGTCGATTCCTTCTGACCCACCGCGACGTACATGCAGTAGACCGGCTGATCGGTCTTGTGCGTGTAGGCCTGGTTGATGATCGCGTCCACGGCGACGGCGGTCTTGCCCGTCTTGCGGTCGCCGATGATCAGTTCACGCTGGCCGCGGCCGATCGGGATCATCGAGTCGATGGCTTTGACGCCCGTCTGCAAGGGCTGCTTGACCGGCTGACGGTCCGCAATGCCCGGGGCGATGATGTCGACCTTGCGCCGCTCGTTACCTTGAATGGGACCCTTGCCGTCGATCGGCTGACCAAGCGGGTTGATCACGCGGCCGAGCACGCCCTCACCGACCGGCACCGAGAGCAACTGCCCCGTTGAGCGGACGCTGTCGCCCTCTTTGATCTTAAGGTAGTCGCCGAAGATAACCGCGCCGACGACGTCCTGTTCGAGGTTGAACACCTGCCCGACGACGACGCGGGGCTTGCCCGATTCATCGGTGGCGTCGAACTCGAGCATCTCGCCGGCCATCGCGTTGGACAGGCCGTAGATGCGGGCGATGCCGTCGCCGACCTCGATGACCTGCCCGACCTGCGAGACCTGCAGCTCGGTGGAGTAGCGTTCGATCTCCTGCTTGAGGACGCTTGCGATTTCCGACGTGTTGATCTTCATGGTTTGCTCCAAGGCATTTAGCCGCAGATGAACGCGGATGAACGCAGATGCTCATCCAATCAATCACCGTCTTGGCTCATATTGCGATCTGTTCTAAAACCTCATGGATGTTACCGGGGTCAATACGAACTTCAGTTCCCTATCTGCGTTCATCTGCGGCTAGATCTGGGCCGCTTGTTCGCGGGCCTTGGCGCGGCCCTGGTTGATGAGTTTTTGTTTGATGATCTCCAGTTGCGTGGCGACCGAGCCGTCGTAGATTTCGTCGGCGACGCGGAGTTTCAGGCCGCCGATGAGCTTTTCGTCCACGTGCGTCCGCAGCAGAATCTTCCTGTTGAGCACGCCGCCGACGCGCTCGGTGATGCGCCGCTGGGATTCGTCGTCGATGGCCGAGGCGCCATACGCATCCACCTCGACCTCGCCGTGCTCCTGCTCGACAAGCTGGACAAACGCGTCCGCAACACCCGAAAGTTCATCGAAGCGGTCGCGCTGGACAAGCACTAAAACAAACCGCAGCATCAGGTCGCTGACCTTGCCCTCGAAGATTTTCCGTGCGGAGTCCAGGCGGCCGTGCATCGGGATGATTCGGCTCGAAAGCAGCTTCACGATGTCGGGCGTGTCGGTGACGAACCGGCGAAGCTCGGAGACCTCCTGTGCCACCGCGTCAAGCTGGCCGGCCGAGGTGGCCAGATCGAACAACGCCTTGGCGTAGGCGCGCTCCATCCGACTGAACAGGCCGCTTCGTTTTTCGCTCATGGCTGACTCCAGTTGCCGATCGTCGCTTCAAACATCAATCCATTTTCACCACAGAGGACACAGAGAGCACAGAGCAAGGCAGTGATCCGCAGATGACACAGATAAAGAACATTTCGAATCGTTCTTTGATTTTGTTTTCATCTTCTTCATCTGCGACATCTGCGGATATCTCTTCTTCCTGGTTTTCTCTGTGATCTCTGTGTCCTCTGTGTTTAATTCCTAACATCCTGCCGGGGTTTACCCCTTGAACTCGCCAAGGACTTCCTGGACAAGTTGGCGGTGGTCTTCTTCCTTGACCTCGCGCTTGAGGACTCGCGAGGCGATCTGCGTGCTGATGACCGCGGCCTGCTGGTAGATCTCATTCAGCGCGGTCTCTTTGGCAAACTTGATCTCGTTGGTCGAGCGCTGTCGCAGGGCGTCGATCTCCTTGCGGGCGTCCTCTTCAATGCGCGAGGCGGTCTTCTGGGCGTCCTTGCGGGCTTCGTCGATCAGCTCGGCGGCCTTCTGTTGAGCGGCGGCGAGCTGCGCTTCGAGTTGCTTGAGCTTCTCCGCGGCGTCTCGGTTGGATTTCTCCGCGGCTTCGAGGTCGGCCTTGATCTTGCCCTCACGGTCCTGAAGGCCCTTGAGGATCGGCCCCCAGGCCAGCCTGTAAAGCACGGCAAAAAGCAGGACGAACACGATCACGGCCGCGACCGACTGCATGATCGTGCCGGCAAAAAGCGAGGGTTCGGCGGAGTGCTCGCCACCGTGCTCGGCGTCGGCGGCATACGCGGTGGCGGTCGTGGCCAGAGCCACCATCAAGGGGAAGATGCGGGAGCATGTGCGATTCATGGGTCGTGTCCTTGCGAGCGGTCAAGAGGTCTTCGTGAATGCGTCGGCCTGTGCCGGTGGGTCGTGAGGTTGCTCGGCCCACGGGCACACGGCCGGGCCGTGTGCTTGAGATTGTCAGCGGAGGAACGGGATGAGCAGCGCGAAGAAGGTGAAGCCTTCGATGAGCGCCGCGGAGAGCAGCATGGAGGTGAAGATACGTCCGCCGGCCTCGGGCTGACGGGCGATGGACTCGACCGCGGACGAACCGATGTTGCCGATGCCTTTTGCGGCACCGATGACGATCAGGCCCGCGCCAAGGCTCACGCCGATGGCCAGACCCGCGTCGCCGCCGGGGATCACAAAGAAACCGCCGGTCGCGGTTTCGTGAGCCGCGGCCTCCTGCGCCATGACCGGGCTGACGATGCACAGCACCGAGAGCACAGCCCCAAGAACCAGAAACTTCTTCATAACAGGACTCCTGACTTTGACACGGTGGGCGTCGTGTCGGTTTGGACCCCGCCCTCGCGGGTCTTCCGGTCGCCCCACTCGGCCGGCTACGGGGTGGATGGATCTCGTGTAACACCGATCCGCGTCAGTGCGAACCGGCGATGTTCGTCTCCTTGAGCGCCACGTCGTCCATCGCCAGCGCGTCGTGCGGGTGGACGTGGACCCCGTGGTCGTGGGTTTCGTGTTCGTCGTGCTCGTCGTGCTCGTGGACCACAAGCTGGCCCAGGAACAGGCACGTGAGGAACGTGAAGATATACGCCTGGATAAAAGCGACAAGGACTTCGAGGAGGTTGATCCCCGCGGCCCCGAGGATCGAGATGATCGCCACCGGCGAACCGCCGCCAACACCTAGCGCCTTGAGCACCGGGCCGACGAACGAAAGCAGCACCGCAATCACGAGGTGCCCGCCGGTCATGTTGGCAAAGAGCCGGATCGCCAGTGCGAAGGGCTTGATGAGCGTGCCCATGATCTCGACGGGGACCATGATGATCCACATGAACCACGGCGCCCCGCCGGTGAGGTGCTTGAGGTAGCCCAGGGGGTTTTTGATGAAAGCGGTGGTGTTGTAGAAAAGGAAGGCGACGATGGCCAAAGCGCCCGTGACCCAGATGGACTGCGTCGCGGTGCCGCCGATGCCGTGACCGTGGTGCCCGATCTCGACGCCGACGAGTTGGCCGATCAGGGCGGTCAGGTCGAGGATTGGGATCAGGCCCATGAGGTTGCAGACGAGAATGAACCAGAAAAAGGTCCAGAGCACGGGGGTGTATTTGTCGGTCTCTTCACCCAGAACGCCGCGGAAGACCTCTTCACGGAGATAGACACAGACGGATTCGACGAGATTGGCCAGCAGGCCCTGCGAGCGGAAGTCGTCGAGTGTGCGGTGCTTGCCGGTCTGGATTTTCCGGGCAGCGGGGACGACGAGCAAGAGCGTCACGATCGCGCCGAGCACGAGCATGACGGTGACATTGCTCACGACCCACAGGCCGTTGATGACAACGAGCGGCTTATCCGTGACGTGCTCGACGGGGCTGGCAGCGAGTGTGAGGATCGGTTGCATCAAGCCGGGGCCTCCCATGCGGCGGTCGGGCTGGACTGGCCCACCGTCTTGTTGTCAGCGATCAAAAAATCCTTGGCCCAGAGGTATCGGCCGACCAGCGAGACCTCGACAAACAGCAGCGGGACATACATCACCGCCATGGTCAACGCGATGGGCTGCATCGGCAGCTTGGTTGTGTAACGGGCGACGAGGAACGACCCGAGGCAGAGGACCATCCGCAGGCCCATGCCCATGAAGTAGCCCGCGACGGTGGGCATCACGCCCATCGGCCCGAGCAGGTAGACCGGCAGCAACGCAAGTAGCGAGGTCAGCACCACGAGCACCGCCACACCGGAGACGAGTGCAGCGACGGCGGGCTGGCCTTGAGCGGGCGTGTACGTGTTTGAGAGGATACCCCAAGCGATCGCACAGCAGGCCCCGGCCGTGAGCGTGAGCCAGCCGATGGCACGGGCGAGTGCGAAGGTCGGCTGGGGGGTTGGGGTCGTTGACGGGGTCATCTAATCAGGTGTTAGTCGAAGCTGCGTTTGCCGATGCGGTAGAGTTTGTAGGTCGAACCGATGACGCCGATGGCCATGCCGACGATCAACAGCCAGGGCTTGGTATCGAACAGACCGTCGAGCCACCATCCCAGTGCGGTGAGGGCGATCACCGTCAGGCCAACTTCCATCCCCGCGCCGGCCAAGGCCCAGGGGTTAAACGGACGGTCCTGCTTGCCCGTGGGCTTCGTGGTCCTGTTATTGCCCGAGGGTTTCCCAGACGGGTCGGGCGTCACGAGAGCTCCTGTCTTAAGTCATTCTAGAACAGTCGATTAATTTATCGATGCGTGATCGAGGTCTTCCTTTTTCCCGTCCGAAAAAATCCCGATTGAACGCGATGGACGCTGCCATTAATAGGAACCTAGACCACCCTCGTCTCGGGGCGGGCAGAGGATAGAGGGCGTTTGCGGATGTGTCAACCGAGCCGGGGGGGTGATTCAGGCGCATTGCCGATCTATTTATCAAAGCCCTCGATCGCGTGTTGGAGGTCGATCAGGGCCAGCAAGGTCATGGCGCTGGGGCTTAGGGTCAGGCGGTTGTCCCACAACGCGCTGCGGACGCCGCCGAGGGCCAGTGGGGTGTTGCGGACGTAGAAGCACGAAGGTGCGTCGTAGGTGAGTTGTGCGAGGAATCGTGCGCCCAGGCCCGCGCCGAGCAGGCAGGTGACACGGTCGTCAAACGGGATGACGCCGGGCTGTTGGAGGAGCGTGGCCCAGAGCCAGACGAAGCGTGCGGTGTTCCAGTCGGGCCAGGGCATGGACGAGCCGGCCACGGGCTGGAGGTCGACGCCGCCGACCACGTCGGTTGACCCCTGTTCTGCGGTGAGCGGCGGGCGGACCTGTTTGGCAAGCAGGGCTTCGGACAGGCTGCGCAGTTCGAGCGATCGCTGGGTGTAGAGCTTGTGCATTGTGTCGCTTGTGCCGGGGTCGAGGCGTGCGACGGTGAAATGCGCCATGGCGATCCAAGGCAGTTGAGAGACGCGCTGTCCCGGCGCGGTGGAAGCCCAGAGCTTGTCGAGCGATTCGCCCAGCGTGAACCAGAGCTTTTCGTCCCGGCTGCGTTCGTAGGCCTTGGCCAGGGCCGCCAGGATGATGGCCTGCGTCGGGGAGCCGATGGGTTGGCCGTGGTCCGTGAACTGGCTTTCGTTGTCACGCAAGGCAAGGAGTCGTGCGGTGAGCGTTTCGACGCGCTGCTGCGGTGCGGCGCCCAGGGGCGATTCGAGGCTGGCCAAAAGCAACAGCGCATCGGTGGCCGGCTCGGGCTGGGCGTCGAGGGCCAGGCGTCTTTTCTCGAGTGTTTTGGACACCCGAGTGTAGGCGTCGATGAACCGCTGGAGGTTGCCTGGTTGTGTCGCATCGGCTTTGAGCTGGTTGATGCGTCGGGCTACAGCGTAGAGCCAGAGCGCGGCGTCGGCGTCCGGCGCGGTGACGGGGTCGAAGGTGTCCGACGTGGGGTGGAAGGTCCCGACGAGTGAGCCGTCTTCCCGGACGAGCGCCAGCAGGTGGTCGGCGACGTGCCGGATGAGCCAATCGACGGTGGGCAGGTCGAGCGCCACGGGGGGCAGGAGGACGTTGCCGCGCACGAGCTGGGTTGCGGGCAGGTCCTGGGCGGGTCTAACCCTTTGTAAGGTATCGAAGCGACCCAGCCAGAGTGAGGGGTCCTGCCAGACGCCCTGGTTGGGGTCCTGCAGCGCGGTCGCGGCGTAGCCCACGTCGTGGAGCATGCCCGCCCACTGGCCCATGAGGGATTGGTTCATTGCCAGGGCCGACCCCGGCCAGACCACTGCCCGAAGAAGCGGGGAGCCCTCCTGTTGACGCAGCGCGACAAGCCCGTGGGCATACGGTGAGCCCGCCACCATGAGTTGCTTCTCGAGGCCATCGAGTCCCATGCCCGCCGGCGGCCGGGGCAGGGCCTGGAGGTTGTAAGCCAGTTGCACGTCGACCAGCGTTGACGACGCCAGGCTGCGCACACGGGCTTCGACGCTTTCGAGACTCACCGGTTGGCCTGTGCGCTCAGCCCCGCGCAATTCCGACTCCCGCGCTGCTGCGTTGAGCTGCTTGAGCGCGGACGCCAGGGCCGACTCGGTCAACGCACCCAGGTCCGTCGGCAATCCCGACATCACGATCGGCTCGCTCAGCCAGGCATCGCCGGTGGCCAAAGTCATCCCAAGCCAGCGCAGCGTCACACGGACGCCGACGACCCCGGTGACCTGCTGGGTATGGCCGTCGACCTCACGCTCCCGCCCCGCCGCGACATCCGACACCGCCGACTCGACACGGTCGAAGCACCATCGCACATGAGAGGCGTCGGGCAAGGGGGCCTTGAGCTGCGCGGGTTCCTGGGCGTGCAACTCAAAACACAACAGGCCCATGCAGATGACCACAAAAGAGGGGGCCAAGGTGTTGACCCTACGCCACAGCCGACCCTGTCCCGTGTTGCCCCGACGCCACATCCCGAACCCCCGGCAGTTGGAGGTTGAATGCATAACAGACTTCAAGTTATTGACATTAAGTGATTTACACATGTTCATCTTGTCGGTCCACCTCTGGCACACCCCTTGAAATAATACCGTCAGAAAGGGGAACCACCATGACCGCAGTGATGACCAGAATGGGCATGACACCCCGCCAAGTCGACCGGGCCTGGCGCATCGCGATCCTGACGCTTCTGACCTTCGCAGCCCTGTGCTGAATCACGATCTTCGCAATGACCTGACCAGCCGTCAATAGCGCAACTTCATTTCATCGGGCCTCGACGCCCATTCCCACCCAAACCCACGTCGCGTCTCCCGGAGGGGAGAGACTCGGCGTGGTTTTTTAATGTCTCTCCATCGAGTATCCGCTAAACGTAACCGCCCCTGTCACCGCCCCGACACCACGCTCTGGTCTGCCACGATCTGGATCGACTTGGCACTCTCAGCGAACGCACCCTTGTTCGGGGCCAGCTCATCCTTCACCGTCACCTTGAGCACGTACTTGCCCGTCGGCAAATTCGCGGGCAACTTAATCAACTGCACCACGAAAAAATCCCTCCGCCTGTTCCGCGAAACATCCTCAATCTTCACCGGCTTCTCCCGCCAGATCGCCAGACCATCACTCTGGTTGTAAAGCACCACCTCCTGCTCCAACTCCACCCTGAACCCCCCGGAAGCCCCGCCCCCGGAACCCCCGGAAGTTACCCCTGCGGTGAGTGGAGCGTCGGCACTCGACAGCGTCGTAAACCGCTCGACCTCGACATACACGATCATCGCGTTCTCACGGCCCGCAATGTAACTCGTACTCTCAAATGGCTCATACACCCCATACCCCCGCACGCTTCGGCAAAGCTCGACCCGCGCAATGTCGATCGGCTCATCCCCATACGCCTGACGCAGCGCCTGCTCAGCGGTGTCGCGGTCGAGCGTCTGGTCCAACTCGACCAATCGGGCCAGCTCGTGGGTCAGTTCCATGTAACGATCCACCGCGCGGCGCTGGAGCATGGAGAGGTCCGCGGTCAGACTCGGGTCGAGGCGCTTCTGGCGATCCACCAGCGATAAGCCCACCGCCGCGATCGCTCGGTGCATCGCACTGGGGTCGTCCCGGATCACCGCGTCACGCAGGCCCGCCATCGCATCCGATCGGTCCGGGGCTTGCAAAGAAGGGTTCAATGGCGTCGTGTCCACAATTTTTTGCGATGGGACTTCCGCGACCGTCGGCGTGGTGAGCGAAGCCTGCTGCGCCCCGGCTGGCTGGGCGTTCTGGACCGCGGGGGTCGCGTCGGCAGCGGTCAGGTTTGGCGCACTGTTGGCTGACGCCTGCGACTGGCCGGTGAGCCAGATCACGTCTTGCCCCGGCGCGGTGCCCGTGTCCTGTTGCCCCGAACGCGCCAGGGCCTCGTTGAGCTGGTCCGCCTGGGCCTGGACCTGCATGGTGACATCATCCGACCCGTTTGCCGTTGCATCGTGGCCTGATCCAAACGGATCAAACGACGAGCAGCCGGCTAAGCCGACGCAGATGCCTGCCACAACCATCATGGATAAACCGGAAGAAACGATAGACCTGTCGCGGTGTGTCACGATGCCTCCTGCATCTTCGAGATAGACGGCACATCCATGCGCCGCGGGGTCAAGAAACTAAACCCCAGAGTGGGTATCGGTCAACCCAGCCACAAAGCATTCGAGATTGCCCATCGCTTTGCCGAACCCCGACTTGGACCGGGCGTCGTAACGGATGATGCGGTCAAACAACCTGCCCAACGCCGCGGGTTCGAGCTTGTGCAGGGCGGACATAAAAAGCGTCTGCCGCTGACCCCAGAGCTTGAACTCACCCGCCACCTGCCCCGGTGAGACCCCCTGTGCCAACATCGCCTTGGCTAACCACATCTTCCGACACAGGTCCGCCACGAAGTAACTCACCAGGATATCCGGCTGACCCGACAGGTCGACCAGTTCGTGCAGCTTTGTCATAGCCTGACCGACCCGGCCCGACGCGATCGCTTCCAGCACCGCCTCCTGTACCGACCACGCCTGCTCGTCGCTGCTCTGGCCGACCACCTCGCGGACCATCGGTTCGTCAATGGCCTCGTCCTCGCCGGTCATCAGCGCCAGCTTGGCCAATTCGCTGTCGATCTCACCGAGGTGTGGCCCCGTGCGACCGACCAGGGCCGACGCGCCGCGTGGCGTGAGCTTGCGCTTGTGATGCGACTTGCTGCGCTCGACCGCCCATTTCTGGGCCTCGGGGACACCGGGCGTGTCATACTTGATGACCGCGCCGCAGGCCTCGATGAGCTTGTCGAGCTTGCCCTTGTGCCAGGTGTCGCTGCGCAGCACAAGCGTCGCGTGGTCCACGGGGTTGGCGGCGTAACGTTCGAGCACGTCGCGGTGGTTCTTGGCAAACTCATCGGCCGCGTCGACGACCACGATCTTGTGCGACACCATCAAGCCGTAGCTGCGAAGTTCATCGAAGATGTCCGCGACCGTCGCCCGCTCACCGTCGAACGTAAACGTCTCGACCGCTCCCCCCGACGTTTCCAGCGCTGACCGTAGCGTCTCGATGGCGATGCGCTTGAGCATCTCCTCCTTGCCGTAGAGCACAAGAATGCGCGTCTGGGCGGTGATGAGGCCCGGGGTGTCCGGTGAAGCCGATTTTTTGGAGGGCGTCCGTCGTGCCATCGCCAATCACATTAACAAGTATCAACCACCACACACGGAGGGGCTGAGGACATAATCCACAAATGCGCGGTGGAGTTTTGAGGTTGTCGGTCCGGTCTGGCCGTCGGCGATCTGTGCCTGCCCCACGTGCGTCACTGCGGCGACGTGCGTGGTCGTGCCCACGAGCATCACCTCGTCCGCACTCAGTAAAGCTTCGGTGTCGAAAGGCTCCTCACGGACCGTGATCCCCTGCGAACCGGCCAAATCGATCACGATTGCGCGTGTCACCCCGGGAAGGATGGCCCCGTCTGTGGGGGGGGTCCACA
This sequence comes from Phycisphaera sp., assembly GCA_016125215.1. Classification (GTDB taxonomy): domain Bacteria; phylum Planctomycetota; class Phycisphaerae; order Phycisphaerales; family Phycisphaeraceae; genus RI-382. Next base: position 151,832 of record WGMF01000028.1, read on the forward strand.
GTTTGCCGTTACGCACAACCATCACGCTCGTGCTCGTGCCCTCGGTGACCCGGTTGGCCCTGTGCAGGATCGCCTCGCTCGCCCCGGCCCGCAGCGCGCGGTTCCTGGCTAACACGTTGGGCAGGAGCATCAGGGACTTGATCCAGCAGTGCGCCCAACGTTCGTCGGGGTGGAGGATCGTGCGCACCTGCCGCGGCGTGGCCGACGGGTCCAGGGGCTTGTCCGGGTAGGCGATCGCCATCACCGTCGGGAGCACGTCCACGGGGAAGGCGTGATCGCGCGGGGCAGCCCCACGGGTGACGTGCCAGTAAACCTTGGCGTCTAACAGGTTGTTAGCCTTGACCAGTTCGTCGCTCACCCCCGGGAGGTCGTGGGCCCGCGGGGTGGCGGGCAGCTCGATGGCCCGCATCGAGTTGGCTAACCGTTCGTGGTGCATCTGCATGGCCAGCGGTTTGCCGTGGTAGTAACGGACCACCTCGTAGACCCCGTCGGCAAATAGCCCGCCGCGGTCTTCGATGGAGAGCGCCGCCTCGACACGCGGGACGAACTGGCCGTTGAGATAGATGACGGGACTGGGCATGGGGAGGGTGACTGGTGATTGGTGATTGGTGACTGGTGACTGGGTGATATTGGCTGGGGCGGTGACTGGTATTACACTCTATCGGCCTTCGTGCGTTTTGCATGTGAAGCCTGACCTGTCATCGCTGTTCAGGAGCGTCCGCTTGCGGTTTGAACTGATCGATCAAGTCCTCGAGATGACCGACGAGCGCATCGTCGCGGTCAAGGCGGTCACCACGGCTGAAGAATACCTGGCTGACCACTTCCCCGGTTTTGCGGTCTTACCGGGGGTGATGATGGTCGAGACGCTCATTCAGGCAGGCCGTAAACTCCTTGCGCAGCGTTTTGACGCTCACCACCTGGTCGTCACGCAGGCACGCAACATCCGCTTTGGCAACATGGTCCGACCCGGCCAGTGCCTGCGCGTCGAGGTCACGCTGCGCAGCCACGACGAGACCGGTTACGAACTGGCGGGCGAAGGCACCGTCGACCAGAGCGTCGCGGTGCAGGGCCGATTCCGTCTCGCGCCTCTCAACGGGGGATCGCACCGCCCCGGTTAGCCGACGCCATCCAGCCGCGTTTCCTGTTATCCTTCCCGCAATCCGACTCAAGGACTCCCCCAACCCCCAACGGAGCGAACCCGCTCATGGCCAAGTTGACCGATGAACAGACCCTCGAAAAAGTCCGTGAAGTGCTCGTTGACGCCCTGGGCGTGGACGATGATGAAGTCACCCCAGAGGCCACACTGGTGGGCGACCTCGGAGCCGAGTCGATCGACTTTCTCGACATCGCCTTCCGCCTCGAGAAGGCCTTTGGGATCAAGATCGAAGAAGGCGAGATGATGCCCGCCAACGTCATCAACGATCCGCGCTACGTGGCCGACGGCAAGGTCACCGACGCGGGCCTCGACGAACTGAAAAAGCGCATGCCCCACGCCAACCTCGACACCTTTGCCCAGACCCGATCCGTCGAAGACTTCCCCAACGTCTTCACCGTCGAAGCGGTGGTGAACTTCGTGAAGAACAAGCTGGGGTGAGGGGGGGGTTAGTGACTGGTGACTGGTGAGTGGTGAGTGGTGAGTGGTGAGTGGTGACAAGATGTTAGAGACGAGATCAATATTGGCTTTCTGAGATCATCAATCATCGATTATCAATCATCAATGGTTTTCATGTCAGACATCAAACATCAGACATCATCCATCTCTTCCCATGCGCTGGCTCTGGCTTGACCGTATCCTCGAACTCGAACGTGCCAAACGCTGCGTCGCGGTGAAGAATGTCTCCATCGCTGAGGAAGTCCTGCACGACCACTTCCCCGCCACCGACACGCACCCCGCCACGCCCGTGATGCCCAACACCCTCATCATCGAGGGCATGGCCCAGACCGCGGGCATCCTCGTCGGCCACGCCAATGACTTTCGTGAGAAAGTCATCCTCGCCAAGATCAACAAAGCCACCTTCACCGACGCCGCCCGCCCGGGCGTCTGCCTCCGTTTTACCGCCCACATCGAACGCCTCGACACCGCCGGCGCCTCGACCTCGGGTGTTGTTGAATACTTCGAGCCTTGCACCTGCGAACCCAGACCGCTGGCCACCATCGACCTGATGTTCAGCCACATCGATCACAACCGGTCCGGCCTGTCGTTCCCGGAGCACAACTTCGTGTTCGGCCCGACCTTCAAAGACCTTCTGCGGCAGAGCGGGTTCGCGCAGGCATAAAACCGGGGTTTCACGCGGGGGACGCAGAGAGCGCGGGAAGAGAGCCATGGGAGTGTGTCATGCATTTAGCCGCGTGCTTGCGACGCGCGGGCAACCGTTGACGCATGGTAAAATCATGGTCGGGCTACACACCCAAAGGAGACGCGGCCATGCCCACGTTCAACCGCACTTTCGTTGCCCTGATTGCCTTGGCGCTTCTGGCGCTGGTCGGTTGTTCGAGCATCACCGTCGATGCGCCGGTCGGCCAAGCGATCACCGACGAGCAGGCCAAGGATTTCGAGGGCCTGTGGCGTTCGGGTGAGCCGGCCGTAGCGGTCAAGCACATCGCCGGCGGTCGGTTTGTCGCGGCGACGCTGGACTACGACGAGAAGGCAAGCCGATTCAAGCTCCAACAGTTTGATTGCGTCATCACCGACGTGAATGGCCGAACGGTGATCCACCTCGCCGAGCTGAAAGAAAAGTCCCAGGACGATAAGAAAGAAGGCGCAGAGGCCGGCCAAGTCAAACCGGGGCGTTACAGCCTGGCGTTTGGCACGTTGACGGACGACGGATCGATCCTGCTCTGGCCTACAAACTACGACACTTTCGAGAAGGCGGTCGAATCGGGCGCGTTGAAGGGCACCGTGGTCAAAGACAACGGCACACGCATCCAACTGACCGATGAGCCCGAGAAAATCGCGGCCTTTATTGCGTCCAAATCGCCCGCCGAGTTGTACGACCTGGACCGCAAACCGACGGTGCTGGTGCGCATCGACGCCGGTCTGAAGAAGTGAACGTCGCGCACACGGGCGTTTTGATTGTTTACTCATCCGTTCCCGCCCCGGGGACATTGTGTAGAATCCCCCGCATGAGTGAGCAGGCCCCCTCCAACGAAGCGCCACGTCTGCAGACCGACCACACGGACCGGTACACCCACGTCACGTTCCTCAATAACAAAGCCGACGGCATCGCGGTACGGCAGCTCTACGAACTGGCTGCGTCGATGATGGAAACACGCAACCAGCGGATGCTCGTGGACCTCACGGGCCTGCCGATGGCCAGCTCGGGCCTGATGGGCATGCTCGTGACCATCCGCAAGAAGTTCCTGATGACCGGCGGGCAGCTTCACATCGCTTCGCCCAACCCGATGGTGACCAAGTCGTTCCAGGTCATGCGCCTTGACATCGTGCTGCAGCTCTTCCCCAGCGTGGACGAGGCGCAGGCGAAGTTCAAGTAAGTAGCCGCTTCCGAACGACTTCACGGAAGATGTCCACCGGGGCCTCCCGGCCGGTCCACAACTCGAACTGCAGCGCCGCCTGTCGCACGAACATCTCGACGCCACTGATGGTGACGCAGCCCGCTTGGCTTGCTTCACGGAGTAGCCGCGTGGTCATCGGGTTGTAGATCGTGTCAAAGACCACAACGCCCGGCCGAAAGCTGTTCCCTCGCATTTCCGTGGGCATCGGGGTGTCGTCCAAGTTCGGGTGCATGCCGACGGGGGTGCAGTTGATAAAGACCTGGCAGCACGAGTCGCAGAGTTTTTCCAGCCGGGCCGCAACGACCTTGCCCCCCCCGGAAGTGAAGGCGGATGCCAACTCCTGGGCGCGTTCGAGTGTGCGGTTGTAGATCACGACTGTCGCGCCGTGGTGGGCAAAGCCGGCCACGATCGCCCTCGCTGCGCCGCCGGCACCGAGCACCGCGACGCGCATCCCTTTCAAGCCCTCGCGCTGGATGCCCATGCCTTCACATACGGAGTCCAGCGCCGCGGCGTAGTCCGTGTTGCTGGCGTAGAGCGAGCCGTCGTCACGGACGGTGAGCGTGTTGGCGGTGCCGATGCGCTGTGTGAGTTCTTCGATCTCGCCGCTGCGCTCGGTGACGAAGCGAAGGAGGTTGTCCTTGTGGGGGATGGTGACGCTCAGGCCCCGAAAGTTCAGGGGCTTGTAATCGAGCCACGAGGCGAGGGTGGCTTTGAAGTGCTCGTACTCGGGCGGGATGGGGAGCTTGAGGTAGACGCCGTCGTACCCGGTGGCGTCGAAGCCGGCGTTGTGGATGTGGGGCGAGAGCGAGTGCCCGACCGGGTGGCCGACGACGCCAAACACACGGGTTGTGGGTTGGATTTTGTCCCATCGGTAGAGCCGCTTAAGCTCGGTGACGGTGGGCTGACCGGGCGCGGTAGGTTCGGGAGCGCGGCCGGCGGGCGGGTCGAGCGTGGCAAAGGTCAGCAGCGCGCCGAACTTTTTGGCAAGCACCCGGCTGGGCAACCCCCACTCGCCCATGCACAGCGCGATCGTCGGCTTGTATTGATGCGAGACGACCTCGAAGGCCTCGATGTTGTCCCGCAGCGACCGAGCCTGCCACGCAAGCTTCACCACACGGCAGGCGGGGTCCGCGACCATCGCTTCGATGCGCTGATAAAGATCGACCGGTCGCTTCTCGAAATCGTGCGACGAAAGGATCAGACCCGTGTCGGTCGGGCGCACCTGCGCGGGGTGGTCGACGACGAGCTTGACCTTCTGTTTGATGTTGGCAGAGCGGTGGAACGCAGCCAGTTCGACATCCAGGTAGGCCGGCTTGCGCACGCCCATGCAGGCGTGCTCGAAGAGGCTGATGCGCGTCTGTTCATCGCCGTCGTAAAACCCGCCCTCCCAAGTGGGCCTGCAAGTCAGGATGCAAGGCAGGGGCGAACGCTCGACAAGCTCCACAACACGCTTCGGGTCGGTGAACGTGTCGATGCGGTACTCGACAAGGTCCGCCCCCTGCTCAGCGGCAAGCGTCGCAAGCGATAGCGCCTGCTCGAGTCGCTGCACCATGATGGAGACAGCCAGGTGTGTCACGCCGCACAGGATACCCCCGGAAGCCGGGGAAGGCTTGATATCACCTGTCACCGACACGCCCCGGTTTTGCCCGTTGGTAAACGCAGGCTTATCATGGCCGTCTGTTCTTCGATCCCCTCTACCGAGGCCAACCATGTTCCAAAGTCCGAATGGAATCGGTCGCAAGCGAAGCGTTCTCACGGCCACGCTTGCGCTGGCTGGGGTGATGATTCTGGGCACAGCGGCGCACGCGCAGGAGCGTTACAAGCTCGACGACGGCGCGTGGCAAAAGCAAGCCGGCCTCGCACCGGATTCGCCCGAGGGCAAGCTCCAGGCGATCCGCAAACTTCTGGCGGAAGACAAGCCCGGCGCAGCCGAGAGCGCCGCGACGGACTGGATCGACGCCAACCCCGACCACGTGCTGCTGCCCGAGGCTTACCTCTTGCGTGGCGATGCGCTCGTGGCCCAGCGCGATTACTACAAGGCCTTGTTTGATTACGAGTACCTCATCCGCACCTTCCCCTCGTCCGAACAGTTCATGACCGCGCTCGAACGGGAATACAACATCGGCACGCTCTTCGTCTCCGGCGTCAAGCGCAAGCTCTGGGGCCTGCCGATCGTCCCGGCCGAGGGCGAAGGCGAAGAGCTTTTCATCCGCATCCAGGAACGCGCCCCCGGTAGCGCGATCGGCGAACAGGCCAGCATGGCCCTGGCGGACTACTACTTCAAAGAGTCCGACATGGAAAACGCCGCGACCGCCTACGACCTGTTCCTCCAGAACTACCCCGAGAGCGAACAACGCGAACGCGCGATGATCCAGCTCATCCGATCCAACCTCGCCACCTTCAAAGGCCCCCGCTTCGACGCGTCCGGTCTGCTCGACGCGCAGGGCCGAATCAAGACTTTCGCCAAAGAGTACCCCGCCTCGGCCGAACGCCTGGGCTTCGACGCGATCCTCATCCGCATCGACGAGTCCCTCGCCCTCAAAGGTTACTACAACGGCCAGTGGTACGAACGTGTGGACAAGAAACTCAGCGCCATCTACACCTACCAGCGCGTCGTGAGCGACCACCCCCAGACCGCCGCGGCCCAGTTGGCCATCAAACGGCTCGACAAGCTCGGCGCACCGCCCGTGCCCGGCAAGACGCAGACCTACCGTGTCGAGCAAGGCTCCACGCTCCCCACGCCCAGCGTCCCCAACCCCGACGCGGCGGATCAGGCCGTCCCCACGCACGGGACCAACGACGAAGTGCCCGCACCGGGCAACGTGGACACACGGTGATACCCCCATGCTCACGACACCCCTTCCCATCCCCAGCCAATCACTCCCCACGCCATCGGTGTGTCGCCGACTTACGCCGGCGCTGCTGTGCCTGGCCACGCTTGTGACTTTGCTTCTGGCCACCGGCTGCGGCTACCAGCACAAAGAACTCTTCCCCGACCAGTACGCCACCGTTTCCGTCCCCATCTTCGGCAACCGCACGTTCTACCGTGGTGTCGAGTTCGACCTCTCCGAAGCGCTCATCAAAGAGATCGAGCTGCGCACGCCCTACAAAGCCGTCCCGGGTTCACGCGCTCAAACCGTGCTCGAGGGCAACATCACCGGGATCAGCCAGAGGCAACTGAGCCGAACCCGGACCGGTGGGCTGCCCGAAGAGATCGAGGTCACGATCACCGTGGACTTCGTCTGGAAAGACCTGGGCACGGGCACGGTGATCCGCGAAAGAAGGGGGTTCGAGTCGGTCGGGCGCTACGTCCCCTCCCTGCCGGTGAGCGAACCGTTCCCCGTGGCCCAGCACCAGGCGGTGCAGCGGCTGGCCACCGATATCGTCTCAACCATGCGGGCAGACTGGTAAACCCCACCCAACCGGGTACCGCCCCGCTGTTTGCAAGAGCTTTCGAGTTATCACGCCCACGCCCGGGGGGACTTTTGGCCGATAGAGGTCAGGTCGGGATTTGACCGCTACAATATCCACGACATCGCCGGACTTTAGCCCGGATTCCGCACAGCCCGCACGTTGCAGGCGTCGGCTAACGTGAGGACCATCATGCCCCAACAAAACCAGCCCGACCGCCAGAACCACGACGACGACAACCGTCCATCGTCCAACTCACCCGACGGCGGGAAGAACAGCCCGTCGCAGGGCGGCGGACCGGGTGGTAAAGGCCCGAACAACAACCTCTCCTCGCGCAGCATCTACTTCTGGGTGCTCATCGCGGCGCTGCTCCTGCTCCTGGCTTTCGTCGTCACCTCGACCCAGAACCAGGCACGGATGATCTCCGCGCAGGACTTCGTCACCCACGCCAAGGAAAAACACTTCACCGACGACGGCGTCACCGTCTACGATGAACGCTTCGTCGGCACGCTCCGCGATGACGTGCCCGTGGCCGACGAGGGCAAGCTCACGCAGACCCGCCGGGTTGCCGCCAAGATCGACCCGTCCGTCAAAGAGTATTACATCAAGCAGCTCGACCCGATCGTCAAGCTCAACTACGACCCCGGCACATCGCTCCTGCTGCCCATCCTGCTCAACTGGGGTCCGCTCATCATCATCGGGCTCTTCCTGTGGTTCGTCGTCTTCCGCTCTTTCCGCGGCGCGGGCGGCGGCGCGGGGATGCTGGGCAACTTCGGACGCTCCCGCCACAAGATCATGAACAAGGAACACTCCAACGTCATGCTCAGCGACGTCGCGGGCATCGACGAAGCGAAAGAGGAAGTCGGCGAGATCATCGAGTTCCTCAAGAACCCCAAGAAGTTCCAGCGCCTCGGCGGGCGTGTGCCGCGCGGCGTATTACTCATCGGCAACCCCGGCTGCGGCAAGACGCTCCTGGCCAAAGCGGTGGCCGGCGAGGCCGACGTGCCCTTCTTCTCGATCTCCGGCTCGGACTTTGTCGAGATGTTCGTCGGTGTCGGCGCGTCGCGCGTCCGTGACCTCTTCAAACAAGCCAAAGACTCCTCGCCGTGCATCATCTTCCTCGACGAGATCGACGCGGTGGGCCGACGACGCGGATCGGGCTTTTCCTCAGGTGGCCACGACGAACGTGAACAGACGCTCAACGCCATCCTCGTCGAGATGGACGGCTTCGACACCAACGACCAGGTCATCGTCATGGCGGCCACCAACCGCAACGACGTGCTCGACCCCGCCCTCACCCGCCCAGGACGGTTCGACCGACAGATCCACGTCCCCCTGCCCGACATCAAGGGACGCCTCGAAATCCTCAAGGTCCACTCCCGGCGGATCAAGATGTCTCCCCACGTCGACCTCGAACGCCTGGCGCGCGGCACCCCGATGTTCAGTGGTGCCGACCTGGCGGCCATCATCAACGAGGCCGCCATTGCCGCCACGCTTTTGAACAAAGACTTCGTCGAACAGGAAGACCTCGAAGAGGCGCGCGACAAGGTGAAGTTCGGCAAAGCGCGAAAGAGCCAGAAGGTCGAGCAGGACGAGCGCGTCGCCACCGCGTACCACGAGGCCGGCCACGCCGTCGTGCAGAAACAGCTCAAACACGCCGACCCGCTGCACAAGGTGACGATTATCCCGCGCGGACAGGCGATGGGTGCGACGTTCAGCCTTCCCGAAAAAGACCGCTACGGCTACGGCTATCGATACCTCCACGACACGATGCGCGTGCTCTGTGGCGGACGCATCGCCGAACAGAAAAAGACCGGTGACGTCTCCAGCGGCGCAGCGATGGACATCCGCATGGCCACCGCCTATGCACGCCACATGATCCTCGAGTGGGGCATGAGCGAGAAGCTGGGCTTCGTGAACTACTCCGGTTCAGACACCCGCGAACTCTTCATCCCCGAAAAAGATTACTCCGACCACACCGCCAAAGTGATTGACGAAGAGGTCAAGCGGATGATCGACGAGGCCTACCGCGACGCGGTCAAGGTGATCGAAGAAAACTGGGACAAGATCGTGGCCCTGGCCGAGGCGCTGCTCAAGTACGAGACGCTTTCGTCGGACGACGTGGACCGCCTGATGCGTGGCGACCAGCTCAGCAAGCCGACGGTGAGCGACCTGCTCGCCGCCGAGACCGCCAAGCTGGCGCCCAAGCCGCAGGCCAAAGCGAGTGACAAACCCGACACCGCCCCCGGTGGCCCCGGCGCATTCCCCAGCCCGGCGTGAGACTTCATTTGACACGCAGGTGATCTCATGAAAATCAAAGTCGTTATCCATCATGCGGAAGAGGGCGGCTACTGGGCCGAGGTCCCCGCCCTTCCCGGCTGCGCTACGCAAGGAGAGACCTTCGAGGAGCTGCTGAAAAATATCTACGAAGCCGTTGAAGCCTGCCTGTCGGTTGATGTCGCCACGACCGAACCCGATGAGAAGCAACAGGTGATGGAAATAGCTGTGTGAAGCAGGTCTCTGGAAACATCTATGCAAAGTCTTGGGGCAACACGGCTGGTCACTCTTACGAGTCGCTGGCAGCCATCATGTATACGGCAAACAAGGCAGCGTGGTACGTTTGTCCGTCCCCGTGCACGGCAATCGGCCATTGAAACTTGGGCTGTTACGCCATCTGCTCAAAATCGCCGGCTTGTCCGAATCGGATATCTAATTCGTCCGTTTGGGGTTTAACTGCGTCTCCTTTATCACGGGAAATGCAGTTGCATCACCCACTTCTCCCACCGCGCCTGAAACGCGGCCATGTCTTTCTCGTTGAGCACCTTGACGAGTGTTGCGTAGCCCGTGGGGTCGTCGGCGTGGTTATCGTGGAACTGTTGATAGAACTCGCGGAGCTTGCCGCGCTGCTGGAGGTAATAACACAGGTAACGGGCCTGGGCGTAGTTGTTGCCGCGCTTCGCGGTGTAGAACTCATGCGAGGTCGTGACGGTGAGTTCCTTGAACGAGGGCAGGCCGCTGTTCTTGATCGCGTCCTTGAGGCCGGCTAAACGCCAGTTGGTCAGGCCCACGATCTGGCCGTCGCGCTCGGCGGATTGTTCGTAGAGCGAGCCGAGGCCCTCGTTGAACCACGCGGGACACTCGGGGAAGTTTGCCTCCATGAACGGGTGAACGATCTCGTGGACCAGCGTGCCCCCTCCTGTGGCGATGTTCATCACCAGCGCACGGTTAGTCGACGAGTAGTAGCCGTAGGGCGTGTGCGGTTTGGAGCCGAACAACACCTCAGCGTTTTTTTCGTACGACTCTTTGTCCTTGAAGAGCCAGATGTCGAGGATGTGCAGGGGGTCGCTCTCGAAGTAGGCTTGCTTGAGCTGCGTCGTGGCCCAGCGCACGGTGCTCGCTGCGCGCTGACTGACACGCTCGGGCGATTCGTCGCCGACGACGACGAAAGGCTTTTCGATGACGATGGTGAAGCCCTCGCCCGGAAGTCTGGCTTTGAGGGCCCGGACGTGCTCCGCAAAATCGGCGTCCGTAAACCGGGCTGGCGAGTCCCGCGGCGTGTCGTCCGAAGCCACGCAACAGCGACCCCCGCCCCATATCATGCAAAGCCACATAGCGATGATCCGACTCGCCGGGTGGTGAATACTGTTGAACATGTCATGCGTCCGAAAGAGCTTAGGTTCTTTATTATGACGCACTGCCGTGGTATGAGGTTCACGGGCTTGCCGTTTGGCGGGCCAGTGGCCGTTTGCTGGGGGGTCGGATTTGAGATATCCTTTTTCCTTCGTCGAACCGCGTCCCGGTCTCGGCAACGTAGCCGACTCACTGGGACGACGGGGATCAAGTGCCCCCCTCCGGAAGTTTTCCCCGGCGTAAATGCCCTCGGGATGACAGGGTGGGGGAACAACCACAGGAGCACCGACCATGTCCATCACAGCCGAACGCAAGACCCAGGTCATCGCAGACTTCCGCCGATCCGAACAGGACTCCGGCTCGCCCGAGGTGCAGGTCGCCCTGCTCACCGAGCGCATCAACTCCCTCACCGACCACCTGCGCAACCACAAGAAAGACCACGCCTCCCGCCGCGGCCTGCTCATGATGGTCGCCAAACGAAACAGCCTGCTCAAGTACCTGTCGAACACCAACCACGACAGCTACACCCAGCTCATCGGCAAGCTCGGCCTGCGCAAGTAACCCCCGGAAGTTGGCCCCGGAAGTTGGCCCCGGAAGTTAAGAACCCGGAAGTTAAACTCAACTTTTTGAACCTCCCAGCCCCGCATGAACATGCGGGGTTTCTTTTTATCATTCAGACTGTCGGGTGCGTGTAATCCTCCGCGCGGACCTGCGGGACGGTCCATGCGGCGTTCTTTTCGGGGTAGAGCGCGCCGACATCCTTGCGCCAATCGACGAGTTTCTTGTGGAGCGAGCGCGTGATCTCGGGTTCGGCCTTTGATCGCTCGCGCACCTCGCTCGGGTCGTCGGGGAGGTGGTAGAGCTCGATGCGACCGTCTTCGAAATACTCGATGAGCTTCCAGTCGCCGTCGCGGATGGACGAGGAAGGCGTGCCGCCCTGGTTGCCGTAGTGGGGGTAGTGCCAGAAAACCGGGCCGCGCGGCGGGGTTTTTTCTTCGCCACGCAATCTCGGCATGAAACTCACGCCATCGACGTGCTGTTTGGGGTCGAGCGGCAGGCCCGCGGCTTCGAGGAACGTCGGGTAAAAATCGGGGCTGGTCACCGGCTCTCGGCAGACCGACCCCGCTTCGATCACACCCGGCCAGTGGCAGATCAAAGGCTCACGCACGCCGCCCTCTTCGAGCCAACCCTTGCCCTCGGCCAGCGGGAGGTTGCAGGTCGGTGAGCCCTCGCTTGTGGCCAATCCGCCGTTGTCGGAGGTGAAGACCACGAGCGTGTTGTTTTCGATGGCCTGCTCGTGGAGTGTCTGCACCAGTCGCCCGACACAGGTGTCCATGATCTCGACCATGGCGGCGTAGACGGGGTTGGACTGGATGACACGGCGCATGACGCGGCGCTGGCCGGTGGGATCGGAGGGAACGGGTTCGCCGGGGATGATCGCCTCAGCCCTGTCGAGGCCGAGTTTCCTGGCTTTCTCGTGGTACTTCTCGACGAGCGCTTCGGGCGCTTCGATGGGTGTGTGGACGAGGTAGTGCCAGAAGTTGAGGAAGAAGGGTTTGGACCTGTCACGTTTCTCGATCAGCTCGCGGGCTTTCTGCGTGAGGTACTCATCGAGATAAGTGCCCTCGGGGACGGGCGCGTCCTTGAGCGGGGGGAGCTTCCACGGCGCGAAGTAACCGCCCTTGCCCATCGGTGCCCCGTGCTCGCAACCGCCGACGTTGACATCGAAGCCGCGCTGCTGGGGCAGTGATCCTTCACCGCCCAGGTGCCACTTGCCGACGTGCCAGGTCTGGTACCCGCCGTCACGCAGGGATGTGGGTAGCGTGCGTTCGCTCGCGTGCAGGTTGTGCAGGTAAGGCGCCTCGACCATCCGGTACTTCCGGGGGTGGGCCTTGCCGCTGACGTCGATGTAATCGGTGATGCCGACGCGCGGGGGGTATTTTCCCGTCATCAAGCTGCCGCGCGTCGGGGAGCAGACGGGGCAGGCGGCGTACGCATCGGTGAAGACCATCCCCCCGGAAGCCAGGCGATCAAGATGGGGCGTTTCATAAAAAGTACTGCCGAAGCAGGACAGGTCCCGCCAGCCCAGGTCGTCTGTGAGGATGAAGAGGATGTTGGGTTTGGGCATGAGAGAATCTTTCTACCGTTGAGAAAATGATCGCATCGAACCGGACAATCTATGTCGGATCGATCATCGGGTCGAGCAGGAGAGATGATTGCCGGATTTCATTAAGACAAGAAACTCACCACAGAGAACACAGAGGGCACAGAGAAAATCGGGAAGAAGACTTATTCGCAGATTACGCAGATTCACGCAGATTCAGATGCCCAGGCGTGGAGATGCTTCCCGCTGCCCTCTGACATCATCCATCATCCATTCCCTTGCCCCCTCTCTGTGTCCTCTGTGGTGAAATCCCGCTCCTCGCACGCAGATCATGGCGACGCGGGCATGGCCGCCCGGAAGGACTCAGCCGCCTGTTGCCACTCGCCGGTGTGCTGGTGGATCAGGCCCATGAGGTAGTGGGCGTCTTTCGTTTCGGGGTGTTTGTCAAGAACAGCTTCGACGATTGGCCGGGCGGCGTCCCACCGGTCCAGCGCGATCAACGACCGGGCACGCAGGACATCGGCCACCGGCTCGGGCCGAGAGGCCGCGGGCAGCCGATCCAGCGCGTCGATGGCCTGCGCAGGCTGACCCGAATCCACCAGCACGCGCACGAGTTCCATCGCAAGCGACGGGTCCTCCGGGTGCAGCGGGATCGCTTCACCGAGCACCTCCAGCGCCTTGGGGTATTGCTTTTGTTCCACGAGTCTGCGGACGACACGGAGGTATTGCTCCGCCTCGACGCCGTGGTGCGCACCGACGGTGCCATTGTTTTGTTTACGCATCGCGTCGCGGGGGTCTTCGCTGGTGCGGGCCAGGTTGAGGTACGCCTCGACGGTGAGCGCAAGAGTACGAGGCGCGCCGCCGAGCCTGGCCACGACCCGTCCGTCGGGTTCGAGCACCACCGCCATCGGCAGCGCCTTGGGCGTCTGCCCCGTCACATCCGCCGGCGGCTCGGAGACGATGCGCCACGACGCATCGCACACAGCCCGGACCTCATCTAACAACGTGTTATCCCCCGCCAGGTCCGCCACCACCACGACCCGCTGGGCGTCCGGGTCGTGGTCCTTGCGATCGAACCAAGATCGCACAGCCTTGAGCGTCTGCACGTCCGACTCGGGCCGGCCGCGGACGAGCAGCAGGAGCGTCGGCTTGTCTTCGAAGGGGAGTGTGATCGGTTGGCCGAGTGCGTCCCGGCCTTCCCATTGCATGGACCGTTCATCGGGCGGCGGGGGCTGGGCACGGACGCGCTGCGCGGTTTGGCCGGCCTCGCGCTGCTCGTCGATGGGCACGGGTTGGTCACGGTCGTACCCGAAGGGCACGTGGCACGCCGAGACGCAGCGCCCGCCGGTGTCGGTGCGCGTGAACTCGAGCGGTGCCAGCCAGTCGTTGTAGGGGACCTGAGTTTTCACCAGCCGATCATTGGGGCCGGCGTGGGCGTCGTGGCAGACGCGGCAGGTTCGGCCGTAGTTCTTGTTGACGTGCAGGGCGTGGAGGTTGAGGCTGCCGTTACGGAACCCGGTGGGCGACTCCTGGCCCTCGGGGATTTCGCGCTGGTCCGCAAGGTGTTCGTTGTGGCAGGCAAAACACATCGAATACGACTCGTTCTTGAACGGGGCGTAGTAGCCGGCGGGGAAGGCACCGACGAGGAGGTTGACCCGGTTTCCGCCGTGCGGGGTGTGGCAGCCGCGGCACTCGCCCTCGGCGATCGGGCCGTGCTTGTGCAGCGCGTTGTTAGTGACATCCTGTATGGCGGCGATCACGCGGCCGTCTGGCGCGTGGGTGGGCTTGTCGTGGCAGGTGAGGCAGAGCGTCTCGGAGCGGTCGACAAGGAGCGAGGCGGCGTTCCCGCCGTGCGGCGTGTGGCAGGTGATGCACGAACCGCCCTCGGTTACGGGCGAGTGGGACACCGTGGCAGAGGCCACCTCCTTTGCGGTCTTTTCGTGGCACTGTTCGCAGAGCCCAGGTACGGTGGCGGTCAGGGCCTTGGGGAAGGCCGAGCCGTGCGCGTCGTGGCAGCGCTCGCAGCCCTCCTTGAGCGCGTCGTGTGCGAAGGTCGCTTCGCCCAGTTGCCTGCGGAACTCGTCGTGGCAAGTCATGCACAGGTCGGGGCCGGCCGCGTCGAGGAGCTTGGGGTACATCGAGGCGTGCGGCGGGTGGCAGGCGACGCAATCCCCCTCGCCGACGGGCGTGTGCATGAAGACGCGGGACGCAAGGATCGGGTCGTGGCAGCGGTTGCACAGCGCCTCGGTCGAGCCTTCACGGGTCATGCTGTGGTCCCGTCCACCGTGCGGGTTGTGGCAGCCCAGGCACTCGCCGCGCGTGACGGGCGCGTGGACCACGGGCATCGCCTTGACATCGAAGGCGTGGCAATAGGTACACAGGTCCTCGCGCTCCCGGCGGAGCTGGAAGGTGTGCCTTGCCTCGTCGGTCAACTCGTGGCACACGTCGCACGCCTGCACCGCCAACGGTCCGTGGACGACGGGATAGGACATCACCGCGACGTGGCAGACTTCCGTGACGCAACTGGGCGTGGCGGTCATCGGGCGATCAACGGTCGTCATCGTGGCCTTGCCGTGACGGACCGGTTCGGAGAGGCGCAAGGGGATGGTGTCGGTCTCATGCGTGCGGGACGCGAGATCGGCGGTCTGGCGTTTGTTGTGAAGGACGGATTGCCCCAGGTGCAGCACGCGGGGCCCGCTCGCGGTGGTCGGCTCACCGGGCAGGTCGTTGGGGAAGGTGACGAACCGGTTGAGGGCGTGGCACTGCGCATCGCCGCAGGTCGGCAGCGCGGTGAAGGTCATGTCGCCGTGACACTCCGAGCAGGGCAGGTCCCTGTGATTCTTGTCGAGGGATTGGCCTGTCATCGCGTGCTCGAACTTCGGCGGGGTATCGTCGTCGGACTTGTGGTGGCAGTGGTTGCAGGTCTGCTGGGCGTGGCAGGCGACGCAGGGTTCGTGGCTCTGTTTCCATGCGATGGCGGGCTCGAGCGTGGCGTGACGGTTGGCTTTGTTCTTGCCGTTGTGACACGAATCGCAGGTGTCGCGCACATGGCACGCGGCGCAGCGGATGCCGAAGGTCTTGACGTGTTCGTCGTGACGGAACGTGACCTTGCCCCCGGCCGCCGGTACGTAGCGCACGTCATAGCTCTTCACGGTCGGCGGATCGATCGGCGGGTGCATGCGACCGATGATGTCGTCGGGCGTCGGCAGCGCTTCGGGCTCGTGACCGTGGGCGGGCTTGTGGCAGACCACGCAATCGTTCTCACCCGTCCAGCCCTTGTGGCAGTTCAGGCACTGGCGGTGGTACGCGCCCTTGAGCGAGGGCATGTGGATGTCCGACTCGGTGGCGTCGATCTTGTGGCAACTCTTGCACGCGGGGACCGTGTCGGCCTGTGCTTTATCCGGGGGGGCGGGGTGGTCGGGTGCAGGCGGCGGTGCCGGTCCATCTTCGTGCGCATGGGCGTGCCCGTTGCGGATGGCGATCACGTCGGGCTTTTTGTGGTGACAGGTCTCGCAACCGTCCCACATCTGGGCCATGTCCGCGTGAAGTTTGTGCGAGAAGGGCACCGGCTGATACCGGTCAGCCAGCTCATCGAGCATCACCGTGTCGGGCGGGCCGACCGTCTGCGTGAGAGCATCGGCAACCTGCGCGGGAGGCTGCTGCGCCACGGCGATGCGCGGCAAAGCGAACCATGTCATTACGATCCACAACACCGCCCACGTCGCTGGCCCAAGCGTCCGCCACACCCCATCACGACCGCTAAACATGGTCAGGCCCGCATGCATCATCACACGTCTTTCACCGCCTGCGAGTGCGCTGGCTGGACGGTCGTCGGCGAAAGGATCGGCAGAGTGTTCACCATCACCCGGTAAACGAGCATCAGCGCCGCCACCAGACCCGCCGACACCATGAACTCGACCGCCGACGGGAAATAAGCCTTCTGCGCATACGGCGGGTGGTACGCGATCACGAACACGTCAAGTCGATTGAGCACCACACCCAGGATCACCAGCAGACACGCCACCGCAAGCTTCATCGGTGACTTACGCACCCCCGCCCCAGGAAGCAAAATCATCACCATCGGCAGCACGACACCGATGGCCAGTTCGATCACCCACATCACCCCCAGCATCGACCCGTCGAGCAGGTAGACCCACGTCCCGCGCCACGCCATGTCCCCGATCTTCAACGCAAGGTAGAGCGACAAAAACACCGGCGCGTAGAGCGACAAAGGCCCCAGCACGTCCATCTCCGGCTTACGCCTCACCGACCACGACGCAAAGAGCATCGTGAAGATCACCATCGGGAACCCCACCATCGCCGCCGAGAGCAGGAACATCAAGGGCGACAAGGGCGACCACCACAACGCGTGGAGCTTGTAAGGCGCGATGACCATCAGGTTGCCCAGCGACGACTGGTGGAAGCACGAGAGCGTCACGCCAAGGATCAGCAGCGCCGGCATGACGCGTTCGAGCCACTTGTGCGCGACGCCGGCCCACCGCGCCAGGCGCGGGAAGCGCTTGTTCTCACCCATGACACGCTCGCAGAGGATGGGCATCAGCTCGGCGTACTGCACATTGAGGTAGATCATCACGCAGATGCCGACCTCGAAGAGCACCGAGTTGACCTGCCACATGCTCGGGAGCGTGGGGTGCCAGAGGTTGTACCACCGCCCCAGGTCCGCCAGCAGGCCGGGCACGTAGAACGTGTAACCCAGTAACGCGGTCACCAGCGCCGAGCGCGCGATGGCGTGGTAGCGCTCACGGTGGAAGATGTGGACCAGCGCCGCGGTGACAAAACCGCCGCCGGCCAGGGCGATGCCGCTGCCCACGTCCATGGCGATCCACAGGCCCCAGGGGTGCTGCTGGTCAAGGTGCGTCGTCGCTCCGATGCCCACGACGAAGCGATAGATCGCCGCCAGCGCCCCCACAGCCACGACGCACGCCAGCGCGATGAACCCCGGTGTCAGGAGCGGCTGCGCTACCGGCGCAGCGTGGGCTTCATGATGGCCCGCCTGACCGTCGTACGACACTTGATTAGCATCGTGGTGAACGTCACGAAGTCCGTGATCCGTCTCGTGCGCGGTCGCGTCCGCTTCCCACGTCCCGGCGTCGTGTTCGTCGTCGATCACCACGATCTGGCCCGACGGCGTTAACAACCCGGCACGCGCCTGTACACGTCCGTTGACCGACAAGGGCACGAGCTTGTGCAGCAAAGGCACGCCCGGTTGATGCGGGTGATTTTTTGACGAATGATCCAACCCGGACACTTGGGCTGCCCGACGCGTCCGGGTGACATACGCCGCCGTCGCCAGCGTGCCATACAACGCGATCGGCGCGATCCAGTGCTTGAACACGCCGTGCTGGATCGCCTCGGTGAGTTGACCCGGCGGCGCGTCGCCCAGCGTCAGGAATCCCGCCCGCTCAAACGGCACCGGCGAGAGGTACATCCACGAGGTTCCGCCGACCTCGTGCTCGCCGTAGACGTGGTCGGTGTATTGTTCGGGGTTGTTGGCGATGCGCTCGTGCGCCAGGGCAAGCAGCTCGTCACGCTTGCCGTAGACCAGCGCCTGCCGGGGGCAGGCCTCGACACACGCGGGAAGCTTGCCTTCACGGGTCCGGTCGGTGCAGAATTCGCATTTGCGCACGCGCGGCGTCAGGGCGTCCCGATACTCATACGTCGGCACCTGGAACGGGCACGCCACCATGCAGTAGCGACAACCGATGCACTTCCACGCGTCGTAAACCACCGCGCCACAGGGCTCCTTGGTCAACGCCCCCACGATGCACGCCGAGACACAGGCCGGCTCGTTGCAGTGCAGGCAGTTGACCTTGGCGTAGACCGGCGACTCGAGCCCCTCGACCTCAAAGGCGTTGACCACCGTCATCGCGTCGGGGGTCGGGCGACGCTCCTGCGCAAAGACAGACTGGTCGTCATACGACTCGATCGGCCCGGTCTCGATACCGTTGCTCTCCCGGCAGGCGTATTCGCACAACCGACAACCCACGCACATCGTCAGGTCCACGAGCACGCCCTTGATCTCGCCCCGCCGACGCAGCATCAAGCCATGACCATGGCCCGCCTTAGCCACCGACGGCAGGCCCCCACCCAGGCCCGCTGCGCCCACGCAGGCGGCCTGTTTGAGAAATTCTCTTCTTGCAATTGGCACGGTAAAGCCCTCAAAAGCCTGTGCCCGGCCCCGTCAGCGGTCTAGCTGCAATAATAATACCAATTTATCTTATTTTTGTCCCCCCCCGCCGCTTTCCAACGCCACCTCGCCTCGTTAGAATCTACCGGATTCTCGTCCGGCACCCGCTTGTCAATGGGTGGCTGGGCCAGATGGCAGTCGGCTCGGTCGGCTTGCGTGCCCTCACACGCGACCCGGCATGAGCCCTCTGTCTTCTGAGCCCGGCAATCAATCGCCGGACTTTTCGAGGTGCGCCCTGTCCCAGGCGGGCTCTGTCGCCGTCGTGCGCACCGGACCTATCACCAGAGCAGAGGAAACTTTACAGATGGCGTATCACAAAGTGTCGTTGGAACTCGGCGGTCGCACGTTGACCATCGAGACCGGTAAATGGGCCAAGCAGGCAGACGGCTCGGTCGTCGTCACCTATGGCGAAACAATGGTACTCGGCACCGCGGTCCGGGCCGCCCCACGCGAGGGCATCGACTTTTTCCCGCTCACCGTCGACTACCGCGAGAAATTGAATGCCGCAGGAAAATTTCCGGGCGGCTTCCGCAAACGTGAGGGCGCTCCGAACCAGAAAGAAACCCTGACGATGCGCAACATCGACAGGCCCATTCGGCCGCTCTTCCCCAAGGGCTACTTCGACGAGGTGCAGGTTCAGTGCTGGGTCCTCTCCGCTGACGGGCAGAACGAACCCGACGTGCTCGCGGGCATCGCCGCCTCCGCGGCGCTCTCCATCAGTTCCATCCCGTTTGAAGGCCCCGTCGGCAATGTCCGCATCGGGCGCGTTGACGGACAGTTCGTCGTCATGCCCACCGTGGCCCAGGGCGAATACTCAGACCTTGACCTGTTGCTCTGCGGGCACAAGGACGGCTTGAACATGATCGAGGTCGGCGCGCACGTCCTGCCCGAGAACGTCGTGGGCGACGCGATCGAGTTCGGCTACGGCTACGTCAAACAGATTGTCAGTCTCATCGAAGACCTCGTCTCTAAGGCCGGCAAGGACAAAGTCGCCGAGCTGACGCTGCCCGACGACGACATCGTCGCGCTCGTGAAGAGCAAGCTCGCCGAGCCCCTGCGTGCCGCCAAGACCAGCCCCGGCACCAAGCTCGAACGCGCCGAGGCCGTCAAGAACGCCATCAGCACCTTCCTCGATAACGAGTTCCCCGCCCTGCCGACCGACGCGACGTATCACCAGGTCGTCCAACACAAGGACCGCAAGTCGCAGGCCAAACTGGCCATCCACGACCTTGAGGAAGTCATCACCCGCGAAGTGATCCGCACCGGCCAGCGCACCGACGGACGCAAGCTCGACGAGCTGCGCCACCTCGAATGCGAGGTCGGCGTCCTCCCGCGTGCACACGGTTCAGCCGTCTTCACACGCGGTGAGACGCAGGCCCTCGTCACCGTCACGCTCGGCACCAACAAAGACGAGCAGATCGTGGACGGCCTGGGCGAGGAATACGCTGAGAAGTTTTACCTGCACTACAACTTCCCACCCTTCTCCGTCGGCGAAGCCAAACGCATCACCGGCCCCGGTCGGCGCGAGATCGGCCACGGCAAACTCGCGGAAAAAGCCCTCGTCCCCATCCTCCCCGCCGTCGAAGACTTCCCCTACACCGTCCGCGTAGTCAGTGACATCCTCGAGTCCAACGGCTCGTCGAGCATGGCCAGTGCCTGCGGCGGCACACTCGCGCTGCTCGACGCCGGCGTCCCCATCAAGGCCCCCGTCGCCGGCATCTCGATCGGCCTCATCAAAGCCGACGAACCCTCGCAGCAGGACATCTACCTCACCGACATCCAGGGCGAGGAAGACCACTTCGGCGACATGGACTTCAAAGTCACCGGCACCACCGAGGGCATCACCGCCATCCAGCTCGACCTCAAGATCCGTGGCCTGAGCCTCAAGCAAATCCGTGAGACGCTCACCCACGCCCGCACCGCCCGACTCGTCATCCTCGACAAGATCAAAGAGGCGATCCCCACACACCGCGCGACCATCAGCAAGTACGCCCCGCGCATCCTCACCATCCACATCCACCCCGAGAAGATCGGCAAGCTCATCGGACCGGGCGGCAAGACCATCCGCGGTCTCGAAGCCGACACTGGCGCCAAGATCGAGGTCGAAGAGGACGGCACGATCCTCGTCTCCGGCGTGGGCGAGGGCAAGGCCGAGCGCGCCATCGAAGAGATCGAGAAGCTCTGTGCCGAGGTCAAGATGGGCGCGACCTACACCGGCCGCGTCACCTCGATCAAGGACTTCGGCGCGTTCATCGAAGTCATCCCCGGACAGGACGGCCTGTGCCACATCTCCGAGATCAGCGACGGCTACGTCAACCGCGTGGACGACATCGTGAAGCTCGGCGACGAGGTGAAGGTCAAGGTCATCAACATCGACGAACAAGGGCGTGTGAAGCTCTCACGCAAGGCCGTCATGGCCGAGACCGGCGAGACCGACGCCGGCAAGGTGCCCCAGGGCAATTCCGGGGGCGGTGACGGCAACCGGGGCGGCGGCAACCGAGGTGGTGGCCGCGGCGGACGCGGCGGTCACGGGGGCGGCGGTGGTGGTGGTCGCCGAGACGACCGCGACCGACACGACGACCGTCAGCCGGTCACAACCGAGTAAGCCCGGGTCACATGCATAACACTCACTCAACCCCGCCCCGCGCGGGGTTTTTTCATTGGGGGACTGTCAGGAAACTTCCGGGGGTCCGGGGGTGTTCAATTTTCTACGCTCGTGAAACGGTGACGCTTCACGGGGATAAAGGGATAGTATGGTCCGGTCACCTCACCGAGGTTTCCGTTATGCCCCACACGCCCGTCACCGACCAGGACAAGAAGAAAATCTGGGACGCCTACCGTACCCGCAAGCCGGTGCGTGTGCCCATGATCTTGTGGACCAATGCGCGTGTGGTGCACGCGCTACCCGAGTGGAACGTGTGGGGGTACTCATTCGAGGACGCCTACCACGACCCGCTGGCGCATGTGCGGATGCAGTTGCAGCATCAACTCTTTGTCCGTCGCGTGCTCAACCGGTACACGGACGGCCCGACCGAATTGCCAGCCAAGTGGGTGATCGGCCAGGATGTTTACAACGTCTTCGAGGCGGCGAGTCTGGGGGCCACCGTGAACTTCCCGGATGGGCAGGTGCCTTGCACCTCCCCGATGTTCGGGGACGACGCGACGAAGCACGACGTGTTCAAGATCGATATCGAACACCCGCTCGAGTCGGCGTGGGTCAAACAGCGTCTGGCGTTCTGGCATGAGATGGATCGCGTGTGCAAGGGGATGACGTTCGAGGGTAAACCGGTGGAGCTTTCGCCGTGGGCGCTGATGGGTTCGGACGGGCCTGTGACGGGCGCGTGCAACGTGCGGGGCGGTTCGTTCATGCTCGACCTGCTCGAAGACCCCGAATATGCCGACCGTCTGCTCACGTTCCTGACCGACGCGGTGATCCACCGCCGAAATGCTTTCAAGCAATACTGGGGCGACCGTGTGGACCGCGCGGTCCGCTGGATGGCGGACGATTCCTGCGCGATGCTGAGTGTGCCCATGTACGAAGAGCGTGTCGCCCCGCACCACAAGCGCCTCTACGACGATGGCACCACCAGGCCGGGCGAAGATCGCTTCATGCACCTGTGCGGCAACGCGACGCACCTGTTCCCCTCGATCCAGCGCCTGCTCCACGTCACGATCTTCGACACCGGCTTCCCCGTCGACCACGGCAAAATACGACAAGAACTCGGCCCCGATGTCGAAATCCAGGGCGGCCCAGAGGTGAAGGTCATCATGGAGGGCACGCCGAACGACATCTATGAGCGTGCCAGATCGATCCTCACCAGCGGCGTCAAAGCGGGTGGACGCTTCCTCCTCCGCGAGGGCAACAACCTCCCCCCACTGGCCCCGCTGGACAACCTCGAAGCGATGTACCGCGCGTGCCTGGACCACGGGGGATATCACAACATGTAAGTCCCCATAGGGTGGGCCTGGCCTCACCGCACGCGACACCCAACACGCTTGCCGGTTACTCGCCGGGGATGACCTGGACCTGTTTAATACTGAACCAGGAGACCGAGGACGGACAAAGGATTTGGATATAGCGGGCCTTGACTCCGTCTGGGCAGTGGACGGTCAACACGTCGTGGTCGTGCCGTGTCCCGCTCAAACTCTTGAGCAGTCTGGCGTCGTCGAGGCATTCGGCGATCGGCTTGTCGGAGACGTAGACCTCGTGCGTGGCCGGGCCGACGGGAGAGAACTGCAATTCAAAACGGATTTGTGCCAGGTTGTAGACCGCGCCGAGATCGAGTTCGATCCATCCGCCCCATGCGCCGCTGCACCACGAGGTGTCGGACCGGCCGTCGATTGCCATCGCGGGGGTTGTCTGGCCGTAAGACCCGCTGGCTCGGACGCCGACGGGCGTGAGGGGTTGGGTTTCAGGAGTCCTCGTCGGGGTCACGAGATGCACCTGAGCGGACTGCACTACCGACCACGGCACATTGACAACACCCAGCACACCCTCGACGGGGATGGAGCCTGATCGGATGTGACCGGTGATGCGATCTGCGTTGATGAACTCGACCAAGATCGTTTCGCGGTCGTCCGAAACGGTGAACCCGCGGACGGTTTTCCACGAGACCGCGATATCGCCGAAGTCGGTCCGGATCGGCAAGGCGTCATGGTCCGCGGTGAACTTACCCTTGAGCAGCGAGCCGTCCGTAAGCTTGAGCTCGAGTTGAGCGATCATCGGGTCGGCAAGGGTGACATGGCCGGCGGGCACCTCCACCCGATCCCGAGCCGCCGCGGGTGCCGACATCGCGGCGAGGCAAAGAACCAGACACGGAAAGACACCGTAGTCGCGCATGTTGACGCTCCTTTCGGATAAGTCAGACGCACGGGCGTCGCGGCGGTTCCGTGGGACTTGTTGGCGGGGATCAACCGGATCGCAATACGATGTACGGACGCGTGGGCGCGGCCCGGGCCGGTGTGCATGTGTAAATCGTATTTCCCCGCGGATTGTGACACACTTGGGCTGCACCATCACCACGGCATGCTTATTTTCGGGCGGCTTACACGATGCGTAACGGCTTGCTCTTGCTCTTGGGTTCGACGATCGGTTCACCGATGAGGTCGAGTTTCTTTTCGAGCGTCTTGCTCATCTTGTCGAGCGTGGTCGTGGTGAGGAATTTTTTGATCTGGCCACGGATCGTCTTCCACTGGTCGTGCTGCGGGCAGGGCTGGTCGTCGTTGCAGTTGGCCATGCCGACCACGCAGCGGTCGAACTGCTCGACGCCGTCGATCACCTGCACGATGTCGTAGAGCGTGATCTCGGACGACTTGCGAGCAAGGGCAAAACCCCCGCCGCGGCCCTTGGCCGAGACGAGCAGGCCCTTACGCACGAGGTCCTGGAAAATCTTGGCCACGAAATGGCGGGGCAGGTCGGTGCCCTCGCACAGTTCGTCCAATAACAGGTACCCATCCGGCCGCAGCATCGCAAGGCGGGAGATGGCACGGATCGCATACGAGCAGGCGTTGGAGTAAATCATGCGAGTGTTCCCATATTCGAGAAGGCGTGGACCACACCGCAAACTAACCAAGACGCGGGGGTTGGTCGATACGTAACAGGTCACTATACCTTAATATCCGCTGACCGGCTTGAAAAGCCCCCCCGGTATTTTTCCTAACCCGTCTCGATCCAGGAGTGCCCGTCGTGAACGACCAACCCAAACGCATCCAACGCATCGGCGTGCTCACAGGCGGCGGCGACTGCCCCGGACTCAACGCCGTCATCCGCGCTGTCACCAAGACCGCCATATACAAGCACAATCTCGAAGTGCTCGGCATCCAGGACGGCTTCCTCGGCCTGGTCCAGAACCGCATGCACCCGCTCACCGAGCACGATGTCTCGGGCATCCTCACGCTCGGCGGGACCATCCTCGGCACAAGCAACAAGTGCGACCCGGCTCGCTACGTCACCAAGAAGCCCGATGGCACGCTCGAGACCCACGACGTCACCGACCGCTGCCTCGAACATCTGGCCATCAACCACATCGACGCACTCGTGGTCATCGGCGGCGACGGCACGATGAGTGGCGCCGCCAACTTCGTCCGCCGCGGCGTCAACTGCATCGGCGTGCCCAAGACCATCGACAACGACCTGGCCGGCACCGACATCACCTTCGGCTTTGCCACCGCACGCTACGTCGCCACCATGGCGCTCGACCGCATCCACACCACCGCCGCCTCTCACCACCGCGCCATGATCGTCGAGGTCATGGGACGCAACGCCGGCTGGATCGCGCTGGAGTCCGGCATCGCCTCCGGGTCAGACGTGGTGCTCATCCCCGAGATCCCCTTCGATATCCAGAAGGTGGCTGACTATGTCACCGCGCGGTCACGCAAGGGCAGGAGCTGCTCGATCCTCTGCGTTTCCGAAGGCGCAAGACCTCTCGACGGCAAACAGGTCGTTAATCACGTCGACCCCACCAGCCCCGACCCCATCCGCCTCGGCGGCGTCGGCAAGGTCGTCGCCGACCAGATCGAACA
Organism: Phycisphaera sp.; assembly: GCA_016125215.1. GTDB lineage: Bacteria > Planctomycetota > Phycisphaerae > Phycisphaerales > Phycisphaeraceae > RI-382. The sequence goes on from WGMF01000028.1 coordinate 177,220, forward strand.
GATGACCGGCGTCGAGACACGCACCACCGTGCTAGGCCACATCCAGCGCGGCGGCACACCCGTGCCCGAAGACCGCGTCCTGGCCACCCAATTCGGCCACGCCGCCATCGAGGCCCTCACCTCGGGCAAGCGCAACCGGCTCATCGTCATGCGCGGACGGGGCGTCACCGACATCGACATCCTCGAAGCCGCGGACAAACAACGCACCATCACACTCGACCACCCCCTGCTCACCGCCGCACGACACGTCGGCACGAGCTTCGGGGATTAAGCCCAAGCCCTCACAACCCACACCCCGGCCCCGGCACGAAACACGTCCGATCCCCTATAATGGCTGGTTTGCCCGTAAATGGCGCGAACCAACATGACCACCACCCCCTCCGTCAACTCCCCCACAAAGCGTGAATCCCCCGTCGCGGGCATCGACCGCCTCACCGCCTCCTCGGGTCACACCGCGATCGTCGGCCTCCAATGGGGCGACGAGGGCAAAGGCAAGATCGTCGACCTGCTTGCCCCCCACTTCGACCTGGTCGTCCGCTACAACGGCGGGGCCAACGCGGGGCACAGCGTGCAGGTCGGCAAGGAACGTTACGCCCTGCACCTGATCCCCTCCGGCATCCTCAGCCGGGAAAAAATCAACGTCCTGGGCAACGGCGTCGTCATCGACCCTAACAAGTTGTTAGAAGAAATCGACGGCCTGCGCAAGCGGGGCGTCCACGTCGCCGGCGACAACCTGCGCATCAGCGACCGCGCCCACGTCGTGCTGCCCTACCACAAGTCGCAGGACGCCCTCATGGAAGCCGCTGTCTCCCACGGACGCAGCGACTCGAACAAGATCGGCACCACCGGGCGCGGCATCGGGCCGTGCTACGCCGACAAGGCCCTGCGCTCCACCGCCGTCCGCATGGGCGACCTGCTCGACCCCCGGAAGTTGGAAGAACGCTTGGCGCATATCGTGCCGATCAAGAACGTCACCCTCGCGGCGCTGGCCCAATCGTGCGACCAATCCTTCGAGCCTTTCGACCCCCGGAAGTTGGCCGAGGAATTTGCGGAATACGGGAAGAAACTCAAAGAACACGTCACCGATGCTTCGCACCTGCTCCACGAATCGATGGCCCATCACAAACGCCTGCTCTTCGAGGGCGCCAACGCGACGCTGCTCGACATCGACCACGGGACCTATCCGTATGTCACGTCGAGCAATTGCTCGTCGCTGGGCGTCCACACGGGCACGGGCGTGCCGGGGCACAAGGTCACGAGCATCCTCGGCGTGGTCAAGGCCTACCAGACCCGTGTCGGTGGCGGGCCGATGCCCACCGAACTGCACGACGAAGTGGGGAACCGCATCCGTGAGCGCGGCCACGAATACGGCACGACCACCGGACGCCCAAGGCGCTGCGGCCACCTGGACCTCATGGCCCTGAAATACGCGGCCCGGCTAAGCGGTGCCACGGGCATCTGCCTCATGCTTCTGGACGTTCTAGCCGGTTTCGAGACACTCAAGGTCTGCACCGGGTACCGCCACAACGGGCAGACCCTCGACCACTACCCCGGCGACGCGGATGTCCTGGCGGCGGTTGAGCCGATCTATCAGGAGGTGCCCGGCTTCGGCGACGAGATCACCGCCTGCAAGAACTTCGCTGACCTGCCGGCTAAAGCAAGGGCTTACATCGAACTGATCGAACAACACGCCGGTGTGAGCGTAAAGGTCATCAGCGTCGGCCCGGCACGCGACCAGACCATCGTGCGGTGAAAACCGACCTCTGTATCTATGTCACAGGCAACACACACCAACCCGATCGCCGCGCAGCGGGCTAAAGACACCGCTGCGTCTTTTGCAATGCTGGGGTTGCCACGTGAGGTCCTGCCCCGTCATATTGCCATCATCATGGACGGCAACGGGCGCTGGGCCGAGGCGCGCGGCAAGAAACGGCAGATGGGACATCTCGAAGGCGCCAAGGCCGTCCGCGCGATCGTCACCGAGTGCGCCCGCCTCGAACTCGACGTGCTCACCCTCTACAGCTTCAGCATCGAGAACTGGCGACGCCCGACCGACGAGATCGAGTTCCTCATGGACCTCTACGTCGAGTACCTCCAGGAAGAACGCAGGACGATGATGGACAACAACGTCCGCTTCGCCCAGGTCGGCAGGCGGCTCGGGCTGCCGCAGCGCGTGCTCGACGAACTCGACAACACCCTCGAAGCGACCAGACACAACACCGGTCTGACCCTTGCCCTCGCGCTCAACTACGGCTCACGCACCGAGATCACCGACGCCGTGCGTGCGATTGCCCACAAGGTCAAAACCGGCCAACTCGACCCCGACTCGATCGACGAATCCACGATCAGCGACCACCTCTACACCGCGCCGCTACCCGTGCGCGACCCGGACCTGCTCATCCGCACCGCCGGCGAGATGCGCGTGAGCAACTACCTCCTGTGGCAGATCTCGTATGCCGAGCTGCACGTCGCCGACGTGTGCTGGCCCGACTTCACCCCTGAGCACCTGCGCGCCGCGATCCGCGACTTCGCCAAACGCCACCGCAAGTTCGGCGGCGTGCCGGAAAAAAGTTAACCACAGAGATTTAACCGCAGAGTTCGCAGAGGACGCAGAGGACGCAGAGAAGAATAGGAAAAATATTTCTAGGTTTTCTCTGCGCACTCAGCGCTCTCTGCGGCAAGAAATTGAACTCACTTCGCAAGGCGCTTGGCCGCGTCGTGGAGGAGTTGTTCGGTCTTGGCCCAGCCGATGCAGGGATCGGTGACCGAAACCCCGTATTTCAACTTCCGGGGGTCGTCCAAAGATTGGTTGCCTTCCTCAAGATTGCTTTCGACCATCATGCCGATGATGGATTTTTCACCGGTGGCGCGCTGGTCGATGACGTGGTTCCAGACGATTTCCTGGCGCTCGAACTTCTTGGCGGCGTTGGCGTGGGAGCAGTCGACCATGAGCAGGTCGGGCAGGCCGGCCTTGCGGAGCATGGCACAGGCGGAGGCGACGTTTTCAGGGTCGTAGTTGGGCTTGTTGCCCGCGCCGCCCCGGAGGATGAGGTGGCCCGTCGGGTTGCCGGTGGTGCGGATGATGCAGGACTTCCCATCGTTGTCGATGCCCAGAAAACTGTGCTGGCCGCGCGCGGACAACATGGCGTGGACCGCGATATCGACCTCACCCGAGGTGGCGTTCTTGAAGCCGACCGGCATGGACAACCCGCTGGCCATCTGGCGGTGCGTCTGGCTCTCGGTCGTCCGTGCGCCGATGGCGGACCACGCGATCAGGTCGGCGATGTACTGCGGCGTGATCGGGTCGAGCATCTCGGTCCCGGCGGGCAGGCCCATCGCGTTGATGTCCAGAAGTAGCCTGCGTGCCATACGCAACCCGGTGGCGATGTCGAGCGAGCCGTCGAGGTGCGGGTCGTTGATCAGGCCCTTCCACCCCACGGTCGTGCGTGGCTTCTCGAAGTAGACGCGCATGACGACGAGGATGGTCTTCTCAACCTCTTTGCGGACCTTGGCCAGTCGGCCGGCGTATTCCATCGCGGCCTTGGGGTCGTGGATCGAGCAAGGCCCGACGACGGCAAGCAGCCTGTCGTCCTGCCCGGTGAGGATGCGTGTCACCTCGTCGCGTCCCTGTTCGACGGTACGTGCCGCTTCGGGCGTCAGGGGCATTTGGGCCACAAGGTCGGCCGGGCTCATCAACGGGATGGTCTCCGCGACGCGGAGGTCCTGCAACGGTTTGTGTGTGCTCTGGGGCATAGCGGGTCAAACACGATAACGGACTGCCCCCGGAAGGCAAGCTGTGATTACAATAAACACACGGGATGACCGATGACACCCGTAGAACCCGTGATCGGATAAAATACACCCATGAAAGCCACCCCCCCCCCATCCTGGCTCGATCGCATCACGGTGGACCCCGACAAGTGCGGTGGCCGCCCGTGCATCCGTGGCTACCGCCTGAGGGTCAGCGACATCCTCGACCTGCTCGCGGCGGGTGCGGAGAACGACGAAATCCTGCGTGACTATCCGTTCCTTGAGCGTGAAGATATCCAGGCGGCGATCGCATACGCGGCCCGTCAAACCGACCACCTGGTCCTGCGCGTATCGTGAAGTTCCTTATTGATAATCAGCTGCCTTCCGTACTGGCTCGTCACCTGAAGCAGCAGGGACACGAGGCATTCCATGTATTCGATTTTGGATTGGCACAAGCTTCAGATACAGACATCTGGCGAAGATGCCGTGATGAACGCTACGTTCTTGTCAGTAAGGACGAAGACTTTTTGAATCTTTCACTGCGCGACGCAGAAGGCCCACAAGTCATCTGGGTGCGACTAACTAACTGTCGCAATTCGGCATTGATTGCGGCGTTCGATCAAGCCATACCCAAACTGATACAAGCCCTGGAAAACGGTCAACGCATTGTGGAATTGCGTTGATGTTTTGAATCATCCTGACTGCCTCAAAAATAAATTGAGAATCAACGGTACTGCTCGGGGATGGGTGTGCCGCACTGGGGGCAGTGTTTGTGGCGCTGGGCGATGCTGGGGCGCAGGTCGTGGCTGCACTTGAGGCAGCGGGGGACGGCGGTGTCGCGGTTGCCCATACCGAACGAACCGAGCATCGGGCGAAAGCCTGCGAAGTAGGCGGCGCTGCCGGCGGCGATGAGGTAGCTCAAGATGGCAATGAAGTTGGTCAGGGTGTGGATCGTGGCGGAACGTTCGGTCTGCGGGCCGGGCATGCCGTTGAGCGGGCCGGTGGAGAAGAGGACGCTAAACGATTTTCCGGTGCCCCAGTGCAGCCAGAGCAGCGTGCCGATCACCGCGGCGCACAACCCCAGCACACCCGCAACGACACGTAACCATGTGTAAGTCCCACGACCGACGTAGCTCATGGTCAGGCCGACCATGAACCCGGCGATGGCGCCTTCGAAGCCCAGGGCGATCAAGCCGATCGAGCGGAAGGCGTACATCACGCACGCCATGACCAGTGCCCCGACCAGTGCGCCGCCTAATCCCGCGAGGACAGCCAGGGCGGGCCTGCCCTGGATGGCGCGGCGGAGAGTGGGGTCGGTGAGGGGGTCTTGGGTGGGAGGCATGTCTGATGTCTGATGTTTGATGTCAGAGGAGGGAAAGCCATTGATGAATGATGATTGATGATCTCAGAGGGGGGCGGTCTCCGGTCGCGAGCGACCGGGCTAAATGGGGGTCAGGGTTCGTGGGTGATGCGAATGAGCGCGTCGAGGGCTTTGTTACCCAGTGCGTTGTCGAGGGCGTTGGCGGCCATGTCCAGGCCGTCGAAGAGGTCGATGGCCAGGTCGGCGACGACGAGGGCGGCGGCGGTGTTGAGTTGAACGATATCGCGAGCCGGTCCGGGTTTTCCTTCGAGGACTTGGCGGATCACCTGCGCGCTTTGTTCGGGAGATTCAACCGACAGCGCGTCGGGGTCGGCGTCGTGGAAGCCCAGTTGGATCGGGTCGACCTCGTAGGAATGGACCTCGCCGCTGTGCAGGTGGCTGACGTGGGTCTGGCCGACGGTGGAGAGTTCATCGATGCCCCGGCCCTCGCCGAAGCGTCCATGCACGATCATGGCCTCTTCGGACCCGAGTTGCCTTAGGGCCTCGGCCAGCGTCTGTGTGAGTTGAGCATTGAAGACGCCGATGAGCTGGCGTTTGGCGTCGGCTGGGTTGGTAAGTGGGCCGAGCACGTTGAAGAGCGTGCGGAAGCCCAGTTCCTGCCGGATGGGGCCGGCATGTTTCATGGCCGGGTGGTGCGCGGGAGCAAAGCAGAAACACAGGCCCGCTTGGTCCAAACATTTTGTCAGTACGGTCGGCTCGACGGCGAGTTTCACACCCAGGGCTTCGAGCACCTGCGACGAGCCGGACTTGCTGGTGATGGACCGGTTGCCGTGCTTGGCCACGGCGACGTTTTTCGGCCTGCCCACTCCGGCGACGACCAGGGCGGTGGCGGTGGAGATGTTGAACGTGTGCGAACCGTCGCCGCCGGTGCCGCAGGTGTCGAGGATCGTCAGGCCGGGTGGGGTCTGGACGTGCAGCGACTTGTCGCGCATGACGCGCGCCGCCCCGACGATCTCATCCGCCGTCGGCCCGCGTGCCTGGATCATGCCCAGGAGCGCACCGACCTGCGAGGGCAACGCCCGCCCGGTCATGATGAGGTCAAACGCCTCGACCGCCTGTTGGGGTGAGAGGGGCTGACCCTCCGCGAGCTGTTTGAGCAGGTGTTGCATGGGATGTGTTGAAAACGCAACAGCGAGCCGGGTGTCAGAGTATCTCGGTCAGGAACCACAGCCCCGCGCCGGCCAGGACCATAAAGAGCGTGATCTGCCCCGCCAGCACCGCCGCCTGCCGGGGCAGCCCGCCGTCTTCGCTGAGGTCTTCCATCTTGATGGCTTTGTAGGCCACGGAAATGGCCAGGACCATCGGCAGCATCAGGACGAGCCAATAGCGGTCCAGGGGCAGGGGGTTTCGGAACGGCAGGTAGCTCAGCGCGACGATCGGGACGAACGCCAGGGCGCTGAGCGTGGCCTGTCTCGGTTTAGGTGGAGTCTGCGCAGAACCCTCTTGACGGCGGACGGTCGGGTCGCGGTAGAGCACGTCGATGATGGCCAGGAGGTTGAGCAGGCCGGCCAGCGAGGTGTAGAGCACACCCTGGTCGTAGACCGAGCCGAGGCTGGGCTCGAACGGGCCGGGGTTGATCGGGGTGTAAGGCCCGCCCTTGCGGACGTGCTGGTGGTAGAGGTCCACGGGCAGAGAGGGCGCTAAGAGCATCTGCCCGAGGAAGCCGGGGATCATGCTGCCTTTGTGGTCGATGACGGAGACGCCGCCGATGAGCAACCCGGAGGCCCAGAGGATGAGGATGGTGGCACAGATGATCGATCCGCGTCTGCGTTCGCCCATGAGATAATGTCCCAGTCCGGGGATGAACCAGGCGGCCAGGGCCTCGACGAAATGCCAGTCGCCGACGGGTTTGGGCGGGTTGCTGGAGGGGGTTTGTGGGCGGGTGCTCAAGGGTCCTGGGTTCCTGCCAAAAAATAAGTGGGGATAAGCCCGGTAAGTGTATTGACAAACGAACTTCTGCCGATAGTGTAACGTCCTGTTCCGGCTGACCAAAGCCCGAGTCAATGGGTTTCTCGGGCGGGTTCAGAAACGCCAACGTTCAGGGAGGTCTCACCATGACGCTCGAAATCGCAGAAACGAAGTGGTCGCTGTTCGGGTCCGATAGCGCAATCGGCACAACCGTCGCGCACGGTTATGAGATGCTGGCTGAAGACGAGGGCGAGGTGGAGGATGACGACTTTTTTGACGATGATGATGACGAAGACTTCGACGACGATGACGACGACCTCTTCGAGGACGATGAAGAGGGCGACGACGATGACGACGACTTCTTCGACGACGACGACGACGAAGACATCGAAGACGACGTATAAACCGAGCACAGGCCAAGTGTGACCGAGGCTCGGGCGTCAACAGGATCAGGGGAGACCGCCATGAGCCAGGACATCAGGCAGGACACCAGCCCGGAACCGACCGCGACGTGGACCGGACCGGAACGCAGACGGTCGGAAAATAACCGCCGGGAGACGGTGGTGGACCGCCGGACCGACGGTCACGTCACCGGGGACGGCACGGGCCTCGAGCGTCGGCGTGGTCCGGGTCGGCGACGCACCGATTTCATGAAGGCCGCCGAAGAGGGTCAGATGGACCGCGAACAGTTCCTGTTCGTGATGGCGATCGACGCCTACAAACGGGTCAACCAGAAGCCCTACCCGACGTGGACCGAGGTGCTCGAAGTCATCCGCAAGCTCGGCTACCGCAAGACCACCGCGTCCGAGCTCAACCTCGCCAGTGCCGAGGACTGGACCGAGTCCCCCGACGCCCCGGCGTTCAAGCCCAAGGCTTGAGGAGAGAGTCCTCAACCGCCAAGACGCCAAGAGCGCCAAGCGATCGCAAAGAAGTTTGACAGGATCACGGGATCGTCTGGATTCACAGGATCAAACCTCGATCCAGTCGATCCCATGCATCCTGTAATCCCGTCAAATATTCTTCTCGGTTTTCTTGGCGCACTTGGCGTCTTGGCGGTGGATCCTTACAGTGTCCCCCGTGACCGAGCTGCCCTACAAGATCGCGGTGCTGTGTTACCTCTTTGATGAGACGGGCCGGGTGCTGCTGTTGCATAGACGCAAGCCGCCCAACCGGGACCTCTATTCACCTGTAGGGGGCAAGCTCGAAACCGCCATCGGCGAAAGCCCGACCGATTGCGCCTTACGCGAAATCCAGGAGGAAGTCAGCTTGTCCCTCACCCACAACGACCTGCACCTGACGGGCATCGTCTCCGAAGAGGGCTACGAGGACCAGACCCACTGGCTGATGTTTCTCTACGAGGTCACACGCCCCGTCACCGTCACGCGCACCGAATTCGACGAGGGCCGACTCGAGTGGTTCGAGCGCGACGCCCTCGACAAGCTCCCCCTGCCACGCACCGACCGCGAAGTGATCTGGCCCCTGTTCTGGAAACACCGCGGATCGTTTTTCATGGCCCACCTGCGCTGTCACCACGGGCGACTCGACTGGTCAGTCCAGCAGTCGCACGGTGAGTGATTGCGATCGGCGTCCCGGCACCCATCGTGGATAAGCCGTGCCACGATTCCGTTGCGACCGATCCACGCCCTCGAGCAACCGGCATCTTTTTTCTCGCTCTCTCTTCAGAGGGAGTGCAGGGGGAGGGTGTGTGCACTGGCGTTGTGCAGAAGAAATCCCCTTCCCCATCCACTCCCCTTGAAAGGGGAGGGGCGTTTATTGAAGCCGGTTGCTCCAGCCGAACCCTCGCGGCCGTGAGGGTAAATCCGCAGGTCAGCGTGATACGCAATTTAATTGATACTAATTACGGAATCTTGCTTGCGGTATTCACTCAAACCTATTTTTGATAGAGTCTTAAAAAATAATAGACGATCCGAACTTGACCGTGACACTGCTTTTTGATGATGATACGTTAAAATTTCTCCGGTCTGCCATCTCTTTTTACGTGCGGTTCGGGGATATTCGGGTCATGCCTCGAATGACGCATGGAGTATTGAGTGAGCCCCACTGCCGGGCCCATCCTGGCGGGTATGCCGACTATCGGTCGACCCATTGACACAAGCGACTTGCTGCCGACGCTGCGCGAGTCGGGTTGCACGATTTGTCTGATCGGTATCTTCCATGAGAAGAAACCCCAACCCGACAACCTGCAACACGTCGAGGGCTTGAGCAAGACCGAGTTGAGCCGGTGCCTGGGTGCCTTACCCCGAAGCGCTCTGTGGCAAAGCGTGATGGCGGAAGGGGTCGCACGGTGCGACCCGTCAGCGTCGCAGTCCCTTGGGATGAAGGGTTTTGTGCTGGCACTGGCGCTGGGTCGGGGATATCCCGCGGAGTATCGATGGGGCTTGATTCTCACCCGTCCACACGGTCACTTTTCCCAGACACAATGCCAACGTCTTGTCGTCAAGCTCAGGCAAGCGCAGAACGCTTTCGAGCAGCCTTCGGACGAAAAGGGCCTTGGGCGTCTGCTCCTGGGGCACGACCACAGGCTCCTCGCAGCCGACCTTCACTCACAGGATTCCCTGCTGCAGAACGCAGAGGCTCACGAGCGTGTCACCTCGACGGTCATGCCCGTGGTCTACCAGCGCTGGCCGGCACTTCCAATCGCGCAACCCGTCAACCTCATTGCCAATCTCGACGGGCAACGGACATGGGTCTGCCTCGGAAAACACAACGCGGGCGGCCTGCCCGATGGGGAGTCCTGGGTCTGTGAAACCAGGCCCCTCCACGACAACGAATTGCCCGCAGTCGGGCTGCTCGACGACCCCCGTATCGTGCAGGCCCTGGCCTACCTCCACGACAATCTCCAGCACGCGCCGCGGTTGGCGGATATTGCCAAACACACCCACTGCAGCCCGTTCCACTTCCACAGGCTCTTTTCTCAAGCCGTCGGCTTAAGCCCCAAGCACTACCAGCAGCAACTCCAAATGCTCATCGCACGCTGGCTCCTTCGCAACAGTCACCTGCCGATCAACGAAGTCGCCGCCGCGTCGGGCTTTGCCAGCCACGGACACTTCACCAGCACCTTCCGCAAACACGTCGGCAAAAGCCCACGAGAGTTCCGTGAATCCAAAAACCCATAACCGAATCACTCACCACTGAGCACAAGGAGCAAACTTGCGAAGACAGATCCGCAGATGATGCAGATAAGAAAAATCGAATCGATTTTTGGCAGACCGAGATCAATCTGTTGTGAAACGTCTTCTCTGATACGCATACACGCGGGGCACGCGGATGAAGCCGGGGACGGATCGGGCTGTGGACGATTCGGATTTGTTTTATCTGCGTAATCTGCGGATCAATGTCTTTCTCGGCCGCACGCGCACCCCCACCCTCAACCCGCACCCGTCGGCAACACCCGGATCGACGCCGGCTCGGTCGGGCACACACGTTCGCACACACCGCAGCCCGTGCAACCGCCGCGCACCTCGATGTTCCCACGTTCGTCCAGACCGATCGCCCCGTCGCCCAGCGGGCAATCCGTGACACACAACATGCAATCCTCGCCCGACGCATCGACACCCCGCAGACACGTGGACAATTCCACACGGGCTGCGCCCATGTGAATGTCCATTTTCGACTCAACCAACACCAGCGCCCCCGTCGGGCACACCTTCATGCACGCAAGCTCATCGCAAACCACGCAGGGCGAAACCCTGGCCACAATGGCCGGCAACGGCTGGCCCATCTCATTCACACCCCCCACACCGTCCATACGGATGCACTGAGCCGGGCAAGCCTCGGCACATAAGCCACAAGAACTGCACAACTGGGCAAACCGCCCCGCCTCGACCGCGCCCGGCGGCCTCAACACCGTGATGCCAGCCACGGGTTGAACAGGCTTGGCCATCTGTGATCCTGCCCCACCCCCCACCACTACCCCCAGCGCCCGCAGCGTGCCCTGCGTCGATTTTTCCAGCTTATCCAGACCCAATAACGCCAGGGATCGAAAAAAGGACCGGCGATCAGCCGATGGATTGGGTATGGGTTTGTCGGGGGGTGAACCCGCTTGCTCTCGATGCGTACCCATGATGGGTTTAGTATAGTTTGCATGATTCCCCCCCACCCCGCCCGGAAACGCAAGATGACCAGGCCAAGTTTTTCACCCTACGTGCTGCTGCTGACCCTGGCCTTGTTGCTCCCGGCTTGCAAGGCCAGCCTCGACAAGCACACCTTCAAGAGCACCGTCTATCAACCCCTGAACCTCGAAGTCCTCGACAGCGTCACCAAACGCAGGGTCTGGTTCAAGGAGATCCCCGTCGGCAACGACCTCGTCGTCGACTTCGACCGCAGCAACACCGAGAACGAAATGTTCAAGGTCGAGGATCAGCCGGCCACGAGCATGAAGTGGTCGCTCTACAGTTGGCAGACCGGCTCAACCAAACTCGTCGACAAAGGCTTTATGAAACTCTCCGGCATGCCCATCATGATGCGGCTGAGCCTGAGAAAAGTCCCCGAGTACCCCTCGTGGATCACGCCCCCGACCGACACCGAAGAATCCTCAGACACCATCGGCTCAACGTCGCAACCCGCGACTCAGGACACCCCCAGCGAACCTGACAAATCCCAGCCCGATCAGACCGCCCCCGTGCAACCGGGCCCGGGCACACCGCCCTCCATCTCGCCGGACACCGCCATCCCGCAGCCCGAAGCCTCGGTCGAACCCCTGACCATCACAATCGACGCGCAAGGCCAGGCCCGGGTCGGCTCAAGGGCCGTCGATGACGCCATGCTCACCAAGCTCTTCACCGCGCTGGCCAAAGAAGCGCCCAACCGACCGGTCGTGATCCAAGCCGACCCCGCAGCCGCAAAAGACCGCGTGATGAAAGCCCTGGAACTGGCCGAGGCCGCGGGGGTGAAGAAAGTCAACATTGCGACGCCCGTTGGCTCGACAGACGATTCGACCGACATCACCATTGAGCCGGATCACACCACGCAACCCACGCCCCAGCCGTCGCCCGAGAAAGAAGTCGGGCCGGACACCGGGCTGGACGACGCGCTTGAACCCGCCAAGTAATCCCATGCGACGTTTGGCGTTCCATACCGTGCTCTGGGCCGGGGCGGTGGCGATGGGCTTATCCCACCAAGCCGCGGCCCTGCCGCCCGAGGGCGCGACCGTCGTGGACCAGGCGGTGAGCGACCTCGATCCGCTTGCCACTCAACTGCGTAAAAAAGAGTGGGGCCTGGCCCAGGTCGGCGAAAACACCGCCCTCTACCGCATCGACAAACCCATCGCACAGACCTTTGCCGACCTGGCCACCTACCTCAACCCCGCGCTCAATCCCACGCACAACCGCCTCTACTACCGCGTCGGCCAGGGCTACCGCGCGCGACTCACCCAGCCCGATTACCTCATCAAATTCGATGAGGACATGTTCCACCGCCCGCTCTACGTCCGCAATGTCCCGCCCGTGGTCGATGGCAAGTTCGTCGAACTCGTCCCCGACAACACCGTCTACGAATTGAGCACCACGCCGATGTTCGTGCCGGCAGCAAGCGCCACGCCGGATTCGCAACCCACCCGCGCCTTACAGGATGTCAGGCCCACGCCTGAACCGCGAGTCGCACTCGATTCCCTCCAGCCACAACACTCCGGCGCGTTCCTCTTGCAACAACCTGTAAGTCAAGCCTCCCAGCGCGTGGACGGCCGCGTCGACGCCCGCGTCGACGGCGAGGTCCGTCTGCCCACTTCCAATTGACGGTTCCGCAAGGCCTATCCGCAGAACACACAGATTTCTCGGGTTCAAAATTCCAATCCATTGATTCGAAAACCAATCACTTGAGTTCGGGAGCACCCATGCCAACCCACAACACACGCATCAAACATCTCACCACACTCTCGATGACACTTGTCTGTGTGCTGGCCATGACCGCATGCAAAAGCACGCAAACCGCAACCTCGTACACCCCCATGCCCTGGGAGGACCCGACCTACGACAACACCCTCCCCGCAACCTTTCCCGAATCCCGCCCGACCGAAGGCCCCGGTGCCTGGACCGCGTGGACCCGCCACCACGAAAACCGAATCAAATGGACCACCGAACAACCCGTCGACATGCTCATGATCGGCGACTCCATCGTCTTCGGCTGGTCACGCATCGGCAAGCCCGTCTGGGACGAGTTCTACGGCCAACGCAATGCGGTCAACATCGGTTCAAGCGGCGACCGCACCTCCCACATGCTCTGGCACATCACCAACGGCGGCCTGGCGGGCATGAAGGATCACAACCCCAAGCTCGTCGTCATCATGATCGGCACCAACAACCGCGGCGACCCCGAACAACACGGTACCGACACCGCCTACGGCATCCTCGCCATCCTCAAAGAGGTCCACGCCCAGCTCCCCAACTCCAAGATTCTGCTCTTGGCCATCTTCCCCCGTGGCGACAAACCCGACGACAAAGGCCGCCTGCGCAACGACGAGATCAACAAGATCATCCAGACCTACGCCGACAACAAGACCGTCTACTGGCTCGACATCGGCCACGTCTTCCTCGACGACCAGGGCACCCTCAAACGCGACCTGATGCCCGACGCCCTGCACCCCAACATCCCCGGCTACCGCGCGTGGGGCGAGGCGATGGAACCGATGATTGTGAAACTCATGGGGGAATAAAAAACAGATACGCAAACACGCGGCACTAAAGCCGGTCCCCGCCGTGTGCCACTGGTGGCTTGTCCCATCGGGGCTTAGGATAACAGACTGATTGGGATCACCGATCATGTACGGACGTCTCGGTGTTGCCGTACTGGTTCGGCGTCTTGAGTTTTCTGCACTGGCGGGCAAGCCGCCAGTGGTACCCGGCGGACCGAATCTATTTTGCATCCCCCGTTTTCGCGTCCATCAGGTGACCCACACGGATGTCCCAGTTGATGGCCGGGTGCCACATGGCGTGGCCGCGAAGGCCGCCATGTGTGGGAGGGTGCCATAATCCTCGGTCACAAAGAGTCAATCGAAGGACCAATGGAAGACCGGCGGTACCCCCCGGAAGTCGCCGGCTTTATGGGTGGCTGCGTCACCCGAATCTGCGTCATCTGCGGAGATGATTTTTGCCTTGGCAGGCATCAAGCATCCATGAGTGGAGCGGCGGACCGAATCTATTTTGCATCCCCCGTTTTCGCGTCCATCAGGTGGCCCGCACGGATGTCCCAGTTGATTGCTTCGATCATTTTCACATGACGGATGCGCGCGATCGGGCTGTCCTGCCTGGCGTAGTTCAAACCGTAGGGCCAGATGTGCTTCTTATCGCCGTGCAACACCGCGTCTGGGCCGTCGAACGCCTTGATAAGGCTCACCCCGTATGCCCCCGTCCAGACGCCGTCGTGTAGCAGCCGGTGGTATGCCTTCGTCGTCCCCACGCCCAGCGTGTGGCTCAGTTCGTGCATCGCCGTTCGGCTGCTGATCGATCCGCCGAACCGTATGTGCCCTTTGATATTCGCACTGGCCGTCGGTACCGTCGCGTCGTATTCCACCGTCACGTGCTTGCACAGCCTTGCGTAACGATTGTAAAACCCCACGGCTTCGTCCATCGCCGACTTGATCGCCGCCACTTTGTCCGCGGGCCAATTCTCCACACCCTCGGACCAGCTCCACGTGATCTCGCCCCCTTGGCCGACGCCCGTTTCATCCGCCGCATCGGCCACATCGGCCTTGACCGGCTCTTGCGTCTTCGGATCGGGTTCGTGCTTCTCATCCCCCTGCCGGCCCCAGACATTCTGCGTGCAACAGAGTATCACACACAGCATCCCCAGGGTCATCAAACGCTTCGACATGATTCACCTTCCCTCATGCAATGGTCTTTGATGCGTGCGGATGAGCAGTCAGCCCGGCCGGGCGGGTGGCACAGTCGGTTTGCCCGCCAGTGGATAATACCAATCCCATTTAATTCTCGTGCGTGAGCCACTCGGTCGCAGTGATGGTTTTGAGCCGCTCGGGCGTCAGTTTGTTCCAACTATCGTGGCAGGCTCGATCGATGTCAGCCCCGTCCTCGAACACGCGGTTGCTCA
>WGMF01000027.1 GCA_016125215.1 Phycisphaera sp.
ACAATCCTCCAGGTTTTAAGCGTCTCGCTTTTCGAAAAAACCCCGCTTTTACAGGCGTTTTCGAGACAAAACGAAAATACCAAGACCGACCCATTCGCTAACCAGTTGTCGCTGTTCGAGTAATGTTGGGACAGTAGTGAATACACATGTAAGATTAGAATCATGCAAATGAACCCAAAAACCCGACGTATCGTTCGGCCTTTTCTCACGGCAGGTGTGTCGGTGTTGTGTCTTGCGTTTTCTACCGCGGTCCTGGCGCAGCAATACGGCCGCAACGTCCCCGAACCGACGAAGGTCGGCATCGCCTACGGCCCGGACGAACGCAACGTGATGGACCTCTGGCTGGCGGAGGGTGAGGGCCCCAGGCCGGTCGTGGTCAACTACCACTCCGGCGGGTGGTACGAGGGCAGCAAGGAACGGTTGGGCCGGGACCTGGGTGTCAAGCAGTTGCTCGACGCGGGCATCTCGGTCGTTGCGGTCAACTATCGGTTGATCCCCCAGAACCCCACGACGCCCCAGACGATCGACGCCAACGTGCCGCCGCCCGTCGATGCGCCGATGAGCGATGCGCGGCGGGCGTTGCAGTTTGTTCGTTACCACGCCAGGGACTGGAACATCGACCCGAACCGCGTCGGCCTGTCGGGTGGCTCGGCGGGCGGATGCACGTCGCTGTGGCTGGCCTTCCACGACGACATGGCCGACCCGAAAAGCGATGACCCGGTGTTGCGTCAGTCCACGCGCGTCACCTGCGCAGCGGTCGGTTGGCCACAGACCACGCTCGACCCAGCACAGGGCCGGGAGTGGATCCCCGATCTGCAATACGGTGCCCACGCATTTGGAATGGGGAGCGTCGATGATGCTCTGGCCCGGCGCAACCAACTCATGCCCTGGATCAAGGAATACTCCCCGGCCGCCTGGGTCAGCAAGGATGACCCGCAGGTCTGCTTGATTTTCAGCAAACCGCCGGACCTGGGGAACGGCGGCGGCGACCCCACGCACTCGACCAACTTCGGTGCCGGGCTCAAAGCCATCTGCGATCAAACCGGCGTCGAGTGCGTGCTGTTCTACAAAGGTGTGGAGAAAGTCAAATACAACAATGCGACGGCCTACCTGATTGAAAAATTGAAGGGGGAGTGACCCCACGAGGCCGATCATGATCCGCGTCGCGGGAAAGAATTCGGCTGGGAGAAATGAACCCATCTGAATGAATTCGAAATCGTGACGCTCACCCATCGAGAGCAGAGGCGTGCCTGCATCACCGCATGGATATGGAAACTCTCACGCGTTCCGGGATACCCTTACAATTGATTACCTTGTCATGCTTTTTTCATCTCGGGGGAACTTCAAAAACTGGCCGTGCGGCCGGGGGCCGGAGACGATTGCCCCGCCGCATACGATGACTCAGACGGGCGGGTGGGGTTGCGCGTCGAATGGCGGTACTCAAAAAAACGGTATTGTCTCCCGACAAATGGGTGCCGCCGCTATGCGCCCCGTGAACAGGAGATGAACGGATGCTTGACCGCCTATCCACACACTGCATGCTCAAACCCGCTGACGTCGAGCCCCGCGATGCCCGGCTGAAGGTGGTCGGCGCGTTCAATCCCGGCGCGGTGAAGTTCGGCCAGCGCGTGGCCCTGGTCGTACGCGTTGTCGAAGAGGTCGTCGAGCAGCGCGAGGGGTGGGTTTCCTCGCCACGCATCGACCCGTACGACGGCTCGCTCCACGTCGACTGGCTGCGCCCCGAGGAGCAGTACCTGAGCGACCGACGGATGTATACCAGCAAAAAGACCGGCATGTGCCGGCTGCGTTTCATCTCCCATCTGCGGGTCTATTTTTCCAGCGACGGCGTGAGCATCGACGGGGCTGGGGCTGTGATCGAACCGCGCGGCGAATTTGAAACCTACGGCATCGAAGACCCGCGCATCACCGAGATCGGCGGACGCTTCTACATGACGTACGTCGCGGTGTCCGACCGCGGGGTGTGTACCTGCCTCATGTCCACAACGGATTTTCAGTCCTTCGAGCGGCACGGCGTGATCCTGCCGCCGGACAACAAGGATGTCGTTTTGTTCCCCGAGAAAATCGCCGGCCAATACCTGTGCCTGCACCGGCCGATGCCCTCGTTTCGGATCAGCACGCCACAGGTCTGGTTGGCACAGAGCGACAACCTCATCCGATGGGGTGGCCACAAGCGATTGCTGGGGACTGAGAACTCGGTCCGTGACCGCGTCGGCGGCGGCACCCCACCCATCCGGACCGAGCGAGGTTGGCTGACGATCTACCACTCGAACGATCGACTGCCACCCGACGAGAAAGGCAACATGCGTCTGGCCTACACCGCTGGTGCTTTGCTCCTCGACCACCACGACCCCTCGAAGATCATCGGGCACACGCCCAGGCCGATCATCGTGCCCCGGGAGCCTTACGAGACGCACGGCTTTGTCGACAACGTGATCTTCCCCACCGGTATTGTTCGGCGGGGAGATGTATACCTGGTTTACAACGGTGCCGCGGATGAAAATGTTTGCGTCATCGCTTACCCCGTCAAGGCCCTTGAAGAGTCGCCGCTTGCGGGGAACGGCGCGAAGACGGCTTCGTGACCCACGTCGATACGCGTGGGTCCTGTCAAGCATGGGCCGGTCCCGTTGATGCCCGTGCCCGTCGGCGGTGAAACGCCATCAACTTGAAGTGCATGCGCTGGGTCTCAGAAAGTGTGTGAGAAGCCAGACTGAAATCACGAGGGTGTGTATCTGGGTGCCACTGGCGGCTTGTCCGCCAGTGAAAAAGCCGTACATTTTAAGCACTGGCGGACAAGCCGCCAGTGACACACCCAGGCTTCTCACACGCTTTCTCAGCCGCGTGGCGTGCCAAGCGTCGGCGATACTGCCCGGGTGTCATCCCCGTGGCGCGTCGGAAAAAAACATAAAACTGCTTGGGTGCCACGCCGCAGGCCTTGGCGACCTCGACCATGCCCGATTCGGATTTGGCCAGGAGGTTCTTGGCTCGCTCGATGCGCGCGCGTGTAATGGCGGTGTAGGGCAACTGCCCGATGGATTCTTTCATCCGGGCTTCGAGTTTCCGCCTTGAGACCCCCAGGTGATCCAGCACCGCCTCGACACCGATCTCTTCGCCGCAGTGGTCCTGGATGAACGCCAGCGCCTGGGTGACGATCGGGTCATCGCTCACCATCACGTCGGGGCTCTTGCGAGTCACGACGCGCAGCGGCGATTGTCTATGCCACCGATAACAGGCAATACTGGCCGCACCGCAAGGTGCCGGTCCTTTCGCCTTCAATACATCGGGGTATCCCGCTCCGTTTGCCTTGAAGTTCACCGACACGGGGGGCGGCTCGGACGACTCCTTCGACATCCGACCGGACTTGGCACCTTATATCCCGCTCAACCTGCAATGCCCTTTGTGCCCGCAGAGAGACTTGATCACCTTGACAGATGCTTCGGTCATGATGCCCTACGCTTATTATATCGGATGGACGTTGACGCCAGGCGGACAAACCATGGCCAATATCAATGATGTCATGACCCAAGGTGGGTATGAGTTCGACATCATCGTGTGTGACCGAAACTACGCCTACAACGGCCTAAACGGCTATGTCTTCTGCCAAGCCAGCCACCCCGACATCAACACGAATATCATGCACTTGCTTCCGACCGGTATCTACGGCATTGGCAACACGCTCGACCGTGGGCTGGTGGATATGAACTTCACCCGATGCGACGGCTCGACCTACCGCATCAATCAGGTCTCGGCCGACGATACCCGCCTCAAAAAAGTTGACTACAAATATGGCAACTCCGGCGTCTCTTTGAATATGGCCTGGACCATGTTGCCTTCGGTCAGATAGAATCATCCCCCGATCAAAACCTATTCTTATGGTGGAGTTTTGCCCCTGTCTATCCGCCGATTGTGTTTCGGATGACAAGGTAGATTCCCGGGTGGGGTCGGATAGGAATGAAACAGTGAATCCACTCCGTGATGCTGTGTGATACCTGACGTGGCAAGCGTTCATCTTATGGACAACCCGACATTCGAGAAAACATGCCCGGTTAGATGAACCATGACATGAACATTATGATCTGGGACAAATGATGCGTTATTGGCTGTGTTTATTGGTGTTGGGCGGGCTTGTTCACGCTGTCTTAGCCGACGAAAACCACGACACGACGGACCCACCCCTCAAAGGGCCGAGGGTTCTGGAAACGGTCGTGGTGGACAAAATCTGGTCCGCGGTGTCGGTGCGGTTTTGCCTGCTCACGCACGGCGACATGCAGTACGTCGCCTACTACGACGCCGACCGCAACATGGCGGTGGCGCAGCGTAAGCTCACCGAGTCTGCGTTCCGGGACAAGACCGTCCTGCCCTCGAAGCAGGGGTGGGACTCGCACAACTACATCACCATGGCGGTGGACAGCGAGGGGTACCTCCACCTCTCGGGCAACATGCACGCGGTGGCGCTGGTCTATTTCCGCAGCGAAAAGCCCGGTGACATCACCACGTTGACCCAGGTGAAATCGATGGTCGGTGACAACGAGGCCCGCTGCACCTACCCCAAGTTCCTCCGGGATCGCCAGGGTAGAATGCTCTTCCACTACCGCAGCGGCGGCAGCGGCAACGGCAACGAAGTCTACAACATCTACGACGAAAAATCGCGGACCTGGAGCCGACTGCTCGACACGCCGCTCACCGACGGGAAGGGTAAGATGAACGCCTACCAGGTCGGCCCCGATTACGGACCCGACGGGTATTACCACCTTTGCTGGGTCTGGCGGGACACCCCCGACGCCAGCACCAACCACGACCTGAGCTACGCGCGGAGCAAGGACCTGGTCCACTGGGAGAGCGCCGCGGGTGAGGCGATCAAACTCCCGATCACGCTGGACATGACGGACCTCATCGTCGACCCGGTCCCGGTGAACGGCGGCCTGCTCAACGGCCTCCACCGCATCGGGTTTGATCCGCAGAACCGCCCGATCATCACCTATCACAAGTACGACGACCAGGGCAAGAGCCAGGTCTACGCGGCGCGTTTCGAGTCCGGGTCGTGGAAGGTCCGCCAGCTCACGCAATGGGATTTCCGCTGGGTCTTCGGCGGCCGGGGGTCGCTGGGGTCCACGCCCAATCAAGTCGGTGTGGACGCTGTGAAATCAAACAACGGTCAACCGACCCTGTCCTTCGGCAGCAGCAGCGTCGGGTTCCACACCTGGGTGCTTGATGAACCAACCCTCCAACCCCTGCGCACGCTCCCCGAAGCGCCCAGGTATCCCCCTGAGCTGACGCGGGTGCAATCCAAGTTCCCGGGCATGGGCGTCATGTGGGTGGGCGATATCGGTGAGTCGACCCAGCCCGATGGCCGTTACTTTTTGCGGTGGGAATGCCTGGGCAAGCACGGCGACCGTCCGCGTGAGGAACCGCTGCCGGAGAGCAGCGACCTGGTGGTTTACAAAATCGGCCCGTGAACACGCATGCAAGTCGGTACGGGTGCTGGATAGTGGGTAGGATTGTTAAGACCGAGGCGGAGGGTTGGTGGATACCGTCACAGGCCGCCTTGGGCTTGCGTGGGTATTCATCCCTTCGAGACGTTGCGGTGCGACTGCCGCCCACCCCGCAAGAGATCGGACGCTGAAACTCGTCATGCGCAAACTCTTCCGAAAAGTTCGAGGGTTTGTGTCGGCTGGGTTTCTGTCTGTGGTGCTGGCCTGGCTGTTGAGCCACGCATTTCAACCAGTCGGGGTGCGGGATTCGCCGGTGCCCCCAGCCACGGACAAGGTCGACGAAGCGCTTGCGCTGCGTGACATCGCGCTGGAGGGCAAGCCGCCCAGGCTCGTGGCGGACGTGGATTACTCGCAGCAGGATCGCGCGGCGTGGTACCCCAGGAGCGAGTCGCCCATCCTGCGCGAGCTTGTGGACGAGGGCCGACTGCCCCCGGTGCGGGAACGATTGGGTGTTCAAGTCGACGGCAAGTGGGTCTGTGAACCGCTCGTCATGCAAGGCGTCGACGGCATCGGGCACTACGGCGGCACGTGGACGCGCGGCGATACGATCCGCTGGATTTCCTATCGCGGGTCGGCCACCACCCTGTTGCACTACGACGTGTATGGGCAAAACCTCGTCCCCCACCTGGCCAAGGGTTACGAGGTCTCTGACGACCAACGCGAGTTCACATTCCATCTTCGTCGGGGCGTGCGCTGGTCGGACGGCTACCCCTTCACCGCCGACGACATCCTCTACTGGTGGGACTGGGAAGAGAACTGCAAAGACATCCAGAGCAACCCGTCGAGGGACCTGCTGATTCAAAACCACCCGCCGCGCGTGGTGAAGATCGATGACTACACCGTACGGTTTATTTTCCCCGAACCCTTCAGCGCCTTCCCCCTGTTCGTCGCGGCCAACCTCGACATGGCCAACGCGCCTGAGCACTACCTCAAGTCTTTCCACCCCAGCCACCCCCAGCGCGACGAGCACCGCATCCGTCAGTGGATGACGCTGCTCAAGACCAGCAACCCCGCGACGGTCTACAGCCAGGTCAAGCTCTTCAACAACCCCGAGCACCCGCGCCTCTGGCCCTGGCTCTACCGCAAGTACACCACGCTCGACCCGCAGTCGGCCGTGCGCAACCCCTATTACTGGGTCGTCGATCCGCAGGGCCATCAACTGCCCTACCTCGACCGAATCCTGTTTAACCCGCAGATCATGCAGACCGCGGTGGGTCTGTCGATGGGGCAGGTCTCCATGCAGTGGAGCTACAACCTCTTCCTCGATTACACGCTCTACATGCGTAACCGGGACGAGTACGGCTTCCAGGTCTATCACTGGTGGAACGGTGAGATGCCGTTCGTCATCTACCCCAACATCACGATGCGCGCGGACGCGGCGCCCGACGGCGAAGCGGTGTCAAAACTTCTGCGGGAGCGTGAGTTCCGCATTGCGCTGAGTGTGGCGATCAACCGCCAGCGCATCATCGACGCGGTCTACCGCGGTGTCGGCAAACCCATGGCGTTGGTCCCCGAGAACGGCACGCCGTGGTACAGCCCGGCCGTTGAGACGCTGCACCACGAGTACGACCCGGCGCAGGCCAACCGACTGCTTGATGGGCTGGGCCTGACCCAGCGCGACAACGAGGGCTACCGCACCTTGCCCGACGGCAGCCGACTGACACTGATCCAGAGCCTGCCGCAGTCCGCCGACGTGGACACCGCGCAGTTCGTGGTCAACGACTGGAAGGCGGTGGGTCTGCGCGTGATCCTGCGACCGCAGGGCCTTGCGCTCTATCAGGTCGAGCGCGGCGGTCGGCGACAGGAGCTGAGCTGGTGGAGCGGCAACCCGCACTTCCCGTTGTGGCTTGGCGTAAACCCGGGCATTTATGCTGCACCCGGTTACACGAAGTGGCTCAACGCCGGTGGGCCTTATGTCGACGAGGGTCAGTCGGTGCCCGGCATCGCCCCGCCGCTGGACCACCCGATGCGTCAGACGATCCAGCTGCGCGCACAGGCTCTGGCGGAAGCCGACCCCGTCAAACGCAAGGCGCTGATCGACCGGGCCCTCTGGATCGCCGCCGACCAGGTCTGGGCCATCAACATCACCCGTTCCCTGCCCCAACTGGTGATCGTGAAGAACGGTTTGCGTAACGTGCCCCGCAAAGCCATCCACAGCTACCAAACTTTATCGCCCGGCGGCAACGCGGGGATCGAGACTTACTTCTGGGACGAGCCCCTCAACCACGACGACCCGACCACCGTGGCGCTAGTCAAGAGCCTGGTCGCCACACCGGTCTTGCGTGAGGGCACCGTGTCGGCCACAACCACAAAAGCATCCACACCCGCGCAAGCCGGCGGGTGGATCGCCCCGCTGGTCCGCTGGCTTTTCATCGGAGTGGCGCTGTTGCTTCTGGCGCTCTGGGCGGCTCGCCATCCGTTCATCAGGCGGCGGCTGCTCATGATGATCCCGATGCTCGGCGTCATCTCGGTGCTGGTGTTCACCATCATTCAGCTGCCCTCGGGCGACTACACCACCGTCCGCATCGCGCAGCTCGAAGAAGAGGGCGACCTTGTTCAGTTGCAGCAGATCAAGGAGATCCGTGAGTCGTTCCACCTCGACGAGCCGGCCGTGGTGCGCTACGTCTACTGGATGGGCCTGCGCTGGTTCGTGACCTTCGACGAACGCGACACGGGCCTGCTCCAGGGCAACCTCGGGCTGAGCATGAAGGACAACATGCCGGTCAACAAGCTGGTGGGCGATCGGCTGCTGCTGACGCTGTGCATCACGCTGGGGTCCGTGCTGCTGACGTGGGCGATCGCGTTGCCGATCGGCATCTACTCCGCCGCGCGCCAGTATTCCATCGGCGATTATTTCTTCACCAGCCTGGCGTTCCTGGGCATGTGTACGCCCACGTTCCTGCTGGCGCTGGTCCTGATGGTGCTCACCGGGGTCACCGGGTTGTTCTCGCCCGAGTTCGCCGCGATGGAGGGGTGGAACGCCGCAAAACTCATCGACCTGCTCAAACACATCTGGCTGCCCATCGTGATCGTGGGCATCTCCGCGACGGCGGGCATGACCCGTATCATGCGTGCCAACCTGCTCGACGAACTCAAGAAGCCCTACGTCGCCACCGCCCGCGCCAAGGGGGTGCGGCCGATCCGACTCCTCATCAAGTATCCCGTACGCATCGCGCTCAACCCGTTTGTCTCGGGCATCGGCGGGCTGTTCCCGGCTCTGGTCAGCGGCAGCGCGATCATTGCCATGGTGCTGGGCCTGCCCACGGTCGGGCCGTTGCTGCTCGCTTCCGTGCTGGACCAGGACATGTACCTGGCCGGCTCGATGCTGATGCTCCTGGGCCTGCTGAGCGTCTTTGGCACACTCGTGAGCGACCTGCTGCTGTTGTGGCTTGATCCCAGGGTCCGTTATGACCAATAAGAGCCTCAACCAATCGACCCGCATCGAGTCCGCCGGCCAGTGGCGGCTGATCGTCATGCGATTCAGCCGACACCGTCTGGCGGTCCTTGCGGCGTATCTGCTCGTGCTCTCGTACATCGTGGCGCTTATTGCCGAGGTGGTCGCGCCCTACGCGCCGGACAAGGTGAATCCCGCCTTTGCGTTCTGCCCGCCGCAACCGCCGCGGTTGAGTGTGACGCAAGGCCTGTATGTCTATCCCATGCTCCGCACCATCGACCCGGTCACGCTGCAGAAGAATTACACCGAGGACCGCAGCCGTGCCGTGAAACTGGGTTTCCTGGTGAGGGGCGACGCGTACCGGCTTTGCGGCTTGATCCCGATGGACCGGCACCTGCTCGGGCCCATCGAACACCAGGCCGACGAGGCCCGCGATACTTTCTACCTGTTTGGGGCCGACCGTTTCGGCAGAGACCTCTTGAGCCGAATTGTCTACGGGGCGCGCGTGAGCCTCTCGGTCGGGCTGGTCGGCATCGTGCTCTCGTTCATCCTCGGGTGCCTGATCGGTGGTGTCAGCGGTTACGCCGGCGGAAAGATTGACGACCTGATCCAGCGTTTCATTGACATCCTCAACGCGATCCCGACGCTGCCGTTGTGGATTTTGTTTGCGGGCCTGATGCCGTTGACCTGGCCGCCGTTGATGGTCTATTTTGCGATCACACTCGTGCTGAGCCTGCTGGGGTGGCGTGGGCTGGCGCGTGTGGTGCGCGGGCGGATCATCTCCCTGCGTGAGGAGGATTACGTCACCGCGGCGCGGCTGCTCGGGGCCGGCCACGGGAGGATCATCACCCGCCACCTCCTGCCGGGCATGACCAGCCACATCCTCGTCTCGCTCACGTTGAGCATCCCCCAGATGATCCTGGGCGAGACGGCGCTGAGCTTCCTGGGCCTGGGCCTGCGACCGCCTGTGGTGAGTTGGGGCGTGCTGCTGCAGGATTGCATGCAGGTCGAGTCGGTGGTCAGCCATGCGTGGCTGCTCTTGCCGGTCTTCTTCATCATCCTCACCGTGATGTGCTTCAACTACGTCGGCGACGGCCTGCGCGACGCGGCGGACCCTTACCACTGATTCAACCCCGGCAAGCCCCCGTATCACCAGCGACGATCCAACACGATCGTGACCCGAGTCGGATCGTCAGTCTAATCACATGCAAGGGCAACACGCAACGATGATATTGACTTTACCTATTGTCATCCTTGTCATCACCGCAGTTCTTCCAGGACAAACCGTGGCCACGGAACAACCCGACTATCGTTACCCCGCGACCTGGAACAACCTCGTCTCCAACGACAACCACCCCGGGTTCAACCCGGCTCCGCTCTTCACGGATGAAGAGTTCTACGGCAAGTGGGATGGGACCCAATGGACCACGCCGGGCTTGTTCGACTACGCCGGCCGACCGGGATTGGCCGCGGTGGGGGTGTGCGTCAAGCGCGGAGATTACGCGGCCGCGGACGGGGCGCTGCTCAAGTATTTCCGTGAGCGTGAGGGCCTGATCCTGCCCGACCTGCCCGAAGCCAACCCCCGCACGATGATGGCGGCTGAGCTTTTCATGGACCGGTTCTACATGGAGACGCCGATCGTGCCGTTGTGCCGGTTCGAGGTCGGACGCGAGGCGAGGGAGTTCACACTCGATGTCACCGATCGGGCCCAACACGGCGAAGTCGGTTTCATGCTCTACAGCCGACACAAGGGCGAGGGCGCAGCTTACTTCAGCAGCCGGGAGTCGGGCGACCACCCGCCACAGCTGCGCCTCAAGATCAACGGGCAGACGCGCACACTCGACGCGGTGGCGGACACCTATCTGCGCTATAGCGACAAAGGCAAAGGCAAGGAACCCCTGCTGCGGGTCAGCGGCTCGAAGATGGGCGTGATCCTCGATGAAAACTCGTGCGAGGCGCTGATCCGCTTCAGCTTGGAAGGCCTCAACCCCTCCGACATCGAACAGGCCGACTTGGTGATCCACGGGTACACCGACGCGGCCACGGGCACGAAGGCGGTGCTGCTGTGCCCCGACTCGATCTCGCCGTTGGACCCCACCAACGAGGCCACGCTGGGCTGGGACGACGCGGTCCACAAACTCGGTTCCTACGAAGGGGTCGAGGGCGGGGCCGCGTGGCGTAACCCACCCCAGGGCGGGCTGTTCATGTGGTTCTTCGTCACCGCCATCGTGCGCTTCCCGCACTACCCGCACGTCATCGCCGCGTACCTCGACACCCACGACGAGCGCTACGCCCAGCGCGCCATCCAGATCTACCTCGACTACTTCGAGAACCAGATGTTCAACCGACTCGACGACGGCTCGCGCGTCGACAACCTGATCCGCCCGAGCATGGCCCTCTACAAAAGCCCGTCCATGACACCCCGTGCCTTGAAGATCATGCTCGAACACGCCTGGCGCCTGGGCGATTGGTTCTACGACAAGGGCAAGTGGTTCCACAACCACAACTACGGCTCGTCCTTCATCGCCGGGTCCGCCGGCATCGCCTACCAGTTCCCCGAGTTCCGCGACACGCCCAGGTGGTGGGCAAAAAACCACGAGCGCGCCCTGCTCTACACCACCAAGGGCGACTTTTCAGCTGACCACTCCTTCTCCGAAGCCAACACGGCCTACGGCTGCATGGTCATGCGCTTCCTGAATAACTACCGCAGCCTCGCGGTGGCGAGCAAGGCCGAGCTGCCCCCCGAACTGGTCAAGAGTTTCCGCGGCATCGGTCGCTACACCATGGACGTGACCGACCCCAGCGGCGTGCTCTTCCCCTACGGCGACACCTCCAAGCCCCACGCCTACGACCCGGACATCATCCGGGGCATTGCCACCGACCACCACGACGACGAACTGCTCTACATCATCACCCACGGCCAACAAGGCACGCCACCCACGCGAACCTCCGTCTGGTACCCCGACACGAAGATCGGCATCATGCGCACCGCGTGGGCGGATCAAAACGCGCTGGCACTCTTCGTGAACGCACGACAAGGCGGCACCCACTGGAAAGCCAGCGTCCTCTCGCTCTGCGCCTACGCCTATGGCCAACAGCTCATCGACGACACCTACAACTACCCCGGCCACACGCCCCACCCAAGCGACGCGACGAGCAACCACAACACCATCGAGATCGACGGCAAACCCCAGTCCCCCGGCGCGGCTAGCGATGGAGGCCTGGTCACTAACCCCGGCTTCGACCACTTTGCCGGCTTCACCGAGGCGTATGCCGGGTTCCGTCACCAGCGCGACATCCTGCTCCTCAAGCCCGCGAAGTTCTGGGTCGTGTCGGATCGGGTGCAAAACAAGACCGACACGCAGGGCACGCACCGTTTCACCCAGACCTGGCACCCACGCCCCGGTTCAAGGATCACCCTCAACGAACAAACCAAAATTGCACAGACCGATTTCCCCGAAAAAGCCAACATCCAAATCATCCCCGCGGACCCCGGTCAACTCACCGCGCAACTGCCCGAAGGCTGGTGGTCCAACCAGACGCACACCTACGCCGCGTTTGAAAAAACAGGCGCGGACGGGGCCACGTTCGACACCGTGCTCTACCCGGTTCCCGCCGGCCAATCCGCAAAGGTGAACGTCACACGGTTGGACATCGGCGAGCCGACCGGCGTGGCCACCGCGTTGAAGATCGATATCGACAACCCGCGCGGGCAACAGACCGGGTGGTATTACCTCTCTCACGAGCAATCCCCCACCACACGTGTAGCCAGCCAATTCACCACCGACGCACGGCTGTTCTATCTTCAAACGCATCGTGACGGAACGGTCCAATCGTTGTCCGTCGAGAAAGCCAGCGTGGTCAGGGATCACCAGCAAACTCTTTTTGCCGCGTCGAAAACCCTCGACGACATCCATATCGAATGGGACGCCGACACGAAAGTCATCCGTGTCCAGACCGCGGCGCGTGACTTGTCGGCTGACCTGACACTCTTTGCCCCCTTCGATGTGACGCAAGTCACGCACAACGGTTCACCCACTGCATACACCGCCGACCCAGCCACCCGGTGTATCCAGATCACCGCGCCCAAGCCACACGATCACCCCACACCGTGAACTCGATCAGCAGGAAACAATGTCCATCACCCGACCCGCGGCGCATCTGCGCCTGATGTCACCGGGTCTTGAGGTCCAGCACGCGCAGCGCTGTGGGCTTGTGATCGCTGCCCTGTCCCTCCTGCACCAGCACGGAAAGAATCCCCTCGGATTCCCAGAGCGCAGGGTCGGCCAACGGCTCGGTGAAGAACGGGCCTTCTTCTGAATAGACCCGCTGCCAGTCGTTCCACTCGCTTTCCGCAGTGGCGGCGAAGACCTCGAATCGCCGGGCTTTCTGTGCGATCATGTAGGCGGTGTCGTCTTTGCCAAAGAAGAGTTTGGGCCGAGCACCACCGCCGCCGGGCAGTCTGCTCATCACCCACTGACCGGGGCCTTTACGCCAGTAGTGAAAGTAGGCGGAGGGTTTCGTCTTGGAATTTGCGTTTGGGTGGGCTGGATCATCGGGCGCGGTAAAACCCTCGGGGACCACGTCGGCGTAGTGACGCAGGATCGTGTGGATGCGCCCCTGCGAATCGACCGCCTGGCAACATTGATTAGCCAGCCCGCTGTCCATGGGGATCTTGAGCGCCGTGATGCCCGGCGTGTCCACACGCAGCGGAGACGGGACCGTCTGGTCCAGGTCATTGCGCCACGTCTTGCCCCGGTCTTCACTGTAGGCGTACATCAAATCGTGGTTGGTGTTGGCGCGACTGGTTTCGCGCCAGACCCACGTCACGTGCATGCGACCCTTCGGGCCGTAGGTGTAGCCATTCGGGTAAGAACAGCGGTTCTTGTCGTTGGGGTCCTTGTAGACCCCCGCGCCGGAGTCGAGTTGCACAGGATTACTCCACGTCGCGGTGGTGGGGTCATAGGTGTGCATCCACATGTTCCCCCCGCCGGACGCGCCGCCGCGGTAGAACATCTGCAGCTTGCCCTCGGGCGTGGCGACAAAGCGCGGGTAGGTCAGACCCCCGATCCGCTTATTGGCCAACTCATCACGGACCGGCCCGAACAGCGAGGCGTCCCATTTTGTTTCTTTGGGTCTGTCCGCCACGCCTTTTTTTGAAACACGGTAGTGTAGAAGACTCGTGTGGTGGTCAAAGGCCAGGTGGATCGTGCCGTCGCCGGGGCAGATGCCCATCGAGATGAAGTTGTGCCCGTCGTTGTTCTTGAAGAGATAATCCGTGAAGCGGATGACCTGCCACTCCCCCGCGGGGCGCTCACGACGGGCAAGGCAGACGTGACGGTCGGCGTCGTAGTAAGTGGCGTATTGGTAGCCGTTGTACGTGAGGATCGCTTCCTGTTGACCGGTGACGCCGTTGATGACCGGGCCGTATTTACGAGGGCCGAACTTCGGGTCGCCCAGGACCAGGGCCTTGGCGTCCACGACCGTATCGCCGACCTTCTCGATTTTGATCTCCGCCCTCGCCGGGGGCGCAAGCATCACGAGCAATACCACGAACAACACCACGGGTAACGCGATTCGTAGAACAACATTTCCCATCACCGCCGTCTCCGTGCGAATACAAACAGGCTACTGATCCCCAGCAGCGCCAGCGACGCCGGCTCGGGGACCAGCGAAGCAAAGTAGCCACGCGCGTCGAACTCGAAGAGCGACAAGGTCTTGGCGTCGCCGCCGGTCGATTGGAACAACATGCTGATGACGCCGTCGCGTTGCCAGCGTTCGAGGTCGTAAGTCGGGTCAAGGCTGTAACCCGACGCCGCCAGGGTGATGAAGTCCCAATGCTCGCGGTCCATGCTGTGCGCCAAGACAAGGTTGCCCAGACTCGTGCCCGCGATGAGCACCAGCACTTGGCCGTCCTCGTTGACCATCACCGCCGGCCGCCGACCCGCGGATTCCCCGCCGGTGAATTGCGTGATCTGTGACACGTGCCAGTCCGTGCCATCGAACCACTCGAGCATCTGCTGCGCCTGGTCGTTGCCGCTGCCAGCCCCCGGTGCCCATCGGCTGGCAACGATCGGCTGATTGTTCTGGTCCACCGTCATTGAAGTCTGATTGATGTAGCTGTAGTTCTGTGGGATCGAGACCACGAGATCACTCGTCGATTGCGTGATCGTGCCAGCATAAGGCGTGCCGTCGTCTTTCTTCCATGTGACGCCGTCGTCTTCGGACACCGCGTAATACAGGCCGTGGTTGGTCTGGAACGTGCTCGAACTCGAACGGAAGAGCCAGCTCAGGTGAATCTTGCCCTCCGAGTCCACCGTGGGTGTGTTCCAGTAGGCGTTTGTCGTTTCCGAGTCCACACCGGAGACATAGCCGTCGATCAGCGGTTGCTTCACGACGGACCACGTGTCGGTCGCGGTGTCGTAACGGTTGAGGCGCAGGTCGCCGTTGCCCGAGACGCCGTTTCGGTAGAAAAAGAGCAGGTCGCCGTCGGCGAGCTTCACGAACTCGGGGTAGGTGACTTGCGTTTCGTTGCCCGTCATGCCGGTGGAACCGAGGTTCGATGTGAAGCTGATCGACGAGCCGGGCGAGAGCACCGACGCGGTGGACTTGGCGTAGTTCGTCCCGCCGCCCTGGTTGGCGTGCATGCCCCAGGACATGTGCATGATCCCGTCGCCGTCGACCGCGATGGAGATCACGTCGTGCGAGTCGGTGATGTTGTTGGAGAGGAAGTTCGTCTCGCTGAGCGTCCACGCGTCCGAACTGATCGTCCGCCGGGCGATCACGACGTGCCCGTCGTACCCGTCGTTGGCGGTCGTGTCGGGTTCATAAAAGGCGA
Source organism: Phycisphaera sp. (assembly GCA_016125215.1). Taxonomy (GTDB): domain Bacteria; phylum Planctomycetota; class Phycisphaerae; order Phycisphaerales; family Phycisphaeraceae; genus RI-382. The sequence continues at coordinate 15,743 of WGMF01000027.1, forward strand.
CAAACTGCTGGTCGCCGACGGTCGTGACGTTGTTGCGCGCAAAGCTCGTGCCGTTGATGGTGTTGTTGCCGTAGGCCGTGCCGATCGGGCTGGTGTGAAGATAATCACTCACCAGCACGTCACCGGCGTGGGCGAAACTCACGGTGATAAACAGAACAAATAAAACGGGGTACAGACGGGCCATTTCTAAAGCCTCTCTCCCAAAAAAAAAACCACGACTTACGGTGTGGCGGGCTACTCACGCCAGTCCTTGGGGAAGAAGATCGGCTCGGCCCCGCCCTCCGTTTTCGAGCCCATGTTCATCGTGACCTTGAATTCCGCGGGTTCGAAGGTGAAATCTTTGACGCTTCCATCCGTGAAGGCATAGTTGGTTGTGGCCGGTCCCGTGTTCCAGACCAGCCATGTTTTCTGCTTGGTGAGGTAGTAATCTCCGCGCCCATGGTTGGTCAGAACCTTCGAACCCGAGCCGCCGTATCGCTGGCACCGATCAGAAGCCACGATGCTGTAAGAGCCGCTGATCCCGCTCCACCCAGTGTCCGCGTAGAAATACATCTTGCTGTCGATCTTCTGGATAAGTTTGGATTCTTTGATCGCGTATTGTTCCGTGGTCGTGGGGTTCCCACTGGAGTTCGTCGAAGTGGCGGTTTGATTACTCCCCTGCGCGTTGATGCGGTTGGCGTAGAAGCTGTAGAGCGGGAGGTCCAGACTCATGTTAGTGCTCATGTCATACAACCCCACGCCGGGGCACCACAGGGCCGAGGTCAGGCGAGGGTCCATGCTTTTAGCGCCACTGATGTACGGGATCAGTTCCGGGGAATCGCCAGCGTACGTGCCCGTGGGGATGATCGGCCTGACGTGATTGTTGGCGTCGAGCATGAACTTTTGTGTGCCCGAAGGCCATGAGGTGATGTGGTAGGGATACCACTTTCGGCTGTCCAGCGCATAGGTCGTGTGGGCGATGGTCAACTGCCGCAGATTGCTCTTGCACTGAGTCAGACGCGCAATGTACCTGGCTTTCTCGAAAGCCGGCAGGAGCAGTGCGACAAGCAGCACCACGATCGTGATGACCACAAGCAGTTCCACAAGGGTGAAGGCCCTGGGTTGGGGGGACGACGTGGGGTGCTTGCGTGTCATGGTTCGGACCCTCGAAAGTTTTCACATGCCCTGATCGTGTGGAGGCTCGGATCGTGAAAACGGCTGTGCGACTTTTTTCGTTCGCACAGCCGCTGGAGGAGGATCAAACGGTATCGTGAATGTGCGTGAATGTACCCATGATTATTTCCGCCGGGGCAGCAAGAGCAGGCCACCGAAGCCCATGAGCGCCAGCGACGCGGGCTCGGGGATGGTCGTGAAGGCCAGGTCATCAAACCCGCTGCTGGAGGCGCTGCCGTCCGAGACCGCGATGACGATCTGGGCGATTTTGTTGGTGTTCTGGGCGGTGGCGTCCCAGCCGACGTAGATTTCCGGCCAGGAACCGTCCGTGGAGGTGTCCGCACCGGTGCCTGTCGTCGCGGTGGCGTCGCCGGCCAGATTCAGGAACTGCGTGATGGTGTTGCCGCCTGAATCCTTGAAGGTGACGTCGAAGTGCCTGATCGAACTGTTAAGGACTTGCGTGAGGACGAAACCCGCCGCATCGACGGTTTGGTCGGCGGTGAACGTGCTGCCATTCCATGTGCCGAACGAGATCGTGAGAACAGGTGTGACCGACCCGTCGTTATCGAAAAGAAGAGCGCTGCCTGCGGATGAATTGAAGTTGTCCGAAGTGATGGCACCGCCGGCGTCGGGGTCGTCGGTGGTCATCGCAAAACGAATGTCAGGCAAGGTGGGGTCGGTGAAGGCTACGATGTTGCCCCCCGATCCGCCCGTGAAGCCGGCGAAGTCCTGCATGACTTTCAGGTCGCTGCGTGCTTCGAGCGTCGCCTGCGACGTGCCCCACGATTCATCGGGAGCCGATGTCACGTCCTGCACCCCGGCGGGGTCGATCACCGTGTAGAGGGTGGGATCGGAAATGGTCGCGGCATGGGCTGAAACGATCAAACCCGCCGAAGCGACCAGCGAGGTGGCAAAGGTGCGTGCTTTCATGATGATGAGCCTCCTGAGAAGCGATTGACCAAGCTTGAGGGAAAGGATCTTGGCAGTTCCGACAGGCTGCTACCATCCCCGCATATGTCCAAATTATGTCACAGATTGAGTTGAAAACAATCCCCGTTTTGCGCAACTTTGTGTCTGTTGGCGCAAATATAACGCGCGTTACACCCTTTTCCGCCGCGATAGCAAGAGCAGGCCACCGAGGCCCATGAGCACCAGCGACGCGGGCTCGGGAAGGGGAGCCTCAGTGCCGGTGATGGTTACCGAGTTCAGGTAGCCACGGTCGTTTTCGCTGTTGTAACCGGTCTCTTCGTAGAGGATGCCGATGTTGCTGATGGCACCCGCGGCCAGGTTCCCAGCGGTACCACTGATGCTGCCGGTCGCAAAGCCGTTGGTCAGGTTGATTTCGCCGGTCCAGACATGCCAGATGCTGGAGGAGACAACCAGGTTGTGCGTGGTGTTGGAGCTTGTCCCGCTACCGTTTAATACGGGTTGGATCACATTGGATGCGTAGATGGTGCTGCCGACCTGCAAAACCACTCGCCATTGATTTTGGGGGGTGGTGCTGTTGTCAACAACGTGCTCGTTGAAACTGATGGTCAGGTCATTCAAATAATTGGTCGGGTCGATTGAGCCGGCATCGGAGAGCATGACGATATCGATCCCTCTTGAGTCGGCCTTCGTGGTTCCGGAAGAGATAAAAAAGTAGTTGGAAGCACTTGCATAGAGGGGGTCAGTGGTCGAAGTGCTGTAGTTAGTGCCGGCCTGTGTGTATCCGGTCCATCCAAACGCGCTCACGGACGTCGCGGAAGCGGTGACGAAGTTCTCCGAGTAGATCGTGGCGGCTTGCGTAGCGCCGACGGCTGAGCCAAGGCCCAGGACGGCGGCGGCGGTAAGGGTTCGGATGCTGTTCATGTTAGATTTCCTCCTGAATAACGGGCATGGGAAACGATTCACTGGTCTGCGAAAGAATCAGGTTGGTATGCTGAATACAAAAAGAGATCGATAAACATTCGTAGGTTTCACTTCTTGCGTCGGGGCAGCATGAGCAGGCCGCCAAGTCCCATCAGGACCAGCGACGCGGGCTCGGGGATGGTGGTCAGTTCCAGCTTCGGGCTGTTCAATACAGAGTTGCCGGCGGCTTCAGCGCGGGTGATGGCGATGGTGACCACGTCGTTGGTATCAGCCTGGATGAAGCTCAACATCGCTGCACTGGAAAAACTGTATTCCCCGCCGTCCTTGTTGAAGGTGGCTGAGCCGAGGTAGGTGGTCTGTGCCTGATCCAACAGTTCGCTGTTCGCTTCACTCGAGCCATCGTAGAGCGAGTTAGCGTGCGAAGGGTCGTATGTGGCTTGCACGAACAATTCGTCATCGTAGCTGTCGTAGGCTTCTTTGACGCCCCAGAAGTAGAAAGTGAAGCTTGTTGACGTGACTGCGGCCCACGTCCCGGGAGTCAACTTCAGCGATGCCGTATCTACACTCGCACCAAAGTCCGTTGAGTCGAAACGGATCAGACCGAACCGATCGGTTGTGCCGGCGGCCTCATTCTTTGGATGGACGCTGCTGGTTTCCTTTACGGGGCCACGCTTGATTGATGCAAAATCGTGGAGATCAACCGTGATCAACGCAGCTTGTGCAGTCCCGACGGCCGAGCCAAGGCCCAGGACGACAGCGAGGGTAAGCGTTTGGATTCGGGTCATGATGCATTACCTCCTGAAAACGGGTCGGACATTCGATTTCCACGCCGGAAACCATGAAACTTGGCAAAGCTCGACGAGGCTTTACCCACTGGAATGAATTGTGCCACAGAAAAGAACGAAAACAATCCCCATATTGCGCAATCTTATTGCCTTGAGCGCAAATCGGCTCAGCGGACGCCCATACTCTTTCGGTAGGGCATCACGAGAACTCCGCCAAGGCCCAGCAATGCCAGCGACGCCGGCTCGGGGACGACTGTTAAGGAAAAGCTGGCCACTGTCGGGGAGGCGGCAAAGATCATCATCGTGAACCCCGCGATAACCGCCAAGATCTGGGTTTTGCAACGCGTCATGAGACTGCTCCACTCCGAGATGGGTTTGTGGGAAAATAACTCCAAGGAAATAAGATTGACCGGGATTTTTCCTGTCCCATCTCGCTCCCAACCGCAACATGTACGGTCAGATTAACGCCTGCCGCGTCGAATCATCGCCAGCCCGCCGAGGCCAAGCAGCGCCAGCGACGCCGGCTCGGGGACGATCAACGATCCGGTCACCGCCACGTCGTCGACGCGGAAGGCGTCCAAGGCGTTGGTCAACGCGTTGTAGCTGTAAACTCGCCACTCGACGGGTTTATCCGTGTTGAAATCAGTGAAGTCGATCACGACGTGAGCCATGAGGACAGGACTACCAGCCGTACCACCGGACTGAACAGTGGCGCTGGTGCCGGCTTCAATGAAGACTTGGCTGCCGCCATCGATCACATAAGAAACTGCGTATTTCTGGTCCGCGCGTACGCAGTTCTGGTAGAAATCGAATGTTTCATAGGTTACGGAGTCCGTCGGGCTGGTGGCATCCGTGGTGAAGGAGAAATAATCGGTCGGTGTGGTTTCCTGGGCGTTAATCATCCGATAGTTGGGCGAGCCAGAGGGTCCTTTGTAGGAGGTGTTGTATGCGCCGCCGGAGGTGTTTGTGTCCGAGAAGTTGCTTGCCGTGATGCCGGCGAGCGTCGAAGTCGGGGCAAGCGTGCTGCCTGTAAAGTTGTATTGAACGATCACCGCGGCCTGGGCTGAACCCGCAGCCACAGATAACCCCGTTGCGGCCACCATCGCGAAGGTTTTGAAGTTGAACATGGCTTAGTCCTCCTGAAGAAGGTTTGCAGTTTCTCGTGGCGGACGGGCATGACGGAGCCGGTTGCCGCCGACGATCCGAGTAAGAACACGCCCCATTCTGACACGATCAAATCTCGAAACAATACTTCTAAAGCGCATTTTTATTGCACTGGGCGCAAATATGTGACATATTATGAGTTCATGAATACCCAAAACACCCCCAAGCGGATTGCCCTGTGCGCACCGGGTCAGGACGAGATTGCCTTCCCGAGTTTCTCCGGTGTGCTCGAATACAAACAGAGAGTTGAGCACTGGCGGCTGCTGGCGAACGGGGAAAGCCCGATCTTTCAAGTCAGACAGATCGACCTGAGTCAGGTCGATGGGGTGATTGGTTACATCCGTGACCCGCAGTGGGCCGCGACACTCGGTCAATTCCGTGTGCAGGCGGTCAACATCTCCCGCGCGATCTCCGGCGTCACGTTGCCCTGTGTCGCATCGGACGATGAAGAAGTGGGACGGATGGGGGCCAGGCACCTGTTGCAGCGTGGGTTCGTGCAGTTCGGTTTCGTGGGCTACTCGGACATGGGTTTTTCCAGTCACCGGATGGCCGGCTTCAAGGAAGCGCTTGGAGACGCCCCCGGTCGGCGGTTGTCCGAATATTCCATCTCACTGGAAGAGTTACCCGACTGTGCGTCGCGCATCGGCGAATGGGTCGCCTGCCAGCCGCGTCCGCTTGCCCTCATGACCGCCAACGACCACCTCGGCCGACAGGTGATCGACGGGATTACGCAGGTGGGCCTGCGGGTGCCGCAGGATGTCGCGGTGCTGGGCGTGGACAACAACAAGTGGCAGGCCCAGATGGCCGGCACGCCCCTGTCGAGTGTCGAGCCCAACTGGCGACAGATCGGCTACGAGGCCGCCAAGTTGCTCGATGGCTTGCTCTCTGGGCAGGCGCCACCGACGCAGCCCGTCCTCATCGCGCCGCTGGGCATTGCGACCCGACAAAGCACCGACATCGTGGCTGCCGACGACCCGATCGTCTCGCAGGCGCTGCAGTTCATCTACGACCGCTGCCACAGCGCCCTGCGCGTGGAGCACGTGCTGGACCACCTGGGCATCTCACGTCGAAAGCTGGAGATGCACCTCAGGAAACAGACCGGCCAAACCCCGCAGCAGGCGATCTTCAGCGCCCAGGTCGAACGCGCCAAACGCCTGCTCGTTGAGACGGACGCCTCCACCTACGAGGTCTCCCAGCAATGCGGCTTCCTCCGGCAGGACCGCTTTTTCATCGTGTTCAAACGCCTGGCAGGCATGACCCCCGGGCAATACCGCCAGTGGGGCAAGCACCGGTGAGGCGTATCACAACTCACTTTCCTCAAGGACCGTCAGCGGATACTTGCCGATGTTCAATCCCTCCGGCAGCGGTTCGATGCGCGGGCGGTATTCATTGTCGAGACGGTTGACGACCAGGCTGCGCGCGATCAACTCGCGCTCGGGGGTTTGGCCCAGGTCGCCGAAGCGTTCGAGTTCTTCGTCCAGCGCTGCCCGCAGGCGTTCGAGGTGCGCCTTGCACGACGGATCATCGGCGAGGTTGTTCACCATGTCGGGGTCGTTGTGCGCATCGTAAAGCTCTTCCGGGGGCTTGGTCGGGGGGAAGTAGCAAGCCGATGCCCCCGTGAGTTTGCCCTCGGCGTTGAGGCGACGCATCGCACGCGTCGTGAGCTGGTGTTCCATGTAACGGTTGCGCTGCGCGTAGGGTAGTTCAGGATAAAAGTTACGCAGGTAGTGCCAGCGCTTGTCTCGCGCCATGCGGACTCGGTCGAACGTCTCGTCCATGCGGTCGCGGCCGGCAAAGACAAACTCGCGCAGCGAGTCGTCGGCGTCACCCAGAAACGCCGAGCCTTGAAAATCCCCGGGTATTTCCACGCCCGCAAGCGACAGGACCGTCGGCCCGATGTCGACCCAGCTCACCATGCGGTCGCTCACCGTGCCCGCCTCGATCCCGTTGGGCCAGCGCACGATCAGCGAAAGATGCACACCCGCGTCGTAGCACCACCGCTTCTCTCGCAGCAAGCCCCGGCCGTGGTCGGTGAGAAAGATCACCACCGTGTTGTCCCGGCAGGGTGAGGCGCCGAGCGCGTCGAGCACCTGCCCGGCCTGCGCGTCCATGAGCGACAGCGCATCGTAAAACCGAGCGATGTCTTCCCTGATCTCCGGCGCTTCGGGGGTGTCTGCGAGATAGGCGGGCACACGCACGTCGGCGGGCTGGGTGAGTTTGTTGGCGGGAACACCCTTGAGCATTTCCTCGCGATCGGCCCTCTGGCCCTTGTGGTCGCCGGCGGTCGCCCACATCGTGCTCTCGTGCGTGATCCCGAAGTTTTTATAAACAAAGAACGGCCGGTCGCCGAACGCGCCGCTGCGCAAACGTTCTTCCCACTCTTGCGTGTCGTCGCAGTAGTCTTTGTCAGGCTCGAAATTAAAATCCAGCTTGGTCGGCCAGCTCACGTGGTACCCCGCGTCGCGCAGCGCGTGCGTGAACAGCCGCGGCGGCTTCACGAGCGTCGAACGCATGTGGTGCGAACCGAGCGACCAGGCGTACCGCCCCGACACGAGTGTGCTGCGGCTGGGCGCACACACGGGCGCTGTGGAAAAAGCGTTGTCAAACCGGCAACCCTCGGAAGCAAGACGGTCAAGGTTGGGCGTATAGGCAAGCGGGTCGCCATAACAACCGGCAAACCGCCCGGCATCTTCGCCGACGAGGAGGATAAAGTTGGGACGCTTGGGCATGGTGCAAAGGTTACAGCGCCCGCACCGTGATTCAAAACAACTCTGCGTGGGATGAGGCGGTCAAGAAGCCGACGGCGAACTTGTGGCCTTGACCTTCTCCAACCCCTCCCACTTGCCGCGGAAGCGGTTGGTCAGGGGTTGGGCGACGTACTTTGTGCGGATCGCTAAAAACTCTTCGGCGCTCTTGCAGACCTCGTTCGGGCGCTTCTTGCTCCGCACCAGAAAGTCCGCTTCCGGGGGGTAGCAGGCAATCGGCACGCCGTGCTCGGGGTCGGGCTTGCTTTCACTGGGCAGCCGCGTGATCTTCGCATTCGTCGGCAGGTCGGCGGCCTGGTAACGCAGGTCCATGCTCCAGCGCACCATGTCGGTGTTGTTGTCGAAACTCGCGTGCGGGATCAGGTTGGTCAGAAAGAGCGCCCCGTACTTGGGCACCGGCACACACACCGGCTCGTCGCCGCCCGTGGTCTTGAGCACGTCGTCGTCGATCATGAGGTAGGGCTGGCCTTGACGCTGTTGGTGGTCGACGACCACGCCCTTCTTGTGCCCGCGCGGCTGCACCCACAGGCAGCCGTTCTCGCGCGTCGCCTCCACCAAAGGCAGCCAGATCGTCAACACCAACGCCTTGTCACAGTAAGGCTCGAAATACCCCGAGTCCTGGTGCCACGGCACCGCGGAGCTCACGTGCGTCGGCACCTTCGGACGCAGTCGGTAGACACTGCTGGCAATGATCTCCGGCCCGGTGAACTGCTCGACGATGTCGAGCAGGCCGGGCTTGCGGATCAGGTCGAAGAACGAACCCATCGCGATGCCGTTCCACAGCCTGCTGGGGATGCGCGGGTCCTCGGCACTGATCTTCGCAAGGCGGTGCTCGAAGTCAAACTCTTTGTAAGTCTGGGACAGCTTGCCCTCACGGATCGAAGCCTCCGCGAGTCGGTCGATGTGGTCGTTGATCTCGGCGATGATGGGGTCGAAGTCCGATTGCTCGAAGATGTTTTCGACGACGAGATAACCAAGCTCGAAAAACCGGGCCTTCTGTTCGTCAGTGAGGTGGTTTGTACGGGCGATCTGGATCATGGCGGGGTGCTCGTGGTGGAGTATGAATCTGCGCCGATTTTATCCGGGAAACCGAGTGAATCCAAGAGTGGGACTATAGATTAGTCTTGGTGTTGTCACTCTGGGTAAGCCGGATCAGTTTCGGCTGCTCGGTCGTGGCTTCGATGGCCTTGATGCCGTCGAGCACCGCCTGGGTTTTTTTGTCTTTGGCCCACTGCGGGAAGTTCTTTTCCTCACGGCATTCTTCGACGAGTTTGTGAAGCTCGGGCAACAGCGCCTTGGCGGCCGTGCCGTAGCTGGCGATCGCTTTCATGATCTTGACCATGCGGTCCTGGCTGCCGTGTCCGCTCTGGGTCCGGGCATAAAGCAGCGCAACCTCCAGCCCCTCTTCAAAGTGATACTTGGTCAGCGCGTTGACCCCCGCTTCACGGATTGCATCACCGAACATCGTGTCCGCCGGGGCGATCTTGTGGATGGCCTTGAGGATGTCCGGTCCCAGTTCACGCACCTGGTCCTCGGTCAGCATGTTCTGCATCACACCCGCCACCGAAGCCCGGCCCGCGCCGTCCGTGTTGCTCATCATCGCGCGGACGGCTTCGACCTGAACCTTCGGGTCCACGTCTGTGAACGATGAACGCAACATCCCGGTGAAGATCGACCGGGCGACCTGGGTCTGGGCAAACTGGATCGGGTCACGCCAGTCGATCACCTCACCCCGGTTGGCCATCTCGATGATCGCGTCGAGCATCTCATTCAACACCGGCTTGGCGTCTTTGCCCATCGCGCTAAGCGCCTCGGCGGCCTTGTACCGCAGCCAGTAGTCATCGCTCTTGAGCAAGCCCGCGAGCACCGGCAGCGCACGGGGGTCCTTGATCGCGCCCAGCGCTTCGCACGCGGCAAGGCGCTCATTGACACCGTCACCCCGGGCCATCTCCATCAGGCGCGGGACGAGTGACTCGGCTTCGGGACGTGTGGCCAACTCCTCCGCCGCCCAGCCGCGCGTGATCGGCGACCAGTTGCCCAGCGCCGTGATGAGTTGTTCAACGGTGCATTGCTTGCGGTCAATATCAAAGTTCCCCGACGCGATGGCCTCGTCGGTTTCCTTCCGGTCAAGCCACAACTTCTCGTTGGCGTCTCGGCCGGTGATAAAGATTTTGCGAAGCGGGACCGAGTACGCCAGGACATACGTCGCGTTGGGGCTCAGGCCGTTGTATCCGCTTCGGCCGAAGTAGGTGTTGTCGTCGGTGCTGCCCGGTCCGTATTGCTCCGCCCCGTCGTAGGTGAACGAGCCGTCGGTTCTGCGGACCAGGTCGTAATGCCACGACGCCTGCTTGAAATAAGCCGACAGCGCGATGGGGCCGGCGGTGTTGGCACCCAGCGTGGTCCAGAGATAACTCAGCCCCTGCCCGGTGTGGCCGTATTCCCGGTTCTTGAACGACGCGGCGCACATGCGGGCAAAGTAGTGCGCCTCGACCGGGCGGTTGCCCTGCAGCGTGAAGAACACCGCCGCCATCGCGTTCTTGCCGTTGTTGTCGCTGGTGGGGTAAGCCAGGTGCTCGCCGTAGGGGATCGCGCCTTTGTTGACGTATGTGCCGAAGAACCGCGATGCCCGGTCGATGGCGTCCCGCACCTCGACATTGTCCACGCCACACTTGGCACCGAGGACGATGGCGATGTTGACGACAAGGCCCGTCTCGTTGACCGGGCCGTACGCGGGGACTGAGCCGTAGAGCTCGCCGTTGGGTCCGGGGCTGAGCAGGCGGTGGCCGTAGGTCCCGAACATGCTCTGGCCGTGCACCATGGCCATGGTCAACTGTTCGATGGCGGGATAGACCGCTTGATCGTGCGTGAGCAGGTAATACTCGCAAAGAAACAGGCTGCGATAGCTCAGCTCCCACGTGCCCGTCTCGGGATCGCCTTTGGCTCTGTCCAGGGTTTCCTGGGCCTGTATGTGGGCGTACTCGCGCAAGGTGGGGAGAAACGATTCCTTGCCGCTGGCCAGCATCGCCAGCGCGCTGACGGGGCCGGCCCAGTTGTTGGAGAGGCCCTCTTTCTCAAGCGCGTTGCAGGCTTCGTCGAAAATCAGTTTCGCTTTCTGGCTTGTCAGAGGCTCATCGCCGTAGTCGCCGAGCACGCGCATCGGCAGGTGGATGTCCTGCGTTTTGTTGTCACGCCAGACGAGCGTGTCCAGGTCGCCCTTGCCCTCCGTGGACTCGGCCCGCTGGATGGCCGTGGCGAAGAGTTTGCGTGCGTCGTCGGCAAAGGGCTTGCCGTCCACGCCCACGATCACGTCGCCGATGCGCATCACGCCGTCCGCCGGGGTGCCTTGGCCGATGTGTGTCACCAGAATCTGCCGAGCGAGCACCGTGGTGCGACCCTGGTATGAATCCATGTGCGTCGGCGGCTTGGTGAAGATCCACCCCCGCATGCCGGTGGCGCCGAGGTTGTACGTCGCTTTCGTGTCGACCTCGGCCCCCTGCGTCAGGTCGGGCACTTCGATCGGCTTGGACTTGTCAGGCGCCGCGAACGTGGCGTTGGCAATAAGCAATCCACACAACACACCCCACATCCCAGCGATCAATCTGAATCCATGATTCATGAGCGGGCTCCTTGATCCGGTCGGCGTTGGATTGCTGACAAAGCATAGCTTGTGATACGCACGCGGCCTTCACGGCTGCTCAGTGGTGCATCCATCTTGTTCACGGCTTGAGCAGGGCGTCACGCAATTCATCGCGCCACCGGTCAGCCTTGGGGTCGTAAAGGCCAAAGCCGGAGCAGAACTCCCAGTAGGCCCAGCTCATGCCCAGCCGCCGGGCTTCGAGCGACACGAAACGCATCCAGCGGACGCGCGAGTCCATGTCGGCCTTGGAGTATGCACCAAACTCACCAAGAAACAGCGGGCGGTTGTGGTCTTTTGCCCACCTGGCGGCGGATTCGAGGCGGGCGGTGATGTCCTGCTTGTCCTTGTCGTGGCCCAGCCACGGGACGTACTGCCAGCGGTCCGCGCCCTTGACCCACGACGCGCCCTGGTGTGTGAACTTGAACGGTTCGTAGAAATGCACGGTGACGATGAGGTTTGCATCGTCTTGCGGGAGTTCGAGTGTGTCGAGTTTGTCGATGCTGTTCCACTGCACAGGCCCGACGATCACCGCACGCGTCGGGTTGGTCTTGCGCACCGCGGCCAGCAACGAGGGGATTGCGGCGTTCCACGTCGGGGCGTCGAGCTTGTCGTGCGGTTCGTTGAGCAACTCGAAATAGACACCCGAAGGTCGGTCCTTGTACCGCGCAGCGATCTGCGACCAGATTCCCCCCAGCCGCGGCAGGTGTTGCGCGGGGTCCGTGAAGACCTCTTCGTAGTGATGCACGTTGACGATGATGTTCAAGTTGTTCTCCAGCGCCTGATCGATTGCCCAGTCCACACGCTCGGCAAAGGTCTCGTCAAGCGCGAAAGGCGGCTGCTCACCCGCGTGCGCACTCCAACGCACCGGCAGACGCACCGTGTCGAACCCCGCCTCTTTGATGAGCTTGAAATACGCCGCGTCGAGCGTGACCCCCCACTTGCCCTCGACCGGCGCTTCGAGCGCGTTGCCGAGATTCACCCCGCGACCTAACCGGGTGTTAGCCTCGGTGATGTCCAGCGCGGCGACGTAAGGGGTTATCGATAACAACACCAGTGCGATGAGGATCAGACGCATGGGTCATTCTCCGAAGATCGTTGCCGAAGCGTTCACCCCTCACATGCCGGCCGGCCGTTCAACAAGCCATGATCTTATCTTTGATCGCTCGTCCGCACTCCGGGCAACGGTCGGATGATGCGCGAACATCGTAGCCGCAACCCGGACAAAAGCCCGGCCGCATCCTCAGCCGAAGCTTCTTCACCCGCCGCCAGAAGAACGTCGCGCCCAGCATCAACACAAGCACGACAAACCACGTCGGCACGATGAGCTTGAAATTGAAGTTCCCCGGCCAGAGGCTTCCGTAACTCGTGCCAAAACCCAGCCACGACGCGTCCGACCGACGGAAAGGAACGACAATGCCCAGCATCACCGGGTCGTGGAAATCGACCTGGTTGTGCCCGATGATCGTGTCGCGCGGGTCGCTCCAGTCCGCCTTGTTGCGGTAGACGACCTGAACCCCTACCAGGCCGCGCATGCTGGCCAAGTTGACCCACGAACTGAGCATCGGCGCGTGCCGGCGCATGTAGCCCAATGACTCGGCCACGAAATAACTGCGCACCCAAAGTATCCCCGCGGCGACGCCCAACGCCAGTGATAGCCCCATCGCAAAACGGTATAGGGTGTAGCGAACAGTCAAGGGGATGCCTCACAGGCCGGCAAGCATTGAGAGAAGCGACGCAGGATAGGTCAAATCCCCGCAACACAAGGGCGATGTGTCTACAGACGCACGGGTCGTCCTCCGGGATCAATGCGTCACCGGTTATCCTCACATGGCGGCCTTCGTGGACACGCCACGCGGCAGCCGGTTGGCTGTGACTTCAGAGGTCACTCGCCGGGAATGTAGGAGATCACCCCCGTCCACGGGCTGCTCGCGGTGGCGTAGAGCTTCTTCGGGATGCGGCCGGACTGGTAGGCGAGGCGACCCGCTTCGAGGGCGTGGCGCATCGCGTGGGCCATCTTGACCGGGTCCTTGGCGTGGGCGATGCCGGTGTTGAGCAGGACGCCGTCGGCTCCGAGTTCCATGGCGATGGTGACGTCACTGGCGGTGCCGACGCCGGCGTCGACGATGACGGGGTAGGACTCGTCGCCAGCCTTCAAGAGTTCGAGGATGATGCGGATGGCATTGGGGTTGAGCACGCCCTGTCCCGAGCCGATCGGGGAGCCGGCGGGCATCACGCTCGACGCGCCGGCTTCCTTGATCTTCACCGCCATCACGGGGTCGTCGCTGGTGTAGCACAGGACCTTGAAGCCGTCTTTAACAAGCTCTCGCGTAGCTTCGAGTGTGCCGACGGGGTCGGGGAGCAGTGTCTTCTTGTCAGCCAGCACTTCGAGTTTGACCCAGTCGGCCCCGGGGTTGTGGAGCTGTTCGAGGATGTCCCGCCCGAGACGCGCGACGCGCACCGCGTCTTCAGCGTTAAAACAACCGGCTGTGTTCGGCAGGACCGTGTAACGGTCGAGGTCGATAAAATCGAGCAGCGACTGGCCTTTGTCGTTGTAAAGACGCTCACGCCGAACGGCGACAGTGACGACCGACGCGCCGGATGCGTCGAGCGCAGCCTGCATCGTCGGGAAGTCGGCGTACTTGCCCGTGCCGACGATCAGGCGCGAGGCGAGCGTGCGGCCGGCGATGGTGAACGGTGCAACGAGCGTATCTTGGGTTGTCGAGGTTGTCATCGTGTTCGTGTCTTAACGTGGAGTTCGATTCGTGGCATCGAGTTCCAACAGCGCGTGCTCCAACTCGGAGGATGCGTCACGGGTCTTGCGCAGTTTGTTCTGGACCCGGCGCCATTGAGAAGAACTCGGACGCCGATCGAGAAGCAATTTCGTGAGGTAGCCGACGATGTAGCGGCGGTCGGTCTGTTCGGCGACGTCACCGTTGTTCACAAGATCGGCAATGCCCTTGTCCAGAGTTTTCCAGATGCCCGATTTCTCATACCGCTTGTATGGATAGTCTTGATCGGTCATGGTGTGTTGCCTTTGTGCTTGGGTCCCATCGGCCAGATTTGCCTGCCCGCGAAGTCGACTTCCCTGATTTTTCGGCCCTTGCGATCCGTGATATCCCAGTGGTCCTTGTGGAGTTGATCCTTGCGCCAAATGTTGCCCGCTGCGTCGCGCCAGCCCTGATCGCCCCGGAGTTTGGTCCAACCTTCCCCTTGGCCCGGCAGTGGCTCGGTCATTGGGGTTTCCTGTAGCGGGTCTCTGGGTGCATTCGTCTATTTTACTCCCTATCCCCTCCGACATCATCCATCATACATCATCCATCATCCATTCCCCTCTCACCCCCCGCCCACGAGGGTCACGATCTCGACCACGTCGTTGTCATTCAAGATCGTGGTTTCGTGACGCTTCCGGGGGACGAGTTGTTTGTTGACTTCGACGGCGACGGCGGCTTTGGCCAGGCCCATCTCGATGACGAGGTCGCGCACGGTGTGCGATTTCTCGCTGCTGCGGGGTTGGCCGTTGACGGTGAGGTTCATAGGGGCATGATAGTGGCCGATTGTCGATCCATAAAGCCCGCGATGGCATCGCGGGTCTTGAAAATACAAGTTGCCAAGTGGCCCAGTGGCCCAGTGGCCGGGTGCGAGCGGGGCGGACACCGCATGAGACAGGCACGCATCGCAGGGATATGATTGAACATGATGCACCTGGAACGCGACTTGACCGTGAAGGCTGGGGCGTTGTGTATCGCTGTGCTGCTGGCGGGTTGTGGCGATCGGGCTGGCACCCCGCAGGCTCACACGGCCGGCGATGCGATACCCCAATCCGTGGACGCTGTGCCGACCACGCTGCCCGTAGTCCGTCTTGATGACTTGCGTAAGCTCATCGACGAGACCGCCGGGAAAGGCCGGGTCACCGTCATTGATTTCTGGGCGACGTGGTGCGTCCCGTGCAAGGCGATCTTCGGACCGCTTCACGAGGGGCTTGTCGAGATCGACAACACGGTCCGCCCCGTTACCGTCACGCTCGACGCGGAGGGCTACATCCCCAAGGCGATCAAGTACCTCAATGAACACGATGCGCTCAACGACGCCTATGCCCTCGACCCCGACGCGGATGAACAGATCAAAGTCGTGCAGGGCCTCGGCAAAGAGTGGTCCAACCTCGAAGTGCCTGCGATCCTGATCTTTGATACCCAGGGCAAGCTTGCGGGCGAGTTCCTCGAGCCCAGCCCGGATAAAATCCTGGCCCGTGTGCGTGAGGTCATCGCACGGAACGAACAAGAAAACGCGGGGGGCACCCACGGAGAACCCCAGCCATGAGCATGACCGAAGCGGTGACCAAGCCGATGTACGACATCTGGTCGCTGTTCTACGACTGGACCTTCGGTGCCTGCGTCACGAGGCGGCAGGCCCGGGCGATCGAGCAACTCAACATGCGCCTCAAGCCCGGCGACCGCGTGCTCGACATGGGCGTCGGCACCGGGTTGATGCTCAGGCTTTATCCCAAGGACATCACCCTCGTGGGCATGGACCTTTCGGAGGGGATGCTCAACAAGGCTGACACCCGCCGACGCGATGCGGGCTACACGCATGTCGAGCTCGTGCGCGGCGACGCGACCAAGCCACCCTTTGCCCCGCGCAGCTTCGACCACGTCGTGATGTGCCACACGATCTCCGTCGTGAGCGACCCCGTGCGTGTGCTGCGGTGGGCCGCGGAGCTGGTCAAGGACGACGGCTCGGTCATGCTGCTCAACCACTTCCGCTCGACCAACCCGGTGATGGGCTTTCTCGAGAGCGCCACCAACCCCTTTTTCTCCCGCGTCGGCTGGAAGAGCGACCTCGAACTCGAACCGCTCATCCGCCAGTCGCCGCTGCACGTCGAATACATCTTCAAGCTCAGCCCGCTGGACCTGTGGAAGGTCGTCACGCTCTCAAAGAACCCGGCGCGCAGACGGTCATCAACGGACGACTCATCGCCGAACCAGACGATGCCCCATCACGGCAAGGCCTCCCCGGCGTGATCGGCTAACCCCGATGCGATCAAGAACCAGGCCTTGATGCGCAGAAGTTGCATCTTGCACGGATTCGATCCGAGAATTCCAAATCGGATTGGCCACCGAGACGCCGAGCACACCGAGAAGAGGGATCCAAAATGGACTCTCTTGGTGCCCCCGGTGTCTCGGTGGTGAATGACCTCCCCCCGGGGTTTGAAATCTGCGTAATCTGCGCAATCTGTGGATCACTTTTTTTCACACAAACAGACCGGGGAATCGATCTTCATGAAAGGCCCCGTGAATCGGCGGATTGCCAGCTACGCAAGGGTATCTATAATCGCTGCCTCGAAGACGCCGATTCGATGATCGGACGCGCAACGACACGAACCCGTCGCTGGACCGCCCGGATGAGGCTCACCATCGCCCCCTCAACAACCCGCAGACAACGACGCGCACGCTCTCGGCGAAACGCGCGCCGGTGGAGCCGACGGTCCGTGGTGCTGCTCGTGTGTGGCCAACTGCTCTTCGGGGCTTCGTCCGTTCTGCGTGCCGATGACAACACCGCCCCGATCCTCAGTGTGGACGAGGTCTCCCCGAGCGAGTTCGTCTCCGACCTCTCCAGCCGGGACGCGGTCATCGTGGCGGACACGTTGCTCAAAGCCAACCGTGCCAACGCGTGGCGTTCGGGCAGGACACAGTGGCTCCTGCTCGACCGTGAAGTCACCGTGCGCGTGGGCGACACGGGCTTCACCGCGGACCGCGCAGTGGTCCGCATCACACCCAGCGAGACCGGGACGATCAACACGCACGACCTTGCGATCTATCTCGACGAAGCCAAAGCCCTGCGTGGCACCGGCGCGGTTCAGGCCGATGCCAAAACACTCCTCGTCACCGCCACCGTGCGGGGCCAGGTCAACCTCGATACCAACCTGCTGCTCGACGAACCCAAGTCGGACAACACCTTCGTCGCCGCCGGCCGCGGGCGCATGACGGAGTACGACAACCGCAAAAAACCCAGCTTTGCCAACGTCCCCCCCACCGCTGACCTCCCCGTCATCAAACCCCCGGAAGTCAAACCCCCGGAAGTCAAACCCCCGCCCCCGGAAGTCAAACCCCCGCCCCCGGAAGTTAAAACCCCGGAAGTTTCCCCTGTAAAGCCGACGACAACTTCGCAGCCGGGCCAGGCCACCGTCACAAAGCCGACCACGGCACCGCCGACTGCGGCCACCACCGACCAGGCTGGCATCATCCCCAGACAGGCGGTCGTCCACTTCATCGCGGACCGCATCGTCTACGAGCGCGCCCCCAAAGACCCCCAGGCACCCGGGACTGCTTCAAGGCCCGCTAACGAAGACCTGCTCATGCTCTTGGGCCACGTGCGCGTGATGGTCCAGTCGCTCACCGACGACCGCGTCATGACGCTCACAGCGGACAACGCGGTGCTCTTCCTCGCACCCAACGCGCTGGGCGACCTCGCTTCGGGACAGGCCCAGGCCACCGCGCTGCACGGCGTCTACCTCGAAGACAACGCCATCGCCACCGACGGCAACTTCACCGCCCGCGCCCCGCGCGTCTATTACGACCTGCCCACCAACAAGGCCACGCTCCTCGACGCGGTGCTCTACACGTGGGACTTCGACGCCCAGGCGCCGATGTACGTCCGTGCCCAGCGCATCCGGCAGGAGTCCCGCACGTCGTGGACCGCGGACAAAGCCATCGTCACCACCAGCGACTTTGCCGTGCCCCACATGGCGCTGGCCTCTCGAAAGGTCCACTTCACACAGCGCACCCGGCCAGACGGCACGACACGCACGCACTACGTCGCCAAGGACAACACCGTGCGCTTCTCCGGCCTGCCCGTCTTTTACTGGCCCACGATGTCGGGCGACGCCGAGGAAGACACGCCCCTGCGCAAGGTCGTCGTCGGTCACTCCACTCGCAACGGCATGGACGTGCTCACCACGTGGGATCTCTTTGCCCTCTCCGGTGAAGAGGCGCCCGACGGTGTTCGGCTCGACGGCAACATCGATTACCGCGGCAACCACGGGCCGGCCCTGGGCACCAGGCTCAACTACGACATGCCCGAGATGTTCGGAACGTTCGATGGCTACCTGGCCTTCTGGGACAACGGCAACGACGACATCGGCGGCAGGCTCCCCATCGAACACGCCGGCGACATGCGCGGCTTTGCCCTCTGGCGTCACCGACACGACCTGCGCAACGGCTGGGAACTCTCCCTCGAAGGCTCTTATGTCTCCGACCCGACCTTTCTCGAAGAATACTTCCCGTTCCGGACGTATGAAGACAAGCCCTACGAAACCTCCATCTACCTCAAAAAACAGGAAGGCGACACCGCGCTGACCTTCCTGGCCAACTACAACTTCTCCGAGTTCCTCACCAACACCGCTTACCTCCAGTCGCCGGGCTACGATGTCAACAAATACCCCGAGCTGAGTTACTACAAGGTCGGCACCAGCCTCTGGGAAGATCGGCTGACCTATTACTCCGAGTCGCGCGTCGGCGCGATGCAGATCGACCGCTACACCGACACGCCGCTGGACCGGGGCTTTGCATCGGCCGCCAGCATGACACGCTTCGGCATCCCTAACACCACGCGCTTCTCGATGCGACCCGGGTTAGCCGGCATCCCCGACCGCACCATCTTCCGAGCCGACACGAGGCACGAAATCCAGGCCCCGCTCAAGGTCAGCATCTTCGACGTCGTGCCCTACGTCTCCGGGCGCGCGACGCTCTACAGCGATGATTTTTCCGGTTACATGCCCGACAGTGAGCAGTACCGCTTGAGCGGCACGGGCGGCGTGCGGATTGCCACGCAGGTCTCGCGCGTTTACGACCGTGTCGAAGACCCCGTGCTCGACCTGCACCGCATCCGCCACGTCATCGAGCCGAGCCTCGACCTGTTCTACTCCGGCACGACCGTCGAGCCGTGGAACAACCCGGTGTTCGATCAGGATGTCGAGGGGATCAGCGAGGGCGCGGGCGTCCGCATCGGTCTCAAGAACACCCTCCAGACACAGCGCGGCGGCCCGGGGCGGTGGCGGAGCGTCGATTGGCTGACCGTCAACACCGAACTGGTCCTGCGCTCGGGCGACAGCGACAACTCGATGCCGATCACACGCTTTTTCGGGTACCGCCCCGAATACACCGTCGGCGGAAACCACTTCCACGCCGAGGTCATGTGGGCGGTCACCGAGACGCTCGGCCTCGTCGGCGACGTGATCCACAACATGGAGACCGGCCGGATCGAGCAGTGGCGCGTCGGCGCGTCTATGGACCACACGCCCCGCCTCAAGTCGTTCGTCGACGTCGTGGATACGTCCGCCTTCGACGAGATGCTCATGTCCTACGGCTTCACTTATCGCCTGGCCCCGAAATACACCTTCTCCTTCGTCCACATCCTCGACCTGCGCGGTTCGGGGTCGCGGGCTTATTCCGTCATCCTCGAACGTGAGTTGCCCCAGTGGCGCTTCCGTTTATTCATCAACCACGACGACATCGAAAACGAAGAGACCTTCGGCATCCAGCTCACCCCCGAGGGCACCGACGGCTCCCCCGCCCTGCTCCCCTTCGTCAACCAGTGGCAGGACTGATACCAATCCCATTTAATTCTCGTGCGTGAGCCACTCGGTCGCAGTGATGGTTTTGAGCCGCTCGGGCGTCAGTTTGTTCCAACTATCGTGGCAGGCTCGATCGATGTCAGCCCCGTCCTCGAACACGCGGTTGCTCAG
>WGMF01000025.1 GCA_016125215.1 Phycisphaera sp.
CGCAGATGGCACAGATTCAAGGCAGGTATTCTCGATCTTCAATCTGTATCGATCTGTGAAATCTGCGCAATCTGCGGTTACTTCCCCACTGCCGATGTGCCTTATGTAACCGGCAAGATTCATTTTGATAGGTGTTCTAAGTAAATATTCGACATTGAGGTGACATATCCGCCATAGGTCATGACGCAGTTCGAGAGCGAGGGCACCATCTGCGCCGCCATCAACAGCCGGGGTTCGAGCGGGGTCAGGCCTTCAAAACCGGGTGTGGCGGTGGAGGTGACAGGACGAGGACGGCATTTCGCACGGCGGGTTCGATTTCGGTTTCGTGTCCGGCTTGGCTTGAACATCAGAGGGTACTCCCGGTCCCCCAACCCGGCGTGGAAAGTATCTGGCGTGGAAAGAAAGACCGAAACAGACCAAAGATGTCCACTCGTCACCCGTGATCCGCTGTGGGGGGAAGCGGTCGAGCGGCCAAGGGGACAGTGCTTACCTTGTGTAAGTTACAAGCATGTTTCCCCGCGGTCAATAGTTTTTTACCGGTCTTGAGCAAAATATTCCGACGACTCCCTCCGGAGACGGCGGGTGTGGTTTTTGTCCTCTCAAGGAAACCACAAACGCATGGGCGATTTGACGAACTTCACGATTCGGGGGTACATTAAGATTCTGTTACACGGGCGGGACCAGGGTCAACGAAGCTCATCCATACTGTTTCCGGATGGCTTGACGCATGATCCGCCCAGACGTTCGGGCTACAACGGCACGGGTGGCGCGGGTTAACCGCCGATTCGCCGGGATATCCGGTGACGCCTGGCCGATCAGAACCGCGGGTTCATCTGTTTCGGCTCGCGGCCGTCTATGAAGGACGGAATAGATTGACGATGCTTCCACGACACACGTCGAGTTCGACCGCCTCCACCCCGACCACGATGCTACGCGTCCGTGGCCGACGTGGAATCCTGTGCCCTTGTTGGTCCCCGTTGGTCTCCTGCCTGGATGTGCCACCGCATCGCTTGGAGACCGGGGGCATTGAACCGTTTGGCCCGGCTTGGCCAGGGGTTCCCATGCGGGCCTGATGACGTGTGGTGTGTGAAGAGGTCAATCGAAATCTGATCGCGCCGGGATGAAGGTCGGCCTGCGACCGCTCACCCCGTGCCCCAACCACGCCCCGGTACTCACGGCATGGGCGCCGTGAGCCGCGGCGATAGAAAGGGCCCGCGCGTGAAGTATTTTCTCATCCATCCCCCGGTGACGAGCCTTGCCATCTCCGGCGCGACCGACGTGCTGTTGCTGCTCGTGTGCATGGTGGTCGGCGTCGTCATCGGAATCGTGGCCATCCGTTTCCTGGGGGGCAAGTCGCTTGCCCAGGCCAAGACCGAGGCCGACAAGATGATCGAGGCCGCCCGTTCGCAGGCCCAGACGGTGACCAAGCAGGTCGAACTCGACGCCCGCAACGAGCTGGCCAAGAAGCGCGAGTCGTTCGAGAAAGAGCTTGCGGACCGCAACGCCGAGCAGGCGGAAAAAGAACGCAGGCTCGAGAAGCGCGAGGACAACCTCGACCGCAAGCTCGACGTGCTCACGACCAAAGAAAAATATCTTGACGACCTTGAGGACAAGGTCAAGGACCGTGAGAAAGCCGCCGCCGCCAAGGAAGCGGAGATGGACAGCCTGCTCGTCCAGCAGCGCGAGCTGCTCGACAAGGCCCAGCAGGAACAGAAGCAGGCCCTGCTCAAGATCACCAACATGAGCGAAGAGGAGGCCAAGCGACAGGCGCTGCACCTGATCGAACGCGAGGTCCAGCACGAGGCGGCCCAGATCATCCAACGCTCGCAACAGCACGCCGAGGAAGAGGCCAAGAACAACGCGCTCAAGATCACGCTCCAGGCCATCCAGCGTTACGCCTCCGAGCACACCGCCGATTCCACGGTGTCCGCGATTGCGATCCCATCCGACGACATGAAGGGCCGGGTCATCGGTCGTGAGGGCCGAAACATCCGTGCGTTCGAGAAGGCCACCGGCGTCGACGTCATCGTGGACGATACACCCGGTGTCGTCGTCGTATCGTGTTTCGACCCGGTCCGCCGAGCCATCGCAGCCGAGAGTCTTCAGAAGCTCCTCGACGACGGACGCATCCACCCCTCACGTATCGAGGAGGTCGTCGAGCAGATGACCAAAGAGATGGGCCAGCGGATCATCAAGTTCGGCAAGGACGCGTGCATCGAGGTCAACGTGCAGGGTCTGAACCCCAAGATCAGCGAGATGATGGGCAGGCTCTATTACCGCACGTCGTATGGCCAAAATATCCTGCGCCACTCCATCGAGGTGGCCTACCTGTGCCAGGTGATAGCCGAGGAGCTTGGTCTTGACGGTGAGATCGCGCGGCGATGCGGCTTTTTGCACGACATCGGCAAGGCGATGGACCACGAGGTCGAGGGCGGCCACCCCGCCATCGGCGCGGAGTTCTGCAAAAAACTCGGCGAACGCGAGGAAGTGCTCAACGCCATCGCCGGCCACCACAACGACATCCCAGCCACGTCGCCCTACACACCCATCGTCATGTCCGCCGACGCCATCTCCGGTGCCCGGCCCGGCGCCCGACGCGAGACGCTTGAAAAGTATGTCAAGCGGTTGGAACAACTCGAGGGCATTGCCACGAGCATCCGCGGCGTGAAGCAGGCCTTTGCGATCCAGGCCGGCCGCGAGGTGCGAGTCGTGGTCGACCCCGACACGGTGGACGACGCCAACTGCGTCTACATCGCCCGGGACATTGCCAAGCGCGTGAGCGAAGAGATGACCTTCCCCGGCGAGATCCGCGTCACCGTGCTGCGCGAGATGCGGACGGTGGAGTACGCGCGGTAACATGGGGAGCGGTGCGATGACTCAACAGCCAAAAAAATAACACGAATCTCAACTCAACCCGGACGGTTTCGAGTTTCCAAAACTTGATCGGAGCGTGTTGAGCGTGATTGATCGCCACGGACACGACCCCGCGAAAGAATGGTGGGCGCTGTCCTATCAGGAACGCTGGGCCGCCTGTGAAGCCGTCAGGAGGATCGCATTCGGACATGACTACCCTGCCCGAGGATTTCAGAGAGTTCTTGAGGTTGCTCAACGAACACGGGGTTAGATACCTGCTTGTCGGTGGGTATGCGGTGGTTCACCACGGTTATCCCCGCGCGACGGTTGATATCGGTATCTGGATCGCGTCAAGCCAAGCCAACGTGCGGCCGATACTCTCATCCTTGTCGGACTTTGGTTTTGGCTCGGTGCTGCCCCCCATCGAAAAACTTCTTGTGCCGGATCAGATCATCAGGATGGGGGTGCCGCCCTATCGCATCGAAGTCATGACCTCGATAGAAGGCGTGGATTTCGAGGCGTGCTATCGGAATCGATCCCACGCAGTGATAGACGGTCTTGACATCCCGGTGATCAGCCTCAAGGACCTCCGTAAAGCCAAGCGATCGGCCGGCAGGCTCAAGGACCTTGCCGACCTTGAAAACCTCCCCGAATAACGGATTTATTGAAGCCCCGGCAGGGATGGTCGGTGTCAGCTAGAATGCCGCGTCTATCATGAAGCGGATACAAGTCTCATTCACAACAACTCCGAAAGGCTCCCGATGAAAGCGCTCTTCACCTCGTTTTTTTGCCTGATGATGATCTTGACCATGTGCTCGATGGCCCTTGCCGAGGACACAGCGCAGCAACCGGCCGCGGAGCAAGCCCCCGCACAGGCCGACACCGCACAGACCGACGCCGCGCAGCCCGCCCCCGCGCCCAACGCCGACTTCCCCACAGCCAAAGAGAAGGTCAGTTACGCCATCGGCCTGAACATCGGCATGAACATGGCACAGCAGGGGATGACCGGTCTCGACGCCGACGCCATTGCCAAGGGCATCAAGGACATGCTCGCCGGCGGTAAGCCCCGCCTCTCGCCCGAGGACATCCAGGCGGCCATGCTTGACTACCAGACGCAGATGCAGCAGGAGATGGCCGCCCAGGGCGAAGCCAACAAGCAAAAGGGCCAGGCCTTCCTCGCGGAGAACGGCAAGCGCGAGGGCGTGAAGACCACGGCGACCGGCCTGCAATATGAAGTCATCAAAGAGGGCGAGGGGCCGATGCCCAAGCCGACCGACACCGTCCGCGTCAACTACCGCGGCACGCTGGTCAACGGCGAGGAATTTGACAGCTCCTACGCACGGGGCGAACCGATCGAGTTCCCCGTCGGCGGCGTGATTGCCGGCTGGAGCGAGGCGTTGCAACTCATGAAGGTCGGCTCGAAGTACAAGCTCTACATCCCCTCCGACCTGGCCTACGGCGCCCAGCAGCGTGGCCCGAAGATCACCCCGAATTCCACACTCGTCTTCGAGGTCGAACTGCTCGACATCCTGCCCCCCGAAAAGCAAGCGGACCAGGCTCTGGAACAGAAGCAGGACACCGCCCAGGACGCGGGCAAGTAATCACCCATGAAACTGGCCGTCAGCACCTACAGCCTGGCCAAGTGGCGGTCTGAGCACAGGAAGACGCTCGCGCAGAGCTTCGAGGTCATCCGGTCGCTGGGTGTGGACGCCGTCGAGATCGCGGGCAACACGGACGTGCGCAAGCCCGTGGTGCATGACCCGGTCAGGCGTGCGAAGGAACTGCGCCGCGCTGCGGAGAATCGCGGCCTGGCCGTGTGCAGCTATTGCATAGGCGCGAACCTGCTCGTCCCCCGCAAGGAACAGCGGAAAGAAATCGACCGGATCAAGGTCGAGGTCGAAGCCGCGGCGGCGCTGGGCGTGCCGAGCATGAGGCACGACGTCGGTTGGGGCTTTGACCGTTACAAAAACTACCGTGGCCAGAAGACCGTCGAGGCTGCGATCGATATCGTCAAAGACGCCATCCGCGAAGTGACCGAGCACGCGCAATCGCTCGGGGTCGTCACGTCGCTGGAAAACCACGGCTTTTTCTTTCAGGCGGGCACGGTGGTCGAGAGGCTGCTCAAAGCCGTCAACCACCCGAACTTCCGGCTCACCATCGACCTGGGTAATTTCCTGTGCGTCAACGACGACCCGGTCAAGGCCACCAGACGCCTGGCAAAATACGTCGTCATGGCGCACGCCAAGGACTTCCACGTCAAGCCCAAGGAGCGTTCGCCGGGCGAGGGCTGGTTCAACACGCCAACGGACATCGCGCTGCGTGGCGCGGTCGCGGGCCACGGCGTGCTCGACCTGCCGGCTCAGTTGAAAATCCTACGCGACGCGGGTTACGACAGGTATCTCTCGCTCGAGTTCGAGGGCATCGAGGAACCGGTCAAGGCGGTCCGGATGGGGCTGGACTACCTGCGGAAGGTTCTCGCAACGCCCCGGTAAACCCGCTGTTATCAATCAAAGCGGAGGGGTGGACATCCCTCCGCTTTCACTATTCCATGAATAGGTATCACCTCAACCGGCGTCAGCGCAGGTCGTGCGTGACGGCTTCGACCAGTTCGCTGAGCGTGCCCACACCCGCGCCGGGGGGGAGCAGGATCGGCCCGGTGTCCTTGAGCTGTTTGTCGATCCGCTGCGCGGCGGCGATCATCGACGAGTGCGACGCGTTGCCCAGGGCAGTGGCGATCTCGGGGTAGCTCATCACGGTGAGCTTTCGCGCGAGGTGGACGGTGAGCGAGCGGGCCAGCACGACCATCTTGTGGCGCGACCCGCTGCGCACGACGGCGGGCTCGAGCGTAAGACGTTTGCAGACGGCTTCGAGGATGGCGCTGATCGTGACCGGGCCGCGCGGCGCTGGCGCGGGCTGGGATTCGAGGTAACGGTTGAGCAGCGTGTGGCCGACGGTTCGGGACGTGGTGGGTGCGGACTTCGCCTCGGATTTCTCGGGGCAGAGAGTGGCCAGGGCGTGGAGTTTGGCCAGCGCGCCTTCGATCTCGCGCACGGAGCCTTTGGTGTGATCTGCCAGGACCTGGACAACAGTATCCATGAGCGAGAGTCCGCGCCGCTGCGCCAGGACCTGGAGGATGCGCATCCGCGTCACCGGGTCGGGCTGCCTGACCTCGACGACCAGCCCACGCAGGCATCGGCTCGACAGGGCTTCGGAGAATTGCTTGATGAGCCGGGGGTGCTCATCGCCGGCCATGACCAGGCGTGCCCCCTTGAGGTCCAGCGCATCGATGCAGTGGAGGAACTCCTTCTGTGTCGCGTTCTTGTCGGCTAAAAAATGGACATCGTCCACCGCCAGCAGGTCGAGGCCCCGCACGGAGGCACGGAAGGCGGCCAGCGTGTTGCTGCGGACAGCGGTGATGTAACGGTTGGTGAAGACCTCGGCTGGGGTGTAGAGGACCCTGGCGTTGGGCTTGCGTTGGAGCAGACGTTTGCACAGGCCCTGGAGCAGGTGGGTCTTGCCCAGGCCACACCCGCCGTGGACGAAGAGCGTCCGTGCGTGGTTGTGGTGGGAGGGGTCTTGTGTCGAATCCTCGTCCGCCAGTTGCACAGCCGCGGCGTAGGCAAGTTCATTGGACGGGCCGACCACGAAAGTCTCCAGGTCGTGGCGCAGCGAGAGGTGCTTGGTGGCGACGGCGAACTCGGCGTGGGGGTGGGGGGCGGGGCGATACTGGGTCGTGGGGGCGACTGGAGATTGCTTATCGTTTGAAACCTCGCGGTCCGAATGTTTTTTAAGTGAGGGGTTGTGCGTGACCTCGATGTGGACGCCTTCACCCAGTTCCTCCTCGACAGCACGGCGGAGGTCGTCGCCCAGGTTTTTGTTGATCCACGAGACCGCGAACTGAGTAGGCACCGCCAGCTCGAACCGGGCGTTGTGCTCGGAAAAATCCATCCGCGCCGTGCGGTCGAACCACATGGCAAACTTACGCTCGCCCACGCTCTTGCGCAGGTGCTGGGCGATGCGTTGCACAGCCTGATCCCCGATGAGTGAAGCGGTCGTCACGGACACCCCCTGACTTGGACCCATCCAGCGCACAGCACCCCTGACCCGACGCGCGGGCTTGGCCTCTTGAGCCGGTCTGGATGGAATCAATGGGACTGGGAAAAATGGAACCCCGGGTCCGTCCGCCGCTCCACGGGGTCTTGCGTGATCGATCCGCGGTGTCACGACTGGCAGCGGGAAACTCGGTTGACTTCGCCCAGCGACATCAACGCGCCCACGCCCTTCACGACACCGCGACCCACACCAGGCCTAACCCACAGCCGATCCGCTTGCCGTTGACCTGAAGATCAGAACTATCGTCAGCACGATCATCAGACCACGGACACGACCGACCGCGTTCGCGGGGTGGCAATCCCTTGCCACGTTGTGAAGGATAAAGCACCGCGTCCTGCACGGCAACGCCTCGGTGGACTCCGCAGCGTTTGCATTGGCTCATGGTCTTGCGCTGACAGGGTTTGTCGAATGAAAAAATTTTTATCCACCCGACTCGCGTCGTGTCCGGAGATGTTGTGGAAAACGTGAGCGTCGCGTGAGCGCGGGATTTTCAAGCCCTTGCAAGATTCGAGTTTGTGTCAGCTTGAAGTCCACGTGATGGTCGCGGCGATGCGGGCCGGGCCGCGCGTCGTTGCGGGGGAAAAAATTCAAGTTTTTCGAGGGTTGGTTTTGCGGTCAGGCGCGCGTTTGGTTTGAAGCGATCATCGCACGCTTGCTTGCGGTGGCGTTGAACCCCAGCGAACGGTAGAGCCTAACCGCCGGGGCGTTGGCCTCATCGACCGCGAGGATCAGCGAGGTCACCCCGTGGTCGCGGGCCGTGCCTAGGCCGTGCTCGAGAAGCCGGTGTGCCAGGCCCTGTCCACGGAAGGGCACGCTCAGGCCGAGGTAGACCACCTCCATCGCGGCGCGCTGGGGCACGGTGTTGAGGAGCATGACGCCCACCGGCTCGCCTTGCTTGTGCAGGGCCCACCACAATCGCGGGTCGAATCGCCCCGTGGCCATGTGGCCGGCAATGATGTCCCCGATCTCACGCAGGCCCAGCAAGCCCGGGCAGTCGAGCGTCTGTTCGTAGCTGGCCAGAATGGCGCGCTCGAAGATCGGGCGGGTCTGTTCGTCGAAGTGGACCGCCTCGATGCCTCTTTCGAGAGACATCGGCTTGCTCGGCAGATTGGCCCGGCGTTGCATGTAGACCAATGTCGCCAGGTCGGTAAAGCCCGCCGACGCCATTGCGCGTGCTTCGAGTTTCTGGTGCGGATCGAGCAGCGCCTGCACGAGGTTCAGACGCATCGCGCCCTGTGATCGACAGGCCTCCCTAACGAGCTGCCCCGTCACCGCAACCTCGTCGGCCACGGACAACGGCGAGGTGAACACCATCCCCGCACGCCCCGCGCTGGGCACGAGCATGGCGCTGGCCATCACACGTTCACCCCGCATGGCGCACCACAACTGCTCCAGCGACAACCGGTGTGCCTGGGCAAAGGAGATGAACTGCGTGACCGCCACGTCCGCGGCGTCGGGTCGGCCGGTCAGGAGCACGCTCAACGCCACCCGGCGGAGTGGTTGATCGTCCATGGTGACCAGCCGGTAGCGGACCGATTCGCTGCCCGATCCGCCCGCGGTGGGTCGGACCGCGTTGCGGTGGGACAGGGGGTTGGTATCGAAAGGTTCGGGCATGGTTAATGAGGATCAGCTCCACACGGGTATCGGGCTTTGACCATTGGGCACTCAACTCTACAATGGAACATACCGTTTGGGCCAGTGGGACTTGCGGACGAATCGCCAACCCACCCGAGCCGACCCATCGTTCACCCTCTGTTGTGGGAGTGGTTGCATGTTGACAATCGACCGGATCAAGCCTGGCATTGTGCTCACGGCCCTGGCGCTGACTGTGTTGGTCGGGCTCGCGGCTGTGCTCAGCTCTCCGCAGTCGGCCAGTGCCTACCCCGAGCCTGCGCTGGTGCCGCGTGCGTGGGAGCTGACTTTCACCCACGACATGCCTCGCCCGATTGCGGTGCAGGACGCCGACGGGGCCTACCACTGGTTCTGGTATATGACCTACAAGGTCGTCAACCAGACCGAGGCGGAGCGCATCTTCGTGCCGACGATCACGATCACCGACGACGAGGGCCGGATCATCGACGCCAACAAAGACGTGCCCGCCAAGGTGTTCGACGCGATCAAAGAAAAAGTCGCCAACCCTTTGCTTGAGCCTCAGGAACAGATCATCGGCAAGGTCCTGCGGGGTGAGGACTACGCCCGTGATTCCGTTGCCATCTGGCCCGCCACGGTCAGCGAGCAGGACACGCTCCTGGTGAGCATCCTCGTCGAGGGCCTGAGCGGTGAAGCGGCCATTGTGAAAATCCCCGACAGCGACGAGACCACCGTGCTGCGCAAGACATTGATGATCGACTACGAAATGCCCGGCCGTCCGCCCACGCCGCAGTCCCAGCCCGTTGTGGCCAAAGGTGAACACTGGGTGATGCGGTAGAAATAGAAGCGGCCAAAGCTTGACCCCTCGACTCACTAATCTCAACTCTCTACTTTCTCCATGCCCCACGTCCTCATCTTTGCCGGCGACGATTACGAAGACCTCGAACTCCAGGTTCCGCGCTACCGACTGCTCGAAGCCGGCTGCGGCGTGACCCTTGCCGGTCCGGAGGCCAACACCCTCTACCACGGCAAGCACGGCTACCCGGTCAAGAGCGACGCGGCCATCCGTGACATGGAAGAGGCTGACTTCGATGCGCTCGTGATCCCCGGCGGATGGATGCCCGACAAGCTCCGCCGTGACCCCAAGGTCCTCGACCTCACCGCAAAGTTCAATGCCAGCAAGAAGCCTATTGCCTCGATCTGCCACGGCCCGTGGATCGACATCTCCGCGAAGATCGTCAAGGGCGTGACCTACACGAGCACCCCGGCCATCAAGGACGACCTGACCAACGCCGGGGCGTTATGGGTCGACAAACCCCTCGTCATTGACGGCCACCACATCACCAGCCGAAGGCCCGACGACCTGCCGCAGTTCTGCGCAGCGCTGGTCAAGATGCTCGGCTTGAAGTGACCCACGCTGAAAGTGGTCGAGTGGCCAAGTGGCCAAGTGGCCAAGTGGCCAAGTGGCCAAGAGATTATTGACAATCAATCGTTCACGGCAATACACGGCCACGCACGCCGTGCGAGCTTGTTCATGTGCGTACCACTTCGGGTGCGAATTCACCTACTCGACCACTAGACCACTTGACCACTCGGTCACTCGGTCACTTCCCCCCTCACCCCGCTGCGCTGGGCTCGGGCTGTGGCGCGGGTTTAGCCGGTGCGGGCTTGGCCGGCGCGGCCTGACCCTCGGTCGGGGGTTGCTCGGTCTTGGGCTTGGGTGCCGTCGAGCGTTTGTCCGGGGCCAGCAGCATGGTCATGCGTTTGCCCATCATTCGGGGCTCGGTCTCGACCTTGCTGATCTCCGCCAATTTGTCGCGGATCTCGTGGAGCGTCTGCAGGCCCAGCTCGCGGTGCGCCATCTCGCGACCACGGAACTGCATGGTGAACTGCACCTTGTCGCCGTCGTCGAGAAACTCTCGTGCGCGGTCGAGCTTGATCGACAGGTCGTGTTCGTCGATCTTCGGGCGCAGGCGGACTTCTTTAAGCTCGCTCTTCTTCGAGTGGCTCTTGGCTTTGGATTCTTTCTTGCGCTGCTGGTACTTCCACTTGCCGTAGTCCATGATCCGGCAGACGGGCGGCGAGGATTGCGGCGCGACCTCGACGAGGTCCAGGCCCGCTTCGCGCGCGCGACGCTTGGCGTCTTCGAGTGAGACGACGCCCACCTGCTCGTCGTTGTCGTCGATGAGTCGGACGGGGGAGATGCGGATGAGTTCATTGAATCGCAGGCTCTTGCCGGTGTCGCGATTCGACGGTATGAAACGTCCTCGGGTAGCGATGAGCTCTTACTCCAAAACAAAAATCGACCGGCGACGCCCGGCCGTTCTCTTCTATGAGTCGGGCCCACGCGGACGCGCCTCCCGGTCCCCGGGCGGTGGGTTGTTGGACAACACGCACAATCGCCCCCGCGCGTTCCGGGCCACACGCGGATATGGGATTCTTCGTCAAGATAACCCACAGAAGTGATTCACACAAGCACGATCTGCCGAATTGGAAGCGAATTTCACAGGGATTTGACGTTCGCCCGCGCTCGCCCAGCCTTGATGGCGCGTCTTCGATTCACTTGCGAGACCGTTGCCGAACAGCTTCAAAGAGCACCACGGCAGCGGCGGTGGCGGCGTTGAGCGAATCGGTCGCGGTCGGGGCCATGGGGATGCGGACGCTCAGGCCGTGGTGCATTTCAATGGCCTCGAACCACTCCGGGGGCAGGCCGGTGTCCTCGGGTCCGACGACGAGGGCAATCGGACCGGTGAGGTCGGTTTCGGTATAGAGATTCGGTGCGTCGGGCGAGGTGGCCACGAGGCGGACAGAGTGTCGGTCGCACCATTTCACAATTTCATCAAGCGATCCGGCGATGCAAGGCGAGGAGAAGACCGCGCCGGTACTGGCACGGATGGCGTTGGGGTTGAACGGGTCGACGACCTGGTCGGCGATAACCAGCGCATCGCCCCCGGCGGCGCTGAGCGTGCGGGCGATGGCCCCGAGGTTGCCGGGCTTGGCCAGGCCGACGGCGACGAGGATCAAAGGCGGTTTTTTAGCTGAAATATCGATATTTTCCAGCTTCCGGGGTGGGGGTGCCTCGAAGACCGCGATCAGGCCCTCGGGGTTTTGTTGGTAACACATCCTGGCCAGGATCGGGGCGGTGACTTCGACGGGCCGTACTCCCCGGGATTCAGCCTGTTTGAGCAGGGGGGCGACCGTGGGAACCTGCTCGGTCGGGAGGTGGTAAAGTTCGATCAGAGACAGGCCCGCGTCGAGGGCACGCTCGATCTCACGAGAGCGTTCGACCGTGAAAAGCCCGGTCTTTCGCCGTTCCCGCTGCTCGCGCAGACGGACGACCGCCTTGATGCGGGGGTTGTCGGGGCTGGTGATCCTCAAGGGGGTGGGCATGGGGACATGCTAGCGACTGAACACGATTTGACACAGGGCTGGGGTCTGGTACACTTTCCCGTCTTGCCCAAAACCCGTCGGTTCTGGGTGAAAACTCGGGTCAGGCGCGTAAGCTTACCCGTGAAATTCGGCTCTTTGACACGCAAAAACCCCGGTAAACCCTCGACAGGGAACTCATCGATGACCGCAGGCAAGATCCGTATCCGGATGGAAGCGTACGACCACCAGGCCCTCGACGCCTCGGCGAAAGAGATCGTCGACCACGCCAAGCGCACCAACGCCCGTGTGGCCGGTCCCGTCCCGCTGCCCACCCGATGCGAACGCTACACCGTCCTGCGCGGACCGCACATCGACAAGAAGAGCCGGGAACAGTTCGAGATCCGCACCCACAAGCGGATCATTGACATCATGGAACCCAACGCCCGAACGGTCGAGGCCCTCAACCGCCTCGTCGTGCCCGCCGGCGTGTTTGTAAAAATTAAGGCTTAACCCCCGGAAGTAAAACCGGAAGTAAAACCGGAAGTTCGTTAACGAGTAACGTTTTCAGGAATAATCAGACTCAAGCAATCAATCAAACCACGATCCTCTGGCAGCACCAAAATGGCAATGCCAAGATCATCCCGGAGACGAGCGGCGTCTCGACCTTCGGGGGTTTAGGAGATGACTCAAGTGCCCGCATTCCTCATTGGCAAAAAGATCGGCATGACCCGTTTCTTCGACGAAACGGGGAAGAACATCCCCGTCACCGTCATCCAGGCAGGCCCGTGTTTTGTGAGCCAGGTCAAGACCAGCGAAAAAGATGGCTACGACGCGCTGCAGTTGGCGTTTGACGATGTCAAGGCCCGCAACTCGACGCAGCCCGTGATCGGTCACGACGGCAAAGCCGGCCTCGGCCCCAAGCGGCACCACCGCGAGGTCCGCTGCACCTCTCAGGAAGTCGCCGGTGCCGAGCTTGGCAAGGAAGTCAGCGTTGCGTCCTTCGAGAGTGTGAAGTTCGTCGACGTGGTCGGCACCAGCAAGGGCAAGGGGTTTGCCGGCACGATGAAGCGTCACAACTTCAAGGGCATGTGCGCCAGCCACGGCACCGAACGCAAGCACCGCTCGCCCGGCTCGATCGGCGGCCACGCCACCAACCGTGGTTTCTCCGGTCGCCCCAAGAAGGGCAAACGCATGTCGGGCCACCTCGGTGACGAGCGCGTCACCGTCCGAAGTCTCGAAGTCGTCGGCCGCGATGCCGAGAAAAACTTGCTCATCGTCAAGGGCCCCGTGCCCGGAAGCAACCAGAGTCTACTCATGATTAAGGAGGCTGTGCGCCTGTACAAGACCAAGGCGAAAGTCGCCAAGGCGTCGTAAGTCCCCCCTTGCAAAGCCCCCGCGGCTCTGTGCATAGCCCCCACCGGCTCTGTGCAAAGCCCCCACCGGCTCTGTGCAAAGCCCCCACCGTCCAGGTGGGGGATGCCCCCGCTGGATGCAAAGGGAACAACCGATACTGCCACGCCACGACAAGACACCGCCCCAAACCGAGTCGCGCGACTCCACACCGGCCACGATCGGCCCGTCGCACGGCGAACCACGCGTAAGCCGCCTTTACAGGCCCGCAGGTAAAACACCATGATCGACATCCCCGTCCACAATCTCCAAGGCAAGCAGATCGATACCTTCCAACTCGACGAGCAACTGCTCGGCGGCGAGGTCCGTCCCGCGCTGCTTAAGCAAGCCTACGTCCGTTACCACGCCAACCAGCGCCTCGGCACGAGCAAGACCAAGAAGCGCTCCGAGGTCGCCTACTCCACCCGCAAGCTCTACAAGCAAAAGGGCACCGGCAACGCCCGACGCGGCTCGGCCCAGACCAACATCCTCCGCCACGGTGCGCACGGCCACTCGAAAAAGCCGCACTCCTGGCGTCAGAAGATGCCCGTCAAGATGCGACGGCTGGCCAACCGCAACGCCCTTTTGGCCAAAGCCGTCGACGGACAGATCAAGCTCGTCGACCAGATCAAATTCGAAAAGCCCAGCACCAAGCAGTTTGCCGACCTCCTCGCCTCGCTCAACATCGACCGCTCCTGCCTGCTCGCCCTGACGCACACCACCTCCACCGAAGCGCGGTCCGCCCGAAACCTCTCCGACATCAAGCTGACCAACGTCGAACAGCTCAACGCTTTCGACCTGCTCAACAACCGTTACGTCCTCGTCGAGAGGGCGGCGCTGGAGAATTGGATCGCCAAACAGACCGCCTCGCTCACCGAACAAGACGTCGACATCCCGACGGAGGCCAACTAAACCATGACGCTCCACGCCACCCACATCATCAAGCGCCCGCTGGTCACCGAGAAATCGACCTGGGAGTCGACCGCGCGCAACCGTTACTCCTTCCTCGTCCCCATGACCGCCCGCAAGCCCGATATCAAGACCGCCGTCGAGGAGCTTTACAAGGTCCGCGTCGTCAGCGTCGCCACGCAGGTCCGCAAGGGCAAGGACAAACGCACCAAGCACGGAGTCATCAACACCGGGAGCTGGAAAAAAGCCACCGTCGAAGTCCACCCCGACGACAAGATTGAATTGTTCTGAGTAAGACCCTGACCCGGCGCGGCCCGATTGATTCAGCCGCCCCCGGAGAATGAACCATGGCCATCCGCGTATACAAGAAAACATCCAACGGCCGACGCAACGCCTCGGTCAACCTCTACTCCGAGGTGACCAAGAAGACCCCCGAGAAGGCGCTGCTCAAGCCCAAGAAGCGTGCCAGCGGCCGCAACCACCACGGCGTCATCACCGTTGCCAGTCGGGGCGGCGGCGCCAAGAAACGCTACCGCGTCATCGACTTCCAGCGCAGCCGACTCGATGAAACCGCCACCGTCGTCGGCATCGAATACGACCCCAACCGCTCGAGCAACATCGCGCTGCTCGAATACGCAGACGGCAAGCGGGCCTACATCCTCGCGCCCATCGGCCTGACCGACGGTCACAAGATCGTTTCTTCTACCAAGGCGGCTGAACCTAAGGTCGGCAACGCCATGCCGATCGCGTTCATCCCCTCGGGCCTGAACGTACACAACATCGAACTCGTCCCCGGCCAGGGCGGCAAGCTCTGCCGATCGGCCGGCACCTACGCACGCCTGACCAACAAAGAGGGCGGCTGGGCCACGCTCGTGTTCCCCTCCGGTGAAATCCGCCAGGTCTCGCTCAAATGCCGGGCCACCATCGGGCAGGTCGGCAACACCGACCACGCGCTGGTCGTCATCGGCAAGGCTGGCCGCGCTAGGCACATGGGCATGCGGCCCCACACCCGCGGCGTCGCCAAGAACCACCACAACCACCCCCTCGGCGGTGGTGACGGTAAATCCAAGCACAACCGTCCGCCCGCTTCCAAGACCGGCGTCCCCGCCAAGGGCGGCCGAACCCGCAAGCGAGGCAAGCCCTCCGACGCCCGCATCATCCGCCGACGCAAGAGCGTCCGCTACGGCCAACTCGTTATCTAATCAAATGTAAGGATTGCAAAGCCCACGCCGTCCAGGCGTGGGATCACCACGAACGGATCTGACTCCCGACCCCGGACCCACACCATGCCACGATCACTCAAAAAAGGCCCCTTTGTCGATGAGAAGCTCTACCGCAAGGTCGAGAAGCTCAACCAGATGCAACGACGCGAACCGGTCAAGACCTGGGCGCGCGGCTGCACCATCGTGCCCGAGTTCGTCGGTCACACGTTCCTCGTCCACAACGGAAAGGTCTTCAACAACGTTTTCGTCACCGAGGACATGGTCGGCCACAAGCTCGGTGAGTTTTCCCTGACCCGAACCTTCCGAGGCCACACGACCGGCACCAAGGCCCAGCGTGCCACCGGCGCAGCTTAAAACGCATTCATGACCATTCGCCCCGGACTTTGCCCGGGGACACGCACGGACTTCAAACCATGCCTTACAAGAACATCCACCGCAACGCACGCATCAGCCCCAAGAAGTGCCGACTCGTGGCCGACCTGGTCCGCGGCAAGTCCATCGGCGATGCCCTGGCCATCCTCGAACTGTCCAAGAAGCGCGGCGCGGTCTATGTCCGCCAGGCCCTGCTCGCGGCACAGGCCAATGCAGAGCAGGCCGAGGTCGATACCCGTTCGCTCTTCGTCTCCGAGGCCCGCGTGGACGACGGCGTCCGCCTCAAACGCTTCCAGCCCAAGGACCGTGGCCGGGCGCATTCGATCATCAAACGCTGCTCCAACATCACCATCACCGTGGACCCCCGGGTTTAACACACGATATTTAGCCCCGGGATCCGCCCGGGGACGCTCACACGGACGCTCACACGGACCGCCACACGAAAGACACGCTCATGGGACAAAAAGTTCATCCATTCGGTTTCAGGGTCGGCATCACCGAAGCCCACAAGTCGCGCTGGTACGCGCCCAAGGCTTTGTACGGTGAGCTGCTCGTCGAGGACGAGAAGATCCGCAAGCACCTCGACAAGCGTCTCAACCGCCAGCCCCCGTTTGCCTTCGTGAGCGACATCCACATCGAGCGCACCCGTGAGGAACTCAAGATCATCGTCAAGACCGCGCGTCCCGGCATGGTCATCGGCCCCAAGGGTCAGAACATCGAAGAACTCACCGCGGACCTCCAGGCCCTGACCGGGCGTAACGTGTCGATCAACTGCATCGAGATTGGCCAGCCCGACGCCGACGCCCAGCTCATCGCCGAGGGCATTGCCGAACAGCTTGCCAAGCGTGCCAGCTTCCGCCGTGTGATGAAGATGAAGGGCGACGCCGCGATGACCGCCGGCGCCAAGGGTGTGAAGATCATGCTCGCCGGCCGACTCGGTGGCCACGAGATGAGCCGAACCGAGGACATCCGCCTCGGCTCCATCCCGCTGCAGACCCTGCAGGCCAACGTGGACTACGGCTTTGCCCAGTCCTACACGACCTACGGTGTGATCGGCGTGAAGGTGTGGGTCTACAAAGGTATGTACGCCCAACTGACCGAGGCCGAGGTCGAATCCAAGGCCGCCGGTGCCCGACCCCGCGCCCGTGGCCGCCGTTGACCCCCCCTTAGCCCCGGGCTCTGCCCGGGGACGCGTGAAACCTTCTGAAACTCACTACTTGTTATACGTACACGACCCTACGCGACTCGGAGTTTGAACCATGCCCCTGATGCCCAAACGTGTCATCTTCCGCAAGCAGCAGCGCGGGAAAATCCGTGGCAACGCCACCAGCGGCAACTACGTCGCTTTTGGTGACTACGGTTTGCAGTGCCTCGGCAGCGGCTGGCTCAGCGCCCGGCAGATCGAAGCCGGCCGCGTCGCCGCCCGTCAGTTCGTCAGCCGCGAGGGCAAGCTCTTCGTGCGTGTCTTCCCCGACAAGCCCATCAGCAAGAAGCCCCTGGAAACCCGAATGGGTAAGGGCAAGGCCGAGCCCGAGTTCTGGGCTGCCCGCGTGCGACCCGGCACGATCCTCTACGAACTGACCGGCGTCCCCCGCGACGTGGCCGTCCGTGCTCTGACCCGCGTGGCCCACAAAATGCCTTACCGCTGCCGTTTCGTCGAAAGGCGCCACGTTTAACCCCCGGAACACCCCCGGGAAGTATTCCCCCTGAACAAGCACGCCCCCCTCGAGTACGACCATGAAAGCCAAAGAAGTCCACACACTCAACGATGAAGAACTCAAGATCGAAGAGGGCAACCTCCGTCAGCAGCTCTTCACGCTCCGCTCCCAGGCGGTCACCGAGAAGCTGGAAAACCCACGCCAGCTCCGCAACCTCCGCAGGGATATCGCCCGTGTCCTGACCGAACAAAGCGCACGCAAACAGAAAAAGGCCTGACCCAAGATGACCACCGCCACCACCGAAAAGCCCCGTGAACTCGTCGGCACCAAGACCGGTCTTGTCACCAGCGACAAGCGCGACAAGAGCCGAACCGTCGAGGTCCGTTACCAGTTCAAGCACCCCAAGTACGGGAAGATCATCACCCGTTCAAACAAGTTCCAGGTCCACGACGAACAGAACACCAGCAAGCTCGGCGACATGGTGGAGATCGTCTCCTGCCGACCGGTCAGCAAGACCAAGACCTGGCGACTGGTCAAAGTCGTCGAAGCCGCAAAAAACTAAACCCACAGAAGATTTACAGGCCCCACGGCCACGAGCGAGTAACGAGCCATGATCCAGGCTGAATCCAGAGTTGATGTCGCGGACAACACCGGCGCCAAGATCGCCTACGTGATCCGTGTGTTCGGCGGAACTTCCTCCAAGGGACGCTTCTCCCGCAACACCGCGTCCGTCGGTGACCGCGTCGTCTGCAGTGTCAAGAAGGCCCTGCCCGGCGGCGACCTCAAGCCCGGCACCGTCGTCAAGGCGGTCGTCGTCCGCACCAAGTACCCCGTGCGCAGGCAGGACGGTTCCTACGTCCGCTTCGACCGCAACGCGGTGGTGCTCATCGACGACGAGGGCAATCCGCGCGGCACCCGCATCTTCGGGGCGGTGGCGCGTGAACTGCGTGAAAAGAACTTCATGAAGATCGTCTCCCTCGCAAGCGAGGTTGTCTGAGTTACAGCGAGCCGGGCCGTGCCGGCCCGGATACCCCAGGACTATTCACCCGACTGTTTGGAACACCACCATGCCACGACACATCCGAAAAGGCGACCAGGTCATCGTGACCGCCGGCAAAGACCGCGGCAGGATCGGCACGGTCCTGCGCGTCATCCCCAAGGACTCGAAGGTCGTTGTCCAGGGTATCAACGTGAAGAAGCGCCACATGCGGCCGACCCAGACCAACCCCCAGGGCGGCATCATCGACAAGGAGATGCCCCTGCACTGGTCCAACGTCTCCCCCGCGGTCGACGGCAAGCCCAGCCGTGTGCGTTTTCAAACCAAGGACGGCAAGAAGGTCCGCGTCGCGGTGCGGGGCGGCGGTCAGATCGGGCAGGCCCTCTAATCAACTGATGCACAAGGCGGGACACCCACCCGCAAGCGAGAAAAGTCATGGCCAAGAAACAAGAACAAGAAAAATCAACCGAGAAAGCGCCCGTCGGCCCGAAGACGCCGCCGCGCATGAAGGTCCGCTTCAACCAGGAAGTCTCCGCGAAGGTCAAGGAGCAGTTCAAGGTGGCCAACCCCATGGCCCTGCCGCGCCTGGAGAAGGTGATCCTCAACGTCGGCCTGGGCAAGCAGCTCGAGGGCACCAAGCTCAACCCCAAGGCCAAGGAGCAGGTCATCAAGGACCTGACCGTGATCGCCGGCCAGAAGCCCGTGATGTGCATCGCCAAGAAGAGCGTCTCGAACTTCAAGCTCCGCGCGGGCTTTGAGATCGGTGCCCGGGTGACGCTCCGCGGCGACCGCATGTGGGAGTTCGTCGACCGTTTGATCTCGCTGGCCATCCCCCGCATCAAGGACTTCCGTGGGTTGCCCTTCAAGAGCTTCGACAAAGCCGGCAACTACGCGTTCGGCGTGCAGGAGCAGGGCATCTTCCCCGAGGTCGACATGGCCAACGCCGAGTTCCAGCACGGCCTGAACGTGCAGTTCTGCTTCAAAAACTCCAGCCCCGAGGTCAGCAAGTTTGTCCTGGCCGAGATGGGCGTGCCCTTTGTCAAGCCCGAAGACCTCAAACAGGGCCGACGACGCTGAATGTGATCGCAGATCGTGATGAACACACTGTAAGTCCGAACCACGAGACCCCACCGACCCGAGGAAACACATGGCCTGCAAGTCCACGCTACTGAGAAACGAACGGATCAAGAAGACCGTTGCCAAGTACGCCGAGCTACGCAAGCAGCTCAAGGAAGCCGGCGACTACGCGGCGCTGCAGCGTCTTCCCCGCGACGCCAGCCCGACGCGCATCCGCAACTTCTGCGCCCTGACCGGTCGCTCACGCGGCAACTACCGCAAGTTCAAGGTCTGCCGAATCATGCTCCGTGAACTGGCGCTTCAGGGCAAAATCCCCGGCATGCGAAAGGCCTCCTGGTAACCCCCCCCGGAACTCCCCCCGGAAGTGAATACAAACACGCACCGCGTCACCACAACCCAGACGCGCTTCGGAGAACACAATGTCCTTCACCGACTCCATCGCTGACATGCTCACCCGCGTACGCAACGCCGCGCGGAACAAGGCTGACAAGGTCGACTGCCGGAACTCCGGCGTCTGCCGCGGCATCGCCGAGGTTCTCAAGAGCGAGGGCTACATCACGTCCTACGACGTGATCGAAGACGGCCGACAGGGCATCCTGCGGATCGAACTCAAGTACGGCCCCAACGGCGAGCAGCTCTTCAGTGTCCTCAAGCGTCAGTCCACACCGGGCCGGCGCATGTATGTCAAGCGTGACGCCATCCCCCGACCGTTGGCCGGCATGGGCGTCTCGATCCTCACCACCCCCAAAGGCGTGCTCAGCGACCGACAGGCCCGCAAGGAACGTGTCGGCGGCGAACTGATCTGCACCGTTGAATAAGAAACCAAGAGGTTCCTATGTCCCGCATCGGCAAAAAACCCGTACCCCTGCCCGGCAACGTCAAGTGCAGCGTCGCCAACCGCGTCGTCACGGTCGAGTCCGGCCAGAACAAGCTCTCGATCACGCACCGGCCCGAGGTCAGCGTCAAGGTCGACGACAAGACCAAGACCATCGTCGTCGAACGCCGGGACGACACCCGCGTCTCCAAGGCGATGCACGGCCTGACCCGCGCGCTGCTCAACAACATGGTGACCGGCGTGACCAAGGGTTTTGTCAAAGAACTCGAACTCAACGGTGTGGGTTGGACCGCCAAGGTTCAGGGCATGAAGGTCCTGCTCAATGTCGGTTACGCCGACACACGCGAGGTCACGATCCCCGCCGGCGTCAAGGTCGAGATCGTGCAGAACAAGATCACCGTCAAGGGGGCTGACCGTCAGATGGTCGGCCAGGTCGCGGCCCAGATCCGTGCCCACCGCCCACCCGAACCGTATAACGCCAAGGGCATCAAGTACGCCGACGAAGTCATCATCCGCAAGCAGGGCAAGGCCTTTGCCGGCGGTGGGGCCTAAGCGAATAACCCGGTCGAGAGATCGCACGGGCATGAAACAGGATTCAAACCATGAGCAACACCCTCCTCAACGAAAAGCGTCGCGTCCGTCGGAAGGCCGGCATCAGGAAGCACGTCATCGGCACGCCCGAACGTCCGCGCCTGACGGTCTTCCGCAGCATCAAGTATGTCTACGCCCAGGTGATCGACGATTACACGGGCAAGACCCTTGTGGCCGCCTCGTCGGTCAAGAGCGAAAAAGGCTCGAACAAGGCCGCGGCCGCGGCGGTCGGCAAGGAACTGGCCGAGAAGGCCAGGGCCGCCGGCGTGACGCACGTCGCTTTCGACCGCAACGCCTTCAAGTACCACGGCCGGGTCAAGGCCCTGGCCGACGCCGCACGCGAGGCGGGGCTCAAGTTCTAATCAATTGTCACAACACGCCCCAGGGCGAAAAAAGGGATCGCAATGGCTGAAGCACTGATGAACACCGAAGAATCGCAGGGACTCGAGTCGACGACCGTCGGCATCTACCGCACCGCGACCGTGGTCAAGGGCGGTAGACGGTTCAGCTTCGCGGCGCTGGTCGTCGTGGGCGACCGGCACGGGAGCGTCGGCGTGGGCTACGGCAAGGCCGGCGGCGTGCCCGCGGCCATCGAGAAGGCCCAGAAAGACGCCAAGAAGCGCATGCTCAAGGTCAACCTCCTCGAGGGCACCTTGCCCCACCCGGTGACCGCACGCTTCGGCGCGTCGATCGTCAAGCTCATGCCCGCCGCCCCCGGCACGGGCGTGATCGCCGGCGGCACGGTCCGCGCGGTCCTCGAGATGGCCGGCGTACACGACTGCCTCACCAAGTCCACCGGCTCGACCAACCAGAAGAACCTGTGCAAAGCGGCTCTGACGGGCCTCTCGTCGCTGCGGTCCAAGGCGCAGGTCGAGAAGATCCGCGGCGTCCAGCTCGAACCGACCCGTGTCGAGCGCGTGCTCGAAAAGGGACGCAAGTTCATGACGCAGCGCACCGAGAGCGTCAAGGCCAAGGGCCCGGTCAACCGCGTGGGCGAGAAGAGCGCCAAAGGCGGTCGTGGCCGCGGCCGAGACCGTTCCGCCGAGGGCCAGGCCGAAAGCAAGTCCCAGAGCGACACGACCCAGACGACCGACGCCGGAGCCACCCCCGCCACCGAATAATCGCAGGATAACACCTTGTTAGTCCTGACGGAGATACCCGCCATGATGATCCATGAAATCACAGAAAAAGTCGGCAAGAAGAAGCACAAGAAGCGCATCGGGCGCGGCATCGGTTCGGGTCACGGCAAGACCTCCGGCCGCGGGACCAAGGGCGCGGGCTCGCGCTCGGGCTGGACCGGCTCGATCCGCGCCAGCCGAGAGGGTGGGCAGATGCCGCTGTTCCGTCGCGTGCCCAAGCGAGGGTTTTCCAACTTCAACTTCCGTACCGAATACATGGTTGTGAACCTCAAGGCCCTCGACGCACGGTTCGAGGACGGAGCCGAGGTCAACGCCGAGATGCTCGTGAAGGTCGGCCTGGTTCCCGACACCACGATGCCCATCAAGGTGCTCGGCGAGGGCGAGTTGAAGAAGAAACTGACCGTGACCGCCGCGGCGTTCAGCGCCAGCGCAAAAGACAAGATCGAAAAAGCCGGCGGGACCGCGACCGTTGCCAAGTGACGACAGAGCGGGAGCGATATAGGTTCATTGCAAGGACGCAGCGAGGAGCAGTTGAGCTACGATGCTAGAAGCATTCTTAAACATCTGGAAGGTCGCCGAGCTGAGGACGAAGATCCTCTTCACCCTCGGCATGTTGGCGATCTACCGCATCGGTTACTTCATCCCGCTGCCGGGGGTGAACCAGGAGAGCCTGCGCGAGTGGGCGGAGAAGCAGTCCGGCTCGGCCGCGGGGAACTTCGTCGCCTTCATCGGCATGTTCACCGGCGGCACGCTCGGGCACTCGACGATCTTCGGCTTGGGCATCATGCCCTACATCTCCTCGGCGATCATCTTCCAGCTTTTGGCCACCGTCTGGCCCACGCTCGTCGACCTCAAGAAAGAGGGCGCGACTGGGTATCAGAAGATCACCGAATGGACGCGCTACGCCACCGTGCCCCTGTGTCTGATCCAGGGCATCGTGTGGATGAAG
Organism: Phycisphaera sp.; assembly: GCA_016125215.1. Classification (GTDB taxonomy): domain Bacteria; phylum Planctomycetota; class Phycisphaerae; order Phycisphaerales; family Phycisphaeraceae; genus RI-382. The sequence goes on from WGMF01000025.1 coordinate 23,065, forward strand.
GTCATGGTCAGCTCGCAACTGGTCTACCCGCAGTTCACCGAGTACCCCAACATCATTTTCTTCTGGCTCGCGGGGCTCCTGGGGCTGACCGCCGGGACGATCTTCCTCATGTGGCTGGGCGAGCAGGTTGACAAGTACGGCATCGGCAACGGCGTGTCCCTGATCATCACGGCCGGCATCGTCGCACGCATGCCCCAGGCTATCCGCTGGGTCGCGGACAACTTCAGTCTGTCATCGAATGCCGGCACCGACAAGCCCCTGGGCATCGGCGCGGTCATCATGCTCGCCGCCGCTTTCGTCACCGTCGTCGCAGGGGCGATCATCATCACCCAGGGCCAGCGCCGCATCCCGATCCAGCAGGCCAAGCACACGCGCGGTCGCAGGGTCTACGGTGGACAGAAGAGCTATCTGCCGTTGCGTGTGAACCACGGCGGGGTCATGCCTATCATCTTCGCCAGCGCCATGATGATGTTCCCCACGCTCGTGATCTCCTACATCCGCGGCGCGTTTCCGAGTTCGGGTTTCGTGGCTTTCATGGACCGCAACATCCACATGGGCCAGTACCCGTACGAACTGATCTTCATCGTGCTGATCTATTTCTTTGCCTACTTCTGGACGACCGTGCAGTTCCAGCCCAAAGAGATGGCGACGCAGCTGCGCGACCACGGCAGCTTCATCCCCGGCCTGCGCCCCGGGCCGAGGACCGCGGAGTATCTCGAAACCGTCATGGAACGCATCACCTACGTCGGCGCGGGCTTCCTGGCGATTATTGCCGTGGTCCCGTCGGTCGTGGCCGGGGCGTTCAAGATCGACTGGGTCGTGGCCAGCTTCCTCGGCGGTACGGGTCTGCTGATCGTGGTGAGCGTGATGCTCGACTTTGTCCAGCGGATCGAGGCCAATTTGATGATGCGAAACTACAGCGGCTTCCTCGGCGGATCGTCCGGCGGGGGCAAGGGCACCCGCATCCGCGGGGCACGGTAAAGCCGTTCCGGGGCTGCTGGGCCGTGGTGGCACGGACGCCGCGACAATTTGAGGAATTCGGCGGTGTAGAGTAAACTACTCGATTCTCGCCTGAGGCTGGGAATGAGCGTTTGGCGAGGTCTGGATGGCGATCAAACTCAAGAGCAAGGAGCAGATCGAAAAGATGCGGTTGGCTGGGCGGGTCGTGCATCAGGTGCTCGACCACTGCGGCAAGATGCTCAGGCCCGGCGTGACCACGAAGGAGATCGACGACGAGGCGCTGCGGGTCATGACCCACGCCGGTGCCAAGGGACTCTTCAAGGGCTACCCCGGCAAGGTCCCGTTCCCGTCGAACCTTTGCATCAGTGTCAACGAGGTCGTCGTGCATGGAATCGCGGACGACAGGGTGGTCAAGGACGGCGACATCGTCGGGATCGACTGCGGAGTGGAACTCGACGGATGGTGTGGCGACTCGGCCAGGACGTTCCTGGTCGGCAACGTGAAACCGGAGGTGCGCAGGCTCTGTGAAGTGACGAAGCTCGTGCTCGAAGTGGCGATTGAAAACATCCGGCCGGGCAGGAAGTGGAGCCAGGTCGCAAGGCTCATGCAGAGCTACGCCGAATCGCACGCACTGGGCGTCGTCAGGGATTTTGTCGGTCACGGCATCGGATCGAAGATGCACGAGGACCCCAAGGTGCCCAACTTCGACAGTGCCGAACTGCGTCGCAACGACATCCTCCTCCGCGAGGGGCTTGTGCTGGCGATCGAGCCGATGTGCAACCTCGGCGTGAAAGAGGTCGTCACCCTCGACGACGGATGGACGGTCGTTACCGCCGACCGATTGCCTTCGGCTCACTATGAACACACCGTCGCTGTCACCGACACCGGCGCAGACGTATTGACCAACGGACAGTAAGCACAAACAAGAACAGGAACACATTGGCCAAGGAAGAAAAAATCACGGTTGAGGGCGAGGTGATCGACGCGCTGCCCAACGCGATGTTCCGCGTACGCCTCGAAAACAACCACGAGATGGTCGCCCACATCTCCGGCAAGATGCGTATGCACTACATCCGCATCCTCCCCGGCGACAAAGTCACCATCGAGATCAGCCCCTACGATTTATCCAAAGGACGCATCACCTACCGCCATTAATCACGACTACACGACCAGACACGAGGTTTGCCATGAAAGTCCGAAGCTCCATCCGACGCATCTGTGAAAACTGCAAGATCATCCGACGCAAGGGCGTCGTGCGCGTCATCTGCACCAACCCCAAACACAAACAACGCCAAGGTTGATTCCAACTGCAAAGCCCACCGCGTCCAGCGGTGGGTCCCCCACAAAGGACCCCACACCATGCCCCGACTCGCAGGCGTCGACATCCCGGACAACAAGCCCATCCGCATCGCGCTCCGTTACATCTACGGCGTCGGGCCGGCCAATGCCGAGCTGGTGCTCAAGGAGGCCAACATCGACGGCCAGACCCGCGCCAACAAGCTGACCGAAGACCAGCTTGCCCAGATCGCGGTCATCATCGACAACAACTACATCGTCGAGGGTGCCCTGCGTCGGCAGGTGGCGCAGAACGTCACACGCCTGCGTGAGATCCGCTGCTACCGCGGCGACCGTCACCGCCGGGGCCTGCCCGTCAACGGTCAGCGTACCCGCACCAACGCCCGCACACGCAAGGGCAAACGCAAGACCGTCGCCGGCAAGAAGGGCGTCAAGGCAATGAAGTAACCCCATTGCAATGCCCACCGCGTCCATCGGTGGGACGAGAAAATGCAATGCCCGCCGCGTCCATCGGTGGGACGAGAAAATGCAAAGCCCGCCGTGTCCAGCGGTGGGATACCCAAAGTTGGAGACTGTCTCCCACTGCAACCCACACCGAAGCCAGTTGCCGGCAACACGGCAACGCCCAACTTCGAGGAAACCATGGCCAAGAAAACCAAGAAAGTCCGACGCAACGTCACACGCGGCATCGCCCACGTCAAGGCGACGTTCAACAACACCCTCGTCACCATCACCGACATGAACGGCGAGACGCTCTGCCACGACTCGGCCGGCACGATGGGCTTCAAAGGCTCACGCAAGAGCACGCCTTTTGCCGCCACCCGCGCCGCGGAGAACTGTGCCGGCAAGGCTAAAAAACTCGGCGTCACCGAGGTCGAGGTCCGCGTCAAGGGCGCCGGCTCAGGCCGTGAGTCCGCCGTCACCGCCCTGCAGAACGCCGGCATTAAGGTCACCGCCGTCGAAGACCGCACCGCCATCCCGCACAACGGCTGCCGACCCCGCAAGAAACGCCGGGTCTAATCCATTGTTAGTTGGCTGTTGCACTTTGTTTCACGACTCAACACCGTCCCCCGTCACAGAAGCCCCCGGCCGATCAGCGCAGCCGGCGAGCGATAGGACGCGGGCGTCACAAGACTCGAAACGCTGAACTGGAGCACTTGTTATGCGTATCCGATGGCGCGGCCTGGAACTTCCCAACCGGATCGTCCCCGACCCCGAGCTCAACAACGCCAAGTACGGCAAGTTTGTCATCGAGCCTTTCGAGCGCGGCTTCGGCACCACCGTGGGCAACAGCCTCCGGCGGATCCTCCTCTCGAGCCTCGAGGGCGCGGCGGGCACGTCCGTCAAGATCAAGGGTGCCGAACACGAGTTCTGCAGCATCGAGGGCGTGATGGAAGACGCCACCGACATCGTCCTGAACATCAAAAACATGATCGTCAGCTCCGAGAGCGACGAGGTCAAGACCATGCACCTCTCGGCTGAAGGCCCCGGCGAGGTCACCTGTGAACTCATCGAAGCCGACACCTCGATCACCATCCACAACAAGGAACTCGTCCTGGCGACGCTGACCAAGCAGGTCGGCTTCGACATGGAGTTCACCGTCAAGAAGGGGCGTGGCTACGTCCCGGCGAGCGAGCAGCTCGAATCGGGCGAGGACCAGGAGATCGGTTGGATCCCGGTCGACGCGATCTACTCCCCCGTGCAGCGCGTGCGTTACAAGGTCGAGGACACCCGCGTCGGCCAGAAGACCAACTTCGACAAGCTGACGCTCGAGGTCTGGACCAACGGCACGGTCACGCCGGAGATGGCGCTGGTCGAGGCCGCCAAGATCCTGCGCAAGCATCTCAACCCGTTTGTGCAATACTTCGAGCTTGGCCAGGCTGTGGCCTCCGACAGCGCCGCTGCCGCCGCTCGCATCGAGGAAGAACTCATCGGCAAGCTCAAGACGCCGATCAGCGAGCTTGAACTGTCCGTGCGTGCGAGCAACTGCCTCGAATCGGCCAAGATCAACACCGTGGCGGACCTCGTCTCCCGGACCGAGGCCGAGCTGCTCAAGGTCCGCAGTTTCGGCAAGACCTCGCTGCGTGAGGTCAAGCGCAAGGTCGCTGACATGGGTCTGACGTTTGGCATGGAGATGCCCGCCGAGCTGAAGCAGGAACAACCCGCCGCCGCCGCGGAAGAAGAGGAATAAACCCGTTCGGACGAACCCTGACACTTTGTTACTTCACCCCACTCCCACGGGGAGCTAAACCATGAGACACCGCGTATCCGGCTACAAACTCGCCCGCACCTCCGAGCACCGCAAGAGCGACCGCCGAAACCTGGCGATCGCCGTCTTCACGCACGGGCAGATCACCACGACGATCCCCAAGGCCAAGGCCGTCAAGCCCTTTGTCGAAAAGCTCATCACCGCCGCTCGCAAGGGCGATCTTGCCTCGCGCCGTAAGGTCCTCAAGGCGCTGGGCGACCCGATCCTGGTCGACCGTGACCTCAAGGACTTCGACCGTAAAGAGCTTGCCGCCGACGGGTACAAGGTCAACCGTTACCACGAGCTCGAAGACGGCCCGCGCGTGGTGAAGAAGCTCTTCGACGAGATCGCCCCCAAGTTCGCTGACCGCGCGGGCGGGTACACCCGCATCGTCCGACTCGGCAAGCACCGCATCGGCGACGGCTCGGACCTGTGCGTACTGCAACTCGTCGGTGACGAAGACGGCCCGCAGGTGTCCGGCCAGACCTCGCGCCGCCGCGAGAAGGCCAACAAGCGCATGGAGTTCGCCGCCAAGGTCCGCAAGGGCTGGAAGAAGTCGGACACCCCGGCCCCGCAAGTCCCCGCTGATGAATCCGCCACGGCAACCGCCGAACCCGAGAAGCATGAGGGCGATATGGAAGCCAAGGCTGAGTGACTTCACACGGGTCATCCTGACAACTTGTGACCAGACCACCACCCCGTCCGCGCGGGGTTTTTCTTTGTCCTGTGGTTAGGCGGATCCGTACACCCGCATCGCTCTTGGGTGACCTCGAGTGATGATGTTGTCAGTCACAGTGAGAGGGATTACGCTCACGCCATGTCAAGCTCAGAGAAGCCCATCCCGGATACTGTTGTTCGTGGGCGTGACCGGACACCGATCGCGGTCAGTTACATGCCCAACGAGGCGCTGGCGACGCGGCTGCTTGAGATCGCGGACGAATACCGTTGGCGGCTGATCGGGTTGGAGGTGTTCCTCGGACAATTGCCGACCAACCTGGATGTGGGCGGGGCTTTGGTAGCCACTGGACCGCAGTCCCAACTCGTCGTGAACCTGCTGGAGCGGAATATCCCGGTCGTGCGTCTGGGTCGGATGCCGCATCCCCTGGACGAACTGGTGCCCGCGGTCATGCCGGACCGGTTCGCGGTGGGGCAACTCGCGGCCGAACATTTCGCGGAGCGTGGGTTTGGGCATGTGGCTTTCGTCGGGCATCCCATGTGGAGATACAACCGCCCCTTTTTTCGCGGCCTCAAGACACGCGCGCGTGAATTGGGTTGCGAGTGTTACCTCAAGCGGATGCACGGGGAAGAGCGTCCGCCCGACTCTAAAGGCTCGCCGGAGAGTTGGCGTTATCAACAGGACGACTTTACACAGGACCTGCTCAAGATGCCCAAGCCGCTCGGGCTTCTGGCGGTGTCGGATGTGACGGCCGGGCGATACTGCCGGTGGCTCATGGAGGCGGGGCTGCGCGTGCCCGAGGACGTGGCGGTGCTGGGCATCGGCAATGACCGCTTTTTGTGCAAGTCGGCCCTGGTGTCGATCTCCTCGGTGGCGCACAATTGGGATCAGATTCTGGAGACCGCGGTCGGGATGCTTCGCGAGCGGATGGAGGGAAAGCCCATCGACCGGACGTGCGTGCAGGTTCCCCCGTTGGGCGTGGTGACGCGGCCGAGCACCGATGTGCTTGCGGTGTCGGACCCAAACGTCGTCAAGGCCCTGCGTTACATGTGGGACCACATCGACCGGGACCTCACCGTCGAAAAGGTTGTTGAGCATGTGCTGATCTCACGCCGATCGTTGGAGCGTGCGTTTGAGCGTGAACTTGGCCGGGGGATTTTCGCCGAGTTCCAGCGCAGGCGTCTGGACCGGGCGTGCGAGATGCTGAACCAGACCGACCTGCGTATTGCGCAGGTCTCCGCCGCACTGGGCTTTAGTTCTCAAAACTATTTCAGCCAGGTATTTAAAAGGTCTTTTGGGGTAAGCCCCGTCCATTACCGATCGCGCCAGCACTAACCAATCGTCCCCATTTGACGATACCATCCTTCGTTCTGTGTCTGGCGTGATATCTTAAAATTAATTGCGCTATATTATTCTTGACGCCTGAAAATAGAGACTTTATGATTTGGAATAGAATTTTACCCTATTCCCTCGCATCCGGAACCCTTTCGACTTAATCACCCAACCTGACCCCAATCCCCAATCCCAAGGAGGAATTAAGCATGTTCATGAACAAAACCAACACCCTGATTGCAACTGCGGCGGTTGTCGTGATCGGTATCGGAACCGCAAGTGCTGCGTCGATCTACTCCGAGAGCTTCGACTACGGCAGTTCCGATCTTCCCTTCAACGGAGGCAACGTCGGCACCTGGACCTCCAACTCGGGCGTCCTGAAATATGACGCGGACGGTGGCCTGGCGAGTTCACAACTCACCGGTGAGACCGGTGGGTCCATGTGGCTTGACTACACGGCAGCCCGGACCGGGAATGACTCCAGCCTGAATTACGCAATGTCCTCAATGGGCATCGGTAACACGGTCTGGGTCGCGGCGCTGTTCCAGTATGTCACCGGCACCGGCACGGACCACATCCTGACGATTGGCGGAGGGGTGATCTCCAGCCTTGGCATCGCCATCACCTCCGGCGGCAACGTCGTGGTATCTGCGGCTGACCCCTCGAATACAAACGGAGCGGTCGGGAGCAACTCTACGGGCATCACCAACGTGGCCAACGGAACCTACCTGGTGCTCCTCCGCGCGACGGTCGGTTCAAACTCATACAACAACACCGGCTCACCCGACTCCACGGTGGACTTCTGGTTCGACCCGAGCGACGTGACCAACCTCGGCACACCCGACTGGACCAGCACCGGCGGTTCCAAGTTCGGTCGCAGCACCGATACCTTCAGCAGCGTCTCCGCAACACCCTCCGAGCAGGGCCGAACCGACGAAATCCGCATCGCTAATTCACTCGCGGAACTCGGTGCCAATATCCCCGAGCCGGCGTCGTTGGCGCTGTTTGCTCTGGGTGGCCTGATGGTACTTAGTCGGCGACGCAAGTGAAACGCATCCGGCGGATGCGCATGAACTGATTCCCAATGTCCTCCGAGCGGCTGGGTGTATAACCATACCACCCAGCCGTTTTGTTTCCCGGGCAGGTCATTGCCTGATCGATCTCTTCCGGAACGCAATACCATGTAACAGTCTCGTTTCCCATCGCGGGCGTTTACCCTCGTCGAACTCCTTGTGGTCATTTCGATCGTTGCGGTCCTTGTTGCCCTGTTGCTCCCGAGCCTGAGGTACCGCGGGTCGTTCAATGATTACGACGACTGGTGGTAAATAATAAAGCCGAGGGACGGTTGTCCCTCGGCTTTGTGTCTGCCGATCGACTCATACCGGTAGAGGATTTTCAGCTCGGGCGCTTGATCGGCGTCAGGGTGAAGTCCTTGATGGTCAGGCCTTTGACCTCGCCGTGGCGGAAAAAGTGAAGGAAGGGTTGCTTTGTGCGCAGAACTCCCCGGGTGTCAGGCCGGGACACAGCACATCCATCTGCGCGGTAGCCTTGGTATTGGCTTACCGTCGATTCGACTTTATAATCATTTTGTCATTTCATTCCGATGCGTGTTCCCACACAGGAGCGTTTGGCATGGGCCACACCGCGAGCCGACACAGCGGGTTTACGTTGATCGAACTTCTCGTGGTGATATCCATTGTCGTACTTCTGATCGCGGTATTGCTGCCCGCGCTAGGCAAGGCCCGGTACGTCGCAAGGACGACCGTGTGCTCAGCCAACCTCCGGCAGGTGGGGACGGGTGTGACGACGTACGCGTACGACAATGATACGCACTATCCCTACAACGGCGGTCGGTATACCTATCGTGGCATTGACTACCGCTGGGACCTCAAGCCATGGTCGATCCGCAGCAAAGGTTTCTGGGACAACATCCCCCTCATCAGCCCGTACATCAACAACATGGCTGATATCTTCATGTGCCCGCACATCAAGGCGGTTTGGACGGACAACGTTTACAAGCCATCCACGAATGACACGCAAACCCCATTCGGGATGTTTTACTGTGTGATGCAGGGCGGTTCGTCTGTCGTGGCGGTACCGATGCTGCGGGTCGGTGATGGCTGGGGCCCGGGCACCGCGTCGGACGGCGGGGGGATCACGTCAAAAAGCCGGTACCGCATCCTCGGCATGGATTACATGCGGATCGTCAACGGCAATTTCGAGGCCAACCACCCGCCATTCAACGGCGCATACACCTATGTCTCCCGGGGTAATGCCGATGGTACGGGATACAGCTTCACCAACGGCAACATAGGCAATGCCAACTACCTCTACGACGACGGCAGCGTCGTCAATCACAATAACATCAGCTACTACGACGTCAGCGATCTGGGCCACTACCGTAACGCCGGCCGAACGCTGGTAACAGTCGACAGGGTTGAGCGATGAAAAACGTACTGCATCTGTGACGGGGAAACACCGCCTTTCAAAATCCATTGAAATGAAAAGCCGAGGGACGGCTGTCCCTCGGCTTTGGGGTGGTTGATGCGTTGCTCTGACGCGGTGGGCTACGGTCAGCTTGGCTGCTTGGTCGGCGTCAGTGTGAAGTCCTTGATGGTCAGGCCCTTGACTTCGCCGGTGCGGGAGAAGTGCAGGACATTTTGGCCTTTGTTGAGCTTGATCTCGACCGCGGGGGTCTTGTCCCACATGCCGACGGTGAACGGCACGTCGATGGTGATCGGTTCGCCACCGTTGACCGCGACGGTGAGTGTTTGTTTGTCGCTGGTGGTGACGACTCGGGCGGTCAGGGCGTAGGTGCCCGCGGCCGGTGCGTCGAAGGTGTATTCAAAATCTTCAGCCACACCGAGGCGGGCGTAGTGCAGTTGCATCCCGCCGAGGCTGCAGGGCATGAAGATGATCTTCGGCGTGCTCTCCTTGGGGGTGCTGCACGCGACGGCGGGGATCGTGATGACACCGGTCGAGCTGATTTCGATCTTGCGGTCGGCGTCGGTGACGGTCGAAGCGACGAGGGTTTCCTTTTCCTTGGACTCGTTGGCTTCACCGATGTCGGTGCCGACGGCGGCGATGGTCTTGGCCTGCGATTCCTCGACGATCTGGCGTTGCTCATAGAGCGCCACACCGTTCCAGAAGCCCGACGGGTCGGCGTGGAAACCAAACGCGGGTGCTTCGCCCTCGACTTGGCCGACCCACTTGGCGCGCATGACTTTCTCGAAGGGTTCGCCGGTCATCCGTGCCTGGGTGTAAGCGAGGAAGTCGCGGTCCTGGCCGTATTTGGTCCAGCCCCAGGTCCAACCGGCACCGAGGTTGATGACCCAGCCCTCGGGCGACCAGTGGACGAGCGTCGCGTGGCCCTTCTGCGGACGGGCGGTGGTCGGGATGCCGAAGCATCGTAGGATGAATCGACCGAAGAACGCACGTCGGCCACAGACGCCGCCGTTCATAATCATGTTCTGGTAGCCCTGCAGGTCTTCGCGGTCGTACTTCTGGTCCGCCGAGCCGTATTTCACTTCGGTCTTGACCGACTGGACGTACCGCCAGCGTGTGTCGGGCGTGGAGATCAGGTCGGGGCGGTAGTTGTGGAGCATCTGTCGGCCCCAGGCCAGGGTTTCATCCGGCTCGTCGCCGTTGACCACGTTGCGCAGGTCCCAGATGGTGAGGTCTTTGAAGTTGGGGTCGAGTTCGTTGTTGAGATAGGCCTGTTCAAAGCCCTGGTAACGCTTGACGGGGTCGACGAACTCAGGGGCATTGGTTGCGGACTTGGGGTTGGCTTGCTTGATGGGCGTGGCGTGTTCGAGGGCCACGGCCAGCGCCAGACGCTGGAGCAAACCCTCGTGCGACTTGGGGCAGGTCTTTTCGATCTCGGTGTAGATCTTCATCGCCTGGCCATACTTGCCGCTGTCGGCTCCCTCAGCCATGACCATCTGTTTCATCAGGGCGTTGTCGCTGAGCAACTGATCGACCAGCGCCTTCTCGGCGGTGCCTTGCTCGGCAAACTCGGCCAATCCGTGCGGGGTGGCCTGGGCTAGGACGATAAACTTCACGAGCTTGTCGTCGAGTTTGTCGCTGGAGAGGAAAGGCTGGACGTGGGTCATCACCGTCTTGACCGGGGCTGTCGCGGCGGCCTGGGCCGACTCGAGGGCCTTGACCGCTTCTTCATGTTTCTGTTCGGTTTCGGGCTTTTTCTTGTCCACGCCGCGGACGGTCTTGAGTTCTTCCGCCGACGCCAGCGCCTCGGCCTGGTAGGCCTTTACGAAGTCGGATTTCTGGGCTGCGTCGGTCTTGGGCAGGGCGGCGACGATCTGGGCCTTGAGACCCTCGAGCGTTGCGGTGTATTCGGCGGCGAGTTTGTTGCCGACCTCGGTGAGGGGCGTGGCCACAGGCTCGGCTTCTTTCGACTTTGCCGGCTTAGCCTGGGCCAGGCTGACGGTCATCGTCAGCGCCATGATCGTGCAGGTCATCCATCGTGCGTTCATCTGGTTTGCCTTTCCTTTGAGGAGGGTTGAGGGGTGATCGATCTTTCACAACACCCCGGCGGGAGCTTGCTGAAAACCATTTTTAAGTAGCTATTTTAATTTGAATTACAATATTTTTGGGTCGGACCGATGGGGATCATGGGGGGGTGTCATCCAGCAGGGTGGGCGTGGGGTCAACTGGATTAGAACGCACGCGGTTTGATTTTCTTGCATGACTCGCTTGGGGGTACGCTTAACGATCACGGGCCAACCATCGGGACCTTACCCCTTTGCTTCGTCGATCATTCGATCAAAATATCGCAACACGTTGAGCGACACCCGGCAGCGGGCGAGCAGGGGGGGGCGGTCGGCCTGGGGCATCGGTCCTGCTTGCGTGAGCAGTTCAGCCACCCCTCGCAGGGCCTCTTCACGCTGGTCACGTGCCCATCTGGCGATCTCATCGAGTTTCTTTTGGTTTCCCCCGGCCTTGGCCTCTTCCATCGACTCGCGGGTTTCCATGACCTCCATGAGCAGTTCGGGGGGGAGGCTTTTATCGTCCCCTTTCGCTGACCCACCCCAGCGAGCCATCAACGCCTCGGCCCGCAGTTCGGGCGACTTGAGCACACGGTAGGCCTCGTTGAGGCGCGCGGTGCGTTCGGCGGCGTCGGCCTGGTCGAGCGGGTCGGTGAAGCGGTCGGGGTGGTTCGCCGCCCCTTGCTCGATGTAACGCCGGTGCATCGCTCGGTCATCGAGGTCGTAACGGGGTTCGAGGCCAAGCACGTCAAAGGGGTCGTCCATGCCCCAAGTTTAGCCTGTCTTTCGCGAACAAAAAACCACCCCGGCCATCCGGCGCCGGGGTGTTGAGGGCGGTTCCTCAAACTGACATTGTGTTAGTCGCACACCCACACCCGCGTCGTTCGGCATTCGTAGACCGGCTCGACCCACACACGCTCGCAGTGGCCCGGCTCCACAACGATCGTGTACGCGCGGCCGCACTGATCGAATACCGTACGCGTCCGCTCGGGCACCCAGATGTCCCTGTAGTAACCGGGGGTGACGAGGACCTGCTCGGTACGCAGCTCGTAATGACCACACGGCGCGGAGGAGTATCCCACCCCGATGCGTGAGCGGTCCCCGCCGAGGATCAGGCTGAAGCTGAAGCTCGAACGGTTGTCACGGTCATCGCGGCCGCGGTAGTCTGGCTGAGCGTTGTCGTGACGGTCGCGGTCGTATCGCCCGCTGCTGAAATTGTCGCGACGCTCGTCGTGGCCACGGTCTGAACGGTTGTCGTTTCGACGGGCGTCCTGGCCTCGGTCGTTGTGGCTGTTGTTGACCACAACCACCGGCGAGGTGGGTTGGCTGGGGCGGTGGGTGCCTCCCGCCAGGGCGGGGTTGGCGTAACCGAGCGTCAATCCCGCGAGTGTCAGGGCGCTTGCCACAATCATTGTTCTCTTGCGTGTCATGGCTGGACTCCTTTCAAGTGTTGCCAGTTGTTTGTCAGGGACTATCCCTGCTTGGCTTCCGGGGGGGCACGTTGCCTCCCGTCACAAGGTATAACCGGCAAGCCCCCGCCCATCCCGCACTAACCCCCGTGAAAATACGGGTTTAGATTTCACGGGTCTTGTGAAAGTCACCGGGGTTTGATTTCACGAAAGCTGTGAAGAAATGTTTTGGCCTTCACACGTGTTATATGTCTAGAAGGGCACACGCCCGGGCTTGAAACCAGGCCACCCGTTGAATCGCCAGCAGAAAGGGTCCGACATGAAAACCTCTTCCCGCAACGTGACGGTGGATGAAACACTTGATGAGAGCCTTGCACCGCTCACAGCCGAGCAGGCCACCCTCGCCGAGCGCGAGCGCCACCAGCGCGTAGTCAAGACGGTGTTTGAGTGGCTTGCCAAGACACACGCCACGCAGCAGAAACTCGTGCAACTTGTGGAGGAGCACTACCACCACAAGGGCGATACCACTTTCCACTGCGACCACGCGATGCTCTCGCGCATCCTCAACCCCGTGGCCCCGTACATCCCCACCGCGCGTCGCAAACGCGCGGTGCAGATCCTCACCGCGCTGTCGGTCATCTGCAGCCGACCCGACGACGCCAACCTGATCCAGAGCCTGCCCGACAACGACCACCTGCCCCTTGGCGATGACGAACAGGCCTTTGTCCGCCACCGTGCCCGCCTGCGCCAGGTGCGCGAGCGGTTCATCGGCTCGCCTTACGAGGCGCTGCACTTTGTCGGCGAGTTCTGCGCGGTCGCGTCGTGGATGGATGACCAAGAGCACTCCAACGATCTTGGTGAATCGCTCCGCCAGCGGGCCGTCGAAAACACGCTCATGACCCTGGCGTCCATCGTCGACAGCGGCGCGGTGATCGAGCGCCTCGCAGACCGCCTGGAAAGAGCCGGCCTGTCACACGAAGAGGCTGTCGAAGTCGAACGCAAACAAGTCGAACGCATCGAACGGCTGCTGGAATCGCTCAAACAGCCCGGTGTTAACGCGGAGGCCTACGCAGGTGCAGCCCTGTTCTTCCTCGATCAAAACGAGCGCGGCATGACCATGCTGCAAAACGCGGTGGGCAAGGGCGTCGACGCCGAGCACCGCCACGACATGCACTGGGAGACGCTGCTCGACCTGCTCGAACGGCTGCTCAAGTCAGACCACGCCGACGCGACGCGCTGGACCAAACAAGCCCTCCAGATTGCCCAGCGCCTGTTAGCCGATCGCCCCTCGCCAGCCTGGGAACTGCTCCACAACGCGTGGTACAACGTCGAAGCGCCCCACGTGCGTGAACTCTGGACCGACCGCGACCCGAACGTCACCGACGCCCTCGATGCCACCCAATCCCCCGTCAAAAACCGCGAGGCCGCGGCTAATCCCCCTCATCCCGTGCGAAAAGTCGGCGTCATCGCGTCGATGATCCTCGGGGCCTTGCTCCTGCTGCCGGGTTTGGCTCAATCATCCATCCCCACACACACGACAGGCGTTCAAAGCCAGGCTTTTGTGAACGGTATCGACCACCGCCAGGCCTCGATCCGCGGCCGCGAAGCCAGCTCCGGCGACCCCGGCCCCTCGACTGGATCACCCGACAGCGTCCCGGCCTGATGGAAGGCTCCTACGGCACCCGATCGGACCGAAATCAGGAATAAACCACAGAAAGACACAGAGACACTGAGCAAACAGGAGATGCACGATCCGCAGATCACGCAGGTTTCCCAGATCCATACAGAAGTTTTCTAACACAGAGATCGCAGAGGTCGCAGAGAGAGGCTTGCTTTATCAGGAAATTCTGGCCTTCCCCTCTGTGTTCTCCGTGTCCTCTATGTTTAATCTTCTTGTTTAGAAATCTGCGAAATCGGCGGATGTCATCCACGGCTTTTTCTTTGTGTCTCTGTGGTTAGTTTTTCTGCCCGGTAGGAGTACAATATCTCTTCATGTCCGGTTCGATCCGCGCCATCCTCTTCGACCTCGGCGACACGCTGATCCAATACGGACAGATCGACCACGCCCAGCTCTTTGAGATTGCTGCGCGACGGACCTATCGGCTCTGGTCGCGCAACCAGAAACGCATGCCCGGTTACCGGCGTTACTACCTCCACCAGTGGTTTGCCATGCACTGGGGGTTCCTCAAGATGAAACTCCTCCGCCGGGAGATGAGCGCGATGCGCTACATCCGACGCGCATCCCGAAAGCTCTGGCTCGATGCCCAGGACGACGGCTTCTACGAGGAACTCGCCTGGAACTGGTACAAACCCTTGGCTGACGTCTCGCACATCGAACCGGATACCGTGGCCACTATTCAACTGTTGCGCGAGCGCGGCTACCGCCTCGGGATCGTGAGCAACACCTTCGTGCCCGGCTTCGTCCTCGACCGTCACCTCGAGATGCTCGGCCTGCTCGACGCCTTCCCCGTGCGCGTCTATTCCTGCGACGTGGGATACCGAAAGCCCGACCCACGCATCTTCGAGGAAGCTTTGCGCCTTCTCGATGTCGGACCGGCCGAAGCCATCTTCATCGGCGACCTGCTCGACGCGGACATCCACGGCTCGCAACGGGTGGGCATGGTCCCCATCCTCAAGCGCGCCGCCGACGCCACATATCCCTCACCCCCGGTCCACGAAGAAGTCCCCGTCATCCGCACGCTCGGCGAATTGCCCGAACTCATCGACAGGATCGAAGAATCCCGCAGCCATCGGTTGCAGATCAAACAACACCGCGCCTGAACAGGCTGTTATCAATCCGGTGTTTTCTTGATCGGCTGGACCACCATCAGCGCGGCTTGTTCGCCCACCGCCGAGACGGGCACACGCACCACCATCTCCGCGCTGTCGCCTTCAGGCAGAGCGACCTTTAGCGAATAATCCCCCGCAAAGACGCGTGTCCGGACGTTGCCCAGTTCGTCGGTGTTGAGCGTGGTGTCGGTCCACCACAAGTCGTGAATCAACCCATCGAAGACCAGCCCCGCGGGTGTCGGCTCACCGCTTTCACCGATTAACGCCGACGCCGCATCGTAGGTATGCGGTGCCTGCACACCCGTGAGATAAATGCCCGCCACGTTCGGGCTGGCAAAAAGCACGCGCAGCGCTGTCTCCAGATTGTTGGCAGCGGCCTGCGGTGAGGAACCCGTCACGGACAGGCCCGCGATCACCACGGGTTTAGCGAACGGTTCGAGCCATTCGAGTGTCCGCTCCAACGGCGTGGGGACCACGGTGCCGGCGAGCGTCGCGGTGATGGCTATGCCATCGTATGGGACAAAAGCCTCACCCAGGTTGCTCAGCCGCTGCACCATCGTCTGCACGCCCTGACCGTCCAGGGCGTCATCAAATCTGAGGTAGACACGATCGGACGACGCACTCGGCTCTGCGCGCAGCGCGTGACACAACCCACGCACGCCGGCCTGCCCCGCAAGCGACGTGATGTAATCCACGTCGCCTGTCGTTCGCGTGAGGTCCCACTCGTTGACCTCCGAACCATAACGCTCTTGTCTGTCACGCAGACTTTGCTTGCAGGCTTCAAATAGATTGTTCCCCGAAAGCTCGGCCACCCAGCCGGGCGTGTGTCCCGCGTCGAACATGAACAGCCCGCCCCACCTCCGAACGATCAAACCGTGAGATCGGCCCCAACGCACCGCCGATTCGATCAGCTTGTCATCCACCCCGCCCCGCACCGGTTCGATGCGCGACCACTCGGTCAGTTTGTCCAGCGCCACGGAGTTGAAGCACCTCCAGACGGGGGCGTTGTTGGCATAAGGCGCGTCGGGTTGCAAGGGCGAGACTTGAAAGCCAAAAGCAAAAGCGTGACGGAGCATCTTGATCCGCACCGGCTGGTTTGCCACGGGTTGGCCGGCCGCGTCGAGCACCAGCACATGCAGGTTCCCCATGCGACACTCGGCGATGCGCTGCTCCGACTTGTCGACCCACGGCCCGGCCATGACCTGGGCGTGAACTGTGCTTGTGAGAAACGTCACCGCAAACGGCAGGATGAGCAAGCACAGAAAATGTCTGAGCAACAAAAGGGTGCCATTGGCGGCTTGCCCGCCAGTGAAATAGGCGATCGTTTCTTGCACTGGCGGGCAAGCCGCCAGTGGCACCCGATTGTTTAGCATCATTCCGCTCATGTGAGTCACGCCAACAGTTCAATCGCCCGGTCGAGGTTGCTCACGGGCACAAGCTCGCACCCCTTGGGCAGCCCGCTCATCTTCTTCGGCAATCCGGGGCAGATCACGTGCTTAAAACCCAGCCTCCCCGCTTCGACAACGCGCTGCGCCAGTTGTTGCACGTGTCGTAGCTCACCGCCGAGCCCGACCTCGCCCACCGCGCAGACGCCCCGGTCGAGTTGACGGTTGTGGTGTGCCCCGGCAATCGCCAGCGCCACCGCGAGGTCGGCTGCGGGCTCGGCCACCTTCATCCCGCCGACCGAGGAAGCAAAGACATCCTGGTCGGCCAACCGCAGGCCGGCCCGTTTCTCCAGCACCGCGATGAGCATCGCTAAGCGGTTGCCGTCGAGCCCCGAAACCTTGCGCTTGGCAGACCCGAGAAACCCCGTCGCGGTCAGCGCCTGGATTTCAATCAGCAGGCAACGCGACCCCTGCAACACGGGGCAGACCACACTCCCCGGGGCGGGTTTGTATTCCGCAGCCAGCAGGCCCGATCCGTCCGCGACTTCCGCAAGGCCCGTGCCCGTCATCTCGAAAAGCCCGACTTCGAGCGTCGTGCCGAAGCGGTTCTTGATGGCGCGCACGATGCGGTGCGCGTGGTAGCGGTCGCCCTCGAAGTAGAGCACCGCGTCGACCATGTGTTCGATGAGCCTCGGGCCGGCCAGGCGTCCCTCCTTGGTGACGTGCCCGACGAGCACCACCGCGCAGCCCATGAGCTTGGCGAGGTAGGTCAGTTCCAGGCAACACGCGCGCAGTTGTGTGACACTTCCGGGGGCCGCGGGCAGGTCGCCCTTGTAGACCATCTGGATCGAATCGATCACGACCAGTTGCGGGTTGACCTGGCGGACCTGTTCGACGATGCGTGCGAGGTTGGTATCTGCCAGGACGAAGAGCGAGGCGCTCTGGTCGGTTAATGCGCCGAGTCTTGCGGCGCGGAGTTGCAGTTGCTGGGCGGACTCTTCACTGGTGACGTAGAGAACCCTGACCCCCTGCGTGGCCAGCCGGTGTGCCGCCTGGAGCATGAGCGTGCTCTTGCCCACGCCGGGGTCGCCGCCGATGAGCACGGTTGAACCGGGCACGAATCCCGCGCGGTCGTTCGGGGATTTCGATTCCCCGTTCCACGAACCGTTGGACCCCAGCACGCGGTCGAGTTCGCCTATGCCGGTGGGCAGGCGTTTGAGGTGGGTCAGCCCGTCGGGTGAGTCCTGTGACCGGGCGACTTGTGTGATCGGCTGCGCTTTGGCGGGTGTGTTGATCGCCGCCGCGACGGACTCGATGGGGTCTTTGCTTGCCGATCCCCCCGGGGCGTTGAACGACTCGAGCGCGTCCCACGCGCCGCAATCGGGGCACTTGCCGAACCACTTGGACTGCACCGCCCCGCAGGTCCGGCAGATAAATTGCGTGCGCGTCCGTGCCATGGGGTGAGTATATCGGGGAAGAGGTGCTTCTCGCGAAGCCACGAAGGACGCGAAGTAGAATCGTACTATCCGTATCTCTTCGCGCTCTTCGCGGCTTCGCGAGAAATCACTTCCCCAGATACGCCCGGTGCAGGATCGTGACGGGGTGGAGGAGCTTGAGGTCGAGTCCCGCGTGGTGTGCCTCGCTTTCGATCTGCATCGCGCAGCCGACGTTGCCGGTGACGCAGGCCTCGGCCTCGGTCGAGCGGATGTGGGCGAGTTTGCGTTCTGCCAGTTGCGTGGCCATCTCGGGCTGTGACAGGTTGTAAGTCCCCGCGGCGCCGCAGCAGGTGTCCGACTCGGGGAGCGTGATGACATTGAGTCCCTTGACCCACGACAACACCCGCCGGGGCGCAGCGGTGACTTTTCGCGCGTGTGCGAGGTGGCAGGCGTCGTGGTAGGTGACGGTCAGGTTCACCTCGTGCCCGGGCGGCGGCGGAGCGAGCGTGACGAGAACCTCGGTCACGTCGCGCACACGCAGGGCAAAAGCGGCCGCTTTATCACGGTATTTTTCGTCGTCCCGCAGCAGGTGGTCGTACTCGTGGAGCATCGCGCCGCAGCCGGCGATGTTGGTCACGACCCAGTCCGGCCAATCCCGCGGGTCATCGCCGGGGAGCAGGGCGTCGATGTTTTGACGCGCTAAGCTCCGGGCTTTCGTCGGCGCAGCCGCGTGGTGGTGGATCGCGCCGCAACAGGTTTGTTCAACGGGCGACCGTACCTCGCAACCCAGGTGCGTGAGCAGCTCGACCGCTTGGCGATTGACATCCTGATAGAGCACGCTGCCAACACACCCGGTCAATAGCGCCACACTCATGTGTTTTTCTTTGGGTTGATTCGTCCCCGTGATGGGCTTTTCCCACCACGGCAGGCGACGGTCGGGCAACATCCGTTGCATCTTGACGAGTTGTGCCGGTAGAAACCGGGTCAGGAAAGAACGGGTCAGGGGTTTCCAAAGCCCGATCCGCTGCAGCGCGATGGCGGGCAGGAGCACGAGTTTGAGTCGCACGGGATAGGGGAAGACGTGGTGGATGAACGCCTCGATCAAGCGTTGCGACAATGATCCTTTGCGCAATGGGGCAAGTTGGGTGCGTGCCTCTTCGATCAGTTCGTGATAAACCACGCCCGACGGGCAGGCCGTCTCGCACGCCCGGCAATCCAGGCACAGGTCCAGGTGCTTGTGCACCGCGTCGGTCAACTCGACCCGTCCGTCCGCGAGGCCCTTGATGAGGTGGATGCGTCCGCGTGGCGAGTCGGTTTCCAGACCGTTTTGCGTGTACGTCGGACAGGCGGGCAGGCAGAGGCCGCAATGGACGCAATCCAAAGCGCGGCCATAGACCCGCTCGTCAAGACCGAGCACCTTCAACGGCATCGAATCCACGGCATCCCCCAATCCACTGACGTGATGCGCTTGGTGCGGGATGGCGGGTGATTGTGTCATAGCGTGTGACAAGAGAACGGGTCGTCTCTGAGATCATCAATCATCAATGGTTTTCACAGCATCCGCCCCGGGTTGAGCAGGTTGTCCGGGTCGAGCGCGTGCTTGAGTTTACGCAGCACGGTCATTTCGCTCGGCTCCGGTGAGAAGGGCGTGATCGACGGGTCGTTGCCCGGTCGTGCGTGCCACACCGCAAAGCCCCCCAGCGACCGCCTGACATCACGCACCACACGGTCCAGCGAGCGGGCCTGCTCCGCGCTCAGGTGGCCCCCGGTCATGACGCAGCCGAACGGGGGCAGGGCGTCGATGTGCAGCGGGTGATTAGAGTCCGACCACTCTTTGAGAAGTCGACAGGCGCGACCGGTCGTGTTGGGGGGCACGACAAGTTTCACCAAGGCGCCCGCCGTCCTGCGCCAGGCGCGGGTGATGGAGAGTTCGCGTGTGAGGTCGCGCATGTCCCCGTGGCCGGTGTGGGTGACGTGCAGGTCGGGGTGTGCGTCGTCGAGCGTTTCGAGGCTGCGGACCTGCACGGCTGTGGCGGCGCTCTTGCCGAGGTAGCCCATCCTGAGAACCCATCGCGGGGCGTCGTATCGGCAGTCCACGAGTTGCGGGTTGGCATCGGTCAACAGAGCGGCACGGACCAGGGCATCGAACGGGCCGGGGTCGTGGCCGGTCAGTTCGACCCATGTGGCCTGCGGGGGCAGGGCGCTTGTGCGCAGCGTCACCGTGTGGACGATGCCGAATTGGCCGAGGCTGCCGACCATGAAGCGTGAGACATCCAGGCCCGCGACGTTCTTGACCGTGCGCCCGCCGACCGCGATGTCGTCGCCCCGGCCGTCGATGAAAGAGAGCCCCAGCACGAGGTCGCGCACCGAGCCGAAGCCCTGGCGCAGCGCACCATACACGTTGTGAGTGAGAATCTCGCCCAGCGACAGGTCGTCGTCGGCGTCGATGGGCAGGAGCTGGTTGTTCTCTCGCAGCGTTGCCTGGAGTTCGCCGAGTTTCATACCCGCGTGGGCACGGACGGTCATATCGGGGACGTGGTGCTCGATGAGGCCGCCGGTGAGTTGGATGGCTGTGTGTGAGTTGGGTGGGGCATGACCCAGGCCCCGGTGGGCAAGGCCGTAGTCCACAAGGGGGGTCTTCGTCTCGCGGGACTTGCGGACAAGTTCAGCGATGTCTTGGGAGTATGTAAGGGCCGTCGTGGACATGGCGTGCGTGTTACCCGATCACCATCGCGCCGCCGGGAGATCTTGGCGTGGCGGGTTGCATGAGTTCGATGTGGAGTGTGTCGCTGGGGATGAGTTTGCCGTCGTTGATGTGGTGTCCGGGGTCGAGGGCGGTTTTGATGTCGGTAAAGGTCCGGAGGGTTTGAGGGGAAAAGAGCTTGGGCATGAGGTGGAGTTTTTCGACGCCCACGCCGTGCTCCCCGGTGATGGTGCCGCCGAGCGTGATGCAGTATTCGAGGATTTCTTCGGAGCAGCGGAGCGTGTTCTGAACCTCGTCGGGGTTGTCTTCATCAAAGAGCAGGATCGGGTGGACGTTGCCGTCGCCGGCGTGGAAGACGTTGGAGAGGGTGATGCCGAAGCGCCTGCCGATCTCGGTGATTTCTTTGATGGCCTTGGCCAGTGCGGAGCGGGGGAGGCAGGCGTCCTGCGTGCAGTAGCTGCGTGCGAGTCGTCCGATGGCGCCGAAGGCGCGTTTGCGTGCGCTCCAGAGTTCAGCCCTTCTCGTCGGGTCGGAGCAGTGTTGGATATCGCAAGCGCCGTTGTGTTTGCAGATACTCACAACCTGTTGGAGTTGGCCGTCGAGGGTCCGTTCGACGCCGTCGATCTCGATAAGCAGGAGGGCCTGGGCATCGGTGGGGAATCCGTAGTGGAAGGCTTCCTCGACGACGCGGACCATCTGGCCGTCCATCATCTCCATGCTCGCGGGGACCAGGCCGGCGGCGATCACGTCGGCGACGCTCCGGCAGGCGGCCTGCGAGTCGTTGAACACGGCGTACATGGTGCGGAAGTGGCGGGGGATGGGGACAAGCCGACACCAGATGCGTGTGAGGATGCCCAGAATCCCCTCGCTGCCGCAGAGCAGGGCGGGCAGGTCGGGGCCGACACCGTCGTAGAGGCCCGTGGCCCGGGTCTGGACGATTTCGCCCTGCGCGGTGACGAACTCGACCCCTAACACATGGTTAGTCGTGACGCCGTGCTTGAGCGTGTTGATCCCGCCGGCGTTGGTCGCGGCGTTGCCGCCGATGGTCGAGGCCCTCTGGCTTGAGGGGTCGGGGGAAAAGCGTAGCCCGGAGTGTAGGATGGCGTCTGAGAGGGCGGTGTTGAGCACGCCGGCCTGGACGACAGCCACGCGGTTGTCGAGGTCGATCGATTCGATCCTGGTCATTCGGCTGGTGCAGACGATGACGCCCGACCCATACGCCACCGCGCCGCCGGCCAGCCCGGTGCCCGATCCGCGTGGGATCACCTGGAGGTTGTGGCGTGTGATGATCCCGACGGCCTGTGCCACCTGAACAGTATCGCGTGGGAAGATGACCGCTGTGGGCAGGCCTTTAGCAATCGGGAAGCCGTCGCACTCGTAGACGCGCAGTTCCTGTGGGTCGGTTAAAACCGCGTCCGGTCCCAGCAGGCGGATGAGTTCGGGGATGACGGGGTGCGTGGGGGCACTTGCGGGCATCAACCTATTTTAGGGGGCGTCCCTCGGTTTGAAAACACCACGCCCAGCCGCGCAGAAGTGTGGTCATGGGTGAACTAATCAAATGTAAGTAACGCCGGCGTGCGTCGGGTCACCGGGCTGCGCGGGTTACGGAATAGGTCGTGGAGTGACGGTGGTAGCTGTCGTATACCCGCCCATGTGAGGACGATTCCCGGTCGTAGGTGACGGTGTAGGTGGATTGATAGGTTTGGCCCAGATAGCCGGCCTGGACGGTGGGGGGGGTATCGTTACGCGAGGTGTACCATGCCTGGGCTGTGGCGGGTGAGTCGGACTTTTGCCAAGCCCGTGTCAGCCGGGGGCTGTCGAGTGCGATCGAAGTGGGCCTGGCGTGTATTGTTGGGTAACGCAAGGTATCGTTCCCCCGTGCCCACGACCCGGGCGTGCCGCAACCCGTTGTGATGAAGAGGATCATCCCCAATGTGAGACACGACAGGATTCGGAACGTGCGCAACATCATGGTGCTGTTTGTGTCACGAGATGCGTGCCATAGATGCCTGCGGGGGGCATGACAGCTTTTAACCACGGTCATGGCTGGCTTTGCATCACCAGGCCGGTCTTGGGCCGACTTGTCGGATTAGGACGGACGTTGACGCAAAACAACCCGCAGCGACGTTGATGACCCCATCTTTGTAATCCCATGATGCGGGTTGGACTTTAGAACCATTCCAACCTAGCATGTCCGCTCCACGGGACGACGGCCCCCGTCATGGCCCCCGTCGGAAACCGGTATCGAGTCAAACAATCCGTCAACCCATCCCACCCCATCACAGGAGTCTCGCATCATGGCAGTGCAAGTCGGTTCACCCGCCCCCAAATTCAAAGCCCAGGCCTACCTCCGCAGCAGCGACGAGTTCAAAGAGATCAAACTCGAAGACTACAAAGGCAAGTGGCTCTATTTCTACTTCTACCCGATGGACTTCACCTTTGTCTGCCCGACCGAGATCAAGGCCTTCGACGACGCGCTGGGCGAGTTCCAGGACCGCGACTGCGAAATCCTCACCTGCTCGACCGACAGCCACTTCGTCCACAAGGGCTGGTGCGAAGCCAAGGACGAACTCAAGAACCTCAAGCACCCGATGCTCGCTGACATCACCAAGCGCGTGAGCATGGACTTCGGCGTCCTCCTGCCCGAAAAAGGCGTCGCCCTCCGCGGGTCGTTCATCATCGACCCCGATGGCATCGTCCGCTGGACCAACATCAACGACCTGCCCGTCGGCAGAAACGTCGAAGAAGTCCTCCGCGTTCTCGACGCCCTGCAGACCAACGAACTGTGCCCCTGCAACTGGAAAAAAGGCGAAGAGACCCTGAAAGTCTAACCCCCCCCGGAATTAACCCGGAAGTCCCCCGGAAGTATGCTTATTAAAGTTGCCTCCCTGCAAAGCCCGGGGCCTCCAAGCCCCGGGTTTTCTTGACCCACAGCAGGCCACCCACACCGCATTCCTCCGTTTGCATCCCCCCGCCCGGCATGGCATAATACTCGGCTCGAATCCACACAGGACCCAGCCCCATGGCACACAGCCTCAGCGCCCGTAAACGTGTCCGTCAGAACGAAGCCCACCGCGCCCGAAACCGCTGGCGGAAAAACCGCGTGCGCAACGCCGTGAAGCAATACAACGAGACCATCCTCCACGGATCGGCCGAGGACGCACAGAAACAACTCCGCGACCTCTACAAGCTGCTCGACCAGGTAGCCGCGTCGGGTTCGATCCACAAGAACGCCGCGTCACGCACCAAGTCCCGTCTCGCCGCCAAGCTCAACACCAAGCAAAACCCCACCGCCCCGGCCGCGGCCTGACCGTTTCCCCCCCCTCAATCCTCGATCAAATAAAACGCCCCACTGTGATGTGGGGTGTTTTTTTTTGCAATGTCGAACGGGCGGTCGTGACCTCACGCCGACCTCGAAAGGTGGCTTGAACGGATGCGGTGGAGCACCGGGTCCTGCCCGCGGTCGGTCTCCGTGTAAACCACCTTCTTGCGCCGCTTGAGCTGCTCCTCGTGCGCACGCCAGGCTCGGTTGCCCACGCTGTTGCGCGAGCGGTGCTCCATCACCATGAGCATGGCCAGCGAGATGTTGTAAAGAATCAAGATGCCAAAGAGTCCGTGCAGCGCGTACTCGAGCGGCTGCGCATCGAGCGAGGCGTGGAAGAAGAAGAGGTTGCCGATCTTGTGAAGAAAGATTTCCAGGTCCCGGCTGCCCAGCGTGTGGGCAAACCCGAGGGTCGGGAAGTCCTCACGGAAAACGCGGGGCATGTCGGGCACCAGCGCCCAGAACCCGCCGAGCGTCATCAACGCCGGCACCCAACGCCAGCCCTTGCGCATCAACAGACAGACGAGTCCAGCCGCGGCCCCGGTGCAGGCCATCCCCACAGCAAAATGCATCGATGTCCACGCCATCTCCCATCCTCCAACGGATTGGGCTGATCCCCCGATGCCAGCCGGTTATCCGCTAAGAGGCTGATCGACCACCGGTTTGGCCGGGTTGGGAAAATCAAGCGACGGGATGAAGATTGACCACCGTCCGTAACGGATGTGCGGGCTGCAACGGATGGATGAGTCGTCTGTATACCGGTTCAGGTCAGGTCGGCTAAGCGCCTACGCCGCTTCTCGGACCCTCAAGCCCTCGGGCGTGCTCAACCCCAAGCCGGCCGGCGTCAGGCGATCGATCCAACCGACCAGTTCACCCGCCGCGCCAGACCACGAATACTCCCGCTCGACCCAGTCTCGTGCCCTGCGCCCCAGGTCCATCGCGTAAACCCCGTCCGCCCAAAGCCTCCGGATCGAATCGACATAACCCCTTACACTCGTACACACCACCACGGGCTTGACCTGTTCATTCAAACCAAGGCCCCTGACCGCGCGTGGCGAAGCCACGATCGGCCTCGCCATCGCCGCCGCTTCGAGCAGCTTGTTCTTGATCCCCCCGCCGCAGCGCATCGGCAGGACCGTCACGCCACCCGACATCGCCCACGGACGGATATCCGCAACCTCGCCCACCACCTCCACGCCACCGATCGAGCTGAGGGTCCGGACCTCTCTTGTCGGGTTCTTGCCGACGATCAGGAAACGCGCATCCCCAAACCGCCACGCAAGCTCGGGCCAGACCTTCCGGGCAAACCAGCACACCGCGTCCACGTTCGGCAGGAAATCCAGCCGACCCCAGAACACCACCGAGCGCTGTAAACCCACCGGCGGTGACTTGGATTGGCCCGGGTCCCTCTCCTGATTCCCACCGGCGTGGCCCCCCTCCGTCAACGCCAGCGGTGAGTATTGAACCGTATCGACACCGTTGCGGATCACCACGCTCCTTCTGGCCCCACCGATTAATCGCAGCATCGTCGCGTCACCCGGACTCACACCCACCACACCGTCCACGCCAGGCGAAAAGAGACGCTCGATCAATGTGTGAGCCGCCATCGGCCGAACACGCCCGGGCCATTGTGAGATGGGCAGCCGACGGAGGCACGTGAGGTGATACGCGAGCAACTCGTCCGCGGCGTACCACACCGTCACGGGAAGCTCCGCTTCGGGCAAGCCGTTCAATGCGCGAAGAAGCATCACGCTGTGAGTGCCGATGCCCACGACCGCGCGGGGCCTGTATCTTCTCACCAGCCCCACCACACCCGCGGCGTTGCGTGCGTCGATCCCCTCATGTGCCGCCAGTTTGTTCCGCAATGACAACAGTCGGCCCGACCAGCCCGACCGAAAAACCCTCACGTCCTCGTCGCACGCCGGGGGCCACGGGATAACAAGTTGTTTGACCCGCGTCGGGAGGGGGCCGGCCGGATCCCGCGTGGAACACAGGCCCACCGACAACCCACGCTCCGCAAGTGACAAAGCCAGGTGATAACCGATCAGCGAAGACCCGTGGTCCACAGGCCAGATCGGCTGCGTCGAAACAAACAGGACATCACGATGGGGCGCGAGAGTGTGCATGGTTTTCATAAGCGATCCCGGTGTTTCACGATCCCCAACCCATCAACGCTTACGCCGCGACGCGCGAATCCTCCACAAGCCCCGCGACCCGCTCCATCACCCGGATAAAACGCTCGGCCGTCGACTGCCAGGAGTATTTTTCAAGCCTCCGCGTGCCCCTCACCATAAGGTCGTTGCGTAAAAGCGAATCGCTGAGCAACCGAGACAACCCACGCGCGATCCCACAGGTATCCGTCGGGTCGACCAGCACCGCCGCGTCACCCGCGACCTCGGGGATCGACGTGTTCGCACTGGCAAGCACGGGGGTCAAAGTGGCCCAGGCGTCGAGGATGGGCAACCCAAACCCCTCCGACAGGCTCGGGTACGCCAGCAAGCCCGCCGCGCTGAGCAGCGTCGGGATATCCCCCTCTTCCGCAAAGCCGTGCAACACCACGGAATTTTGCACGCATAATTTTTCACACAACCCACGCAGGCCCATGATCCCGTTTTCGTTCAGACCGACCACGAGCAACTGCCAACGCCTGCGCAAAGCAGGCTCAATGGTTGCCCACGCTTCGATGAGCCTTCTGGTATTCTTCCTGCCCGTGCCCGAACCAAAGTGCAGCACCATCGAGCGGTTCACACCATACTTCTTCAGCACCGGTCCCCACAAGTCCTCGGGCACCCGTCGCACCGAGCTGTCCGCCGCCCACGGGTTGACCGTGATGCGCGAGGCGTCCGCGCTGTACTCTTCGACCAGCCGATTCTTCGTGTATGCCGATGGCGTGATGACCCATGATGCCCGACGGCAGGCCTGACGGATGCCTCTCTCAAACCGCCTTGCCTGTTCGACGCCGCCCGCGTCCTGCGGGTGATCGATGGGGATCAGGTCGTGGATGGTCACCACCGTCGGCAACGGCAGCCACGACGGGCAGCCATTCGACGGGCAATGCATCACGTCCGCACCGCCGCGCCAGGCGGCAAACGGCAGCATCCATCGTCCCCACACGTCCAGACGATCACCCGGTGATTCCAGCCTTGTTCCCCTCAGAAACGACTCGGGCAGCCCGGTTGTGTTCGGGTGGCTTGTACGGTGAAAGCCCGTAACGGACCAACCCGGTCGCATGTCAGCCACCGTCCGATAAAGATCGATCAGGTTTTTGCCCGTC
This sequence comes from Phycisphaera sp., assembly GCA_016125215.1. Classification (GTDB taxonomy): domain Bacteria; phylum Planctomycetota; class Phycisphaerae; order Phycisphaerales; family Phycisphaeraceae; genus RI-382. The sequence continues at coordinate 50,402 of WGMF01000025.1, forward strand.
CCCCTGCGCTGGGGCCGATACATCGTTCTGGCGTCGAGGGCGATGCGCATGAGAGGCTTGGGGGTAGGGAACCACACGTCCTATCGGGTGCTCTCCAAGCCCCCTTAACCGCACAACCCCGTCACTCGCTACAAATGCGCTAATCCCTTGAAACGGACATGGTCGATAACGCGAACGGGGGCACGTCACAGGAGGGGTACCTGGTTCACTGACCGGAGCCACCCGATGGTCCAAGTCAAACTCCCCGCGATCCAACGATTCTTCAGGTTCATGTCACACGTGGACGATAGCGGCCGTCCGCATCCATCCTCGTCCCACAAAGCGCGTCCCCACTTTACAATCGAGTGCCGTCGGCGTTTGTATGGTACGACGCTGCGTTTGAAAATCCGCGACCACACGGACGACGCTATCAGGGCCCGGAATATCCTGCGCGATAATTCCTCGCTCGACCTGGGCCCCCTCGGAGCCGGCAGTGTCATCGTGGACCTTGGCGCGGGCGTCGGTCTGGCGTCGGTCTATTACGCCATCCGGTACCCCCAGGCCAGGCTATACAGTTTTGAAAGCGACCCCAGAGTTGCAGAGATTCTACGATTCAATGCAAACCGATACTCGACTCATATCAAAGTATATGAGTCCCGCAACCCCTGGCCGATCCTGAAAGCGGATGGAGTAAATCACTTGACCGTTGTGGCCTATCCCCCTGACCCGGTCGGCGAGAATTGGGTCGCATCCCTGCCTGAATCCAAACTGGCCGACGCAAGATTGATTCACAACGACCAGCCTGCTGAAACAGTCTGGATCACCAAAAAGGCGGGTTGAGATCAGGCAGCATTTCTTCTGTTTGCACGCTCGACCGTGAACAACGCCGCCCGGACCTGCTGCGAAGCGAGCCACCACGGCTTACTCACCACTTTAGCTAACAGCTCACGCTTGCCCGCCGACGACTGCACCGCCAGCGCCCGACGCTGGTAGCCCATCATCCTGTGAAGGGTCATCTTCTGTACCCATGGCAGGTTCGGTGCGTACCATCCTTCAATACGGATTAACGCTTCGATAAACCTGGATTGTTCCGCGCACGATTTGCTGTGGGCGTGCATGCGATAGGTGGCTAACTCTTCAAACTCGAAATGGGGTTCGATCCCGTTGGCAAGGAATCGGCACCACAATTCAAAATCCATGCAGTGATGCAGCGACTCATCAAGGTAGCCCAGGTGACTGTGCAGTGAGCGTCGCCAGAACGTCGCGGGCTGGGGCACCTCGAACCGGGATTGGCGAACCAGTGCGCCGGCCAGTGTGAATTCCCCCGTCGGGGTAATCGCTCCGATCCTCTGTCCGTGTTCATCGATCACACGGCAACGACCGATCAGCCAGTTACAAGCGGGATCCTCCCTGAAAACAGTCGCAACACGCTCGAGCGCCCCCGGTAGAAGTGTGTCGTCCGAGTTCAGATAGCCCACGACCTCGCCGTCACACCGCGCAAGCCCCTTATTGATCGCCTGACTCTGGCCATCGTCCTTTTCTATCACCACATAGTCGAGGCGGTCTCGGTAACGCTCAAGCACCTCGACCGACCCATCCGTTGATCCGCCGTCTACCACACCGTATTGGAGATTCGGGTATTTCTGGTCGAGCACACTGCGCAAAGTCTCTTCCAGAAAGTCCTTCTGATTAAATGATGGTGTAACCAGCGAAATCCGTGGGAATGTAGAGGTGGACATAATCTCTCCGGGATGTTGTCAATCAGGCGGCCTTGTTGGTCATCATGGCCATCCCGCGCATTGTCGCTTCACGCAGTGCCAGGATCGGTCGTAAGTAAGGCTCGGCGTGAACAGGTGTGGTGATGGGGCCAAATTGGAGAAGGGTGTGTCCGTAGAGCAAGAGTCGGGCTATGTCTCTGCGATTGACCGGTGAGGTCAGCCTGAGATTGCCCGTGTCCGTGACGGCAAAACGCCGCATCTGTGCCCGTAATTCAGCGAGATATGGGGCGTAAACCCGCTGAACGATCACGGGGTCGTGGCCGACACCGTAGTGATGCAATCCCGGGTCGAACAGGTGGGGCGTGACAATCTTGAGCCTGTGGAAGTGGTAAAAGATCAATGGGTCGCCGTCGATGGCGACGCAACCGTCTTCCTCACGGATAACCGCGTCCGCCAGGTTCCACGGCGCGGCGTTCGCACCGTGATTCTGGATTTCCACAATGCCCTTGTAGCGTTCTTTCCAACTATCAAGATACCCTTGATCCGCGTACCGGCCGTGGTCGATTTTTTCATAGCACCAGTCGAGACATTGCTCGTGCCAGTCCCGCAGGCAGAGCAGCCCCGTCAGGTCGTTTTTGAATACAAGCAGCCCCACATTGTATTTGCCGTAGACCCCCAGGTGACGCAGGGATTCAGGATAGCGGTGTTCGATGATGGCGACCGATCCATCCCCCAGTTCGCGGTAGATCGGCTCGGGGCTGGCAAAGAAGCACAGGTCCGAATCAAGATACGTGACCGACTCGACACCGCCGACGTGTTCGAGCACGTAGAGCGCCAGCGCGGGTGTGCAGGTGAAGTAATACTCCACGGCCGAGCGATTGGCTTTGGCGTCGAGCAGCGCGGGGTAAGCCCTTTCGAGCTGCTGCAGTGAGATCGGTCGGAGGTTGGGGATGGCCAGGCGCATGAGCTGGGCCTGGGCTTCTCGACTCAGGCACAGCGCGTGCAACACGAACGATTCCTCGTGCCGACAGAGCGATTCATAAAGAACCATCGCTCGGGGAAGGTATCGGTGGTCAAAATAGGTGCAGTAGTGCCGCATGGGAAGGTCTATCCGGCTTGTTTCGAGTTCGACCAATTGAGAATCACGTCCGCGGCACGGTTTGCATCCGCAGCCGTCAACTCGGGATACATCGGCAAACTCAACACCCTGCGTGCAACAGACTCGGTATGGGGCAGTGGACAGGGCAGGGGCAGCCTGTCTTGATAAGCCGGCTGAAGGTGAACGGGCACGGGGTAATGGATACCGGTGCCGATGCCCTGGTCGGCCAGGTGACTGCGAAGAGCATCACGTTCATCGGTTTGAACCACATAGAGGTGAAATACATGCTCACGTTGAGGCGCAACCCCCGGCAGGGTGAGGGATGAACGGACGAGAGTTTGACCGTAGACATCCGCCAGTTCCCGCCTCCGCGCGTTTTCACGGTCCAGTGCGGGGAGCCTGGCGTGGAGGATCGCGGCCTGCATTTCGTCCAGTCGGCTGTTGATGCCGGGGACATCACTGATATACCGCTGTTTCCAACCATACTCCCGCAACGATCGGACTCGCTGCGCGATATTGTCGTCGTTCGTCGTGACCATGCCTCCGTCACCCAATGCGCCGAGGTTCTTTGTCGGGTAAAAGCTGAAGGCGGCAGCCTTACCCCACGTCCCAGCGCTTTTGCCGGCAAAGGACGCCCCGTGCGCCTGGGCGCAGTCTTCGATCACAGTGAGGTCATACCGACCCGCGATGTCCATGATGGCGGGCATATCGCATACCTGACCGTAAAGATGGACCGCAACAATGGCTTTGGGTCGAACATAAAATATGCTGTTATGAGTAAGCACAAACTTTATGGATTCTTCAAGCTTGTTAGCATCGAGGGTATACGTACTCGGATTGATATCCACAAAAATAGGAGTCGCCCCGGCACGTTCGATCCCGACCGTGGTGGCTACCGCCGTGTGCGAGACCGTGAAGACGCCATCGCCCGGTCCGATCCCACAGCCGCGCAGGGCGAGCTCGACCGCGTCGGTCCCATTGGCCACTCCGATGCCGTGACCTACGCCCACATACTGAGAAAACGCCTCTTCAAACGCCTGGACGCGCTTGCCGAGGATGTACCAGCCGCTGTCGAGGACATCGTGGATGGCCCGGTCAATGGCTTCTTTATGCACAAGGTAGCCGGCTTTGGGATTGACGGGTAGGAGCATGGCTTAAAGGTATTGCTGGAGGTTCTGTCTGTAGTAATCGAGAGTCTTTTGAAAGCCGTCACGCAGGCTTGTTGTAGGTTCCCACTTGAGTAAGGACTTGATTTCAAAGTAATCCGCAAAGTAGTCACCGATATCGATGCGCTTGCGGTCGGCCGGGAATGATTTCACGGTAAACTCGCCCTTGCCGTTGGCGTCGATCATGGCCTTGGCGGTTTCTTCGAGGGAGTAAACGTCGTCACCACCGAGGTTGAAGATGCGTCCGTCGGCCTTGGGGTTCTCGGCTGCGAGCAGCATGGCCTCCACCGCGTCATCGACGTAGGTGTAGTCGCGTTTCTGTTCACCGCCCCAGACCTCGAAGGGTTTGTCTTCGAGCAGGAGCTTGATCCAGATACCCAGGAAGGTCTGCCTGGCGTCCTTGACGCGCATGCGAGGGCCGTAGGTGTTGGTCAGTCGCAGCGCGCAGGCGCGGATACCATACACATTGTTATAGAGGATGTGGTATCCCTCGCCCGCCATCTTGTTGACGCCGTTGACATCGACGGGGCGGAGGATGTGTTTCTCATCAACAGGGAGGTAGTCGGGTTTACCGTAGAGCTGGCGAGTGGAGGCAAAGACGAGCTTGACGCCCGGGTTGTACTGCCTGCAGGCTTCGAGGATGGAGAGCTGGCTTGTGCAGTTGATTTCAAGGTCGGTGAAGGGGTTGGCCATCGAGTCCATGTGGCTGGTCTGGCCGGCGAGGTTGAAAAGGTAGTCCTGTCCCTGGACGAGGTACTTCATGGCGTGAGCGTCGCGGACGTCGGAGATGTTGACACGGACCTTGCCCTCGAGGTGGGCGATGTTGAAAAGATTCCCGCCGTATTCAGGGATGAGGCTGTCGATGAGCGTGACGTGGGTGCCCGCTTCGACGAGCCGTGTGGCAAGGTTTGAGCCGATGAAGCCCAGCCCACCGGTGATGAGCGCTTTTCGGTCTTTGAAAGCTTCGGTACGCAGAGTCATATCGGGCCTTGAGTGAAGGTCGCGGGATGGATCGGGACTGTATCTTTGGATCGGCTAAATCCGGGACATTTCAAGAGAGACGGTCCGTCCCGGCACCCATAGGCTTGCATGGCACCGTCAGGCCGCCTTGTGCATGGGTAGAACCCGACCAACGACCCGCCTCAACCGACGAAATTGCCTTTGTCGATTCGTGGCACGGGCATGTTGGGCGTGTGATCGTTGGATCGCATCGGTCGCAATGGTGTTCAGCTCTAGCCCTAGCTTTTGATCGCCCGGACGATCGGCCACGGCCCTTGCCACGTCGAGGGCAAAGCCGCACTGACCGTCGATCATGGCAAAGGCCCACAGGAGCGCGTGGTCACGGGTTGTCTCGCGGTGCGGAGCGAGGGCATCGACAGACCTGAGGTACCGGGCCTCGACCCAGCCGGGGCTTTTACGCACGCTGTTCCCGATGCCGTCGACATCCATGCCTGGGTTGCGTTGCATGAGGTCTTTGGCGGTATCGCGGTTGATCCGGACCGACCCGCAGACGCGCATGTCGCTGAGCCAGTATCCCTGTTGGGTGAGATCGGTGTGGACCTGTGTGAAGGTGTCTTCACCCTCGTAGGCGGGGATCAGGCCGGGCTCGATGTCGATCGCCAGGGGTCGTGCCTGTTCGGGGAGGCTTTTGAATATGCGCAGGTCCGTGCCCTGTGTGTCGACCTTAAGCCAGTCGATGCGGTCGAGACCGACGCGATGCAACGCACGGTTGAGTGTGGTGGCGCGGGCTTGTGTAGTGCGTTGCACGTCGAACCAGGGGGCAAAGATGTAGTTGGACAACCCTTCACGGTCCGGCGGGAGTGTGCTCGAACAAAACGGGCTGCGAGTGAGGTGGAAGGTCACGGAGTGTTGACTGTCGTCGGGACAGACCGCTTCGTTGAGGACAAACGATTGTTTGAAGATCCCGCCCGATTCGTTGCGTATCTCGCGGAGGTCGGGGTCGAAACCGAGGTAGACCGACTGGTCGGCAAGGGGTTGCCAGACCTCGGGCGCGGCACCCGAAGCGCCGACGTCTGCGAGGATGGGTGTGATGGACAACTCGCGGAGCACTTCCGTGGCCTCTTGCTGATGGTGGGTCTTGTCGGTTGGGGTCATGTGTTGAGTTCCGGTGTGGGCGTAAGGCGATTACTTCCGGGGGCGTTCGAGGATGAACCCCTTGAAGATCGGCCGAGCGTTTTCGCAGTTGAGCACGGCGGTGTCGGCGTCGAACTCGCTGAGGATTCGGTAATCGGTGTGCGAGGCGAGGTGTTGCCTGAATCGGTCGAGGTTGAAGAACCACGCGGGGTAGCTGGTGGGTTGCCCGTAGATGTGGTTCCCGACGTGCTGAACGGTGAGGAAATCGTCCTGCATCCGCACCACCGCCAATCGGTCGATGACGACGTGTCGGACGCTCAGCTCCAGGAGCCTGTCTAACATGGTGTAAGGCTCGGGGAGGTACTGGAGCACGCCGGACGCCAGGAGCACGTTGACGGGGCGCTGGGCCAGGCACGCCTCGGGGGTTTCGTAGAAGCGCAGGTGGTCGTTGGTGAAATTGGATCGACCCTCGTCTACGAAGCTCGGCTGTTCGACGATGTTCCACTGTGGCTGGACCGGGGCCAGAAATGGTCGGCAGGCCAGGTACGTCCCGCCCAGTGCGCCGCCGAAGTCGAGGACCTCGACGTGGCCCTTATCGAGTATCGCGGCGCGCAGGAGTGTGGACAACAAAGCGTGCGGGTGGAGGGTGTGGTCGAGGGTCGTGCCGTCGCGTTCGCAATCGGCCATGCCCTCGATCACGCTGCGTACCGCCGCGGCCACGCGGTTGACGATGAAACGCGAGTCATACCCCTCGCTGTCCGCCACGGCACGGGCCCAGTTGGCGTAGCGTCCCGTGTAGTCCGTCCGACGGTGTCGCATGGAACCGAGCCTGCGCAGCCACGAGGCGCGAGGGGGGTTTACGGCGAGGGTTGTTGAGGGGTTCGATTTCATCGGGTTTGATCGCTGGATTCATGCGGCCAGTGCGGGCCAGCGCTTGCGGGAGGCGGGGAGTCTGTGTTCGAAGATGTCGATGAGTTGGTCGATCCTGCCGCGGTAGGTGTGATCGCGCAGGGTCCGATTTTGCCCTGCGAGTGCCATCTTTTCACGCAGGGTGTCATCGCGTACCAGTCGGTCGATCTGGCCGAGGCAGTCCACCGGGGAGTGGTAGGTGGCGACTTGGACCTGCGGTGTGAACATCTCGTGGAGGTTGCGCTTTTCTTCGGTGAGCAGGGCGGTGCCGACACCGGTGGTCTCGTAGAGGCGCATGTTGTTGGCAAAGGGGCCGGCCACGTCGCTGTGGTAGTTGATGACGACTTTGGCTGACGCGAGTGCGCGGTACATGTCGAGTCCCCAGAGTTCCCCGCCGTGGACCGCGCGGAGGGGGGAGTTTTTGTCGAGCTTCTCGAGGCCGTACCCGAACACGCCGACGCGGTAGCGTTCGCAGAGGCTTTCGAGCAAGGTTGTGCGTCGCGTGTGCGGTTGGCCGACGCCGCCGACGAAGATCACGTCGTAGCGTTTGTGTTGGGTGGGGACGAAGTCAAGGACACGCTCGTCGAACCCGAGTTTGAAGTGTTCGCTCGGCACACCCAGGCTGCGGAAGTATTCGACCTGGTTGGGCAGTGACGAGAGGATCAGGTCGTACATCGACAGGTCGTGCGAGGGCAGTTCCGCGGCGTGTTGGCCGACGAGCAGGGGGATGCGGGGCTTGATCTGTGTGAAGAACGCCGAGTCGAGTCCGATGTGGTGGTTCAGGACGATGTCGGGCTGGTAGTGGTCGATCTGTGCGCGGAGGATGTCGTACATCCACGTGCTGTCGGGCCTGCGTGCGACCCAGGGGACGAGGCCTTTTCGCAAGCGGAAACGGATCGGGCGTTCGGGGGTGACGCGCACGTTGTGCTCGCTTGCCCAGGCGCGTTGCATGGGTGCGTTGTTGGCAAAGACTTCGACCGCGTCGTGGCCTCGTTCGCGCAGGAGTCTGGGGTAGACATCGGAGATGCCGAAGAAGCTTTGTGCGCGGGCGACCTGTTGTTCCTCGAAATTTTGTGAAGCCAGCCCGGGGTTCTGTGCGTAGAGGTGGCTGAGGAACTTGGGGTAGTCCGCGTTGATGATGAAGATTTTCATCGTGTCAGGCCGCCTTTTGGGTATGCGTGAGGGTTCGGGCTTTGCGGACGACACGGTTGCAAGCGCTTCGCCACCAGCTCCGCCCCGCGGCGGTGTTGAGGCGGGGGAAATCGCATTGTGGCGTCTGGCAACCGAGGAAGGGGCAGAGCTTTTCCCAGCCCTCGCCCCTGGTGAGTTTCATCACGATCAGGTCGTCGGGTCGGCGTGCAAAGTATTCAAGCACACGGGCGTTGTGTGCGCGGTATCGGTTGAGGTAGGCCTCTTCGTGACCCTTCGGGCTTGCGTAACCGTAAATCCATTTCTGCATGTCGGAGGGTTCCGAGCCGAAGTGTTTGAGGACGCTGCGGAGCCAGGATTGTTCATCGCGCAGGGTGAGGATGAACTTCGAGCCGGGGTGGCGTTCGTCAAGCTCGCGGTAGAGCAAGGCCCAGGGGTTGTCCTGGAAGGCGTCGTATTCGTCGGCCACGGCCAGTGCGACCTTGCGGATGTGTCGGTCGAAGTCAGGTCCGCAAACACTGACATAACCGCACACGTCGTAGCCCAGCAGCTCCAGCGCCGCGCCCAGCGACGTGGTGCCGGTCTTCTGAAAGCCGATGGCAAATATTTTTCCGGTGTGGCGCTTCATAGTCAGATTTCGATCCGTGTCGTGATCCACGTTAAAACTTCCGGGGGTCAGGCTGCGATGCGCCACTCCTGGGGTGTGAGGACGCCGCCGTGCGTCGCGGGGGGGAGTCTGCCTGTGCCGAAGAAGTCGCCCGCCTCGACGGTGAACTCGCCGGCCTGCTGGACCCAGTCGGCGATCTCGTGGTTGACCTTGCAGAAGACGTTGATCGTGTAGCCTCCGGGTGCAAGCCCGAGCCGGGGTATGCGACACTGCACTACACCCTCGCTTGGCAGCGTCTCAAAATCGCTGCCGGTCATCTCGTTGTTGAGCATCGTGACACACTGTCCGGAAGCGGTGTAGATGACCATGGTGATAAGCGCGTGTTTGACCGGACCGTGTGGGCATCGGTAGCGGGCCTGGAGTTTGACCTCGTCGCCGCAGCGCACGATGTCGTGTTGGGTCGATGGGCCTTGCACGGTCAGTTCGGTGAACCGGAGCACGCCCGTACCCTTGCGGTCGGTTCGCTCGGCCAGCGGGGTTTTGCGTGTGGACTCGTCGCCGCGCAGGTAGCCCGCGATGACATCCGTGGGTTTGCCGACCTGCACGACCTTGCCGTGGTCGAGGTGGACCGCGGTGTCGCACAGCGCCTCGACCGCCGCCATGTTGTGGCTGACAAAGAGCACGGTGCGTCCGTGATTGGCCACGTCGCGCATCCTGCCGAGGCATTTTTTCTGGAAGGCCGCATCGCCCACCGCCAGGACTTCATCGACGATGAGCACCTCGGGTTCGAGGTGCGCCGCCACAGCGAACGCCAGTCGGACATACATCCCGGATGAATAGCGTTTGACCGGTGTTTCGAGGAACTTTTCAACGCCGCTGAACTCGACGATCTCGTCGAAGCGCGACTTCACCTCGGCCCGGGTCATGCCGAGGATCGCACCGTTGAGGAAAATATTTTCCCTGCCGGTGAGTTCGGGATGGAACCCGGTGCCGACTTCGAGCAGGCTGCCGACGCGCCCGCGCAGCGCGACCCGCCCCTCCGTCGGGTCGGTGATGCGTGAGAGGATTTTGAGCAGGGTGCTCTTGCCCGCGCCATTGTGGCCGATCACGCCGAGCGTCTGGCCCTGTGCGATTTCGATATCGACGCCGCGCAACGCCCAGAATTCGGATTCACTTGCTTTTGTCGGTGTCGCCCGAGTGCGACGCCACCGTGAAAGACCCTCGGTGATCGACTCGCGCAGCGACCGGTGCATCGGTCGCATCGAACCGAGGCGGTAGCGCTTCGAGAGGGCTTGGGTCTGGATGGCCAGGTCGCTTCGCATGGTCACACCACGTCCCCGAATCGCCGTTCGACTCGCCCGAAGTAGCCCAGCGCGATGACGAGCAGCGTCAGACTGACACTCAGTGAGATCACAAGAGACCGCGTGTCGACCACCCCGCCGATCACCGCCGCCCGCATGGCCTGGATTGGCCCCGTCACCGGGTTGAGCGACAGCACCCACCGCCACCGCTCGGGCACGACGCTCACCGGGTAGATCACCGGTGTCACAAAGAACAACACCTGCACCACGAACGGCACGACATGCCGAAAGTCACGGTAAGAAACACTCAGCGCCGCAAACCCGATCCCCACCCCCAGCGACGAGAGCATCACGAGCACCACCAGCACAGGCACCCACAAAAGCGACCAGCCCAGCGCCACGCCCGTGATGAGCATCATCCCGATGAGCACAATAAAACTCACCGCCATGTCCACCAGCGGCGCGCCGACCGCGCCGAGCGGCATCAGCAACCTCGGGAAATAAACCTTCGTCAGGATCGATGCGTTGGCGACAAGGCTCTGGCTCGAAGCCGTCACACTCGAAGCGAAAAACGTCCAGGGCAGCAAACCCGCAAACACAAACACGGGGTAAGGCACGTTTCCCGTGCTCTTGCTCACACCGAGCATGTGCCCGAAGAAGAGCGTGAAGACCCCCATCATCACGATCGGCTGGATCACCGCCCAGAGCACACCGAGCGCCGTCTGCTTGTATCGGATCGAGATATCCCGGCAGGCCCACAGCAGCAGCAGGTCGCGCCGCTTCCATAGTTCGCCAAGCTCGATGCTCGACCACCCGGTGCGCGGGACGAGCATCGTGACACGCCGGTCGCCGACGACATCGTGTGCGCGGGGATCGAGTGCGGGGGATGAGGACATGCCGGTCAACCCTTCGGCTTATGGGTTCATCAGCCGTCACGGTCGGTACAACCGTTACAAACGGCCCAACACCTATCGTCGAAGTTGGGCGTCCACTTAATCGATGTCCGTGGATAACCGCCGCAGTCGCGGCAAGAGGAGGGGATGCAGAGAGGCCAGGAGTTATCGGCTGTTTATTCGCTGTCGTTGTCGCGGTGGACGAAGCGTTTTTCGATGGCCCGAACCGGATAGAGGATGAGCAGGACCCCCGCCATCGACAGCCCGGCAATCATGTAAAAGCCCGCGCCGCACGCCACGCCGATCGCGCCGACCATCCAGACACCCGCGGCCGTCGTGATGCCACGCACGTTGCCCGGTGCCTGGATGATTGCCCCCGCGCCGAGGAATCCGATGCCGCCGATAATCCCCGCGACGAGTCGGAGCGGGTCGTAGTTCTGCCCCGTGGGCATCGTTCTGAGAAACTCAAGCGAGATCAGCGTGAACGTGGCCGACCCCAGCGCCACGAGCGCGTGTGTCTTCAGGCCGGCCGGCTTGTGGTGGACCTCGCGGTCGCAACCGACCAGGGCACCCATCAGGAGCGCCACGCCAAGCCTCAACGCCATCTCGGTCCATTCCATCGCAGTCTCGCTTTGGGCCCCATGCCGACGATGTTTATTCTAATCAATCTCCACAGCCACTCCCTTGCTTGCCGACTCATACGCCGCGTCGAAGATTTTCTGGATGACCATGGCCTGATCGATCGAGGTACGTGTCGGCCTGCCCTCACGGATCGCGGCTGCAAAATCCCGGACGGGCATCAGGAATTGAACATCCTCAGCGTGTTTTTCAAGGACGACCCGGCTGGTCAACCCGTTTTGCGCATCAGCGGTGTCAAGCGTTACAGCCGGGGTCTGGCCGCGCGGGAGCATGTTCAGGCGCAGGCTCCCCTTGTCGCCGGTGACCTGCCACGATAACTCACTGGCCATCGCCACCGACTCGCCGCGTTCGTGCAGGATCACCTCGCCCCCCTCGCATCGGACCATGAGCACCGCATGGTTCTCGGCGTCGGAATCGGGTGCGATGCGACCGGCGCGCAGACTTTGTTCGATGGGCCAGGTCTGCGCGAGGACGGTCCTGGGCCTGAGCGTCCATGCGGTGACGTGCATGATGTAATCCAGGTCGTACACGCCCCAGTTCACGAGGTACCCGCCGCCGTTGAGCCGATGACTGACGCGCCACGGCGGCGGGGTCCAGTTTTCTTTGATGGCCGTGGCAGCCGTGATGCCCTTCATCCGTGCCACGCGGACCTTGCCCAACGCGCCTGACTCGAAGACTTCTCTTGCCTTGTCCGCCCCTTCGAGGTACGAGAGCCTGCTTGAGCAGCAACCCACGACCTTGCCTCCGCCGGCGACGCGGATGCTTTCGAGGTCGTGCCGGTTCATCGCGGGGGGCTTTTCGAGCAGCACGTGTTTACCCGCTTTAAGCGCCTCAAGCGCGATGGATTTTCGCTCACTCGTGACCAGCGCAAGGACCACCGCGTCCACGTCGGGGTTGTTGATGAGTTCTCTTGCGCTGCTGTAGGCATTGGGGACGCTGTGCTCCCTGGCAGAGTTGATCGCCCTGTCGTGCATGATGTCCGCGACGGCCAGAAGTTCGATCCCCGGGTCGTCGCTGGCCGACTGGATGTGTGTCCTGCCGATCACCCCGCAGCCGATGATCCCGATTTTCACACGGTTCATAGCCAACTCCAATCAGACCCCAGTTAACAAAAGGCGCCCCTGACACGATTGATACAATACCCGACGCACACCCCTTGCGCTCGTAGCTCAGCAGGATAGAGCAGCGGTTTCCTAAATCGCAGGTCGGAGGTTCGAATCCTCCCGGGCGCATTCACGTCACATCACGTCCGTGGCGCGGTCGGCACGGGGTATCACGCGGCCATTGAATGGGATTTGGGTTCCGGATCATCCTGCCACGAGCGGGAACATCTCGCCCTCGAGTTTGCTTCCTGGGGTGAGGTTGAGCGGGTCGGTGACGACGTGGCCTTTGCCCGAGTAGGTCGTGGTGGTGGGCATGTAGATGACCACGTGGGCCACGCGGGGGTCCTGGGTGATGTTGGACGTGGCGCTGTGGGCGCAGCGGCCGTGGTGGAACGTGCAGTCGCCGGCTTTGAGGGGCAGGGTCACGCGCGGGGACCACTCAAGATCGGGGCAGATCGTGAAGAGGCTGCGGCTGTCGCGGAGGTTCTGTCCCTGCAGGTCTCGCCTGCGGTGAGAGCCGGGGATGAACGACATGCAGCCTCGCTCGGGCGGCACGTCGCACAGGGCGATCCACGCGGAGATCGGGTCGGGCCCGTCGGCGTGGGGCCAGTAGGGCTGGTCCTGGTGGAACTCGGTGGGGCGGGAGTCCTTGGGGCGTTTGATGAGGATCTGGTCGTGCCAGAGGCGCAGCGGGATGCCCGCAAGCCGGTGGGCCGCTTTGGCAATGGCGTTGTGCAGCGTCAGGGCTTTCATCGCTTCGTCGTCGCGCCAGACGTTGACGACCTGTTTAAAGATTTCGCTGTCGGTCCGGGCCTTGCTTTTATCTGCAACTTCCAGGGCCGCTTGTCGGAAGTGGTCGGCTTCTTCCTTGCTCAGGATGTTGCGTACCGCGATAAAGCCGTGGTCACGGTAGCTCTTGACCGCGTCGTCGTGGATGTCGTGTGCGTCGGCCTCGTGGATCGTCAGTGTCATGATATTGACCTCAATAAAAGTGGCTTCGTTTGTTGAGCGAAAGATCATCGCATGGATCACGAAACTTCGTTAGCCTTGGCGGCGCATTAGACTAGCACGATATTGACAAGTTACGTCGATCGGGTGAAGCTGGTTGGTCACATGACCCCCCCAGGCCCCGCACGGTACCGTCGCGCGACCCACCTACCCAAGGGTGTGCTGGCGCTACTCTGCGAACGGGTTGAGGTGACGAGGGCTGTGATTGCCCACGACCACGATTTCATCGAACTGGTCCTTGTGGCACGTGGTGGGGCCGAGCACCGCAGCATCCTCGGCAGGCGGACCCTGAAAGAGGGCGACGTGATGCTCCTGCTCCCGGGGGCGTGGCACGCGTACGACCACCCGCGGAACCTTCTGGTCTACAACTGCCTGTTTGGGTCGGAGGTGATCTATCAGGGTGTGGCGGGTTTGCTGAACCAGCCCGGGCTGGGTCGCTTGTTCTGGTCGGGTGAAGAGGCGCTCGAGGCCAAAGGTCTGGTGGTCACGTCGCTCCCGAAGCCGGCGCACAGGGCGTTGCGTGCGGAGCTAGACAAGATGATCCTCGACCGTTCCCAATCAGACACCGGCACGGGTACGCGCATGGTCGGCCGACTGATGGTGGCGCTGGGCATCCTGTCCGGTGTGTTGTATCCGCGGGTCGATGAGGAGCGGGTCTCGTTTGATGCCATCCCACTCGCCGCCAAACGCGCCGCGGCGTTGTTGCGTGACCAGCCCGCGCACCCGTGGACGTTAAGCGAATTGTCCGGTCGGGTTCACGCTGAGCGTTCACACCTCGTGCGTGTGTTCAAGCGTCACACGGGCCAGACCCCGATGGCGTACCTGATCGGCCTGCGTGCTCGCATGGCTGCCAATCTGTTGTTGCGGACGGACCTGCCGATCAACGAGGTCGCTGCCCGAGTCGGCTGGTCCGACGCCAACTATTTTGCCCGGCGTTTCCGTGCGTACTGGGGCCAGAGCGCCCAGAGCTACCGCAAGCGATTGTCTGCAACACGATAGGCATCCACGCCCGAGACTCTCCCTTGGATCGACCGGTCAAATCCTTCAGACTCATTTGCGTTCATTCGCGTTCATCTGCGGCTAATTTCTTCCCCCCGGCAGCAGCGTCAGCGCCCTGGCAATGGCAAACTCCACGTCGGGGCAGAGGTCTTCGGTGGGGATGACTTCGTCGATGTCGCTGCGGTCGAGGGTCTTGAACTGTCCGGGGCTGACACCCGCGAGGATCAGGTGTTGCGCCCGGTCGCGGAGCATCAACGCGGTGGCCTTGAGGTCGAGGGCGGCGTTGGAATCGATCCGGGTGATCGGGCTGAGCGCGAGGATAACGACACGCTTGTGTCTGGGCAGCGCCTCGGCCCAGGCCTGGAAATTGGGCGCTTCGTGGGCGTCTTGTTTTCTGTGCGTCCAGAGTCGGTAGATGCCCAGTTCGTTGGGCAGCAGCGACTGGATCAGCCCCGAGGCCTGAAGTTCCGGGTCACTGAGCAGGTCGATCTCGCGTACGTCGGCGATCGGCGTGCGGTAGTCGACAAAAACGATCCACAACAGGAAGAGCACCGGCAGCGCCATGGCCCAGTCGGGGGTGTGTTCAAAAAGCCAGGCCCCGACGATGACGCCGAGGATGAACGAGAAAAAGATGCTTGCCAGCAGGGCGACGCGCTGGGTGGTGGGGTGGCGTTGTGAGATGCGGAGCAGCCGACCGGTCCTGGCCCAGCGCCGGGTTTTCGTGCGGTCGAGCCACCAGAGAAAGACCTGGACGCCTTCGAGTCCCAGGTCGGTGATGACGCCGGTGAGGTGTGTTGTGCGGACGACGGCACCGGAGACCTTGGTGATGGTTGCGTTCTGCAGGCCCATGGCCATCGACGCCAGCCCGGTCATCCAGAAGAGGTTGAGCGTGTCATCCGCGGGGATGGCGTGGTGAACGTGCAGCCCGACGCCCAGGACGGCCAGCATGAGCGCTTCGAGGGCCAGCGGTGCGATGTATTTTGAGCCGGCGGACCTGCGTCGGCTGCCCTCGGTCAACAGCGCGGAGAGCACCGCGCCGAGCATGAACGCGCCGAGTACGAAGGCCAGGTAGAGGACGGTGTCCCAGTGACCCTGCGCCAGGCCGGCCCCCAGTTGCGTGGCGTTGCCGGTCATGTGCGAGACAACGTGGCCGCCGGCGAGCAGCGCGATGACGTTGGTGTATCCCCCGATCCAGGAGAGGCTGATGGCCAGTCTGGACTTCTGCCGGAACGAATACGCCCGGGCTGAGAGCATGGGGCAAGATGGTAGCGACAGCGCGACAAGAACACCACAGCGCCGCCGTGGGATTGTCGACGTGACTTAAGGGGTCACGACCCGGGGGCGGGGGTGTTAGGATGGATGGCCCCTCGAACCGGAGGCGTCATGTCGAAATACATCCTTGCACTGGACCAGGGCACGACGAGCAGCCGCGCCATTGTGTTCGACCGTGATGGGAAGATCGTCAGCCTTGCGCAGCAGGAGTTTTCACAGCACTACCCGCAGCCGGGTTGGGTCGAGCACGACGCGAATGAGATTTGGCACACGCAATTGAAAGTGGCACGGCAGGTGCTCGAACTTGCGCGGCTGGGTGCG
Organism: Phycisphaera sp.; assembly: GCA_016125215.1. Taxonomy (GTDB): domain Bacteria; phylum Planctomycetota; class Phycisphaerae; order Phycisphaerales; family Phycisphaeraceae; genus RI-382. Next base: position 66,659 of record WGMF01000025.1, read on the forward strand.
GACGACATCGCCGCGATCGGCATCACCAACCAGCGGGAGACGACGGTCGTCTGGGACCGCAGGACGGGCAAGCCCATTGCGAACGCGATCGTCTGGCAGGACCGACGGACGAGCACGATCTGCGATGAGCTTGAGCAACGTGGCTTACAGGAAACCATCCAGCACAAGACGGGGCTGGTCGTCGACGCTTATTTTTCAGGGACCAAACTGCGTTGGATATTGGATTGCATCCCGGGGGCACGGGCCGCGGCCGAGCGGGGGGAGCTTGCGTTCGGGACGATCGATTCCTGGCTGGTCTACAACCTCACCGCCGGCGAGTGTCACATCACCGACGCCACCAACGCCAGCCGAACGATGCTTTACAACCTGCACACGGGCGAGTGGGACGATGAATTGCTGGAAATCCTCCGGGTGCCGCGCGCAATCCTTCCGGGGGTTTGCGGGTGCAGCGCATTGTTAGGTCACACGTCACCCGATCTGTTTGGCAAACCGATCCCCATTGCGGGCATGGCGGGGGACCAGCAGGCGGCGCTCTTCGGTCAGGCCTGCTTTGACAAAGGGCTGGTCAAGAACACCTACGGCACGGGTTGCTTCATGCTCATGAACATCGACGACAAGCCCGTCGCGTCGAAACACAAACTCCTCACCACCGTCGCGTGGAAGATCGGCGAGCGGACGACCTACGCCCTCGAGGGCAGCGTGTTTATCGGCGGGGCGGTGGTGCAGTGGTTGCGCGACGGTCTGGGCATCATCAAGTCATCGGGAGACATCGAGAAGCTCGCCGCCATCGTGCCCGACAACGGCGGGGTCTGCTTCGTTCCGGCGTTGGTCGGTTTGGGCGCACCCCATTGGGACCCCGACGCACGCGGCACGATTACCGGTCTGACACGCGGCTCAACGGCGGGCCACGTCGCCCGCGCGGCGCTCGAGGGGATTGCCTTCCAGGTGGCCGACGTGCTCGACGCCATGCGAGAAGATTCGGGGTTACCGATCACCGGGCTGCGCGCCGATGGCGGGGCCAGCGCCAACAACCTGCTGATGCAGACGCAGGCGGACCTGCTGCGCGTGCCCGTGATGCGGCCGAGTGTCACGGAAACGACAGCCCTGGGCGCAGCCTACCTCGCGGGGCTGGCGGTCGGATACTGGGAGAATATGGAAGAGGTCCGTTTGCAATGGGAGGCTGAACGAGTGTTCAAACCCGAACGGGACGAAGAACAAGTCGGCAGAATGCGGAGCCAATGGAGCAACGCGGTCAAGCGTTCACTCACGCCCCGACGCCTGACTTCTGATTAGAGACACCCCATGAACCGTGACCGGATGATCGACAGGCTCTTCAACGACCGCGATGTCTGGGACATCGTGGTGATCGGCGGGGGGGCCACGGGCGTGGGCATCGCGGTGGACGCCGCTTCGCGCGGGCACCGTGTTGCGCTCGTGGAGCAGTCTGATTTTGGCAAGGGCACGTCCAGCCGATCGACCAAGCTTGTGCACGGCGGGGTGCGATACCTGCAGCAGGGCAACATCTCGCTGGTGATGGAGGCCCTGCGCGAGAGGGGGATTCTCAGACAGAACGCTCCGCACCTCGTCCATGACCTGGCCTTCGTCGTGCCCAACTACGACTGGTGGGAGACGCCCTTCTACGGCATCGGCATGAAGGTCTACGACATGCTCGCGGGCAAATACGGTTTCGGGAAGTCGAAACTGCTGAGCAAGAGCGAAGTGCTCGAGCGCATCCCGACACTCGAAGACGACGGCCTGCGCGGCGGCGTGCTCTACTTCGACGGGCAGTTCGACGACTCAAGGTTATTGATCTCGCTTGCCCGAACCGCGGCTGACCACGGCGCGACACTGGCCAACTATTGCCCGGTGAACGCGCTGGTCAAAGACAACGAGGGCTTTGTCAACGGTGTGGAGATCACAGACGAAGAGACGGGCCACAGCGCCCGGTTGCGTGCCCGCTGCGTCATCAACGCCACCGGCGCTTTTGCCGACGGCGTTTGCAGGATGGACGATCCCAAGGCCCGACCGCTCATCGCGCCGTCTCAGGGTGTGCATATTGTTCTCGACCGTTCGTTCCTCGGTGGGCAGACGGCCATTATGGTCCCCCGCACCAGCGACGGCCGCGTGCTGTTTGCCATCCCCTGGCACGACCACACGCTCGTCGGCACCACCGACACGCCCATCGATAACGTCTCACTCGAACCCCGACCGATGGAAGAAGAGATCGCCTTCATCCTCGACACCGCGGGCCAATACCTCGAAAAGAAACCCACTCGACACGACGTGCTGAGCGTCTTCGTCGGTATTCGGCCACTTGTCAAAGCCGGTGACGGGCAGAGCACCGCAGCCCTCTCACGCGACCACACGATCCACATCAGCTCATCGGGCCTGCTCACCATCGTCGGCGGGAAGTGGACGACCTACCGCAGGATGGCCGGCGACGCGGTCGACCACGCCCAGACACTCGGCCGACTCGATGAGAAGCCCTGTGTCACCCGCTCGCTGCGTGTGCATGGCTATGACGAGCACGCCGTCCGTGAGAGCGATCTGTCGGTCTACGGCTCGGAGTCTGCGGAGATCGATCATCTTGCCCGCACACAACCGGGAATGAATGAACGTTTGCATCCCGCGTTGCCGACTGTCGCGGCGCAGGTGGTGTGGGCGGTGCGTCACGAGATGGCCAGAACGGTCGAGGACGTGTTGGCACGACGGACGAGGGCGTTGTTTCTCAATGCCCGCGCCGCGATCGAGATGGCACCCCGTGTGGCGGGGATCTTGGCGGATGAACTGGGTCGAGATGAGGACTGGGCTGACCAACAGGAGCGTACCTTTGCCACGCTGGCCCGGGGGTATGGTCTGGACACCTGAACAGGTGCGACATCGGCCCTGAAACGGACGCCCCGGAGGCCCGCCGAATCAGGATTCTTTGTCGACTCGTCGTCATGGTCCCCATGATGGGCACGAAGAAAATCTGACTTTTTTCACTCCCGGACAGTGCGAACAAAAACCTACCATCTAAGATCGATTCTTTTGATGGCTATCGATCACGTAACCCTATGATCCATATTCACTTGGGTCGCACGGGATACGGGGAAATCCTGACTTATCGGTCGTGCAGACGGGTGATTACAAGGTCAGGTACAGTTAGGATTACCGGAACCAGCGAGAGCAATATGTCTATAAGATTTTATTAATGATAGGTTTGTAAAAATAAAGCCATTCCAGGGAATCCTTCAAGCTTTCTACATCGCTTGGGCGATACCATATATCGTGCTGTTGGTGCGACGCCAACTACGAATTGCCCGATTATCGGGACCCGCCGCGCGAGACTGACCCTCGCCCGACGCCCCAGGGTGTTTCCTTGTACGGCGTCGGTTGCAGGATCAGGATTTGACGAGCCGCACGACCGGATCGCGTAAATGACCCCGCTCGCATTCTGTGCGTATTGATTGGAGACGTGACATGACCGACATCAACCCCATCCACCGCCTGGCCCCCACGCCGATCAACGGTTCACGTGTGAACGGCTCGTCCCGTATCAACCCCTCTTCGCCCACGCGCGGCAGCGACAGCGTCGAGTTCTCCGGGGTCTCCCGGCTCTTGGCCAAGCTCCACGACCTGCCCGATGTCCGCCAGGGCCTGGTGGACCGCGTCAAGTCCGAGATCGCCAGCGGCACCTACGAGACCCCCGAGAAGCTCGACGCCGCCATCACCGAACTGGCACAGGACCTCTGACCGATTGTTCGTGTCGCTCTGAAAGCCAGCTCTCAGCGCACCGGGTCCGGATAACCCCACATCCCCAGCCGTTCTGAAACCCTCGGTTGTAATCAGCCGATGGGAGGCCTATGTCCGTCAGCGGTTGTTCATCCTGCTCATCCTCCGGTGTGGCGTACGAAGCCTCCATCGCGGTGGCGAAGAAGTCGCTTGATGTCAGCAAACAGCAAGGTGCCGCGGCCCTTGCGCTGCTCCAGGCCGCGGTCGACTTCCAGAAAGAACAGGGCCCTGCCCCCGGTCCCAGCGCCAACCCGAACGTCGGCAAGACGCTCGATGTCTCGGCGTGAGTGACCCCCTAACAACTTGTGATCCCCGCCGATGACCCGTGGCCAGTTGCGCGTGACGCGTCAAAGGGTATCCCTCGTTCGCAAACGACCGGGCTAAATAAGATTCCACCCGCCACCCGCCACCCGCCACCCGCGACCCGCCACGGCCTACCTTTCATCTTCACACCTCCGCCTATCTGTCTGTTACGTCTGTATCGATTACACCGCCTGTGCCCGGTCTGCGGTCTGTGTCGCCCGTGACGCGCCGCCTGCCCGGGAATATCGATTTGATTACAACCTTTGTTCATCCGGATTCAAGAAGGCGTCGATGCACCACGCAGCCACGAAAGATTGTGGGCAAAACCACGGTTTTTCGCGGTGATCCAGGGCGGGTCCGACGGCCTGATCAATCGTCGCACTTGAGACTGGATCGAAAAAAATTCGGCGGCACGCCCCACCTGCCGGGACATGCTGTCAGGTCCGCACGTGACGGACCAAACGGAGTCGGAGCAGGGAGACAAGGTTTTCTAGAGGAGATTCGACCGCTGAGCCAGACAACCCCACGCGCCACGGTGGTGCGAACGGGACCAGGGCCAAGCCCGCACTCAGACCCGGTCGATTCTCGGAGGAACAGTGACCATGAGTCGTATCAACAGCAACATCAACTCGCTGATCGCACAACGCATCCTGACCCAGAACAACAAACAGCTCACCACCACGCTCGAACGCCTGAGCACCGGCTACCAGATCAACCGTGGTGCCGACGACCCGGCGGGCCTGATCGCCAGCGAGAAACTGCGCGTCGACAAGGCCGGCATCGCCTCGGGCCTCAACAACGCCCAGCGTGCAGACCAGATCGTCAACATCGCCGAGGGTGGCTTGCAGGAGATCAGCTCCCTGCTGACCGAGCTGCAGAGCCTCGTCGGCGACACCTCGAACGACGCCGGCCTCTCCACCGAGGAAAAGGCCGCCAACCAGGACCAGGTCGACCAGATCCTGCAGACCATCGACCGCATCGCGTCCACCACGAGCTTCCAGGGCACCAAGCTGCTCAACGGGGCTTATGACTTCGACGTCACCTCCGTCAACGCGGGTGTGTCTGACTACACCATCAAGGGCGCGACCATCGACAACGCTAACGTCAAGGTCAACGTCATCATCACTGCCTCGGCCCAGCAGGCCGGCTTGTACCTGTCCACCGGCGGCACGCTGGACCTGACCGCGTCGTCCGACCGCGTGGTCTTCGAACTCGCCGGCAACAAGGGTTCCAAGGAGTTCTCCTTCGCCTCCGGCACAACGCTGGCCGACGTGGTGACCTCCGTCAACGCCTTCAAGAGCGTGACCGGCGTTTCCGCCGCGACACTCGCCGCAACCGCCGGCACCGGTGTCGTCTTCAAGAGCACCGCCTTCGGCTCAGAACAGTACGTCTCGCTCAACATCAAGGACGACGGCAACCTCACCGGCAACGTCGTCACGCTCTCGTCCACCAACGAAAACGTCGTCAGCACCACCGCCGGCAACCGCACCGCGCTGACCGCCGTCACCGCCGCCATCAAGGACACGGGCCAGGACATCGGCGCCATCGTCAACGGCGTCACCGCACGCGGCACCGGCAAGACCCTCTCGGTCTCCAACCAGGCCCTGAACCTCTCGCTGACACTTACCACCGCGGCCGCACGGACCATCGGTTCACTCGGCGGCGCGAGCGGTGCCCTGACCATCACCGGCGGCGGCGCGAAGTTCAACATCGGACCCACCGTCGACGTCGGCAACCAGGTCCGCCTGGGCATCGGCAACGTCGCCGCACGTGAACTGGGCGCTGCGACCGTCTCGGGTGCCATCTACAACCTCGACGACCTGGGTTCGGGCGGCCTGCTCAACCTTGTCGACGGCAACCTCGAAGGCGCCCAGAGCGTCGTCTCCAAAGCCGTGGACAGCGTCTCCAGCCTCCGTGGCTCGCTCGGTGCGTTCCAGAAGTTCACCATCGGTTCCACGATCAACGCCCTGGGCGTCGCACTGGAAAACACCAGCGCAGCCGAGAGCGCGATCCGCGACACCGACTTTGCACAGGCCACCGCGGACCTCACCCGTTCGCAGATCCTCGTGCAGGCCGCAAGCTCCGTGCTGAGCATCTCCAACGCCCAGCCCCAGAACGTGCTCAAGCTGCTCTAAGCGGCCTAAGGTCACGTTCCCGATACGACTCCGAAAGGCGATGGTCGAAAGACCGTCGCCTTTTTGCATTTCACGCGGGGGTCGCGGAGAGCGCAGGGAGGAAAGAGAATTTCTCGCCAAGAGCGCCAAGAGCGCCAAGACGCCAAGAGGGTAAGGCCGCCACTCTTTCTACACTTCGTATGTCACGTCAAGCCGGGCATGAGTCCTCGAAAGCCCGGATATCATTTCGATACAGGTATACATCTACCATCATGACCCAGGCCTTATCCCTTGGCGTCCTTGGCGAGCTTGGCGTGAAACATCCCCCCTGCGCTCTCTGCGACCCCCGCGCGAAACCCCCGCTTTCCCGCCTAAACTTGTGAAATGAAACGCACACTCCCACTCATCTTCCTGGCTCTGTGCTGCCCGCTCCTATACGCCGGTGAAACCCGGTTCGATTGCTCACGCGAAGCATGGCTCTCCTCATACGGCAAGGAAGCCGACTTCAATATGGGGGCTGCCAACAAGATCAAGCTCAAGACCTACCAGGAGTTTGGCTTGATCGATTTCGATGTCGCGCCACTCAAGGGCAAACTCGTCAAGCACGCCCGCCTCTACCTCAAGCCCGCCGGCGGTGCGAAGTTCGGCCTGAACAACGGCACCGACCTGCGCTGGCTCACCGTCTCCACCGTCACGCACGACTGGGTCGAGGGCCAAAGTAAAAACTACGCCACCGACGACGCGGGCCACGGTGCGACGTTCAACGAGTCCTCATACAAGAAACAGAACTGGGGCTTCCACGGTGCAAAGCTCTATGACGTTGTGCTGGGCAACGGCGGTTCGATCCGGTATGACGGACAACTCGAACCCGACGGCGACCGTGTGGCCATCGACATCGACCCGCGTCTCGTGCAGGCCATGATCGATGGGAAATCGCACGGCCTGTTCATCATGGACGGCTCGGTCGGTATCGCTGCGAATAATTACATCGCCTCGCGCGAGTCGGGCAACGGGCCTTACCTCGTCGTGAAGTATGAGGACGCTCGTACCCCGGTATTGATTCAACCAACCAAACCTGAAAATCACAGCAACGATGAGGCAGACGGCCTGCCCGCATGGCCCGCGGCGATTTTTATCCCGGGGGCCGGCGACGCGCCGATGCTCGGAAAATCCATGAAAATATGGGCTTTTCCCGCTGTGACCAAGGTCAGCCCGACCACCGGGAAGGTGCTCTTTGAAGAGGGTATGGACGCCGCCGACCGCGCTAACAGCGTGTGGGACGGCGCGACGCAAACCGTCCGTCTGGCGGCTGCCCTCGGCGAGATCGTCAGCTTTCAACTCGCACTCCAAGGGCAGGCCAATGAAGTGGGCATCGTCTTCAACGACCTCAAGGGGCCGGGTCTAATCAAGAGCAACACCTTCCGGGGGTGGCGCAACGGGTACATCGGCGAGCAATCCGAGACGGCGTATCCGTTGGACGGCCCCGTCGCGTGCCCCGACCCGAATCAAAACATCCCCGGCCAAAAGTTGCAGGCACTCACCGTGGACATCCCCGTCCCCACGGATGCTCAACCGGGTGACTACGAAGGCTCGATCAAACTCGTTTCACACGAGGGGCAGCTTGTTCTGCCGTTGCGTGTGAAGGTCTACGACGCCACGATCCCCGACGAGACGTTTTTTGTGATCCACCTGAATTGTTACGACGGCCCCGGCCGCGCGGGCAGTGAAAGGTTCATCGACTCGTTCAGGCTTGCCCACTACCACCGTGCCACCATTAACCGCGTGCCCTACAACCACATCGGCCGGACGCACGACGACTGGTCCCCGCGCGCGGACAGCCAAGGCAAGATCACCGACTGGAGTGAATTCGACCGCAACCTTGGCGGTGCGCTCGACGGGTCTTGGTTTGATGACAACCCACGGAAGAATGTGCCGGTCCCCGTGTTGTATCTCCCCCTGCACGAGAACTTCCCGCTCAACTATCGGCCATACCTCCACGCCGGCCCCGCGATCCCCAAGTCCACAGCCGACAACGACGCACGACTCAAGTTCTTCACTCTCGCGCGGTCCATCGAAAAATCATTCGACGCGAAATACAACAATGCCTGGTCCGACGCGGTTCGCGACTTCGCTGAACATCTCACGCAAAAGGGCTACACCCGCACACGCTTTGAGGTCTTTTTCAACGACAAGCCGCATTACGGTTACTCGCTATGGACTTTCGACGAACCGGCACTCACGGTCGACTGGCTCGCGCTTAACCACTTCGCGCGACTGTTCCGCGCCGCTAACGCGGATGAAGCGACGTACACGCCCGCTTTCTTCGATGACCTGTTCGCCAAGGGCCTGGGGACCATGCGCCGCAACCGTGCGACGCTCCTGTTCAGGGCCGACGTGTCACGCCCGTTCTGGCAGGGGTCGATCAGTGACGGGCTGATCAACCAGATGTGCGTCAACTCCGATGCGCTCGACTGTCAACGGATTATCGACGACATGAAACAGCGCATGCCCGCGCGCTTCACGCTCTACGGCTCACCCAACCCGGTGGACCAGAGCAACTGGCAGAACGTCGCGTGGTGCCTGCTTGCGTTCTCACGGGGGTACGACGGCGTCGTGCCGTGGCAGTCGCTTGGGAAGGCCGACGCACTGACCAAGGCCGACCAGAACGCATTGATTATCGACGGCAAAGAAAAGGGCCAGGCCCTGGCGAGTATGCGGCTTCACGCCCTGCGCGAGGGGGCACAGTTGGCTGAATTGCTCCGACTGTTGATGCTTAAGCATGGCTGGAACCGCGAGCAGGTCCGTGCGTTGCTGGCCCAGCGTCTGAAGCTAGACAACACGCGCGGCGGGCTGGCGGGGGACAACGCCAAGGCGCTTTCTTTCACCTGTCTTGACAGCAACACGATGGTGCCCCTCAAGGAAGGCCTGCTGCAAATGCTCACCGAGCAGGAATGACCATTCACCTTTCCAAACGCGTTATCATCAGTCGGCATGTGCAGCGCGTCGGAGCCATCCCACGAACAGAAAATCAGCGCCGAGGCGCTGAGGCTCACCACACCGCTCAAGGAGATCGAGGGCCTGGGTGTCGGTGCCCGTCGTGCCACACAACTCAAGCGGCTGGGGCTGGTGACGGTCTACGACCTGCTGCGTCACCTGCCGATGCGTTACGAACACGAGTTCAGTGAGGGGGCGATCAACGACCTGCCGATGGATGCGATCGGGTCGGCCAGGGGCACGATTGTCAACACGCGCGTCGCCCACGCCGTCGGTCACAAAGGCCGGGCTCGTTTCGAGGCCACGCTGCAGGACCACTCCACGACGCTGCGCCTCGTCTGGTTCAACGCGACATACCTGCACAAGCAGCTCCACCCCGGCATGGTCGTGCGCGTGACCGGCAAGACCACGGTGCACGGCACTTATCCCCAGATGGTCAACCCCAAGTGGGAAGACCTCACGAAACAGGCCCAGGCCCCCGCGACAAGCGACCGCCTGCGTCCCGTCTACCCGGCTTCGCAAGAGATTTCCAGCGCATTCATCGAACAGATGGCTGCGCGTATTGTCCCAGCGATCTTGAATCTCGTCCACGATCCCTTGACTGACACCTTCCGCAAGGCGCGAGAGCTGCCCACGCTTGCGGAGGCTTACAGGATGTTGCATCGGCCCGAACACGCCGACGAGGTCGGCAGCGGTCGCAGACGGCTGGCCTACAACGAGTGTCTGCTGCTTCAACTGGGCATCACGCTCAAGCGCCACTACAACGATACCCAACTCGTTGCGCCTGGTCTGCGCTGGTCCGATGCGGTCGACCGTCACATCCGGGCACGTTTTCCGTTTACCCTCACGCCCGCGCAGGATACCGCCGTCAAAGAGATTGCCGGCGACCTGCGGAAGAGCCGACCGATGAACAGGTTGCTTCAGGGCGACGTGGGCGCGGGCAAGACGGTGGTGGCGCTCTATGCGTTGCTCATGGCGGTGGCGGACAGGAAGCAGGGGGCGATCATGGCGCCGACGGAATTGCTGGCCGAGCAACACTTCGCGTCGATCTCGTCGATGCTCGAAGGCTCGAACGTGAAGATCGCGCTACTCACCGGGGGGGCGTCGGCCTCACGCAGCGCCGAGCGGCAGGCATTACTCGAGCAGATCGCATCGAGTAGCGTGGAGATCATCGTGGGGACGCAGGCGCTGCTTACCGAGTCGGTTCGTTTTGCGGACCTGGGCGTGGTCGTGGTGGATGAACAGCACCGCTTTGGCGTCTTGCAGCGTGCAGCCTTCCGGTCACGCATGGGCCGGGGCACGGAGCAGGACGGCCGCAAGCCGTCACCTCACTACCTCGTCATGACCGCGACGCCGATCCCGCGCACACTGAGCCTGACGCTCTTTGGCGACCTCGATGTCTCGACCATCAAGGGCCTGCCCCCCGGACGGACACCGATCACGACGCGCGTCGTGCCCCCGGAAGGGTGTGACAAGGTGTATGGTTATCTTGCGCAACGGGTCGAGAAGGGCGAACAGTTGTATGTCGTCGTGCCCGCGATCGACCCCTCTTCTCCCGCGCCCGACAGCGACAGCGCCAAGCAGCTCAAGAGCGTCAACGAACACGCGAAGCTGCTCGGCGAGCGGTATTTCAAAGGTGTCCGTATCGCCACCGTCCACGGCCGACTCAAGCCCGAGACGCGTGCCCACGTGATGGACCGCTTCCGGCGGGGTGAGGTCAAGGTCCTTGTGGCCACGACGGTGATCGAGGTCGGCGTCGACGTGCCCAACGCGACGTTGATGGTCGTCGAGCACGCCGAGCGCTTCGGGCTATCGCAGTTGCACCAGCTCCGGGGGCGCATCGGCCGCGGCGATCACGGGCGCAAGAGCCTGTGTGTGTTTATCGCTTCGCCCACCACGGATGATGCGCAGCGTCGCATGAAGGCCATTGCCGCCACCACGGACGGGTTTGCGATTGCGGAAGAGGACCTGGCAATCCGCGGTATGGGGGATTTCTTCGGCACGCGCCAGTCGGGGATGCCGCCGTTGCGTGTGGCACGCATCCCCGATGACATCGACCTGTTCACGATGGCCAGACGGGACGCGGGGGAGATGGTCGAAGCCGACCCGCAGTTGCAGAGGCCCGAACACGTTGCGCTTCGCAAGGTACTCATGCAGCAGTACGGCGACGTGCTGGGGCTGATCGATGTGGGGTGAGCATCAACCGCCAAGACGCCAAGGACGCCAAGAGGGAACGCCAAGCGTTGCGTAAGTAAGCAAGGGGAATGATTAACCGCACCGTTTGAAACTTGATGGCTGTGCTTGACTTTATTCCCGCCCAAGAGCATGACGGAGCTGACGGGGCGCTGCGCTTCTGGCACAAAGCACGGAGCGTGACTGTTCAATTCTCCGCGTCTGTCTTGGCGTTCTTGGTGTCTTGGCGGTTAATCCGCCTTGCGTTTGATCTCCAGTCGGCCTTGGACGACCCCGCCGTCGTGGGTCATTTGCAGTGTGACGGCGTCGAGATGTTTCATCATGCCCACGGCGATGGGGGCGTTGTGCATCAGTCGGGCGGCGGGGGTCATGAGGCCCTCGCCGGCGACGGCCTGGGCAAAGAGTTCGGGGCGGGCCTGTTTCCAGTGGTCGATCCAGGTCTGCATGTGGTCAGCTAAAAGTTGCGGGCGGAGGATCGCCACGCCGACGGGTCCGGCCGGCGAAGCGTTGAGGCCCATGTGGCGGACCGCGTCGCTCTTGTCCAGGGTCTTGCCGGTGTCATTGGCGTCGAGGCACTGTGTGAAAAAGTGCGCTTCGGTGGTGACGAGGTACCAGTCGCCGACGCGGCCATAGGCGAGCTTGAGGGGTTCGAGTTCGTTGTGGCCGGTGCGCTGCGCCAGCACATGCCCAACCGACGCGACGGCAAAGCGGTGGTCTTTGTAGTTTTGCGAGGTGAGTTCGATCGGGTCGGTCTGCCACTTGGCACTGGCGACGTTGGCAATCAGGACCATCCCATTGAGCGCGCGGTCGAGGTCGGCTGCGACGCTTTTGTCTTTGAGTTTGATTGCCATACCCATCGCGGGGACGGAGAAGCCGGGCTTGTTTTCGAAGCGGTCGGAGGGAGTTTGGCCGAGGAACATCACGACCGGCGCGTCGAGCTTGGGTGCGATGTCCTGTTCAAAGGTCTGCGGCGCGAGCAGGCGGTTGAGGAAGGCGGTGTTCTTTGGGTGGACGGGCTTGAGGTTGAGCGAGGCGACGGCGATGGTGGTCGGCGGGAGTGGGCCGAAGTCGAGAGTGCCGGCGTTGCCGAGGTTGGAGAGCATCTCGACGCCCTTGTCCGAGGTGCCCGCGTAATGAAGGGTCAGGTCTTTGTTGTGGCGCTGGAGGGCCAGGGTGTGGACTTCATTTTTGGCCAGATCACGGGCAAAGAGCACCGCGTCTCGCTCTTTGGGCAAGCGTCCGATCCACACCCGGAAGTCTTTGTCCTTGGCCAGTGAAGGCCCCGTGCCCGCCTGTCCGAGGACGGTGTTGAAATACTCGGCGTGCTCGTCGCCGGCAAATGCCATCCACTTGTCGTCGAAACCGAAGCGCCCCTTGCCGTCGGGGGTGATGAAGGTGTTGAATCGTCCGACCTTCCCGACCTCGCGCAGCTCGAAGCGAGTCTGGACGAGTCTGGCGTTCTCGGGCGAGACGCGCGTGAAGATGACGCCGGGCTTGTGGTCGCCGGTCTCCTTGGCAACAAGCGCGACGGTTTGGCCGAAGTAGGTATCGATGATCTGATCGCCGGTCATGCCCATGGCGGCCTGGATCATGAGCCAGACCTCGGGCGGTCGGTTCAACGGGGAGTGGGCACGGAGATAGTCGGCCAGTTCGTCGTCCTTGAAGTCGGCGCGCCACCGGGCAAGGTTGTCGAACTCGATGAAGACGGCGGCGTCGGCGGGTGCGAGCGTGGCGGCCTCCTGAGCGCGGGCTTGGGGCACGGCAAGCGTGCAGGCGGCAAACAGAAGAAGACCGGTGATGAGGGATGGGATCAGGCGTTGGGCTTTCATGGTGTGACTCACAAGGTGTTAGTATGCGTGTGCGAGGCGTTATTCAGAGCACGGTCATGTCTTTCGGGTTGTCGGGCGTTGCGGGGGTCTGGGGTTGAGGTTGGGTGTTGAAGTAATGATCCGGGTCTGGCAGCGAGAGACCGAGGGCATCCACGAGGGTTTGGGGGTTCCAATCGGGCACGCCCAGTGGGATACGGTTGACCAGGCGCTGGGGTTGCAGCGCGACACTGGAAACCTCGGAAACAAAAAGCCCGCCGGCCCGGGCACGCTCGTCGGGCGTCGCCGTGGTATTGTTGAAGAGGCTGCCCCACAGGCTCACAAGCACCGCGCAGGCGATGGCGGCCGCGAGCGTGAGACCGATGGCGACGGGGAACCGCATCCGTCGGGCCTGGGCGTGGTGTTGCGCAACCCGTGCGGCGTCCCACGCACCAAGCACGCGGCCGGTGAAGGCCTGGTCATGGGACACGTCGGGCATTTGAAGGTTTGTGTCGTTGAGAAGCGCGTCGATCTGGTCGTCGGTGGGGGGGGTGGAGTCGTTCATGGTGTTGTGTCCTCGATCTGCCCCGTGAGTGAGTTACGCAGCGCGAGCCTTGCGCGGTGCAGGTGGCTCTTGACCGTGCCCTCGGGCATCGACATGACCTTGGCGGTCTGGGTGAGTGAGAGGCCCTGCTGATGAAAGAGGGCGACCGCCCAGCGCTGCGCGTCGGTGAGTTGGTTGATCGCGTGTTGCAGAACGCTACGCAACCGGGACCGTTCATCGTGTTTTGCCACGAGCTGCGCGGGGTCGTCACCGTCCGCACGGCGGGGTGAATTCAATCCCGAGTGCTCCGGGGCATGGCCGCCCATACGCGAGGCTTTTTCGTCGGCCAGCGCAGCACGGTTGAGATAGAGGCGACGCGCGATGGTGAAGAGCCAGGTCCGCATGGGGTAGGCTTCGTCATACCGGCCGGCGTGCTGGAGCAGGCGGACAAACGTCTCCTGCGCCAGGTCGTCCGCAAGGTCGTGACGGTGCGTGATACGCAGGAGAAAAGAGCGCACCGCGACCTGGTGGCGATCGACGAGTTGGCCGGCCGCCTCACGGTCGCCCCGTGCAACGCGGCGCGCAAGCTCACCGTCGGTCGGGATGGCCTCCCCGCCAATGACATCACGGGCTTCGTCGGCTTGCACCATCGTCACAATGCATCCTACCGCCTCACCCCGGTAAAGTTGCACCCACCGGAAGTGTGCCCCCCCGGAAGTACGCCCCCGGAAGCGCGCCCCCGGAAGCGCGCCATCCCCGGGAATCACCGGGTATATCCGACAGGTCCCCCTTCGTGAACTGGGTCTGGGATTGCCGGTGACAGCCTGGAGCATTACGATCTTCCACCCATGTTTGATCGCATCCGTAACCGCTGTCTCCGGGTTTGGCCACACCTTCTGGCCAAACGCCCCGGGTGGGTGCTTTTTCTGACCGGTGCCCTCGTCGCAGCATCCATCGCGATCACCGTCGGCAAATGGCACTTCCAATCCGACCGCAACGCCTTGCTCTCCGACAAGCTCGATTGGAACAAACGGTTCATCCACTGGACGCACAGCTTCGCGGGGACGTATGACCTGACCGTCGTGATCGACGCGGGTGAGCACCCCGACACCAAGGCTGCGCGTGAACTGGCGGACGAACTGGGCGTGGCCCTGCAATCCCACACGGACACGGTTTCACGGGTGATCTGGCGCTTCCACGTCAGTCGCGCCAGCCCCCACGCGATGCGACTGCTCAAGATGGAGGACTTCAAGGCACGCCTGTCGGAACTCGAATCCTCCGCGCCAGTGCTGCGCAGCCCGACGCCGGCGGCGCTGGTGGGCGAGACCGTGCGTCAGATGCTCGCGTCACAAAATCAGGATGTCACACCCGCCCAGGCCGGCGCGGGTATCGACCAGCTCAACGCGCTGCTCAGGGCCATCGGCCAAACGATCTCCGATCCCTCGCCCGAGGGCCACCACTTCGAGGAACTGAGCCTCGACACATCTTCCGCGGGCGTCCAGCCGTGGGAGTATCTCACCAGCGACAACAACCGCTTGTATTTCATGCGCGTCACCCCGCAGCGTGACGGCAACACGCTCTCGGCCCTGAGCGACTCGATCAAGACCATCCGCTCGGTCATCCACAACTCCGCAGCGAAATACCCGACCGTGCAAGCCGGCTTGACCGGGATCGAGGTCATCGAAAACGATGAGACGCAAGCTGTTCAGAGCGACAGCACATTGGCCTCGGTCGTCGCGCTGGGGCTCATTGCTGTCTTGCTCATCGCGGCGTTTCACAGCGTCCGCACGCCGCTGCTGGCCATCGGCTCGCTGCTCTTTGGCGTTGCGTGGAGCTTCGGGTATCTCTTCCTCTTCATCGGCCACCTCCAGGTCCTCAGTGTCTTCTTCACCGTCATGCTCCTGGGGCTGGGCATTGCCTACGGCGTACACCTCGCGTCCAACTTCGAGTTGATCCGGCACCGCCACCCGGACGACGAAGAGGGATTCGCCGCCGCGATGAGCGAGACCTTCTCCACCGTCGGCCCGGGCATCGTGACCGGTGCCGTCACCACCGCCGCCGCGTTTTTCACCACGGTCTTCACCGAATTCACCGGTGTTGCCGAGATGGGCCACATCGCCTCCGTCGGTATCCTGCTCTGTCTGGTCGCCATGTTCACCGTCTTCCCCGCGATGCTGCGCCTATTCAAGCCCGGCCACGCGCACTTCAAGCCGATGGAGAACCGGCGGTTCCACTTCTTCGAGGAACAGTGGATCACGCCGTTCATCAAGCGACCGGTCATCACCGTGAGCGTCGCGATCGTGGTCATGTTTGCATCCCTCGGCGCAATCAGCCGAATGCACTTTGACTACAACCTCGAGTCGCTCCTGCCCACGGGCATCGACAGCGTTGCGTGGCAAGAGCGCATCAGTGAGGGCGGCCAATCGATCTACACCGCAGTGAGCATCGTGCCCGACATGAAGACCGCAAAAGAGCGCACCGAGGCTTTTCGCAAGCTGCCGACGGTCGGCTCGGTGCAGGGCATCGGCCTGCTCTTCCCCGAAGACGATCTGCAGAAGGTGGAGATGATCGAAGCGATCCGTCAGAAATTGTCGGCGGACCTGGCGAAGCTTGATCAACCGATCCACGAGCCGCCGGGGCAACTCGTGCAACAGCTCACGCTCATGCAGTCGCTCATCGTTTCCTTTGCGGCACAGACACCCGAAGAACTCCGCCCAAGCGTCAAGAAAGTCGGCCAGACCATCCGGGACATCCTTACAACACTCAGTGGATTCGATGACGCAACCCGATCTCAGCGCCTCGAAAACCTCCAGCGTCAATACGACCACTGGCGACGATGGATCGCACAGGCCTTTGATACCACGCCCCTCTCGCCCGACGACCTGCCCGGGGAACTGCTCGAACCCTACCGCAACACCAAGGGCCAGTTCGTCGTCGAAGCCGTGCCCAAGCTGCCCGATGACGGCTCGATCAAGTCGCCGCTGAGCCCCTATTTCCTCCCACGGTTCATCCGCCAACTCGAAACCATCGACCCCGAAGTGACCGGCGTCATCGTCCAGTACTACCGCTCGGGCTACCTTATCAAGAGTTCCTACCAGAAGGCCGGCCTGTGGGCCTTGCTCGTCGTCTTCATCCTCGTCTACCTCGACTTCCGCAGGCTCGACGATGCGCTGCTTGCCCTCGCGCCCGTGGCGGTCGGATTCGCCGCGACGTTCGGCGTCATGTACCTCTGCGGCATGAAGATCAACCCAGCCAACATCATCGTGCTGCCCTTGATGTTCGGCATCGGCGTCGATGCGGGCGTGCACGTGATCCACCGATACCGACAGGACCCGACCACGAGACCGCTCGGACTCACCGCGGGCACCGGCAAGGGCATCACCGTGACCTCTTACACCTCGATGATCGGCTTCGGCGCGATGATGCTCGCTCGGCACCGCGGTATTTTCAGTTTAGGTTTTGTCCTCACCGTCGGCATCGGCCTGACCCTGCTCGCCTGTTACACCATCATGCCCGCGTGGCTGGAGTTACGCGCCAGACGGCAGCAAAGGCGGGCAAGCCGCTGAACCGTTCACATTGAATATCACTCCCCGGTTTCGCAGCACCCCCGGCCCCCTGTCGGGAGACGGTCCTGTCACAATCTAACAACATGTTATATGGGCCGGGTGGGGTTCGAACCCACGCGCTGACGATTATGAGTCGCCTGCTCTGACCACTGAGCTACCGGCCCGGTGCTTTGAGCATGTCATGCAACGCCGGGTTGTGCAAGGCACGGGTGCGTGAATTCCACAAGGGCTTGATGTCCTGGTAAAACGGTCGGGGTTGGCGGTCCGCAGGGCGGGTCAATTGTCGGCTTTGCTTTTTTCACCCGAACGGATGTAACCCACGCGGGTGGCCAGGCTCTCTTCCGAGAAGGGGTCGCCCGCCCCGTCCGCGGTGCGGTCCAGGAGCAACTGTTTGAGAACAAACGGCGTGTCTGCCTGAGTGGCCCGCTTCTCGAAATCCTTCCGCGTCATCGGGTCGTAGCCATCGATGCGGACCAGGAAGAGCGTCAGCTTTTCAGGCACCAGCACGCTCAGTGTGCGATCGGCCTGCGGCGCGGTGGCCACCGGGCCTTTGGCGGCAAGGTCCTGGGCTACCTTAAAGACCGCGTCAACGAACCCGGCGTTTCGGCCCACGTCTCGCACCATCGGTGGCTGGAGGCTGCGCTCGGGGACGCGGCGGGGGAAGGGGGCCGGCGTGACGACCGTGGCCTGGGCCGCGGTGGCGACTTCATCGATGGCCTGGTCACTCATGCGGGCGGCCCAGCTTGCACGCTCGCTCTCTATCAACTTGTAAGCCTCGATCCGGCGTGCGTCGTAACGGACCTGTGTGGCCACTTCGTCCATGCTCTGGGGCACGTGCGAACGCTGCGCATCGATGACCCGGAAGAGGTAAAGATTGCCGGGGTAATCGCGCATCGTCTCGCTCGGCAGGCGGGTCTGGAAACGCAGGAAGGCGTAATCGCCCGACTCGTCCGCGATCTCCCGCACGCTCATGGCGTAGTCGGCAAACCGCACGATCTGATCGGCTTCGGAGATCAGCGTCCCGCCGATGCCCGGCAGCGCTGCTAAGGCGTCGCTGTCCATCCACACCGAGTCCTCACGCACCACGGACGGCAGCACGCCGTATTTCTGCTGCACTTTCTGGGCAACGTCGGTCAGGGCAATGGGTTTCCATTCGGCGGGGATGTCGCGGTACCCGCCGTCCATCGGCTGGCCCCGCGCGTCGTCGATCATCAGGCCCCGGGCGTAGCGTGCGATCTCCAACGACAGGTCGTCGGTCTTCTGGCTCTTGAGGTCTTTGTAGACCGCGTCACGCACCGTCAGGTAAGCCGGCGGGGGCAGCGGTGGGGCGTTTTCATTCTCGGCTCGCGGCGCATAGCGGGAGGGGTTTTCGTCGTAATACTTGAGCGCCTCGGCCTCGTCGACCTTGACCGTCGCGGCCACCTTGTCGCGGTCGATCGTGAGGTACTCGACCTTCACACGGTCCGGATAGCGGTACCCAAAGCCGTACGGCTCGCTCTGGCCGATGAGTTTGTCTTTGTACTCCTCGAAGAGTTTTTTCATCGACTCTTCGGAGGGCTCTTCGACCTTGTCCATATAGGCCTTGGGCGTCACCGGCACCATCGACACCCGGACCGTGGCAAACGTGTCCTGGAGAAAACTCTCCGTGATCGGTTCGCTCATCCGGACCGAGCCCGTCGACATGTCGAGCAGGCCCAGCTCCAGGTCGCCCCGACGCATCATCCTCGCCTGCGCCGCGGTCAGGAGCATGCCGGCCCAGTCCGCGGCGGATACCTCTCGCAGCCCGCTGCTGGCGGCCATGTAACGCTGGATCGTCGCGCGTTTGCGAAGCGAGTCGATCACATACTTCTTCGAGGTCCGCAGGCTGTTGGCAATGACGTTCAGGCGCTCTTCATTGACACCCAGCCCGCGAAGGAGGTCGGTCACTTCCGCTTCGCTCGCCGAGAGGCCCTGGGCCTGTGCGTCCTTGAGCATGAGCACCCACTGCAGCGGCGTGAACTCGCGCACGTCCATGTTGCCCGGCGTGAGGATCGCCCGCACACCCAGCAGCGGGAAGACCGCAGAGCACACGCGGACCTCCGACTCGGCGGCGCTCAGGTCGCTGGACTTGATCGTCGAACCATTCAGGTGGCCCACCGTCATGTCGCGCTGCGCCGAATTCAGGCAGGCCGACGGCAGGAGAAACACCACCATCAGGATGCACCCGCCGATCACGAGCGTCCACTGGTTCATCACGTATTGGCGGAAAAACCTAAGCATCCTGTCGGCTCCGGGCTGGGGTTAATCGAGCCGAACAGTATAACGCTACTTCGACTGGCCGTGGGATTGACCGCCCGCGTGCTATGATCCCCCGCATGAAACGCGTCCTTTTGCTTTTTGACATCGATGGCACGCTGCTCCTGACCAAAGGGGCCGGGGTGCGGTCCATGCAACTGGCCGCAAAGGACCTCTTCGGGCCGGATTGGCAGTGGGGCAATGTCCCGACCGCGGGCCACCTCGACCCCCACATCTTTGCCCGCGCCGCCGCTGTCAACGCTCTAGCCGATGCGCATCAGCACCACGAACGCTTCCGTGACCGCTACATCGAGTTGCTTGCCCACGAGCTGCACACGACGCCCGGTACCGCCTACGCACTGCCGGGGGTCATCGAGATCGTCGACACCCTCTACGAACGCGCCACACACAAGGGCGACATCGTGCTGGGCATGCTCACCGGCAACTACACCGCCGCCGTCCCCGTCAAGCTCACCGCCGTCGGTCTCGACCCCCGGAAGTTTTCCTTGACGGCTCTGGGCGACGAAGGCCCCACGCGCGAGTCGCTCGTCGAACTGGCGATGAAGAAGTATCACATAGCCTTCGGCCAGCCCATCCCGCCCACACACGTCATCGTCATCGGTGACACCCAGCGCGACATCGATTGTGCCAAAGCCCACGGCTGCGTTGCCTTCACCGTCGCCACGGGCCCGGTGGGCGTTGACGACCTCCTCGCCGGCGGCGCGGACTACGCCGTCCGGGACCTTGCCGACCCGGCGCCTTTGTTGGGATTGGTTGAAAAATTGCTGGCGTGATATTCACCCGCCGTGGATGTCGGTCGGGAGTTCGTCCGACACGACCTTGGCGGGCGTCTGTTGCGAGGGCTGGGCAAGTTGCGAGGACTCTCGTGCGAGCGTGACGAGGCGGTTGCCCGCCACACCCATGACCACAACCGCGATGCCACAGACCAGCGCCGCGATGCGTCTGGACGGGCAGTGCTGCGGCTCGGTGCGTCCGCTGGGCTTGCCGAAGTAACACGCGCCGATGATGCGCAGGTAATAGACCGCCGAGACGGCGCTGTTGAGCACGGCGACGACCACGAGCCAGACGAAAGCCGGGTTCTCGCCGCGGTGCGCCATGGCCGAGCCGAAGAGATAAATCTTCCCGATAAAACCCAGCAGCGGCGGCAAGCCCACGAGCGAGAGCACACACACGAGCATCACCGCGGCGAGGCCGGGGTGTTTCGTGGACAGGCCCGAGATATCGTCGAAGCTGTCTGCTTCGTGGCCGTCGACCTGCACGCAACCGAGCACGGCAAACGCACCGATGGTCGAGAGGGCGTAGGCGACGAGGTAAAAGAGCACTGCCGCGATACCGTTGCCGATCGCACCACTGCCCCCGCCCCCGGAAGTGAGCAGCGCCGGACCGGCGAGCAATCCTACGAGCAGGTAGCCCGAGTGCGCGATCGAGCTGTACGCCAGCGTGCGTTTGACGCTCGTCTGCAATAGGCCCATGACGTTGCCGACGGTCATCGTCAGCGCCGCCATGATCCACAGGAGCCACATGATCGGCCCGTGCGTGGGCCACTGGGGAAGCATCGAGAGCAGGATGATGATCGCCACGAAGCCCGCGGTCTTGGGCACGAACGCGAGGAAGGCCGTCACCGGTGTGGCGGCACCTTGATACACATCAGCCGTGTAAAAATGCATGGGCACCGCGGCGATCTTGAAGGAGATGCCGACGATGGCCAGGACGATTCCGAGGGTTAAGAGCGGTGAGGTTGTGGTGGCCGCGGCGGATTGCACACGCGAGAGGTCCGTGAAGCCCGTGGCGCCGTAGATGAGCGTAAAGCCGTAGAGGAACACCGCGACCGCCAGGGCACCGAGGAAGAAGTATTTGACAGCCGACTCCTGCGCCCGGATGCGGTCCTGCGAGGTGGCCACCATGACATACGTCGGCAGGCTCACCAGTTCCAGCGACAGGAAGAGCCAGACCAGGTCGTTGGCGGTCGTCGTGAGCATCACGCCCGCCAGTGAGAAGAGGAAGAAGGCAAAGAACTCGCCGCGCATCACGTTGGCCGGGTCGAACGGTTCGATTCCCTCCTCGGCTCTGTGCGTGGCGCGCCACGAAGAGGGCAACTGCGCCGCGACAAGCAAGAGCACCACGCCCACCGCGACGACCGCGAGCTTGACGTAGAGCACCATCTGAGGCGGGAGGATCAGGCCCGAGGTCGGCTGCGGCCCGGCAATGGCCAGCACGCCCGAGAGCAGCAGGAACAGACCCGCGACCCACGAGGTGAGTTTGCGTGTCGATGAGGCTTTGGCCAATCCCAGCGCCATACAGACGCAAGCCCCGAGGCCCAGCGTGATCTCGGGCCAGACCCCCGCGAGTTTGTCGGCCATCACACTCATTGCACGTCTCCGGTCGCAAAGCTCGGGGCAGACGCGACATGTTCGTCCGTCACAAGCGTCAATCGTGGGGTTTCATCGCCATGCCTTGCCGCCAGCGCGCCTCGCGCCGGGTCGATGAGCAGGCGGATCGGTTCATCCAGCGTCGAGAGGATCGGCTTGGGATAGAGTCCCAACACCAGGCACCCGATGGCCAGCGGCACGAGCACCGCGATCTCACGGGCGGTCAGGTCTTTGACAGTGTGGTGCCCGTGCTCATCGCCGGCGTCATGATCGAGCGAGGGTATTTTTGTCGGCCCCATGACCACGCGGCCGACCATGTAGAGGATATAGATCGCCCCGAAGATCATGCCGACGCCGGCGGCCAGTGCGTAGTGCCAGCCGAGCAGGTCCTGCGAGACAAACGCGCCCAGCAGCGTCAGGAACTCGCCGACAAACCCGTTCAGCCCCGGCAGGCCCACACTTGCCAGGCAGAAGAACACCATGAAAGTCGCCCAGACCGGCATCGCGCGGCCCAGGCCCGACATCTGTGCCATCTCGCGCGTGTGGAAGCGTTCGTAGATCATGCCGACGCACAGGAACAGCGCCCCGGTCGACAGTCCGTGGTTAATCATGTACATCACCGACCCGCCGCCGCCGATGAGGTTGAGCGCGAACATCCCCAGCACGCAAAAGCCCAGGTGCGATACGGACGAGTAAGCGATGAGTTTCTTGATGTCCTTCTGGACCCAGCAGATCAATGCGGTGTAGAGGATGCCGATGACCGCGAGGACGCCGATCGTCGGGGCAAAGGAGACGACGGCTTCGGGGCACATGGGGATCGCCAGTCGCAGCAGGCCGTAGGTCCCGAGCTTGAGCAGCACGCCGGCGAGGATGACGGAGCCTGCGGTGGGGGCCTCGGTGTGGGCCAGGGGCAGCCAGGTGTGAACGGGGAAGAGCGGGACTTTCACCGCGAATCCCGCCAGCAGCGCCGCAAGGATCCAGCCTTGAGTGGGGGCGTCGAGTGAACGCGCCGCGGTGTAGAGGTCGTCGATGGCAAAGCTCCACACCCCGCCGTGCGACGCCGCGTGGACCTGAGCGACATAGAGCAGCGCCGCAAAGGTGAGCATCGACCCGGTGAAGGTGTAGAGGAAAAAGACCTTGGCGGCGTAGAGGCGCTGGTAGGAGCCGAACACCCCGATGAGGAAGTAGAGTGGGACGAGTGTGAACTCGAAGCACAGGTAGAAGAAAAGGATGTCGCGTGCCACGAACGTGCCGACCATCGCCGATTCGAGCAGCAGCAGCCAGACGAAAAACTCTTTCGTGCGTCCTTGAAGCTCCGGCGACAGGGCCTTGAACGACCCGAAGATGACGATGGGCGTCAGGAACGTCGAGAGCAGCACGAGCCAGAGCGAGATCGAGTCGACGCCGTAGGTGAACGAAAGCCCGAACTCGCTGATCCAGGGCATCATGCCTGTGAGCTGGAAGTCAGCGGGTTTGGACCAATCGAACGAAACCGCGGCGATCACCGAGACCACAAATGTGAGCAGCGACCAGAACGCCGCCGCCGTTCGGACCGCGCCGGGGTTGCCCTTGGGCAGCATGGCCACGCCAAACCCGCCAAGCAACGGCGCGAGCAGGAGGACCGGGATGGAGTAGGTTTCGATCATGTTTTAGCCGCAGATTTTAGCCGCAGATGAACGCAGATGAACGCAGATGAACGCAGATAGTTTTTTGCATGAGCCGGGGCAGTGATCCGCAGATTTCGCAGATTACGCAGATTCCGAACCAGAAACAAAAACAATAAATGCATGTGGGTCATAGGTGACGTAAGGGCAAACTCAGCTTCAAGACTCTGTTCTTATCTGCCTTGGAAATCTGCGTCATCTGCGTCATCTGCGGATCAATCTCCTGTCTTGTCTCTGTGTCCTCTGTGGTGAATACTCCTAATGCATCGCCATGACGACGAGCAGGGCGATGATCGCCGCGCCGGCGGCCATGCCTAAGCCGTAACCCTGCAGTTTGCCTTGCTGGGTCGGTTGGATGCTCAGGCCCAGTGCGCGGGGGACAAAGCCCACGAACTGCACGAGGCCCATCACGATGAGCTGGTCGACAGCGAAGAACACCTGCCCCAGTAGGTTGAGCGGTTTCACGATCACCGCGTCGTTGATCTCGTCGATGTAATACTTGTTGGCCAGCAGCGTGACCAGGCCCTTGAACTGCGAGGCCAGCCGGTCGGCGGCGGGGCGGTTGAGCCAGTGGTAGTAGGCTGCGAGCACGATGCCCAGGACCGCAATCACGCTCGAAATAATCATCATCGACGTATGCAAATCGACCCCCGGGAGAAGGGTCAGGTGATGGGTGGTTTCGGTGGCCGCTTCGCCGTGCTCGGCTACCTGCGAGACGACGGCCGCGCTCGACGAGCCGATCATGTGCGCCATCCAGCGGTGCCCGAGCACGCCCGCCAGCAGCGCCCCGGCCGCAAGCACAACAAGCGGCAGGTTCATCGGGAACAACGGCATCTCGTGCGGCTCGTGGTGGTGGGCGACTTCGATTCCCCCGGAAGTTGATCCGTGCGCAGCGTCTTGGGTTGTGTGCGAATCTTCGTCCGAGTGATGTTCCTCACCCATCTCGTACTTCTCCGGCCCCATGAAGACCCGGAACCAGAGCCGGAAGGTGTAGAAGGCGGTGAGGAACGCCGTGAAGAGTCCGAGCACCGCGAGGGTGATGTAGAGGGCCGAGTGTTCGGTGAGGCCTTTTTCCATCACCGCGGCAAGGATTTCGTCCTTGGAGTAGAAGCCCGCGGTAAAGGGGAAGCCCGCCAAAGCCAGACAGCCCGCGAACATGAGCCAGCAGGTGACCGGCATCTTGCGGCGCAAGCCCGACATCTTTCTAAGGTCGAGTTGCCCCGCGAGTGCGTGCATCACCGAACCGGCCGTGAGGAACAGGAGCGCTTTGAAAAAGGCGTGCGTGAAGAGGTGGAACACCGCGCCGCTGGTGCAGAGCACCCCGACACCCAGGAACATGTAACCCAGTTGCGAGATGGTCGAGTAGGCGTAGATGCGCTTGATGTCGTACTGGCACAACGCGATGGTGCCTGCAAATAGCGCGGTGACGCAGCCGACGATCGCAACGAGTTCGAGCGCACCGGGCGAGAGCATGAAGAGCGGCGTGAGGCGTGCGATCATGTAGACGCCAGCGGTAACCATGGTGGCGGCGTGGATGAGCGCGGAAACGGGCGTCGGACCCTCCATCGCGTCGGGCAGCCAGACGTAGAGGGGGATCTGGGCACTCTTGCCGAACGCCCCGAGCATGAGCAGGTAGGGGATCAGTTGCACGGTCCAGGGGACCTCGACGCCGTGGGCGTGGTAGAGGGCCGCGGCGTTGAAGATGTCGGTGTAAGTGACCTGCCCGAAGTGGTGGAAGGTCAGGAAGATGCCCAGGGCAAAACCCAGGTCGCCGATGCGGTTGACGATGAAGGCTTTTTTCGCGGCGGCGACGGCGGAGGGCTTTTGATAATAGAACCCGATGAGCAGGTAAGAACACAGCCCCACGCCCTCCCACCCCAGGTAGAGCAGCACGAGGTTGTCCGCCAGCACGAGCGTGGTCATCGCAAAGATGAAGATGCTCACGTAGGCAAAAAAGCGTGCGTACCCGCGGTCGCCGGCCATGTAGCCCGAGGCGTAGAGCGCAACGAGCGTGCCGATGCCCGTAACGACAAAGAGCATCACGATGGTCAGCGGGTCGAGGTAATAGGCCATGTCCACGTGGAACGAGCCGGCGTGGACCCACTCAAACAGCGTCACCGTCTGCCCGACCGCGCCGCCCTCGTGGTGTCCGGTGACGTGGCTCTGGATACCGAGCGTGATGACAAACCCCGCGAGGATACTCAGGACGCACACCGGGGCCGCGAGCTTACGGAGCGGGCGTTTGATACAGCAAATCCCACAGACCACCGCCGAGAGAGCGGGGAGCCAGGGGATGAGTTTGGCAAGTTGGAGGGACATGGTTGAGGATGTCTGATGTCTAATGTCTGATGTCTGATGTAAGGTCGGTCATGAGTGTTTTCCGAGGGCTGTGTGTGATTCTTTGGTTTGATGGTTTGAACATCAGACATCAGACATCAGACATCAGCCATTCAACTCCGCCCACGCGCCGGCGTCGAGGGTGCGTTTGCGTCGGTAGAGGAGGACGACCAGGCCCAGGGCCAGAGCCGCCTCGGCCGCGGCGATGGTGAGCACGAAGATCACGAACGTCTGCCCGGTGTCGTTGCCGTGCAGCCTTGAGAAGCCCACGAGCGAGACGACGACGCCCTGAAACATCATCTCGGTGCAGAGGAACATCAGGATCATGTTCCGCCTCGTGACAAAGCCGACCATCCCCAGCGCAAAGAGCACCGCGCCGGTGAACAGGTAATGGGCTAGGGCGATGTCGTTCATGGCGATCCGTTTTGTATCACAGGGGCGGGAAGGAAGTTTCTCGCGAAGGCGCGAAGGACGCGAAGCGGTGATTATTTTTCAGGTTCCTGCTTTCTTCGCGCACTTCGCGGCTTCGCGAGAGTGTCTTTTAGGTCACTCATGGTTGTGTATCAGGGACAATCGGTTCGTTCTCCACGCGTTGTCTTGCGATGACCACGGCTCCGACGAGGGAGACCAGGAGGATGACGCCGGCCAGTTCGAGGCCCAGGGGGTGGCTGGTGAACAGGTCCAGACCGATGCGTTCGATGTTGTCCAGGTGTTGCGTGCGGTCGGTCGCGTCGGCGCCGAGGCGGTCTTCGATCTTTTTGGCGGGTCGGTCGGTGAGTGTGGAGGCAATGAGTTGGGCGTCCGAGGGGGCTGCCGCGTCGGGGTTGGCCACGAGCGATCCGGGTTGGAAGTAGACGCCCAGCAGCACCGCCAGCAGGAGGAACCCCGCCGCGATCGCACCGGCCGGCTCGCGTGCTACCGCGTCGTACTCCGTCACCACCTGTTTGCCCTCGGGGTCGTCGGCCTGGGCCGCAAGCATGATGACGAACACATACGTCACCAGGATCGCCCCGCCATAAATAATCACCATCGCCAGGGCCATGAACTGGGCGTCGAGTGTGAGGAACAGCCCCGCCGAGGAGAGCACGACGAGCACAAACCACAGGGCTGAATAGACCGGACGGTTGTGGGTAATCACGCGCACCGCCGCGATGATGGCAATGGCGGAGAAGATGTAGCTATACCCAAAGGCGACACGGGAGATGCCCAGGTCGCCGGGCAGTTCACGGGAGAGGACCAGCCAGGTTCCGCCGAGGGTCGCCGCGCCGAGGATCGCGCCGATCTTGCGGGGGTTGTAGCCGCGCCGGGGCATCATCATCCACAGCGCAATCGCCCCGATGACTGAGGCGGTATAGAGAGCGTAAACCATGGCGAAAAGACCCTGTTCGACAGAGGGGCACAGCATAGGAGCGTAGGGTCGTGTTTGCAAGAATGCGGTGGGGAACAACCGCCAAGACGCCGAGGTCGCCAAGAACAGAACGAGGCGGGAATCGGTTTGGATCGATCTTACAAGCCCGGTCGTCCACGTGATGGAGATCGGGATCAATTATAAGCATCACCTCTAGCCGATCTTGGCGACCTCGGCGTCTTGGCGGTTCAATCCGGTGTGGGTTATCTTCTTGCCATGCGCTGCCAGACCTGCGGGTATTCGCTCTTTAACCTGACGCAGCCGACCTGCCCAGAATGTGGGACGGGGTTTCACCTGCACGACTTTCGTTTTGAGCCGGGCACCGTGGCGTTTGCCTGTCCGTTTTGCCAACACCTGCACGGCGGGCAGGGCGAGTTGTATACGCCGTCGGATTCGCAGACCGCGTTGTGCAACGCGTGCGGTCGGGAGATGGACATCGACCACATGCCTGTCGTCGTGCTGGCATCGGACCCGGACAAGGCCGAGGCCGTCCCCGCCGAGGGCGTGCCGTGGGAGAGTCGTCGGCGAAACGGGCGGTTCCGCAGCCTGTGGGCCACGGTGAAGCTGTGCATGAACAAGCCCGGTGCCTTCGGTAAACGCCTGGCCATGACCACGCGATTCAACGACGGGTATTGGTTTTCTGTCTGGGTCCAGGTGCCCCAGACGCTCGCGTTCGCCGCGTTGATCGGTTTGTTGATGCTCATTTTTTTCGTGATCGGCTCCAACGCATCACAGGGTCCCGGCAGCGGTCAGTCACCGCTCGTCGTTGCGGCTGGGCTGGGCATCTTTGCCTTTTACTTTGTCATGATGTGCGTCGGTCTGATGATTGGACCGCTCATCTACGCTGTCGTCCTGGG
This sequence comes from Phycisphaera sp., assembly GCA_016125215.1. Lineage (GTDB taxonomy): Bacteria > Planctomycetota > Phycisphaerae > Phycisphaerales > Phycisphaeraceae > RI-382. The sequence goes on from WGMF01000025.1 coordinate 94,882, forward strand.
TGGGGCGGCGCACCTGTTTCTCTCGATCACCGGCCCCAAGCGAGGGGGCTTCAATCTCACTGCGGTCAGCGCCCTCTACGGCACAGGCCCGCAGCTCTTCGCGCCTTTGGCGATCATCTTGATGTTCGTCCCCTGCGTGGGCAACGTGGCCACGATGATCCTGCCGGTCTGGTCGCTCGTCTCGACGATCTGCATCCTCAAGGAAGCCCAGCGCGTCAGCGGCTTGCGGGCGAGCTTTGCGGTACTGATCCTGCCGATCTCGATGATGGTGCTGGGTTGTTTGACATTTGGCCTGGTGATGTGGGCGGCCAGTTCCCAGTCCTACGGGCCGCACTACTCTACGCCACCCGCGACGACGCCGTATTTCGTGCCCGCCCAGCCGCCGTCGGCTCCTCCGCACTCGCCGATCCAGTCGCCATGACGCAAGCGGGCTGGCCCGGTATACTCTGACACCATGAAACGAAGCACAAAATGGCTGTGCGTGATGGGGGCACTGGCGCTGGGCTGGGTGAGCGGGGCGGCGTGGTCGAACCGTACGACTCTTGCCGACTCGGTGAGCCATGAAGCCGCCGAGACATCCCACGAGACACCGCACGCAACGCCTGCCGATGTCCACGGCGAAGTTGAAGCCGGTCACGGTGAAAGTACCGATCACGCTGAACACTCTGATCACGCCGAGCACGCCACGGAAGACCTGCTGGCCGCCAAAGCCCTGGTGCCCACGGATCGGGACGTGCCGTTCTACCCGACGGTGATTGCCTTGATCGCGGGCCTGTTTGTCGCCGCGGTCGTTCTGGGGATCCCGGCCCTGAAAATCCGTGGCCCGCTCCCGCCCGACCCAGCGGATTCCCATCACGACGACGCGCACAGTCACGATGACCACGCACACGCGGCGCACTGATGCCGTTCGCCTCCGGGGATGTTTGCTTTATCCGTTCTGTTGTATCTCCCCACCATGTGGATGGGATGAAGCTATCCGCAAGAGGATGTGTGCCGCCGCGATGACCGCGCTCAGACACGCGCAGATAAATACGCCCGCTTCGATCCATACAACCGTGGTACTTTCCAGGCCGTTTGTCGTCTGAACCCAGCCAACCAAACCCATGACCAGGGCACCGAAAATCAGGGCGGATGCTTGTTGTATCCCACTACGGCCCGGCAGCGCGCCATGGATGATGTACGTCCACACCGCGACCACACCCGTGAGGCCAGCTACTGAAAGTGTCGCCATGCACGCCGCCTTCCAGAAGCTGGTAAGCAACTGCAAGATTGATGTGCACAACAACCACGCGGCCGGAGGAGCCAACAATGTCGCTGGCAATCCGCACAGGATGGCAAAGACAATCCGAGCAATCAGACCCGATGGACGTGATGACATCATTACATTTTAGAACGGCCAGATCACCGGGGCCAGTGTTACCGCGACGGCCATGAGCAGGAGGTTGAGCGGCAAGCCGATGCGGGTGAAGTCCGTGAACCTGTAACCGCCCGGGCCGTAGACCATGAGGTTGGTCTGGTAGCCGATGGGCGTGGCAAAGGCGGCGGAGGCCGCGAGCATGATGCACATGGCAAAAGGCATGAGGCTCACGGGGCGTCCGTCGAGCGTGATGGTGTGCGCGGTGCTCACCGCGATGGGGAAGACGAGGATGGCCGCGGCGGTGTTGGTCATCAGTTCCGTAAAGAGCATCGTGGTGAGGTAGACCAGCAGCAGCGCCACCCACGGGTTGGAGCCTGACAAACCGACGAGGCTGCGCGCGATCGCGTCGGCGGCACCGCTGGTGTCGAGCGCCTTGCCCAGCGCGTAGGCTGACCCGATCACGACGAGCACGGTGTAACTGACCGAACGCCTGGCCTCGGCCCCGGTGCAGCAGCGCGTTGCAATCATGGCGACCGCGGCCAGCAGCGCAGCGGCCAACATGCTCAGGACCCCCGTGCCCGCCAGCACGACCATGCCGACGAGGATGGCCAATGCAAGATAAGCCTTGTTGTGGCGCAGCGGTGTCGAGCCCTCGATTTTGCTGACGAGGAAAAAGTCCCGGCTGTTGCGCAGGCGGTCGGCGATGGTGGGGTGGGCTTCGAGCAGCAGCGTGTCGCCGGGGTGGAGGATGATGTCGCCGATTTTTTTCTCAATGCGCTGGCCGTTGCGTGCCACAGCGATGACCGCGGCGTTGTACACCGAGCGGAACCGCCCCTCGCGGATGGTCTTTTCCACCAGCGGGCAGGTGTCGGAGACCACCGCTTCGATCAGGCATCGGCTCTCACGCGGGGCGTTGAGTTTCCGCACCTGGTTCGTCGCAGGCACGAGGCCACGGATTTTCTGCAGGTCCACGACCGATTCGACGACACCGACGAATACCAGGCGATCGTTGGCCCGGAGCTGCACCGTCGGCGCGACGGCGGCCAGGGTTTCTTCGCCGCGCTCGATTTCAGCCAGATAAAGCCCGGGCAGGTGACGAAGACCCGCTTTCTCGATGGTCTGACCCACGAGCGGCGACGCGGGCTCGACGATCATCTGTGTGGTGTATCGCCGGGTGTCTCCGTCTGTGCTCAACGCGGGCATGCGGTCGGGCAGGAGTTTGCGCCCCAGGAGCAGGAGATAAATCAAGCCGACCACGGCACAGGGCAAGCCGATCTTCCCGACTTCAAAAAGTCCGAGCGCCGGCAGGTGTCCCTGCGTGGCAATCAGGTCGTTGACGACAAGGTTCGTGCTTGTGCCGATGAGCGTGCAGGTCCCGCCGAGGATGGTGGCAAAGCTCAGCGGGATGAAGAGTTTGCTAGCGCTGATGCCCGTGCGTCTTGCCCAGTCGCTGACCACAGGCAGAAACATCGCGACGATCGGCGTGTTGTTGAGGAACGCGCTCAAGAGCGCCACGGGGAACATCAAGCGAAGCTGGGCACCGACCGCTGACTTGGGCCTGCCCAGCATCGGCGTGACGAGCATCGCCAGCGCCCCGGTCTGCGTCATGCCGCTGACCACCACGAAGAGCACCGCGATGGTGAGCAGCCCCTCCTGCCCGAAACCCGCGACCGCCTGCGCCGCGGTGGGAAGTTTGTCGGACCCCGTGATCCCGGCGGCCGCCACGATCAACGCCATCGCGCCGAGGAAAACGATATCCGGTGCCGCGAGGTTGCGCACCAGCGCGACAAACACGAGCACCACGACCCCGATGCAGAACCACGCTTCCCAGGCCACTTGCCAGCTCCAATCCCTGTCGCTTTGCGGCGAGTCGTTTACGAGCGGTTACCCGTTTAGGATCGGTCCGCCGGGTCGATTCGATCCAAGTGTACCCGTCCGGTCGGCGCGTCGGCGAGAGATCACACGTCCGGATAACACGGATTCTCACCCATGCGTACCACGGCGATCAAGTGGGGCTTCAATACGAACGATACAAAACTCAGGGACGATACACCCGCGTGTGTCTTGGTTGCGGGACGCTGACATTGAATAGACCCTCGTGCGGGAGAGACCATGCCCACCTCGACCTCAGTCAGACTGCTCTGCCCGAACCTCAAGTGCCGGACGATCCTCTCGGTGCCCAGCAACGCGCGCGGCAAGGTCGTGCGGTGTCGCCTGTGCGGGACTCGGATCACCATCCCGATCGAAAAGAACGAACCCAAGCCCGTAGCCGAGGCCCCCACCCCAGAGCAGGGCGAAGCTAAAACGGAAGTCTGATCTCTCGACCACGCCCACTTTCATAGTGAAGAGTCTTCTCGACCGTCCCGCCGGGTCGGTCCACTCCTGAACTCCACGCGACGTGTCCGCCCGATATGCATTTTGCGTCGGGCGGTTGTTCATATTGCGTCGGCTTGCCTTGCTCTGATAAAAAGCTTTGAGCTTGTTCGACGGGACCACGGCTATGATAGGTTGCCGGGTGCAATGAATCGTTATTGCGGACGTTGTAGCATGGTCCAAGTGTCCTTGACGAGCTTGAATATCCCACGATTTACTCCGATCATCCTCTTCCTGGTGCTTGCCGCGCCGTGGCTCTCACTCTCGGTCTTGGCCGACGAGGTGGTCTATCCCGGTGAGGCCTACGCCAAGCTCGACACGTTCGAGGCGGTGTCGCTGCGGGACGCGGACAAGCTCTACATCAAGAATGACTACCGCGGTGCCTACGCCGCTTACAAGGCTTACTCGACCGAGTTCCCGCACGGCAAGGCGCTGCCATACGCGCTCTTGCGCATGGGCCGCTGCCTGCACATGGAGGGCAAACGTAACACCGCGATCAAGGCCTACCAGGACGTGGTGGACTACTTCCCCAACGACGTGCGCTACGCCGCCGCGGCGTTGTTTTACATCGGCCAGTGCCACCTCCAGAACGGCAACGAGGACCAGTGCCTGGCCGTCTGGGCCAAGATGGTCAAGGACAAAGACTACGTCCAGCAGGCCAACTCGGGCTCGGCGCTGACCGCGCTGGCCGAGGCGATGCAGAAGCGCGGCGACTTCGAGGAGGCGGCGTCTTACCAGTGGCGCACCGCCGTCAACTTCCGTCAGAGCAACCCCCGCGCAGCCGAGGACGCACGAAACAGCGTGGTCTATCACTATGTCGTGCGTTCACCCAATCAGGAAAAGCTGCTGGCATTCTGCAACGAAGTCGGCGGGTTCGGCTGGCAACAGCGGATCGACAAGCCCGAGGAAAACCCGGTCTACTGGCGGCACGTTCTGAATGTCGCCCTCGGTGCGAAGGTTGAAGAGAAAAAACGCGAAGATGTCTGCCGGTACTGGGACGCGCAGATGGGCGACCGCTTCACGGAAAACGACAGCCTGCGCGTGGATTGGTTTAACGTCAGGCTGGTCTATGACAAGGACGTGCAGGCCTGGGGCAAACGGATGTTTGCGCAGTTCGAGCTCAAGCCCGCCACGCTTGATCGTGTCCGCGACTGGTTGGGGAACTTCATGGCCTACCCCGGCTTGAAGACCGAGTTTTATCAGAAATACGGTCAACCCCTCGTGGCCGGCTTGAACAACGAGCAGAAGCTTGCGCTGGTCGATTTCCTGCGTCAGCGTGTCCGGATGCCCGACGAGGCGCTGGTGGTCCTGCATTCCGTCCGCACGCAGGAGATGGACGACGCGGCCCTGCGCCGCTACGCCTTTGTCGTGGTGGACTTCGAGGGCGAAGAGGCGTTCCTCCGCGCGGTCGAGAAGATGAAAGACAAAACCGCCGCGGCCGGGACACGCTTTGACTTCTACTACGGCAGGGCGTTTCGCAATTCGGATTACCAGAATAAAGCCCTCGCGGAGTTGCCCCTGCTCACCAAGGTCTCGGACAACCCGCAGCAGTTCGTCTGGCCCCACGCCACACTCCTGCAGTGGCAGGGCCAATACGAAGAGGCGATCAAGCTCTACCGCAAAGACAACCGCCAACCCGAATCGAGTTGGCGCATCATCGATTGCCGCGTCGCCATGAAGGACTACGCCAGCGCCATCCAACTCGCCGGCGAACTCGAATCGCTCGGCGGGGACATCGCCGCCGCCGCCTGCCTCCGCGCAGCAGACATCTACCGTTCCAGCGGTGACAAGGCCAAAGAGGTCCAGCAACTCCAACTCGTCCTGCGTCGCTACCCCAAGAGCGGCCAATCCAGCACCGCGCACGAACGCCTGGAAAACTACGGCGTTAAACTTATTGGCGGTGAATCCAAAGCGGAAGAGTAACCCACCCACTCACGCATCCCCCCAACGAAAGCCCCGTCTATGGCCAGCACCTTTCCCACAGGCCCCTCGGTTCATCGCACAATGATCGGGATGCGTCGCTTCACCCGGGCATCGACGGTGCTTGCCGTGTTGGGATCGCTCTGCCTGATTCCCCTTGCGCACGCCCAGGACGAAAGCGGCGGTGAAGACGCCCCGCGTGAGCGCGTCGCACTCGAAGTCGACCGGCAGGCCAAGCAGCTCTACGACAAGGCCATCGAGCTGATGCAATACAAGCAGTACGAGCGCGGCCTGGCCATGCTCGACACCGTCATCCGCGACAACCAGGGCAACATCCTGGGCTACCGCGCCCACATGGCCGAGGGCCGACACTTCCTCGAACAGCACAAGTATGAGGACGCCCTGAGCCACTTCCTCCTGCTCACGCGCCTGCTCACGCCCGCGCCCGGCCAGACGCAGACGCCCGAAGAGGTCGAGCTTTACCACGAGAGCATCTTCAACGCGGGGCTTTCGTATTACCAGTCGGGCCAGTTCGCCGCGGCGTTCCCGATGTTCCGCAGACTCACCGAGGTCGCACAGAAGAGCGACTGGGCCAACAAGGCGTACTTCTACATCGGGATGAGCCACTACCAGCTCAAGAACTGGAACAAGGCCATCGACGCGCTTTCGCTCGTGGGCACCGAGGTGCAGGACACCGGTGAAAAGGTCGGCCGCATCGAGATCGGCCAGCGCTTCTACGCCAAGATCGCCGACGCCGATATCCCCGTGCTCTGGAAGCTCGGTCAGCAGGTCAAGGCCAAGGTCACCGTCAGCAGCGGCGACACCGAGGTGCTCGTCGGCGTGCCCATCCCGGGCAAAGACAGCGAGGCCCTGACCTCCGCGCCGACGGAGATCGGTCCGCCCAAGCCCAACGACGGCGTGCTCCAGATGGTCGGCGGTGACACGCTCACCGTGACCTATCTCGACGACAGCACACAGGACGGACAAAAGGGCGTCGAACGCTCCGGCACCGTCCGCGCGGTCAGCACCGGCACGATCGGCTTTTTCCTCGGCGATTTCTCGACGCCCGCCTACCTCGCCTTCCCCGGCCAGCCCCAAGCCATCGTGCTCTGCGATGCCGACCTCGACACCTCCAACGCGGCACAAACATACGACGTGACCATCCGCTCACTCTACAAAGTCGCCGCGGCCGAGGCCGCCGAGGAGCAGGGCAAAGACGTGCTCGACATCTTCGACGCCCAATCGGAGAACAAAGAAGTCTGGAAGGAACGCGACTCCGTCACCGTCAAGCTCACCGAGCAGGGCGAGGGTGACACGATCCGCACCGGCGTCTTCACCGGCAAGGTCAAGCTCGCCCCCGTTGGCGACCAGGCCCCGAACACCGGCGATGACCAGCTCCAGTGTGACGAGCTCGATGAGCTGGAAGTGACCTACACCGATCAGACGCACATCTACGGCGACAACCCCCGGACCGTCAGTTCACGCATCAAGGTCTCCGGCTCGGTCAACGCCGGCGTGACGGCCGATCAATACGTCGTCTTCGAGGCGGTGCTCAAGGCCCGCAAGAACGCCGTCGAAGCCGAGGCCCTCAAGGGGCTGGGCGAGATCTACAAAGACATGGGCCTCGAAGACCGCGCCGCTCAACGCGCTGACGAAGCCCTCAAAAAGGTCGACGACATCATCCTCGACCGCGACAAGATCAACAGCGAACTCTTGCAGAAAGCCTTCCAACTCAAGTGGGAGTGTGAGATTCTCAAAGATGACTTCGACGCCGCCACCGCGACATGCGAGGCGTTCAATAGGCTCTACCCGCAGTCGGTTCTTGCCGACCAGGCGCTCATGGCGCTGAGCAGGGCTTTGGCGGAGAAGGGCCAGTACGCCGAGGCCGTGGCGAGCTACAAGCGTGTGCTGGCGCTGCAGAACCCCGTCTCCGCGGCGGAGGCGCAGTACCGCATCGGTGAAGTGCTCCAGAAGCAGGTCGAGAAGGAATACGAAGACGAACACAACAGCAAGTGGACAGCCGGTGGGCTTGACACCAAGACCGCCAGGGAACGCGCCATGGGCGGCGCGATCGCGGCCTACAAGGCAACCTACCAGGCTTACCCCGAGAGCGCCTTTGCCGCCAAAGCCCTGCACGAGGTCGTGAAGTATTACGTCGATACCGAAGACTTCTCACAGGCCTCCGACCTGCTCGAGCGGGTCTTTTCCGACTTCCCCGACGCGCCGTTCCTCGATGAGATGCTCCTGTCGTGGGCGCAGGTCGCTTACCGCATGGGGGACACGCAGGTCGCCCAGGCCAAGCTCCAGCAGTTGATCTTCGACTACCCCTCGAGCCAGTACGCGTCCGAGGCCCAGAAGAAACTTGCGGCCCTCAAGGCGGGTGAAAGCGAATGAAGCGGACCCACGCCCAAATCCGATTGATCGCACGCATGATTCTGGCGGTGCTCTGCCTGAGCGGTGTGGCCCTCGCGCAATCCACGTTCGACGAGCAGCAGCAATCTGTCTCCACGTCGCTTGTCACGCAGCCCGAGTCAGCCATCCTCAACCTGCTGACCGCCGGCCTCGATGAGAATAAACCCACTCAGGCCTTCGCCCTGGCGCAGCAGTGGCTCAAGGAAAACATCCCGCAGAACCCGCTCGTGCTCTACCACGCCGCCAGGTCGGCTGAACTCTCCGGCGAGTGGAACGACGCGGTCGCGCTCTACCAGCAATACCTCAAGCGGGCCGACCTCAAGAGCGACACCGCCTCCGACGCGGTCATGGCGGTTTATGTGCTGCTGACCCAATACCTCCTCGACGATGAGGGCGCCTACACCTATGCCCGAACAGAGGGGCACCGTCTTGTGGTCATCCCACAGGCCCGGCAGTTCGACCGCGGGTTCCTCGACCGGGCCGAGTCACGAAACGACGTGGAGGCGGTGGCCGCTCGGTTGTTGGCGCTGGTGCGTGCGGGTTTGTCCAACGACCAGCTCCAGGCCCTTCACGATTCGGATTTCCATTGGTTGCTCGACGCCGTCGCCGCATGGCGCATCGACGAAAAGCGCTTCAAGCCCGGCTTCGTCGAGACGGTGAACGAACTGGCCCAAGCCATCGGGTTTGATAAAGAGCTGGGCCTGCTCATGGCGTGGGAGCTGGCCGCCAAGGCTTACAACATGAACGCGATCGACGGCAAGCCCGGCGAACCCCCGATCGCACAGGCCGCGGCGTTGCTCAAGGCAAGTCCAAGTTACGCGCTGCGTGTGCAGACCGACTGGGCGGGCGGCAGTCGAGGCAGGTATTACCGGGACGACCCGAAGAAATACTGGCCGCTCGACCTCGACGCCAAGCTCGCACCCGTTAAGTCCGCGGTTCAGTCGCTCGATGAAACCGACCGGGCGTGGTTCTACCGTTCGTGGGACGCGGGCTATTACGACGGCGGGCCGATGGCCGTCACCCCCGAACAGGCACGGGCGCTGACACTTGGGAACCCCGACCTGTTCAATCGCAAGACCGCGCCGAGGTTTGCGTTTGATTGGAATCGCTTGAGCCTTGAAGACGCCGGCAAGCTTGCCCCGCTGCTTGTGAATAACCCAAGCCCCGAGGCGTCCCTGATCCGTGCGATGGTCGCGGCAGGCGAGAAGAAGGATTTTGACAAAGCGGTCGACGCGCTGCTCACGACCGAGGCGTGGCGGTTGTCCGAACAGGACCTCGACGGGAGAAGCGCCGACGCCCTTTGGTATGCGTGTGGCCGACCCGGTAACGTCCAGACGCGCAACGCCGCGATCAAAAAATCCAAAGCGATCGCAGATCAGGTCCGGGCCGGCGACGTCAAGAGAGGCGACCCCGCTGACAAGCGCATCGCGGCGTTCAAAAAACTTCTGAGCGACTACAACTCGGCCCAGCCCAGGATACCCGGGGTTTACAGCCGGCTTGTGAGGGTGTTACAGGCCACTCCCGAACTGTTGCCCGAACTGCTCCACGACACGAGTGTCCCGACCCGGATGCTCGTGCGTGACGCGATGGAGTTGGGAATAAGTGGCCAAGGCAAGCCGTGGGACGCCTACGAAAACGCATTGAAGATCGACACCGACCGATACAGCCCGTGTTTCAACGAGCAGGTCCGTCGCTACTACGGCGGACTGGGCCGATTGAAGAATGACAAAGACAAGTACGTCCCGCACCCGCTCGAGCCGGTGCTGCGCGAAGCGCTAGCCGATCAGCTCAAGCGTGGCCAGGTGGAAACCTGGCTGGTCCTGGCGTGGCTCAACACGCAGTTCCCCGAGGGCAACGCGGATTCGGTCAAGCTCGCCCAAGCCCTGTTGCAATCACCGACTTACAAAACGTTGCCCGTCGAAGCCCGTTACGGATTGCGCGAATGGTTCGGCAAGGTCTGTCTCTCGCCGACCCAACAGGCGGTCCTTGCCACCACGGACCCGGCGGTCGTGTGCCAACCCCTGACCTCGCTGCCCGAGAATGCCGACGCCGCGGCCGTGGCCCATGCGATGGAGCAGACGATCAAGGGCCTGCGTGAGTCGCCCACCCGCCTCGAAGTGCTCGGCTTGAACAGACTGGCCAAGATCGACGGCAAGGTCTTCACCGACCCGAAAGTCCTCGACAAAGTGATCGAACTCGTCGGGTCGCAGCGGACGTTTGACACCGACACCGACTTCGACAACCGACTGCTGACCGTCATCTCAAACCGTCGTGATGCGCGAGAACTGCACCTGGTCGCGCCGCACCTGTGGCGGTTTACCGAGGTCTACATGCGATCGTTGCCCGCCATGATCGACCTGGCCGACGCTCTGGCCAAGGACCAGCCCTCGGCGGCGCACGCCTGGGCGATCTGCGGCCTGCGGACGTTCGGCCGCTACAGGAGCGGGCACCACTACTTCGATAACCAGACCGACATCCCCCGCCTGACCTCGATCCGAGGTAAGGCCGACATGGCCATGGGGCTGATCGATATCCCCGTCCCGAAGACCCACCCCGCGTACGGCATCTACAAATCCCAGGCGGAATTCGTCATCGGTAATCACGACAGCGCGATCGAGTTATACCGCGCCAGCGCCGATCAGCTCGCGCCCGTGTTGCGCAAGCTCACCGTGCCCTACCTGCTCTGGGTCCTTCAATACACAATCGATCAGCACGACCAGGCCCATCAGGAGGAATTGGCCAAAGCGCTGCTCGCGTGGATGAACGAATCCCAGTCGGCCTTCACCCCCGAGCAGCGCGTGGCCCTGGAAATCGCCTACGGCGACATCGCGGTGCAGCGCGGCCTGTTGCCCGAAGCCATCAGGCTCTTCACCCGCATCGAGAACAACCCGCAGTACGACTCCGTGTTTACCCGGCACACCGCCACGCTCCGTAAGGCGCTGGTCCAGCGGATGTCGGGCGATTACGACGGCGCCTTGCAGACGCTGACCGAACTCGAATCGCTCAATGTCCCCAGCCTGACCACACAGGCCCACTATGCGCGTGCGGAAGTCTTCTACGCAATGGAGGACTACGACGCGGCCGGTGAAGAGGTCAAGGCCGTCCTCGAACGCGACCCCAACTTCGCCGACGCCACGATCCTGCTCGGGCGGGTCCAACTCAAGCGCCAGAAGCTCATCGACGCCACGGAGCTTGAGGTCGGGTCGGCGACGAGCCAGGAAAACCTCGTGCCCGGCGAGGACCTCAAGGTCACGCTTAGCGACCCGACGCTGGGCGTCTCGGGTGGGGCAACCGATATCGAGGTCGTTGTCTGGGCCACATCCGGCGACCGCGAACTCGTCCTGCTCAGGCAGTTCGGCGACCAGAAGACCAAGTACCGCGGCGTGGTGAAGACCGCGCTGGGCAAGCCCGTGCCCGGCGACCAGACGCTCCAGGTCGTCGGGGATGACGAGGTCTTTTACGCCTACTCCGAGGGCTTCCGTGCCAAGATGAAGAACCTTGGCGAGAACCGCGGCGGGCCGATCAAGATCGCCTCGGACGCCATCATGATGGCGTCGGCAAGACGCTTGCTTACCGAGAACGAGCAGCGCGTGGCGGACATGCGCGCCGCGACCGAGGCGCTCGAGTCCAAGCACGAGGGCGACATGCGCAACGCCGACCCCGAACTCGTTGCGCAGCTCAAGGCCCAGGCCGCCCAGCGCGCCCGCAACGCGGCGCTGCAGGCGCGCATCAAGCCCGGCAACCCGATCCACGTCCGCGTGATCGACCCGGACAAGGGACGCACGTCCGGCATCGATGAACTGAATGTCAGCGTCAGCGCATCGAGCGGCGACACGATCGGCCAGGTGACCCTCAAGGAGACGGATGCGTATTCGGGCGTCTTCGAGGGGCAGGTCCCCACCGCGCCGGCCCAGGCGCTGGCCACCGCTTCCTCCACCGAGGCCGGCCGAAACCCCAACATGGTCATCAGCCCCAACACCGACTACCCCGCGTGGCGGCCCGTGCCCACCGAAGACGACGGCCACTACCTCACCGTCGACCTCAACGACAACGCTGCGCTCGGGGATATGCACGTCGAGGCTTCGGACAAGGGGTACACGCTCAAACAATTCCTGATCCGCACCGCGGTGAACCCCGACAACTGGACCACCGTGGCAAGCTACCCCCATGCGAAGATGTTCATCGAACACCCCTGGCAACCGAGCGTCACGGTCGTCAACGAAGCGGGGCGCAACGCGCACTACGGGGCTCGGTCCGTCTACGAGTTTTACAACATCCAAAAACAGATGGCTTCCGGTTGGCTTGCCGATCCGGACATGGCCCTGTCCAGGAATGTGGCCGGCCCGTCCGACGCGCTCCCGGAAGCGGTGCTCAAGGACAACAAGTGGCTTCGCTCCGGACGTTGGACCAATCCCGCGGTGGTCTACCGTTTCAAGGCTTATTTCTATGAACCGACCTCCGTCAACAGGCGTTTTGCCCTCACGCTCGGGCCTCACCAATACAAACCCGCCGAGAATAATCAAAACACCAAGCCCGAATTCCTCATCGCTGTCGACGGACGGATCATCACTTCCAAAGATATCAACAAGCTCCAGGGCGAGGTCAACCTCAGGCCCGGCCTCCACCGTTTCGAGGTCTGGGCCACGGGATGGATCGAGGCCATCGGCTTTGGCAGAAAGGTCCAACTTCAAACCAACCTCGACCAACCCGACACGCTCGTGGACTGCCCCGATTCGTTCTTTGATCCCTCCACGTTCCCTCCCGGTCTGCTGGAGCACCGCAACGCGCCGGCCCAGGTCTCACCGAGCAAGGACGGCAAGGGTTTTGATGTCCGCTTCGCGCCCGACTCCAGTGCCAGGCTCATCCGCATCGACGTGATCGACCACGAGGGCCCCGTGCCGTCGATCAACCACGTCACACTCACGCAGCCGGATGGCACCAGGCTCCTGCCCGTCCCCGAAGACTTTGCCAAGCTCCGCAAGAACGACACGCTTGAGATTGTCACCGGCGACCGCGTGGCCGTCCGTTACGTGGACGACCGTTTCGTCACCAAAGGCAAGCAGAACCACGAGCGATTCCTCGATGTCTCCTACACCGACGGGGGCGTCGAGTTTGCCGACATCGAGCCGCGCCTTGACTACCGGGACAATGCGAAGAAGCCCTATCACGAGACGCTGCTGCGTTTCCGATACGACGAGCCGTTGTCGCTGGTCGTCAACGACGCGGACATGGATGTCTCGGCCGAACCGGACACCGTGACGTGTACGCTCGTCAACAGCACCGGCCAGAAGCGCGAGATTGTTGCCCGGGAGACCGGCCCCTCCACCGGCGTCTTTCGCGCGTGGATCACACCCGTCGCGGGGCAGACGGACGAACCCGACAAGATCCACGCCGACCCGGGCAGCGCACTGACACTGACCTACCGTGACCACGATAACCTCTCGCCCGGCGTGCCATACGACCGGGTGGCCACCATCACTCACGCCGCGCCCTCCATCCCCCGCATCGAAGTCGGCCACATGACCGTTACGCCACTGGAATCGGCCGACGCACAATTCGTCGCGCAGGTGTCGGGCTACCAGCCGCTCAACGAAAGGTTCGACCCGATCGGCGATTTCACACGGAACCCGTCTCTCACGCGAACGACCGACCGCATCGCGCCGAGGTATCTCATCAGCCAATCTTTTTTGACCGAGTCCGACGCACCGGAAGGGGGCCTTGCCCTGGTTGAGGGCCGACACGCATTGATTGAAATTGTGGCACCGGCGCTTGCGCTGCGTGAGGGTTCGTCCGTGGATGTGTATGTCCAGACCGACGCCGGCCTCGCCGCGTTCGGGGGCAACGCACAGGCGTCTGACTTCAACACACAGGTCCCCGGGACACTGGTCTTCACCGCCACACTCGGCAAGCTTGAGCGGTCCATGATCCCCGAGCGGGGGGGCTACGTGGCCACCGTCTCGGACCCCAGGGGGAGCGATTACGAGCAGGCCCGCAACAGCCTGAATAACGGGCGTTTTCGGCTTGTTGTGCCGCTGGTCTCCGGTCCCTTGCCGAGGATCAGCTACGCCAATCGCGAAGAGATCGCCGAGTCACGCCAGCCTTATCCGGGTGGCCTGGTGGTCAAGGCCGGTGAGAACATCCACATCGGCGTGGCCTACACCGACGGGCAGGGCAACAAGCGTTGGACCACCGCGTCAGCCAAGGTCATCACGCGGCCTGTGCTCGACGTGATGGACGAGCAATACCACTCGCCGGTGACCTCGGCCTACCTGGGCCAGTCGCTGCACATGCGCGTCGTGGATTTTTCGCAGGACACCACCGATGAGCGAGACGAACTGAGCGTCTACACCGCATCGAAGACCGGTGCCAAGCACTACGTCAAACTCCGTGAGACCGACCCCCACTCGGGCGTCTTCAAAGGGGCGTTCGCGCTGAGCTACGCCAACCAGACGGACAAACCCGACGACGCAGCGGACGGCGGTGAGGCCTACGACGTGGCTGCGCTGGGTTTCCCCGTGCGTTACGGCGACATCCTGGCTGCGCGTTACACCGATCCCTCGGGGCGACAGACTCCCGTGGTTTACGTAGAGGTTGCCAAGGGTTCGGACGGTTTGGTGACGCCATTCACCAAGCAATACGACGACAACGACACCGCGGCTAAGACGCAGTTTGCCATGGCCGAGAGCTATCTCGAGGTGGCACGTCGTCACCGTGACATGGGCGACGAAGAACAGGCACAGCGTGAGTTCGCCTCTGCCAGGCAGATGCTCGCCGCCACCGTGGCGACCTTCAGCGACCCCGAGACGCGGGCCCATGCCGAGTACCTCCTGGGCACATTAACGATGGAAGACGCCCAGGCCACCGCGGACAAAGACCTTCAGGCCGACCGCTACCGCGCCGCGATGGCGCGCTTCGTGAACATCACCGGCAACACGCCCAACGCGGAATACGCATCCAAGGCGCAGTTCCAGATCGCGGTGATCTACGAACGCCTCGGTGAGCCGGATATCGCGGCGCAAGAGTACGTGAAGCTGGCCTACAAGTACCCCGACTCGCCCAACCTCGCCACCGCCATGGCGCGACTGGGCACGCACTTCCAGCGCAAGGCCACCGAGATCGAAGAGCGTGCCAAGCCTCTGCTGGCCCAGACGGACAACAAGGACGCACAGTTCGACGGCCAGGCGCTCCAGCAACAGGCCCGTCAGGAATACTTCAAAGCGGCTCAGGTCTTTGAGCGCTTGCAGTCGCGCTTCCCCGACAACGACCTGGCCGGGAAAGCCGGCCTGTTTGCCGGGCAGATTTATTTCCGGGTGGAGGATTACCGCTCGGCGGTCCGCGTGATGCAGACCATCATCGACAACGAAAACTACGACGGCGTCACGCTCCGTGCCCAGGCGATGTATTGGGCCGGCCGCTGCCACGAAAACCTCAGGGAGGTCCTGCCGGCTTACGCGCTTTACAAACGCATCACCTACGACTTCCCCGAGAGCAAGTGGGCCGCCTACGCCCGCGCCCAGCTCTCGACCGAAAAACTCCTCACGCTGGACCAGAACATCGAGATCAACCGACTGGAGGAGGGCCGATGAAATATCGCTTCGGGTCCATCGTGTGTGTGTTGATGTTGATCGCTGCCGCGGCGCAGGCCTCGGCGTTGGACGACCGCGTCAAACTATTCAAGAACGGTTTAAGCACACCCGACGAAACTCAGCTCGTCGCGCTGCTCAAATCGGCTGTGGATGAGCGCCGCAGCGCCGAGGCTCTGGCTGTGGCTCAGGTTTGGCTGAACACCCAACCGATCACCCGGCCCGATGCGATGTTTTACGCGGGCCTTGCGTGCGAAGACGCCGGCCAATGGCTCACGGCGATCGGGTATTACCAGCGGCTCTTGCAATTGCCCAAGCCCGACCCGAAGCTGGCCGGCCCAGCGGTGGACGGGGTCTACCGATTGCTCCTCGGGGCGCTGGGCAATGAGAACGACGCCTACCTCTTTATGCGCAACGAGGGCAACCGTGTCCGTGGGTTCGGTCGGGCGGTGCGCTACGACCGATGGTTTCTCGACAAGGCCAGAGAAAAGCGCGACCTCATCGCGGTGAGCGACCGCCTGGCAGCGTTCTCGGCTGATCCTTCAACGCCGTGGGAACCCTACGCGGACGACCTCGACTGGCTGTGTTTCGAACTCGAAAAATTTCGGCAAGAGGGTTCGGACGTTTACGCATCGGCGATGCAACTGGCCCAGGCCAAGCGCACGCCGACCGTGGCTGCCGCGCGGCTGCGTTGGGCCGCGACGGTTATGCCCTACAACCAGAAACTCGACGAACTGCGCAACGCCAACTCACCGGTTGACCCCAAGCTGTCCGACGCCCCGCTTGCCGCAGCCGAACAACTCATGGCAGCCGATCCCGAGCGCGGCGCGTTCACCGTGGCCGACGGGTGGGGCGTGGAATACGACAACGGGCGGTCGGGCAACTGCGCCATGCGGTTTAATGTCGAAGGCCCGCGCAAACTCGACCAGCTCCTGGCCGTCGTCCCCAAACTCTCCGTTGACAGACAGGACGACTTGTTGGGTTATCGCTTCGCTCAGGGGCGCGTCCGGTTCGATCCCGCGCTCGTCATGGAGTTCCTGTCAAAGAACCCGACGGTGCTCGCTTCGCTTAACGCGCTCGACGCCGCGGATGTGATCTTCTTTGACAAAGACTTGCCCACTGTGGAGCAGGCGCAATTTCTCGCGCCGCACCTGGCACGCAACCCCAACCCACGGGCGGCATTGATCCGAGCGATCGCATCGAGCCGGAGCGTCGAGTTCGGCAAGGTTGCTGCGGCGATGGTGGCCTCGGAGTTGTGGCGGTTCGAGAACCCCAGGGCCGCGATCGAGTTGGCCTGGCGAAACTGCACCGTCAAGGAAGCGAAGCTCGAAGACGTCCTCAAGAGCAACAGCGATGTGCCCGCGCCGTACCCGCAATTGCTCAAACAGGTTGCCAAGGGCGCGGATAGCAAGCAACGCCTTGCCGCGTTCAAGACGCTCGATGACGACCTCAAATCTCAGGCCCCGAAAACCCCGGCGGTCTTTGTGTTGTGGGACCAGCTTTTTGCAAACGCATCCAACGCGGACACGGTTGCCATGCTGACAGAGGTCGCGCCCGACACCGCCTCGAGCGACGGCGACTACCTCTTCCGCAGGGCGCTGGATCAATCCAGGATCGGCAACAGGGAGCTCCGCTGGCAGGCGGTTCTGGACTGGCCGCATTTCAAGTTCAACCGTCCGCAGATCATCAATCTGACCGGCGACTGGCTCGCAAGACTGCAGGTCATCCTTGAAAAACAGATGCAATCGGGCGATCTCTCACCCACGCTCTTTGGCTTCTGGCTCCAGAGCGTCGACCCGGAGAAGGCGGATGCGAAGAAATTCATCCGCACGCTGTCGCAGTTGCCCGTGTATGACAAACTCGACCGCGCCTACCGCGTGACCGCAGCCGACGACCAGCACTTTGGTTTACTCACTTCTCCGTACCGCTCCGCGTTGACGCCCCGTACCGTCAGCCGAGAACTGCTCGAACTCAAGGACGGTGCCGACGCGGCGGCGGTCGAGGCGGCGCTCGACGCGGTGCTCAAGCGTGCGTCAACCGCGCCCCAGCCTGTGACGGTCATCGGCTTGCGTCCGGTCCTGGCGTTGACCACATGGTCGCCGCAACTGCGTGACAAGCTGCTCACGCTCTTGGGTGACAACGCGCCGCTGGGCGATTACCCCGAACGGCAGGGCTACGAAGACCTCATCGTGCGTCTTTGCAAAGAGCTTCGCAAGGAGGGCCAATGGGAGAAGCTTCAGGCTTATTCGGAGGGCCTGTGGCGGGCGGCTCAGGCGACGGACGATGCGCGGTATTACCGGGGTGTGCAGGCCCTGGCGGACTTCGCCGAGGCGGCGCTCGACGCCGATCGTGCCTCGACCGCTCTGTCGGTGGCGCGCGGCGTGTCGGCAAGCCCACTGGGTCGGGCGCTGGCGTCGAACAACAACGAGCAGGTCACAACCCTGGCCGCGAGGCTCAACCGGGTCGAGGGCAAAGCCTCGATCGCGCTGGGCATCATCGACATCCCCGTGGACGAACGCGACCCCGCTTACCCGATCTTCAAGGCGCAGGCGGAGTTTGCCACGGGCCGACTCGACTCGGCCTGGGACCTTTACAACCGTCAACCCGATCGGCTCACGCCCGTGCTGCGCCGATTGACGGTCCCGTTCTGCCTGTGGCTATTGGACAGGGACCTCGAGGCCCAGCAGTCCGACCGCGCTGAAGCTTTGATCCGTGAGATGACGGTGTGGTCGCGCGAAGCGGTCGGGGCGTTCACACCCGAGCAGGAGGCCCGCCTCAAGATCGCCTACGCCGACGCGTCGTTCCAGAAAGGCTCGCTGCAGACCGCGCGGGCGTGGTACCGGCGGGTGGCCGACGCCCAGGAATACCGTGGCACGGCCATCGGGTACGAAGCGGAGTTGCGATGCGTGCGGGTCGACCGCGCGTCGAGGGATTTTCCCAGCGCCCTTGAGATTCTCGACAAGCTCATGCTCGTGCGTGACGAGGCCCTGCGCCAGCGCGTCCACTTCGCACGGGCCGAGGTGTTTTACGATCAGGCGCGTTACGCCGACGCATTCGCGGAGGTCTCGACCGTGCTGCGACGCGACCCCGGGCACGCCGACGCGCTGATCCTCATGGGCAAGGCACAGCTCGAGATGCGTAAGCTCGTGGACGCGTCCGAGATCGAACTGGGTGTCACCCGGGACCAGCGCGTGATCGTGCCGGGCGAGTCGATCAAGATCAACCTCAACGACCCGTCGCTCAACATCACGGGCGTCGCGGCGGAGATCGAGGTCGAGGTCCGCACGAAATCGGGCGATGTCGAGAACGTGATGCTCCACCAGTTTGGCGACGAGAAGAGCAAGTACCGGGCCGAGGTCCCCACGCAACTCGGTGCCCGCCAGCCCGGCGACAAGGTCCTGCAGGTGCTCGGGCGCGACGAGATCACTTACGGTTATTCCAAGCGCTTCCGTGCAAAGATGAAGGACCTGCCCCCGGACCCGACGGGCGTCATCACCGTGGCGTCCGATGCGCAGCTCGACGCCTCAGCCGGCGCGTTCCCGCCCAGAAAGGGCGAGCGCAAACTCGACCTCGACGAGCTGGGCGTCTCCACCGCTCAAAAAGCGCTGGGCACGAGGCGTGTGCGTCCGGGCAACCAGATCTACGTGCGCGTCACCGACCCCGATCAGAGCAAGACCGATGGCATTGACCGGATTATTGCCTCGGTCGAAACCAGCAGCGGCGACAAGATTCAGAAGATGCTGCTCACCGAAACGGGCACGCACACCGGCGTCTTCGAGGCGACGGTCCCCACGGGCCGGGCGCAGGCGCTGGCGTTTGCCACCGAATCGGCACCCGGACGCGACCCCAACATGGTCCTCAGCGCCGAGGCCTACCCCGGTTGGGCTGGCGAGGTCGGGTCCAAGGTGAGCGAGCACATGTTCACCATCGACCTCAACGACAACGTATCACTGGGCGCGATGACCATCGACTGCGACGACGCTTCGCAGTCGCTTACTCGCTTTGTCGTGCAGACCTCGATGAACGGCGAAGCCTGGACCACGCGAGCGCGTTTCCCCGACGACCCCGCGCCGTGGGACGGCCGCCCGCAGGTCACGAGTTTCCCGACCTATGGTAAGGCCATCCCGATCTCCAAACTCGAAGACCGCAAGCTCCCCGAGGACTGGCTCTACAAGATGGACATCGCCTCGCTGCGGGCCGAGACCCCTTACAGCGCGCTGTATGTCCCGAACATCACGGACATGAACATCGACCTGGCATCGGGCGGCCACCCCGCTTATGGCGTGCTCATCCGTTACCGTGCGCTGTTCTACCAGAGCGCCGCCGCGGTGCGGACGTTCCAGCTCGAGGGCTTTACGCCAACACAGACCCTGTTCCTTATCGACGGCCAAAGCGCGGGGGATGAATCGGAGACCGGCCTGACGATCCAGCGTGAACTCAAGCCCGGCCTGCACACGATCGAGGTCTGGCACGAAGAATCCCGAGTCGACCTGGTCAAGCGTAAGCCGGCGATCCTGTGCGATGTCGCGGGCCAGGAAAATCTCCAGCCCTGCGCCGATGCGATGTTCAACCCCGCCAGCTTCCCAGCCGGCGTGCGCGATGCCATTGCCGGGGCGACACGGATCACAGCCGACCCGGGCAACCCCAACCGCTTCGCGGTCGCGTTCGGCAACAACACGCAGGGCAGGTTGATCCGACTGGCCATCGTGGATCACAAAGGCGCCGCCCCGGCGATACACAAGGTCCTCTTGACCGATCGCTCGGGCATCAAACGCCTGCCCGTGGCCGACGATTACCAGAAGCTGCGCACCAATGACCGCCTCGAAGTCCTGCCCGGTGACACGGTCACGGTCCATTTCGACGACGACAACACCGTCAACCCGCGTCGGGCATCCCAGCAGGCCCGGCTGTCGGTCGCTTACAACACCGCCACGATCACCGCCGCGTTTTTGAATTACATCAATACGCCCGAGGGCCCCGAGCAGGTCCTCGAACCGATCCGTCGCTTCAAGATGGACAATGCCGTGGCGGTCGTCATCAACGA
The DNA here is from genome assembly GCA_016125215.1 of Phycisphaera sp. Taxonomy (GTDB): domain Bacteria; phylum Planctomycetota; class Phycisphaerae; order Phycisphaerales; family Phycisphaeraceae; genus RI-382. The sequence goes on from WGMF01000025.1 coordinate 115,571, forward strand.
CCCCGACATGGACCAGACGCCCGAGGCTGACCGTGTTCAATTTATCGTCCGTTCCAGTGATGGGTCCGAGGCGACGCTCGATGCGCTCGAGACCGGCCCGCACACGGGCGAGTTCATCCGCAGCGTTTTCCCCGTGACCGGTGGGGTCAAAGAAGAGGCCCAGGTCCACGTCCCGCCCGGCGGCACCCTCACCGCGCGCTACCGTGACGAAGAGAACCTCGACCCCGGCATCCCCACGGACCGCACCGTCACCGTCGAGCACGCCTATTTCAACACGCCCGTGCTTGCGGTCTATGACACGATCAGCCAGCCGCTTGCCCCGAACCCATCGACCAAACCCAACACCCAGCCCGAAGGCACGGGCGACCGTGTGCAAGAGGTGGTCCAGCCGCGGAGGGCGCTGAGCTATCGTTACCTTGATCCCGCGCACGAGAACACACAGGCCGGGGCGGTGATCGGCTCGGCGCTGCGCGTGGACGTGATCGTGCCGCACCTGGCCTATTCCAACAGCAGCACGCTTGTGGCCTACGTCCAGACACAGGCCGGCCGCGACGCTTACCGTGCGCAGAACAAGGATGTGTTGACCGAACCCTTTGATGTCCGTGTGCCGGGCACGATGAAACTTGTTGCCACACCCTCCACGCGCGCGGCGACCCTTGTGCCCGCCGGCTACGTCGTTCGTGAAGACGCCAAACCCCCCACGAACAAGCCCGCGCTCGAGGAGGGCCGTTTTGCGTTCTCAGTGCCTTTAGAACTGGGCGACGTGCCCTCACGCAGCTTTGCCACGCAGGACGCCGACGACCTGCCTTCATCCCTCAAGCCCGAGGCGCTGGCGGTTCGACCGGGCGACAAGGTTTATGTCGGCTTTGCCTGCCTCGACCCCGATGGCAAGCCGATCTGGCTCACGCATGAGTTTACGCTGACGGGAGACGTGATCCTCGACGCCATGGACGGTCGATACCATCAAACGCTCGCCAGCGCGTTCGTCGGTGAGAAGGTCTATCTCCGCCTGATCGCCCCCGAACTCGACAAAGGCCCCGGCCGCGACATCACCACCGTCCGCCTGCAGGCCCAAAGCGGGGTTGCGGTGGATTACGAACTGCGTGAGACCGACGTCCACACGGGCGTGTTCAAGGGTTCGTTCACCCTGAGCTACGCAACCACCCCGTCCGAAAGCCCCACGAGTACGCAAGAGCGTCCCGCTCAGCCGCAACCCCAGCCATCCGTGGTGTTGCACGGCTTGCCGGTGCGCTACGGAGACCTTGTGACCGTCACGTCACCCCGCCTTGGCAACGAAGCGCCCCCGACCGTATCGCTGAGCGTCAACCTCGGGTCTGACGGATTCATCGAACCGTTCAGCAAACAATACAGCGAAGACGCCAGCGCGATCCAGACGACCTTTACTCTGGCCGAGTGCTATTTCGAGTTGGCCAAGCACCACCGCACGATGGGTCAGGAAAGCCTGGCACGGCGCGAGATGGGCCACGCCGAGAAGCTCCTGGCCGAGGCGGTCGACGCGCACCAGGATTCGGAGATGAAGGCCCACGCCGAGTACCTGCTGGGCAACCTCGCGCAGGAATACGCCGACCTTTCGAAGAACGACCAGTCCAAGCGGGAGATGTACCAGACCGCGTTGGCACGGTTCTCGAGCATCCCGCTGGATTATCCTGATACCGAGTTTGCACCCAAGGCGCAGTTCAAAAAAGCGCTGGTCTATGAGAAGCTCGGTCAGGTCGACATCGCGGTCGAGGAGTACGTCAAGCTGGCGTACAAGTATCCCAACCACGAGTTGATCCCGTCGGTGATGTCGAGGCTCGGTGCCTACTTCCAGGACCAGGGCCTGGCCCACAAGACCACAGCCGAGGGCCTCGAAGAAAACAAGAACGACGCCGAGGCACAGGGTGAGGCGATCAAAGAACGCGACCTGGCCACCAAGGAATACCTCAAGGCGGCGCAGGTCTTCAAGAAGCTCCTCGAGCGTTTCCCGACCGATCCGCTTGCGGGCCTCGCGGGTTTGAGGTCGGCCCAGAATTACATGAGGGCGGGCCACTTCAACGAAGCCATCGCCGGCTTCAAGCGCGTCGTCGACAACGAAGAGTACGACGACAAGGAAATCCGCTCCCAGGCGTTATTCTGGTCCGGGATCAGCCACGAGAGACTGGGCGACTTGAAAACCGCGTACCAGGAATACCGCCGGGTAACTTTCGATTTCCCCGACAGTGTCTGGGCCAAACAATCGCGCGGCCGACTTGCGGACCCGGCGTTTGCGAAGATCATCCAAGACGAAAATACCGTGCGCGAGCGGTTGCTCGAGTCCTTGAAGGAAGAGAGAAAGAAGCGATGAGCATGGGCACAGACGGCACAGTCCATTCCATGAACACGCTCGAACGTGAACTGCTGCGCGGGCAGGTCGGTGAGGAATCCCCCCGCCTGATGTTGCGCACGGGGACGCGGGTCGACGCCGGCTCGTGGCTGCGCGGCGCGCCGCTCTGGCTGTGCGTCATGTCAGATGACCTGGTCCTGTTAGCCGTCTCACGCAGGCGTTATGTTCAGAAAATCCCGCTGGACCACTGCCGCGCCAGCCGATACTGCGCCATGACCGGGGAGTTGATCCTTGAGCCGGTCGATACGCTCCGCTATCCCAGGCTCGCGCTGGAGCCCGCCGACGCGCTGCGTGCGTTGCAAATGATCGCTCAACCCCCCGACGAATCCCCACCACACCCAACCGTTCACATGGAGAACGACCGTGCTTAAACACCTCCTCAGCGGCGGCAACCTGATGGTGCCGCTCATGCTCTGCAGCCTCGTGAGCCTGGCCGTGGTCTACGACCGCTGGGCCGCGTTCCGTGCCAACCGGAAGATCGATACGCGGTCGTTGCGCGCCCGTGTGCTGTCGCACCTGCGCAACGACGACATCCGCGCCGCGATCGGAGAATGTGAATCGACGCGCGGTCCGCTGGCGTCGGTGCTCCTGGCAGGCCTACGCTCATACGAACAGTTGCACACCAAGGGCGAGAGCGCGGAGATGATGCGCATGGTCGTCGGGCAGGTGATGGAGGACTACGCCGTGCAGGCCATGAGCGTGGTCAACAAACGCCTGGACATCCTCACGACCGTGGCCACGGCCGCACCGCTCTTGGGCATGACGGGCACGGTCACGGGCATGATTACCTCGTTTTCCGGTCTTGCGGCGGCTGGCAGCATCTCGGGCAGTGGCGGTGAGGTCGCGGCCGGTATTGCCGAGGCGCTGGTCACCACGGCGGTCGGCCTCATCATCGCGCTCTCCGCAGCCATCCCCCAGAGCCTCTTCAACCGCTGGAGCGACGACATCGAACTGGAGATCGAAGAGTCTTCGACCGAACTGATCGAGCACATCCTCGTCCACCATTAAGCTCGGGGTACACGGGAACAGGCGATGCCCAGACACCGTCAAAAGCAAGAGAAAAAGCACCGCGAGAGCGAGATCCCCGTCGGGTCGTTCTCCGATATCGCGTTCCTGTTGATCATCTACTTCATGGTGGCCACGACGCTCGTGAAAGTGAAGAGCATCACCGCCGACCTGCCCACGGGCCAGAAGCAACCCCAGGCCCAGCTCGACAAGACGCCGACCGTGAACCTGCGTGGTTCGGAAGTCTATTTCAACGACAACAAACTCACACTCGATGAACTCAACAAACGTCTTGACGCGCTGGACCTGTCCGACAAGCCCGGCGACAAGCGTGTCGTCATGCTCGAGTCCTCCGACGAGACGCCCTACGAGCTTTACTTTAAGACGCTCGCGGCGATCAGCGCCAACGGCGGCGTGGTTGCGCTGGTTGAAGAGGAGGCAAAGAAATGAGAAAGCGTGGCCGAAAGAAGAGAAAGCCCGTCCCCATCCCCGTTGCGAGCATGGGCGACATCGCCTTTTTGCTCATCATCTTCTTCATGTTGCTCAGCGATTTTGCCAAGGACCGCGACCTGCCCATCGAACTGCCGCGCTCCCAGGAGGTCCAGAAAACCAAGGCGACTGTGGCGGCCCGTGTGGCAATCGATGAAAACGCAACGGTCTATCTCGACGGTGAACGGGTCGGTGGCGCGAAGGACGTCGAGTGGGGCGTGCGCGCTTTGCTGGCAAGGACCGTCACAGACGACCAGCGCCACGTGCAGTTCAAGTGCGACAGCAAACTCTCCCGTGAAAAATTTGAGCCCGTGCTCAAAGCCATCGCCGAGGCCGGCGGCGTCATCGAAGCCGTCGGCGAACAACCCTGACCCCCGGCCCCCGGAAGCCGACCCCCGCAAGTCCATACACCCATCCACCCAGACGCCCAACCCCGTGCAGCTCCAAACCAAGGTGACGACACCATGAATGACAAGAAAACCCCATCCCCCACGGTTCAAGACGTCGATCAGGTCAGCCCCGATTCGCTGCTCAATGACTTCCACGGCAAGCCGTTGTTCAGAGTCATCCTGTTCACGGTGGTCGTGCATGTGCTGTTCATCGGCGTGTTCAGCGTCGGCTACATCAAGGAGCAGGTCTTCGGTTCCAGCACCGCGTCCATGAACAGGGAGCAGAAACTGGATTCGGCGGTGAAAGAGGGGACCGCTGCGCTGCGCGAGATCGCCCAGCGCTACGACCTGAACCCCGAAGACCTCAGCGGCCAATTCGGGGGACGCACACAGAGCATCAGCACCCCCGACACCTCCAATACGCCTTCCAACCCGCAAGACGCCGCCACACCTCCTGACACTGGCTCAACCCAGCAGGCTGCTCCCGAACAACCCACCACAGAACAGCCCACCTCTGAAATCGAAAAGACCCTCCAGCACAAAGAGCCAGGCCCGGAAGTGCCCAAACTCCCCTCCGACGAAGACGACCTCTTCGCACCCAAGGCCCCTTGATTGCGTGACAGTCCGATGACCCAGTCTACCCCGTCACCCCTGAACACCGAGCCGATCCGTGAGTGGATCGATGAGCTTCCCACGCGCCCGTCGGCGTTCAAGGCGACGGTCGTCAGTGTGGCTACGGTCATGCTCGCTTTGCTGGGGCTGGGGTTCGGGTACTTCGGCCCGCCGGCGCTCGAGGCCTATCTCGAACACAACGCCGCGGCGACGATCCAACTCCAGGATGCAAACCTCACCACCCCCATCAACATGCTCTTCACCGTCTTCGTGGTGATCGGGGCGTACTGTGGCGTCGCGGGTTTGTTGGGCTTGTATCGAAAATCGTTGACCTATCAGGTGCTCCGCGCGGTCTTGATGGTGGTGCTCCCGGTGGTCATCGGTTACACGGCGCTGGCCTGGTGGTCGGTCGATGTGCTGGTCGGTTCGGAGGTCGAACTCGACGGGGCGCAGCTCGACCGGGCGTCGGGGATCCTGCTGTGGTGGAGTTTTGCGTGGCCGGCCCTCGCGGTCGGGGTTTACACGGTCTGGCTGCTTGTGATGCTCAAGAGCCGATCGGTCTATGCCGCGTTCACCGGACAGGTCGGCCCGGCCATGCCCGGCGACCGTGTGCTCGAAGACCTTCGTACGCACGGCCGCGACCCGCGCGCACGAAAAAGCCTCTACCTGAGCGTCATCACGCACATCGTCGTCATCATCCTGATTCCCGCGTTGCTCCGCATGGGCGGGTGCGTCGAGGCTTACCGAGTGCCCAAGGGCAGCGGCAACCCCGTCGTCGCGCTGGTCAAGCTGGTCAAGCCCAAGAAGAAAAAGAAACAGACGCTCACGCTCCGCCCCAACTCCGCGATCATCTTCGACATCCCCGACCTCGACGACACGCAGGTTGACAGGATGATGGAACAGATGACGCAGGCGACGTACCAGGTGTCCAACGCCCAGGCCGGCCGAACGGGCAAGGGCGGCGGTACCAAGGGCGGTTGGCCCGAGGGCATGGAGAACTACAAGATCCGCTTTATCCGTCTCAACCACGGCGGCGTCGGCTGGGACGACGGCATGAACCAGACCAACGCCGACGTCAACTTCCTCCAGGCCTTTGCCCAGGCCACGGGATTCACCAAGATTGCCAACAAGGGCGAGAGCCACTCGATCGCGTTGCTGGCCAAATACCCCAGCGACGGTTTCCCGCCCTTTGTCTACATGACCGGCAACGGCGGGATCGGGCGGGTCACCGAGAGCGATAGAAAAATCCTGCGAGAGTATTGCCTCAAGGGCGGCATGTTGATCGGCGACGCGGGGAGTGAGGATTTTGACCGCTCGTTCCGGTCTCTGATGAGACAGGTCTTCCCCGACAAGCCGCTGCTCGACATAGCGGACGACGACGTGCTCTACCAACTGCCCTTTAGTTTCCCCAACGGAGCCCCGGCCTTCTGGCACCACGGCGGACGAAGGGCGATGGGCATCAAGCACGACGGGCGCTGGATCGTCTTCTACCACCCCGGCGACATGAACGATGCCTGGAAATCGCCCGGATACAGCGACGTGACCCCCGAGATGCGCCAGGCCGCGTTGGACCTGGGCATCAACCTGGTCTGCTACGCCTTCAACCAGTGGAACGACGCCGTCGCGCAGAAGCGTAAATAAGCGGTCTTGTGCCTTGTGAGTGAACGACGATGAACTGGACGATCTTCAGCCTGACGGGGTACTTGAGTGTGGCGCTGTGGCTGTGCGTGCCTGTGCTGTGGTGGATGCATCAAATGATTAGGCCCCGCCGGTGGCTGGTCCACGTCGCGGTGGGGGTGGCGCTCGTGGCGCTGGGGCTGGCCAGGGCCAACTCCGACTGGCACGTCAGCCGACTGCGTGTCGACCAGAGCAAGCAGGTCGAAGACCAACTGTCGCGTCAGGCGCTGGCGCGACAGGCCGCGGAAGAGGCAAGGTCCGGGGAAGTGGCCCAGGTCCGTTTTGCCGAGGACGCGGCGGGCGAGCACCTCGACGAAGCCGGGATGGACGATGCCGACCTCGCATACTTCAAGAGCATCGAAGAAGAGCAGACCCCTCAGTGGAAGCAGGACAAACAGCAGCGAGACGAGGGCGCGTCATCGGACGCGGATGGGCTTGAATCCAAGATCGGTGCAGAAAAAATCAGCGAGGGTGTCGAGGTCAAGGGCCTGCCCCAGCAAGCCGACCCCGAGCCGATCCTCGTATCGGAGAGGGACAAGACGCTGGCCGACCACCTGGACTCGGCCAATCTCTCGATCGCCCGCACGATGGTCTTGCTGGCGATTGGGGTCGTGGTCTTTGATTACATGCGCCGGCTCAATGCCCGTGACGAGGCCTACTTCCCGCTGCCCGTGCCCAGCGCGTGGGCCGACGCCCTGACACCGCGCCCGAACGTGGTGACGCTGACCCAGAATGACCGCAAGCGGTCGTGGAGGGATGAACTCAATTGGATTGCGCGACGCGGCGAGGTTTTTCTGTTGCTCACCGACGATAAGGCATCGGCTTCACAGGTCGTGGGAGAGATGCCCCGCTTGCCGGGTGGGTTGTGGCCCGTGCGTGTCCTGTGTGTGTGTGACCACGAACTGATGGACGATGGATTTGTCTTCGAGGCGTTGTGGTTCGGTCGCGGTTGCTTTGTCGTGGACACACCGGAGCGGGCCGAACAACTTTTCCATCACACGCTCAATCGGCTTGCCGACCGCAAACGTTCCCGTGCGCGAACCCGACGGACCGTGCATGTCGTTTGGGATATCGCAACCCGTCCATCGCAAGCCGACCTCGACCGGTTCGCCGCAACCGCCGGCTCGACCGGGTTCACGCTGCTGGTCAACCCCACCCAAGACAGGGACGAAGCATGACCAAGACCTACCTTAAACCGTTGTTGTTCTTTGTTGCCGCGGCCTGGTTCATGGCGGTGTCGTTGACCGGTCTTGCGCAGGAACGCACGCTCACCACCGAGCAGATGCAGCAACTTGAAAAGCAGGGCGAGCTTGAGGACGAAGACGCCACGCCGCGTCCTGCCAACCTGCCCGACCTGACCAAGGGCCAGACGATAGAAAACAGGCCAAAGCAGGACTATTGGCTCCTGGGCCCGACGGGGATCGAGTCTTACATGGTCGGGGGTCTCAAGGGCGATCAGATCGAAGTCACGCAGGTGCAGCCCGGCTCACCGGCGGAGGGGAAACTGCAGTGGGGCGACGTGATCCTCGCTGTGAACGGCCAGAAATTCATCGCCGGCCAGAACATGGGCCAGCTCGTAGGCAACGCCATCATCGAAGCCGAACGCGAAGAAAACAAAGGCCGACTCACCTTCCGAATCTGGCGCGACAGCAACTTCATCAAACGCAATGGCAAGAAAGACATCGGGGGTACGGACGTAGACGAACTCTTCAACCAGGCCAACACGGATGAGTCGCTCTACGACTGGAAGCCCGATGAGGAAAAATCCAAGGAAGTCCGCAGTGCCAACTTCGACCAGTTCCCCATCGACGGGAGTGTGATGGAAGTCACGCTCGAACTCGAGGTGTTGCCCCCGTACAGCGACACATCGCCGTATGACTGTCCCAAGGCCCAGCGCATCCGTGAAAACGCGTGGAAAGTGCTGGCTAAACAGTTCGAGCCGGACCAGCGCGGACGCATGGGCAGGGGGGGGACGTGGGAAGCGGTCGCGCTCGTGGCGTCGGGCAAACCGGAATATATCGAACTCGTCCGCAAGTGGGTCCGCAGCGACGCGGGCAAGGCCTGGCACGCCCCGACGGAAGAAGACAACCCGCTCGTGCTGCCGGGCAAGAGCTGGTACATGAGCTTCACCGGCCTCGACTGCGCACTGTATTACGACGCCACGCACGACGATTATGTCCTGCCCGCGTTGACACGCTTTGCGGTGCGCACCGCCAAAGGTCAGGCCGGCGGCGGGTCGTGGGGGCACGGGTGGGCACAACCGATCTTCAACGGCGGGCAGCTTCACGGCATGAACCCCGGCTACGGCGCGCTCAACGCCTCGGGCAACCGCTGCTTCTTCCTCATCGCGCTGGCTCAACACCTGGGCATCAAGGACCCCGAGATCGACGCCGCTGTCGAACGCTCACGCAGGTTCTTCGGCTCGTACGTGGACAAGGGCGGTATCCCCTACGGCCACCACGGCGCAGCCTCGACAGACGACAGCAACGGGAAAAACTCTGGTGCCGCGTATGCGTTCTGGTTGATGGGGGACAAATACAGCGCCAAGTATTTTGCCAACATGTCCACGCACGCTTCGTTCACGCGCCGCGGCGGGCACGGCGCCGACTGGTTCTGGCACTGGTCGCCCTACGCCTCCACGCTTTGCGGGCCCAGAGGCGTCATTGCTACACAACGCAACATGCGCTGGTGGTACACCCTCTGCCGAAGTTTCGACGGCGGGTTCGTCATCCACTCTCCCACGGGCAACTACAAATTCAACCGCGACGCCACCGCCACGTACGCGCTGCACTACTCCGTGCCCCTCAAGCAAACACTCATCACCGGGAAAGACGCCGATGAATCGATGTGGTGGTCCGACGAGGAATTTGCCAAGTTCATGACCATCGCACGCGGTCAGTTTTACGACCCCAAGCTCATGGAACAGGTGGGCAAGCCCTGGCCCGAGCGAAACACCCAAGACCTCTATCCGTTGCTCAACGTCTTCAAACCCAACACGCGTGAAGCCGTTGCCAAGGAACTGGCCAAGCGCTACGCCAATGGCGAAAAGGACATCCTGACACGTGTCGTGTCGCTGCTCGACAGCGACGACGCGCGGATGCGTGACGGGGCGTGTTGTGCGCTCGACGCGATGGGGCCGGAGACGTCGATTCAATACCTCTCGAAGTTTGCGCAATTGCTCAAGGACCCTCAGGAGTTCGTGCGCATGCGTGCCGCCAACGCGATGGCCAAGGCCTCTGACAGCGCCGAGACAGAGCTTGCGCTGCTCAAGGCGACCGTCGATACGGACATGTCCAAGACGATGGGCCCCAATAGCCTGCCATCGCTGACGCAATCGCTCTTGTTCGGCGGTGACTCGAAACTGGCCAAAGAACCCTTCAAAGCTGGGCTTGATGACGAGATGGTGCTCGATGCGTTGGAGAAGCTGATCACGCTCGACCCGATGGGCAACCGCCCATTCCTTCGCAAGCGAGACGGAGACTGGGCCAGCGACACGGTGGTCCGCGTCGCGGGGCCGTTGGTTTTTTCGGCTGAAGAGGAACAGATCGCCGACCAGATGTTCTCCAGCCGACGGGCGGTGAGCCTGGCCCTGCTCGAACGTCTGGGTTATGTCGAAGTGGTCGAGGCCGGCGTGAGCTACCTCCGCAAGCGAGGAGATATTCCCCGTCGACTCCGGACACAGGTCAATTTCAAGCGGGGCTACGTCAAACCCGAAATACTCTTGAAGTATCCCGGCGTAGCGCGTTCGTACCTGCCGTGGATGAAGCAATGGATTTTGGATGAGCCGTTGGCCCTTGCGTCGGATGACAAAGAGGAGGGGCCGCTGCCCCTGTATGAATTAATTGGGAAGATCGAGGCTTCAAAAACAACCCAGACGATGCCCAGCCTTGCACAAGAAGCCGAACAATTATTCCGGTCCCTGCTTGACAAGGCCGACAGCGATCAAACACGTCTGGCGATGTGTCGCTCGGTCCTGGCCGACCCCGAGCGCAAGGACACTTTCCGCAAGAGCGCAGCCATGAGTTACCTCGCCGACACGCTGGGCGGCGATGCGGTTGTGGATATTCTTCCATACCTCGGCCACGACTCCTGGCGGTTGCGTGAGCAAGCACAAACCCTCGCGGTGGGCCTGGTTGAGCACGGGGGCGATACCCGCCTGGTCGAAGCATTCGACTCGGCTGATGAACCGACAGCGAGGGGTATCCTGTCTGTGTTTGGTCACACAAAGAGTGAAGCGGGTCGCAAACTCGCCGAGCGCTCGCTCGATCACGCCTCGCCATCGGTGCGGGGCCAAGCGGTCAAAACCCTGTTGGCCATCGCGGGCGGCGACGCGTTGCCCCGTGTCTTGGGGTTTATGAATTCCGCTACCGATCCCGTTGAGCTTGAGGCCTGCGAGTCCGCGCTGCTATCGCTTTGCACCGACCCGGCAGTCGCGCAAGAGGTCCGTCGTTGGGCGATTAAGACCTTGCCGCAGACTAAGCCCCCTCTGCGCGGATCGCTCTACTGGTTGCTTGCAAACATCGGTGGCCCCGAGAGCCTGAGCGTCCTGCGGCAGGCCTTGAACTCGGACAATGCCGACGAATATCGAACCGTTGTCAACGCCCTGTCTTATTGTCCCGACCCCGAAGTGGACCGTGACTTTATCGAAACCATCCGTCTCAACAAAGACAACGACCGTGCGGGTTATGCGGCCGGCCAGGGCATGCGTCGCATGGTGATCGGGCCGGAGGGCATCGGCACCAAGTCCATCGACAAACAGCTCGACTACGCCGAGGGTGTGCTCAATTCTTATTTGGACGAAAGCACGATTGCTTATCTCGGTCGTATCCACAACGGTCGATGTGCCCACATCCTTCAACAGGCGATGCGCAAGGGTGCCCCGCAATCCGCGGCCCGGGCGATTATCGTGGCCACCTCGGACCTGTCCAACGCCGACGAAAAAGACCGCAAGCTCGCCGAGTCGGCCCTCATCGATACGATCGAGTTCATCGAGGTGACCTACCTGCGTGGCGGTGCGAGCGATCAGATCAAACGCAACCCCGAAGCCTGGCGGACCTACGCCATGTGGAAGACGATCTCCACCGCGGCGGGCAAAAATCTTATGAAGATCACCAAACCGACCAAGGCCCCGCTCCCGACGTTTGACGATTCCGACCTGGGGCTTTGAGGCTAACATCCCGATCACATCGGAAGTTTCTCCTCTCACTGCCGATCGCTGTGACACACGTTACAATCATGGCGTCATCCCTCACACCCATCTTCTGACAGGGGTCACGGTCATGCTGCCATTGCTTATCACGCTCGGCGTCGTTGTCGTTGTCGTCCTCATGCTCGTGGTCATCGTCGCGGGGATGTACAACAAGCTCGTCACGCTCCGCAACCGGTTCAAGAACGCCTTTGCGCAGATCGACGTGCAGCTCAAGAGACGATACGACCTGATCCCGAATCTGGTCGAGACCGCCAAGGGTTACATCAAGCACGAACGCGAGACGCTCGAAGCGGTGATCGCCGCCCGTAACCAGGCGATGAGCGCCCAGAAAGCCGCCTCAGCCGACCCCGCTAACGCCGACGCAATGAAGAGCCTGCTCGGTGCTGAGGGCAACCTCACCGGCGCGCTCGGTCGCCTGATGGTCGTTGTCGAGGCCTACCCCGACCTCAAAGCCAACCAGAACATGCTCTCGTTACAGGAAGAGCTCACCAGCACGGAAAACAAGGTCTCTTTTGCCCGACAGTCCTACAACGATGGCGCAACCGCTTACAACACCTATCGCGAGTCATTCCCCAGCAACCTGATCGCCGGCATGTTCAACTTCGGCCCGGCAGTGCTCTGGGAGATCGAAGACGCCTCGCAACGCGAAGCGCCGAAGGTGAAGTTCTGAGAGCAGAAGTGGCCGAGTGGCCTAGTGGCCTAGTGGTCAAGTGAACAGAAGTAAGTGTGCCACGGGCGGCTTGCCCTCCAGTGTCTTGAGTGTTGAAACTGACACTGACCATCGAACCCTCAGCGGCACACGGATGACGTGAGTTCATGTCCGCCGACTGCTCTGACAACCTGTTGGATCGTGCGTTTCCCCGCTACACGCGGTTCGACCCCGCTGTGCCCGTGTGGTGTGTCACACCCCACGAGGGGCGCATCTTCCACCGGTTCTTCGATACCCCGCCCATCAGCCCCAACGGTCGATACCTCGTGGCGTTCCGTATGCCGTTCGAAGACCGCCTGCCCCAACCGGGCGACGAAGGGCACATTATCGTGGTCGACCTGCACACGGGCACCGAAAAAACCGTGGCAACCACGCGCGGCTGGGAACCCCAACTCGGCGCCAACCAGCAGTGGTGCGGCGACGACCAGACACTGGTCTTCAACGACGTCGACACCGACACGTGGCAACCGTTAGCCATCAAACTCAACTGCGTCACCGGTGAACGCACACGCCTGACGGGCGGCGTCTACCACGCCTCGCCCGACGGAAAGTTTCTGCTGCACTGCTCGCTGGAAAAAATGCGCCGGACGCAGTCGGGCTACGGCGTCGTGGTCCCCGATCAATACGTGCCAATCAACCACGGCCTGCCCGATGACGATGGGCTGTTCATCACCAACACACAGACCGGCGAACACCGGCTGATGGTCAGCATCCATGAAGCCTTCACACGCTGTGCCGACCAGCTCCAGCACGGTGTTGATTACGCCGGCGGCGAAGCGTATGGCTTCCACGCCAAGTGGAGCCCCGATGGTCAACGGATTCTCTTCAGCATCCGCTGGCGAAAAGCCGACTGCCCGATGAAGTGGTGCAGCCTCGGCAACGACACGACCTGGTTCAACGTCTTCACACTCAACGCGGACGGCTCGAACCTGCGCTGCGCCATGCCCGCGCCGCGCTGGAAACTCGGCGGCCACCACATCAACTTCTACCCCGACGGCCAAAAGCTCTCCGCCAACGTCAACCTCAACGGCGACGGCTTGAAACTCATGCGCGTCAACCTCGACGGCTCGGGCTTTGAGCCGATCACGACCGACATCCCCGGCAGCGGGCACCCCACTGTGCACCCCGACGGCCGACACCTGCTCACCGATGTGTACGCCCATGAAAGCATGGCCTATAGCGACGGCACCGGCCCACTCCGATGGATCGATACGTTGCAGGGCACCGAGCAATCGATCCTCCGGATCGCTTCCCTGACGCCGTGGCAAAAATCGGTCAACAGCGCCCTGCGACTCGACCCCCACCCCGCGTGGGACCGCCAGTGGCGGTACGTCGTTTTCAACGGCTTCGAGGGCGGCACCCGTCGCGTTTACGTCGCTGACATGGTCAATCTGCTGGAGCAAACGAAACCCGGAATTACAGCGACCGCTTGAGATGCGGTATCCTCACGACTGATCCGGATGCAACCATGGCCATGGACTTTTTCGAACAACAGTACCTCGCCCGTAAGAAGACCGGCCGACTGGTCCTGATGTTCATTGCCGCGGTGGTCGGGATCATCATCGTCAAGTACCTGGCGGTGGCGGGCATCCTCACCGTCGCCATGGCACAGCAACCGTCCGACCCCACGCAATACCACGGGCCCCCGCCGAATTTCTTCACCGACTGGCGGTTGGCGGCGCTCATCGCGGTCTGCGTGACCACCGTGGTCGCCCTTGCCAGCCTCTACAAATCCGCGGCGCTCAAGGGCGGCGGGCGTGTTGTTGCCGAGACGCTCGGTGGTCGGCTGATCGACCCCGGCTCACGCGACCCCGATGAACGCAAGCTCCTCAACGTCGTCGAGGAAATGGCGATCGCCTCGGGCACACCCGTCCCACCGGTCTACATCATGGAGGACGAGCAGGCGATCAACGCTTTCGCGGCCGGCTACGCACCACAGGACGCGGTCGTTGCGGTCACACGCGGTTGCGTGCAGAACCTTTCGCGCGACGAACTGCAGGGCGTGATCGGGCACGAGTTCTCGCACATCCTCAACGGGGACATGAGGCTCAACATCCGCCTCATCGGGATTCTCTTTGGCATCCTGGCGCTGGCGCTCATCGGGCAGGGCGTGCTCAGGTCGCTGCGCTACACCCGCATCGACACCGGACGATCCCGCAACGGCAAGGGCGGCGGGGGTGGCGTGATCCTGGCCATTATTGCCATCGCGCTGGTGCTCATGGTCATCGGGTACCTCGGCGTTTTCTTTGGCAACCTCATCAAGGCCGCCGTGTCGAGGCAACGCGAGTTTCTGGCTGACGCTTCGTCCGTGCAGTTCACACGCAACCCGGCGGGCATCACGGGCGCGCTCAAGAAAATCGGCGGGTTTTCTTTTGGTTCAGCCGTGACCCACCCCCACGCCGCCGAGTGCAGCCACATGTACTTCGGCTCAGGCGTCTCGTCGATCTTTGCCACACACCCGCCGCTGGGTGAGCGCATCCGGAGGATCGACCCCAACTGGGACGGGCAATACACCGTCATCCGCACATCGGATGTGGACCGTCAACTCAAACAAGCCAGCCCCCTACGCACACGGGCACGGGGTCTCGCCTACGCCATGGCTTTGGGTGCCGCGGCTGGCGAACGCACCGAGCCGACCCCCGGCACCGCGCCCTCCCGTGAGTCACTCCAAGAGGCCACGCGCGTGCTGGAATCCATCCCGCAGAGCCTTCGCGAAGCCGCGAGGATGCCCATGTCCGCACAGGCCATGGTCCTCTCACTTCTCCTGCAGAAAGCAGACGGCCCGGTCCTTGCCAAACAAGTCGCTGCACTCAATCATGCTTACGACGGCGCGTTTGTCAGCCTCGTCCAATCCCTCGCGCAGCAAGCCGGCCCGCTCTCGTCCGATGCGCTCTTGTCACTGGTCAGCCTGGCGTCTCCCACGCTCGGGCAGATGTCGGGCAATCAACACCGGGTCTTCAAGGCCACGCTCGATCAACTCGTTCACGCGGATGAAAGGGTGAGCCTCTTCGAGTGGGCTCTGGTCCGGATCATCAAGGCCCAGGTCGACGCACGCTTGACGCCACCCGTGCAACGTGCGCCGAGGTTCTATTCGCTGCGGCCCGTCAGCGATGCGTGTGTCGCCTTGCTCTCGGTCATCGCGCACGCGGGATCGAGTGACACCCAAACCGCCCAGCGTGCGTATGCCCAGGGGTTGGCCACACTCGGATTCCCTGCCACCTCGATTCTTGATCGCACGAACTGCTCCCTCGCGGTGTTCGATCAGGCGCTCGACACGCTCGAAGCCGTCGGGCCACGGGAGAAGCGCACACTCGTCGTGGCCTGTGCCACAACCATCCACTTTGACAGAAACGTCACCGACGAAGAAGCCCAGCTTTTCCGTGCCGTCACAGGCTCCCTGGGTGTGCCCGTCCCGCTTTGACCTGTTATAGTTTCCAAAATACACCAAAAAATATCATACTGAATTTGCCGTCATTAGGTTACGTTATTCATTTAATGATAATTATTTATGAAAATTACTCGTTATTGATCGATAAAGAAAAACCACTAGGTCTTGACAGGCAATGAAAACTTATGCATAATTATGGTCGATCAAACAGACAGCCCAAGCGCCCATGATAAACACATCAACACTCGATCGTAAAAGCGTTGAAAACCTCGTCAGGCAGGTCCTGCGCGACCGCCTTCAGGGTGCTTCGCCCGTCTACCACCGACCCGCATCGAGCAACGCTGGGCCTAACCCTCTTGTCGTCAACGTCTCCGCGCGGCACGTCCACGTCACCCAGCAAGACCTCGAAAACCTCTTCGGCCCAGGCTCACAACTCACCAAACTCAAAGACCTCTATCAACAAGGCGAGTTTGCCAGTGAGCAACTCGTCAACATCATCGGCCCACGCAACCGCATGATCCCCGGTGTCCGTATCCTCGGCCCGACCCGTCATTACACCCAGGTCGAACTCTCCTACACCGACGGCATCTTCCTGGGCATCAAGCTCCCCCTGCGCATCTCAGGCAACCACGACAAAACCCCCGGTTGTGTCCTCGTCGGCCCGCACGGCGCGGTCACCCTCAACAAAGGTGTCATCCGCGCCGAGCGCCACGTCCACATGCACCCCGACGACCTGGCGCACTTCCGTGTCAAGGACGGCGACTACATGAAACTCCGCATAGATGGCCCGTGCGGCCTGACATTCGACCGCGTCAAGGTCCGTGAGCACCCCAAAGTCAAACTCGAAATCCACATCGACACCGACGAGGGCAACGCCTGCGACCTCGCCTCCGCCACCCACATGGAACTCACCCAATAACCCCCTTGCAAAGCCCGGCCCATCCAAGGCCGGGATGAGCCGGGATAAGCCTCACTCAGCTACAGACTGCATACTTCGACTCACCCCCAACCCGCACTAGGTCACAAGGTCTCTGGACCACTTGACCCCATCCAAGGAATCCGCCATGGCTCAGCAAGCAATCGGCATGATCGAAACCAAGGGACTCGTCGCACTCCTCGAAGCCTCCGACGCGATGCTCAAGGCCGCCAGCGTCACCATGATCGGATGGGACAAGGTCGGCAGCGGCATGGTCACCACCTTCGTCACCGGTGACGTGGCCGCCGTCAAGGCCGCCGTCGACGCCGGTGCCGCCGCCGCGGGCAAAGTCGGACAGGTCCTGGCCGTCCACGTCATCGCACGCCCCCACGACGAAACCGCCAGCGCCCTGCCCAAACCCAAAGCCAAAAAGTAACCCCCCCCTTTAGCCCCGGGCTCCGCCCGGGGACTCGCCCGGGGACTCGCCCGATTTCCCGTAGTTTTCCCTGACAAATAAACCCACATCCTCCCACCCGGAGCCATCCCATGAGCGCATTAGGCATGATCGAAACCCGTGGCCAGACAGGCGTTGTCGAAGCCACCGACGCGATGCTCAAAGCCGCAGCCGTCGAGTTCATCCGCGTCGTCCCCATCGGCGGGGCCTACCTGACCGTGCTGGTCAAGGGCGACGTCGGCAGTGTGAAAGCCGCGGTCGACGCCGGGGCCGAGGCCGCCGGCCGCGTCGGCGAACTCGTCGCTGCGCACGTGATCGCACGGCCGCACGAAAACCTCCTCGACCAGATTTAACCCACAGCGCGAACGTCCCGGTCGCATCTCACTGTTGCGGTCGCGGCTCTGTTGCGGCCGCGCCAAATCACCCAGCTTGTTTATACATACTTTTATCTGATCCATGCTCATCCTTGTTGCCAACCTCGGTTCCACCAGTTTCAAGTATAAGCTCTTCGAGTTTGCAGGCTCGGGCGAGCGTGTGCTTGCGGTGGGTGGCGCGGACAGATTGGGACAGGGCCGAAGCAACTGGAGCGTGGAGGCGGGGGGCACGAAGAAAGAAGGCGTCGCTGACCTCGACGACCACGCCGCGGCTGTGGACCTGCACCTTCACGAGTTGACCTCGCTGGGTGTGATCCAATCGATACGCGACCTCGACGCCATCGGTTTCAAGGCGGTGCACGGCGGGCCGATCTCGGGCGCGGTGATTGTTGACGACCACGTGCTCGACGTGATGCAGCAGTTTTCCGACGTCGCTCCGCAACACAACCCGCCCTATATCGCCGCGATGAAGGCCTTTGCAATCAAGCTCCCGGGGGTTCCGCAGGTTGCCGCCTTCGAGACGGCCTATCACCAGACCGTCCCCAAGGCCCGGCAGGTCTACGGCATCCCTCACGAGTGGACCGATAAACTCGGCATCCGCCGGTACGGTTTCCACGGCGCGTCGCACCGGTACATCGCCACGCGCATGGCACAGATCGCGCCGGGAGTTAAGCGCATAATCAGTTGTCACCTCGGGGGTTCCTGTTCGATCTGTGCCATCAAAGACGGTCTGAGCGTAGCCAACAGTTTTGGCATGACCGTGCAGACGGGGGTCTTTCACGCATCACGTGTGGGCGACTTCGATACGTTCGCGCTCCTTAAGCTGCTCAAGTCCGGCCTGTCGCTCGATGAGATCTGGGACACGCTTGGCAAGAAGGCGGGCCTGGCTGGCCTGTCCGGCGTCGGCCCCGACATGCGCGACATCGAGAACACCGCTGGCAAAGGCAACAGGCAGGCCCAGCTCGCACTGGACGCTTTCGTCGAGTCCTGCCGGCACTATGTCGGTGCATACCTCGCGGTGCTCAACGGTGCCGACGCGGTCGTCTTCACCGGCGGTGTTGGGCAGTTTGGCAAGGCTATCCGTCAGGCGATCTGTTCAGACATGAGCTACGCCGGTATCGCTCTTGATCCCGCCAAGAACCTGGCCGCAACGGGTCAAGACGAGTCACGCATCGAATCGGAGTCCTCGAAAGTCCAGTTGTGGGTCGTCCCCACAAACGAAGAATTGATCGTCGCCAGGCAGGCCGTGGAAGTATTAAACCAGACACAGGCCACCGGAGCCTTACGCCCTTAGATAGTTATAGAACAACAATCGCACCCTAACCCGGTCGACGGACAAACTCCTGCGACCCATTCGGAGCAACCCCATGGCACGTCAAGCAATCGGTATGGTCGAAACCAAGGGCCTGATCCCCGCGATCGAGGCCACGGACGCTGCGCTCAAAGCGGCCAACGTCAAGTTCATCGGCATCACCAAGCCCGGCAGTGGTTATGTGAACGTCACCGTCGAGGGTGATGTCGCCTCGGTCAAGGCGGCGGTCGACGCCGGCGCCGAGGCCGCCCGCCGTGTCGGTGAGGTTCTCTCCGTCCACGTGATCGCCCGGCCGCACGATGACCTGGCAAAGATGTAACCCCCGGAAGATCGAAGTGGCCCAGTGGCCCAGTGGCCCAGTGGCCAAGCGACCCATTCTAACCGGGTTTTCCGTATGTTTTTTGTTTTTTACTTGGCCACTCGACCACCTGGTCACTAGGCCACTTCTCAAGGCCCCCCCATGTTCATCGCTACCGTCAAAGGTCACGTCGTCGCCACCTGTAAGGACCCCACGGTCAACGGGTATCGCCTGCTCGTGGTAGAGCCGATGAAGGTGGACTACGACGAGAAGGGCGGTGGGACGTTTGGGCCTACGGGCAGGGCGATCGTCGCAATGGACACCATCGGGGCCGCGGAGGGGCAACTCGTGCTCATCGTGCAGGGGTCCAGCGCACGCATGGCCAGCGGGATGAACAAAGTCCCCGTGGACGCGGTGGTGATCGGACTTGTCGACAGCGCCACGGTCATGGGGAAAAAACTTTTCTAATACGATTCACTCATGTTTGGTTTATTTGAATAGCAGCCGATTCAAGTCAAGCAGCGGTAACAACTATGGACCAGCAGGCACTCATCAGAGGTGTGGTTGAGCAGGTGCTCAGACAACTGGGTGAAACCAAACCCGTCACGGCATCGGTGGCACCCGGTGGGGCTTCATCGGGTCGGCTTGGCCTGTTTCCCACGGTCGAGACCGCGGTCGATACCGCCGAGCGAGCTCAACGCGACCTGGTATCTCGGTCGGATTCGCTGAATGTCCGTGGACAGATATGCGACCTTATCAAGCGTATTGCTTTGGCGAACGCCAAAGAGTGGGGGGCGTTTGAACTCAATGAAACCAAGGTCGGCAGGCTCGACCACAAGATCGCCAAGCTCGAACTTCTTCAGAAGGTGCCGGGGGTGGAATTCCTCAAGGCCCAGGCCCACAGCGGCGACGCGGGCATCGGGCTTGACGACGCGGCACCGTGGGGTGTGATCGGGGTCATCACGCCGGTGACGCACTCGATCCCGACCCTTTTGGCCAACGCCATCAACATGATCGCCGCAGGCAACACGCTCGTAGTCAATGCCCACCCCTCGGGGTTCAAGAGCGCCGCCCTGGCCGCGGAAACGGTGAATAAAGAAATCAAGAAACTTTTCAATTTAGATCCGCTCATCTGTGTGATTGACCCGCCCACATTGCGATCCGCCGAGGAGATTTTTGCGCACGAACGCGTCCGCCTGCTCGTGGCAACCGGGGGTCCCGCCGTGGCAAGGGCTGCACTCAAGCAGTCCAAGCGCGCCATCGTGGCCGGCCCGGGCAACCCGCCCGTAGTGGTTGATGAGTCTGCTGACCTCAAACGTGCCGCCGAGTCGATCATCTTCGGTGCGGCGTTTGATAACAACCTGTTGTGCATCGGTGAAAAAGAGGTCTTCGTGGTGGGTTCGGTGTTCGACCGGATGATGGACGCGATGGAATCCGCCGGTGCGATGCGACTGAACAAAGACCAGGTCGACAGGCTCACGTCGGTCGCGTTTTCCTGGCAGAAAGACCACTACGCGGTCAGCAAGGATTTGGTTGGCAAAGACCCGTCGGTGCTTGGACAGGCGGCCGGCGTCACGGTGCCGGCGGGTGTGGAACTCTTGTACGGCCAGACCGGCGAGGACAACCCGTTCGTGCCCGAAGAGCAGATGATGCCTTTTGTGCCGTTCGTCAAATGCAGGGATTTTGACCACGCGCTCGAATTGGCGATCCAACACGAGCACGGTTTTGGCCACACAGCCATCATCCACTCCAACAACCTGGCCAACATCACGCGGATGGGTCGGGTGTGCAACACGACGATCTTTGTGGTCAATGGCTCGTGCGCCGCGGGATTAGGCATCGGCGGTGAGGGCTACCCGAGCTACTCGATTGCCACGCCCACCGGCGAGGGGATCACGACGCCCCTGACGTTCACGCGCTTCCGAAGGATGTCCGTCAGTGGTTCGTTGAGGATTGTTTGAAATCACGGCTAGAGGTTTTTATGCAGCTTGCGATTGTCCACGGCCGCGCGACTTCGACGTGCAAGCACCCCTCGCTGGAGGGTGCCAAGCTGCTGATCTGTGGCCTGCTGGACGCTTCGGGCCAATCCGCGGGCGACCCGGTCCTCGCGGTGGACCGCCTGGGCGCGGGCCGGGGCGACAAGGTGATCCTGACCAGCGACGGCCTGGGTCTGCGGGAGCTGCTGGGGCAGAACAACAGCCCGGCAAGATGGTGGACGATGGGGATCGTGGATTGAAAACGACATTGTGAAATTACTATTGATTAGAGTCAAGACGTGAGCGAGCAGAACCCCGAACTTATCAGGCGCATCACCGACGAGGTGCTCAAGGCGGTGTCGTCTATGGAACAGGCCCCGGCCGCGATCAAGCCGCCGGCGGGCGTCTGCACGGGGGATTATTCCAAGTTCACCGAACTTAAGGCCAAGCCTCAAGAGCAATTTAAAAGTGAACCGAGCGGCACCACCGTGGTCCCTCTGACCGGGATCGTCACCGCCTCACAACTCAGCGCCGTGATCTCGTCTTCATCGGAAGGCGCCGCGGTTTTGGCTGAGGACGCGAGGCTCTCACCGCTTGCACGCGACTATGTGCGAGAGCACCCGGGTTGTGTCCGGTACGCGGGATCGGCTCCGTCCCCGACCTCTGGGGGGACGCAGTTGTCCTGGATGTGGTGGATCGACGGCGCGTGCCCGGCTGTCGAATCGGTGTTGGGTTCGCACAGAGATCGACTGGTCGCCTCGACGGCCGGGCGACTCGGTTCCGCGTTGCCCCGTGTCGTGCGTGACCTAGCCTTGGCGGTCAAGGCACGCCGAGTGGCGGGTGCGATCTTGTTTGTGCCCAGCGCCGCCAAAGCGGTCTGTTACGCCAACCGGTGTGCGTCGCTGCGGGCGGTGGTCGGCACGTGCGGTGAAGCGGTGGAGCAGGGGATCAACGAGATCGGGGCCAACGTACTCGTGATCGAATACCCGCACCACGGCCGCAAATCGATCGCGGCGATGGTGGAACGGATGCTCCAGCAGCCCCCGAAGGCGCCCGCGATGGTGGACCGTGACCTGAACGACCTGCACCGCTGCGGCTGAAGTGAGAACGGACCCATGAGGATTGCAAAGATCATCGGCGTGCTCACGATCAACCGACGCTTGCCCGAATTGGCAAGCGGGCGGTACGTGATCGCCGAGGCCTTTGATGAAACCGCGTTGCGAGGGCGGTCAGAAAATATCAAACGTGAAAAACCAATGCCCGAGTCACTTGTGGTTTTTGATGAGTTAGGCGCGGGGATCGGGCAGGTGATCGCGGTGAGCGAGGGCGCGGAGGCGACGATGCCATTCAAACCCAGACAGGTGCCGTTCGACGCCTACAACGCCGCGATCCTCGACACCGTGGAATACGAATAGCACTATTAAACAAGGGATATTCAGCCATGCAAAGCGTCTGGCAAATCAAGCAAGAGATCTGTGAGATCGGTAAGCGGATCTGGCAAAAGGGCTTCTGCGCGGGGAACGAGGGGAACCACTCCGTCCGGATTGCGCCTGATCGCTACCTATGCACACCCACAGGGATCAGCAAGGGCTTTCTCGACCCGGAAGATATCATTACCTGTGACGGAGAGGGCAATCAGGTCGAGCCGAACTCGAGGGGTCGCAGGCCCACAAGTGAGATCAAAGTCCACTTGGCAATCTACAAGGTCCGAAACGATGTCAATGCGGTGATCCACTCCCACCCGCCGCACGCGACGGCCTTTGCCATCGCCGGCATCCCGCTGCCCGAGGGCGTCCACCCGGAGGCGGAGGTGTTCCTGGGCAAGGTCAAGACCGCGAAGTACGCCACGCCTTCGACGCACGACCTGCCCAACAGCCTGTTGCCGCTCATCGGCCCCGAGACGAACACACTGCTCATGGGCAACCACGGCTCGGTGAGCTTCGACAAGGACCTGATCGGCGCGTATTACAAGCTGGAAATCCTCGATGCCTATTGCCGAATCCTGCTGCTGACCAAGTCGATCGGGAAGATGAACGTGCTCGACAAGAACCAGATGACCGAGTTGCTCAAGGTCAAAGAGAAGTTCGGCTTCCCGGACTCGCGTCTGGCGTGTTCACCGAGCGGCTGCGTCGGCCAGGAGAACAACGCGTTCCTGGCGATGTTCGAGCAGACCGCCTCTGCACAGTGCTCGTGCGAAAGTGGCAAGGTCGAGGGGACACAAGACGCGCTCGGTGCCGCGGCGTTCGAGGACATGGTGCAGGCGATCACGGACAAGATCATGTCCGCGGTGGCGTGAGTGGTTAGCCGCGAATGAACGCAAATAGATAGCATGAAAAGGACGATCTAAACCCGTGTATGAAATAATCATCTCAATACCGGGTAATGTTTTTTAAGGGAAATATAATAATAAGCTCTCCCAACCACCGGTTCCAGATTCGCGTTTATTTGCGTTCATTCGCGGCCAATCCCGGTTTGAAAAGCTGATGCCATGTTGATTGTCGAGCGTCAAGACCGTGTGCTTTCGATTGTGCGGCAGCGCAAGGCTGTGCAGCTCGATGATTTGGCCCGCGAGTTGGAGGTGAGTTCTTCCACGATCCGCCGGGACCTTGAGGTACTCGAGGAACGGGGGCTTGTCTCACGCACGCACGGCGGGGCGGTCTATTCCGGTGCGGCGGACGATTCGGTCAATAATGCCACACTCGCACAGCGGATGGCCGAGCACGTTGAGCAGAAGCAGGCCATCGCGCATCTGGCGGCTTCGATGGTCAAGCCTTACGAGACGGTGCTATTCGACGGCGGCTCGACGGTGATCTATGCGGCGCGGTTGATCACGGCCCGGCCGATCCAGGTCGTGACCAACAGCGTGAGCATCGCGGGCATTTTTTCGGATGACGAGAAGGTGGAGCTTGTCCACGTGGGCGGGGCGCTCTACCCCAGAGCCGGCGTCACCGTGGGGCCGATCGCCACGGGTTGTCTTGCGGAGCTTCACGCCGACGTGCTGTTTTTTTCGCTTGCGGGTATCTACGAAGACGCGGGCTATAACATCAACCTGGCCATGGCGCAGGTCGAGCAGGTGATGATGCGGCAGGCGACGCGGAGCGTGATGCTCATGGATTCGAGCAAGTTCGGGCGAAAGAGCCTGACCCGGGTGTGCGGGCTTGACGAGGTCGACCAGATCGTGACGGACGAAGGCGTTCCCGAAGTCTACCGGGAGCGTCTTGGGCAGCGGTTGCTGGTGGTGGGTTGAACCCACGTGACCTTGACCGTTCGCAACGATTTTTGGACTCTTGCGGGTTGAACGTCCGATATTGTTAAAATAGATATCTTCGCCGCACAGGAGTGGCGATGTGTCCATACCCCTAGCAAGGATTGCTGATATGAGCCTGCGAAGTAAGTCATCCCTCGTGTGTGCCCTGGCTGTGGCGGGCGGTCTCTCCCTGACGGCGTGCAACAATAAAAAGAAGGAAATGACGCAGGCTCCCCCGCCCCCGCCCGTGGTCGAACCGGCCCCCGTGGTCTCGGCTGAACCGGTGCCCCCGGTCTCGATCCAGCCGACCACGACCATCGGCCCCGCAACCTATCCCGCACCAACGGACTACGCCCCGTCGGGCGGCGGCACCTACACCATCCGCAAGGGCGACACACTTTTCTCCATTGCCAAGCGGACCTACGGCAGCGGCAACCGTTGGCGTGACATTGTCGCGGCCAACCCGGGGCTGGTGCCCGAGAAGCTGCGTGTAGGGCAGACGATCACGCTGCCCTGATTGCCAAGCCTCAATCATCACAGTCGGCATTTTCGTGGCTCAACCGTCGCTCCACGTGACGGGCATTGAGATCGCGTGTTGCAGCCGTTGGAGGTAGTCGTCGCGTGGGATTTCGATGACGCCGAACTGCGCCATGTGGTCATTGTGGATCTGCGTGTCGAGCAGGACGTATCCGCGTTGCCGAAGGTGGTTGACGAGGTGGACGAGGCAGACCTTGGAGGCATCGGTCGAAGTGGAGAACATCGATTCGCCAAAGAATGCACCGCCGAGTGCGACGCCGTAGAGTCCCCCTACAAGTTGTAAGGTCTGCGAGTGATCCCCGTCTGTGGCATTGTTTTCCTGCGTCGCCCACGCCTCGACACTGTGTGCCAAACCCAGCCCGTGCAGCCGGGTGTAAGCCTCGACGATCTCGCGGTTGATCCACGTCTCGGGGTGGTTGGGCCGCGGCTGTGAGCAGGCAACGACAACCCCCCTGAAGTCCCGGTCGAATGTGATCCGGTAACATCCCGAGCGCACGCGGCGCTGCAGGGATTTAGAAACTCGAAAGCCCCGGGGTGTTTCGTCGGCTGGCTCGATCGGGAGGATCGCACGGGGGTCGGGGCTGAACCATTCAACAGGCCCGCTGCGCGAGCGTGCCATGGGGAAAAAGCCGAGTGCGTAGGCACGGATGAGCAGTTCGGGGGTGAGTGGGATGGGCTTGCTGATCCGAAATATCCCGGTGTTGATCGGCCCCTTGGGTCTGTCTGGGTTTCCGGGGTCGGGGCTTCCGGGGGCTGGGCTTCCGGGGGCTGGGCTTCCGGGGTCGGGGGAATGGCTAGGGCCGGAATCGAACCGGCGACACTGCGATTTTCAGTCGCATGCTCTACCAACTGAGCTACCTAGCCCCGTGCGATCGATGGCATCGGTCATCCGAGTGCAGCCCTTTAGATTAGCAAGAGTCGGGCACTCAGGCAATACACGGACTCGTGTTGCAATGGCGTACAGGCCGTGACGAATTACCACCACGCGGGGTTGCCGGTGAGTTTGAGGGCCCACGCGAGCAACATGACACTGAGCCAGACCCACGCGATCTTTCGTGGCAGAGTCAGCCTTTGTTGCTGTAGTGCCTTCACGGCCAACAAACCGAGTGTTAAGCCAAGGACACCCAGGATCGGCAGCGTCATGGCGTTGTAGGCCAGCGACGTGTGCCAGTCGCCATGGAATAACGCGATCAAACTGCGTGTGCAGCCTGTGGTGGGGCAGGGCAGGCCGGTGAGGGCTTTGAAGATCGAGCCTGGGATGTGGCATTGAAGAAGGTTGACCCCATTCCAGACGAGGTAGCCCGCAAAGCAGGCCGCGGCGAAAATACCCAGCGTCAACGTTCCGCGCGTCCGACCGTTGTGTGGCAATGGACACCGCTCCACCGCAGTCGCACCCGTGGCGGTGTTGGTTGAGATATCCGCTGGGTTCACTTTGCAGCCTTGGTGGAATCGATCACCCACGGCAGCCAGCACAGAGGCAAGCAGAGCAGCAAAAGGACAATAAAGAGGATCAGGCCGTTCTTGTTCAGCCCCGCAAATGCGTCTTCGCCTTGTGGCATGTGGGTACCCCTAAAAAGATGTGAAAAGGACTCGAAAGCCGTGTTGACTCTCTGAACACTAACCTCTGGCGAACCAAAATAGCCGCAAATCCTGCCCTGTCAAAAGCCAGAATCCGCCTTGACCCCACCCGGACGTGGCCCACGGCAGAGCTGTCAACTCACGGGTATGAGCCGACTTTACGATCGCTTAAGGGGTTGTTACAATGCTTGGCTCGAATTTTCCCAGACAACCCCGCAACGACTCTCGAAAAGCAGGACCCGCGTCATGGCCAAGAAAGAGATCACCACCGTCTTTAAGATCCAGGCCCCCGGCGGTCAGGCGACCCCCGCTCCGCCCATCGGCCCCGCCCTCGGTCAGAACGGTGTCAACCCCGGGCAGTTCATCTCGCAGTTCAACGAGCGCACCCGCCAGTTCAACGGCAAGGTCGTCGGCTGCGTGATTACGGTTTATAAGGACCGCTCGTTCGAGTTCGACATCCGCCAGCCCCCGGCCGCGGTCATCATCAAGGACCTGGCCAAGATCGAAAAAGGCTCCGGCGAACCCAACAAGAACAAGGTCGGCAAGATCACCAAGGCGCAGCTCGAAGAGGCCGCCAAGGAAAAGATGAAAGAGACCACCGCCCACAGCATGGAGGCGCTGCTTCGGACCCTCGCCGGCACCGCGCGCTCGATGGGTGTCGAGGTGGAAGGGATGTGATGAGGTGACGAGTGACAGGTGACGAATGACTGGTGACTGAAAACATCAGACATCAGACTAGCACCCCGGCTTACCACGGGCCGAAACCGTGGGAGACCCCGGGCCTGACTTACAACATGTAAGTTCGGCCGCAGTCGAAAGGATCGGAACATGCCCGCAGTGCTTCATGGCAAGCGTTTCCGCGCGGATGTCGAGAACTGGGACCGGATGACCGTGCTCCCCCTCGCCGGCGCCGTGGCCAAACTCAAAAGCTTCCGCAAGACCAAGTTCGACCAGACGGTCGACCTGTGCATCCACCTGGGCATCGACCCCAAGCAGGCCGACCAGATGGTGCGTGGCTCGCTCGCGCTGCCGCACGGCATCGGCAAGTCCAAGCGCGTCGTGGCGTTCTGCCCGGCGGACAAGGTCGAGGCCGCCAAGGAAGCCGGCGCCATCGAAGTCGGCGGCGAAGAACTCGTCAAGAAAGTCGAAGGCGGCTGGATGGACTTCGACGTCGCCATTGCCACGCCGGACATGATGCGTGTCGTGAGCAGGCTAGGTAAGACGCTCGGCCCCAAGGGCCTGATGCCCTCGCCCAAGAGCGGCACCGTGACACCGGACGTCGCCAAGGCTGTCAAGGAATACGCGGCCGGCAAGATCGAGTTCCGCAACGACGCGGGCGGCAACGTCCACGCCGTGATCGGCAAGATGAGCTTTGACGCCCAGAAGCTCGAAGAAAACGCACAGGCCCTGATCGACTACATCCACCGCGTCAAGCCCTCGTCCACCAAGGGCCAGTACTTCAAGAAAGTCAGCATCAGCGGCACCATGACCCCCGGCGTCCTCATCGCTTTCACCAATTAAGACACAACCGCCCCCCACGAAAGGGTGTGACCCATGAGCAAGCCCGTTAAGAACCTGATCGAAACCCAGTACAAGACGATCTTCGCCGACCTCGACGGCGCGGTGCTGATCGATATCCGGGGCATTACCTCCAACGACACCAACGCCCTGCGTGCGACGCTGGCCCAGCGCGGCATCCGCATCACGGTCGTCAAGAACTCGCTGGCCAAACGCGCCACCACCGGCACGTCGCTCGAAAAGATCGGCGACCTGCTCGAGGGTGCCAGTGCCGTGGTGTACGGCGGGGACAGCGTGGTCAACGTGGCGCGCGAACTCATCGAACAGGCCAAGACGCTGCCCAACCTGACCTTCAAGGGCGCCCTGATGGAGGGCACGCTCTTCAAGGCCGAGGAAATCGAGGCCCTGAGCAAGTACCCCACACGCGAAGAGGCGCAGGCCCAGGCCCTGCAACTCATCCTCAGCCCCGGCAAAAACCTCGTCGCCTCCATCCTCGGCCCCGGCAAGAAGATCGCCTCGCTCGTCAAGGCCATCGAAGAAAAACTCGAAAAGGGCGAGGCCATCGCCAAGATTTCAGCTTAATGGGACAAACAACAGGATCAGAAATTAACCGCAGAGAGCGCAGAGTTCGCAGAGAGAATTATTAAAAATGTTGAGATCAATCGTGTGAGTGTTTTCTCTTCTCTGCGTCCTCTGCGCTCTCTGCGGTGAAATCTTTGTGACTCTTTTTATCGATGTCAACAACGCGTCTGACTGGCCCCTCGGGGTTAAATCCACACAACGTGTGCGGACCTCTTGGACGAAAGTGTTTAGTGTGAAAGGTGGAACGAATCATGGCAGAAGCAGCAATCGCGGAACTCGGTGACAAGTTGGCCGGCCTGACCCTCAAGGAAGCGGTCGAGCTGGGCACGTACCTCAAGGACACCTACGGCATCGAGCCGGCGGCGGGCGGCGCGATCGTCATGGCCGGCGCAGGCGGTGCGGCCGCGGCAGAGGTCGAGGAAAAGACCTCGTTCGACGTCATCCTCAAGGCGGCCGGCGACAAGAAGATCCAGGTCATCAAGGTCGTCCGCGAAGCGACCGGCCTGGGCCTGAAGGAAGCCAAGGACCTCGTCGACGGTGCCCCCAAGCCCGTCAAGGAAGGCCTGTCCAAGGAAGACGCCGACAAACTCGCCGCCTCGCTCAAGGAGCAGGGTGCCGAGGTCGAGATCAAGTAATCCGACGACCGACAACCAGAAACAAAAGCCGTCGCCCGCAAGGCGGCGGTTTTTTTATGAACAAATATCAAAAAACTCTACGTGAGCGCAAAAATAAAAGATAGCTGGGAAGTCACCGCAGATTTCGCAGATGACGCAGATTCATAGCTGATTTGAGGCAGGATTTTCTAATCACCCATCTGCTTCGATCTGTGAAATCTGTGCAATCTGCGGTTTTTTCCCCGGCCCTTTTAGCCCGGGTTCAAGAATCCTGATGTATAGAGAAATGTTCCCGTTTGACTTGGTGCGATGCATAAGTTGTGGGTTACTTAACACGCGTATCCGTTCACCCGCACTCGGCGATGAACTTCTCGAACGGCTCGGGCAACGGGGCCTCAAACTTCACAGCCTTGCCGGTGACGGGATGGGTGAACCCCAAGCGTGCCGCGTGCAATGCCATGCGCCTGCTGCGCCAGCGTGGGTGCGGGCCGAGGCTCTTGCCGTAGCGTGGGTCGCCGAGCACGGGGTGGCCTGCCTCGGCGAAGTGGACGCGGATCTGGTTGCGCTTGCCGGTTTCGAGTTTCACACGCACGAGCGTGGCACCCTTGAGCCCGCGGTCGACAAGGTAGTGCGTGATGGCCAGTTCCGCTTTGCCCTCGATGGGGGTCTTGGTCGAATAGCGATCAAGGTTGGCGGCGGTGGCCATGTGCGAACGGAACGTGCCGTGCTCTTTCTTGAGTTCCCCCATCACGATGGCCAGGTATTCGCGCTCGGGCTTGTGCTCGGCGAACTGGTCCTTGAGCGTGCTTGCAATGTCCGCGCGCTTGGCAAAGACGAGCAGCCCCGACACGCCGCGGTCGAGGCGGTGGACGACGTGGGCGTGGGCACGCTTGTCCTTGCGTGAGACGTATTGCTCCACCGCGTCGAGGAGGGTCTTGTTCCCGGGTTTGGATGATGGCCCCTCGGTGGTCGGCACGCTCAACACGTGCGGGGCCTTGTCCACGATGAGCAGGTGCTCGTCTTCGTGGACGAGCCGAAACGCGCTGCTCTTCCATTCGGGCGTTTTCTCGTGGTATTGACGGTGCGGGTCGAGCGTCACCGTCACCCGGTCGCCCTCCTTGACCCGCGCAAAAGTCTCGCCGCACGGCTGGTCATTGACCGTGACACACCCGTGGTCGAACAGCCCCCGCAGTTGCCTGCGCGTCTGCCCGGTCATCGCTTGTACGACGCGGTCAACCCGACCGACCTGCTCTGACGTAACGGTAAGTTGTCGTGATTTTTGGGGCATGGTTAAACCGTGGCAGAGAGTTCCTCATCGAAACACACCGCGACCTTGCCGCACTTGCCCGTGGCCATGAGGGCGTAGGCTTCATCGACTTTGTCGAGATCGAATCGGTGGGTGACGAGTTGTTCGGGGTGGAGTTTCCAGCGGACGAGGCGGTCGACGAGTTCTTCCATTTTCCAGATCGAGGTGACCCAAGAACCGTAGAGGGTTTTCTGGTCGTGGATCATATCGGGCGAGGGATTGAGCGAGAGGGAGCCGCCCTCGCCGACGAGGGCGATGCGTCCCCACTTGGAGGTAGCGCGGACGGCTGTTGCGCGGGCGGCGGGGTGGGCCGAGCAATCGATAGCGCGTTCGACGCCGCGGCCGGAGGTGAGGCTGCGGATTTGCTCGACGTTGCCTTCACCGCTGGGCAATGCGTGGTCGCACAGGCCGAGTTTGAGTGCCAGGTCGAGTCGCTCCTGAGCGATGTCGATGCCGATGACCATTGAAGCGCCCATGGCTTTGCCGAGCATCGCGGCGGCCAGGCCGACGGGGCCTAATCCGGTGACGAGCAGGGCGTCGTTGCCGCAGACGCCGATTTTTTCGAGCGCTTCATAGACGGTGCCGAATCCGCAGGCGACCTGGGCGCCGTCGGTGTAGGTCAGTTCATCGGGCAGGGCGACGAGGTCTTTTTCCTCGGCGAGAAGGTAGTCCGCCATCCCGCCGTCGCGTTGCCAGCCGTAGGCTTTGCGGTGGGTCGGGCTGGTGCAGGAGATCATGTACCCGCGTCGGCAGTCGTTGCACAGGCCGCAGCCGGAGATGTGGTAGACGATGACGCGGTCGCCTGCCCGGAAGCGTCGACAGCCCGGGCCGGTGACGACGATCTGGCCGCACGGCTCGTGTCCCGCGATGACGCCCTGATAGCCCTCGGGTCCTTTGCCCAGGTGTTCGTGGTAGATGCAGCGGATGTCGGAGCCGCAGATGGTGGAGGCCTTCATGCGCAGGAGGACTTCTCCGTGACCGGGCTGCGGGACGGGGAAGTCGCGCAGCTCGGTGCGGTCGTGGCCGGTGAGCAGTGCGCCGCGCATCGTGTTGGGGAGTGTGCTGGGCATGGCTAGGTGGTTGGGTGTGTCGGGTGACACGATGATGACTAGCGCGGCATGACGGTGTCAAGGTCGACGTGCGTGCCCTCTTTGGCCACGGGACCATCGGAAGGGTGTTTTCGCAGTTCGGTGATGAGTCGGGCAAGCGGGCCGTGGAGCGGGGCGTTGAAGCGCATGCGTTTGTGCGTGGTGGGGTGGGCAAACTCGAGCAGTGCGGCATGGAGGGAGGGGCGGGCCATGAGCACATCGGGCGTGCTGGCGGCGCGAGATTCCATCGCCTGTCCCTCGGCCTTGGGTCTTGCGAAGTTCAGGAGTTTGCGAGAGCCGGCGGCAATGGGGGGGTGGTCGAGTTCGTGGGGCGTGACGATCTCTCCGCCGTAGAGGATGTCGCCGACGATGGGGTAGCCGAGGTACGAGAGGTGGACGCGGATCTGGTGTGTGCGTCCTGTGCGGAGTTCGAGTTCGACGAGCGCGTAGCCTTGGTATTGCTCACGCACACGGTAGAGCGTGACGGAGTCTTTGGCCTGCGAGTCGTGTCGGACCGCCATCGCTTCACGGATGGTGGGGTGCTTGCCGATGGGGTAGTCGATGACGCCCCCGGGCCCCCCGGAGGTGTCGAAGTTGCCGTGGACGACAGCGAGGTAGGCCTTGAGCGTGGTGCGTTTCTCAAATTGCCTGGCAATCTTCCACTGGTCCTCTTCACGCTTGGCGACGACGATGCACCCGGTGGTGTGCTTGTCGAGTCGATGGATGACGCCGGGCCGGGGCCCCCCGGAACCCCCGGATCCCCCGGTAGTTTGAAAAACGGTATCCGACACCGTTTTTTCGCCCCCGGGGGCAGAAGTGGCCGAGTGGCCCAGTCGCCTAGTGCCCGAGTCGGAGCTGGGTCCTTTGTCTTTCACTTGACCACTTGGCCACTTGGCCACTTGACCACTTTCCCCTTGCCACTCGACCACGTGGCCACTTTCCCGGAAGTGATGCAGCAAGCCGTTGAGCAGTGTGCCGCGCAGGTGGCTTCGTGCCGGGTGGACGATCAGGTCGTCCTGCTTGTTGATGACGATAAAGCCCGGCTCTTCGTGGAGGATTTCAAGGGGGATGGGTTCGGGTTCGAGGTGGGTTGCGGGCGTGGGGGGGAGGATGACGTCGATCACGTCGCCCTCACGCATGGACTGGCTGGCCTTGGGCGATTTGCCGTTGACGCTCACGCCGCCCGCGTCGATGAGTTTTTGAATCTGGCTCCGGCTGGCGTGGGGCAGGCGGTCGCGGAGGTATTGATCCAACCGTCGGGTCGAGTCTTTGCTCAAAATAAACTGTAAACGCTCCGGCTCGTCATCGGTGAA
This sequence comes from Phycisphaera sp., assembly GCA_016125215.1. Classification (GTDB taxonomy): domain Bacteria; phylum Planctomycetota; class Phycisphaerae; order Phycisphaerales; family Phycisphaeraceae; genus RI-382. Next base: position 148,545 of record WGMF01000025.1, read on the forward strand.
CTCGGCTGAGCCAAAGGCGTCAAGCAGGTTGTCTTCGAGAGATCGTTCGTCGTCCCGGCTCATCGCGCAGCTCAGGGTGAGGGCGTGGGGGCGGGTTGTTCGTCGGTCTTGTCGGGGACCGTCGTGGCAGGGGGCTCGCTTGTGGGCAATTGAGGTGTGGCGGGCTGTGTGCCTGTGTTGTCGGTGGGGATGTCAAAGGGCAGGACCCCGCCGGCCTTGTTGTCGGGGACGTCGCCGGTCTTGGGCGCGGGGAGTGTGGAGAGGTCGGGCTTGTCAGGGGCAAAGGTGATGGGTTGTTCGAGGCGATCGAGCATGGCCAGGCGTTTGTCAGCCTGCTGCGCGATGAGGGGGTAATCCTTTGCCTGCGCCTTGAGTTTTTCGAGGTTGGCGCGGGCGCTGTCGAGTTTGTTCTGGGCTTCATCGACGACCGCGATGCCCATCAGGGCGTTGAGGCGGAGCACGATGGAAGACTCGGGGGCCTGCATCGCCGCCTGGTATCTCGTGCGCGCGTCGTTGAGCAGTTCTTCGTTTGTGCGTTTGTCTGTGGTCTTGTCCCGGTCGTTTTTGGTTTCGGGCAGAGTTTGTTCAAGCAGCAGGTCACCGGCTTTGAGGTTGGCATACGCGCGGACAGCCGGGTCGCTGGTGTCCTGGGCGATGCGCTCGAAGCTCTCGGGGCTGGTGGAGGTGGCCAGTTCGGACCAGTCGCGTTCCTGACGCTCAAGCGCCCTGAGTTTCATGTAGCGGATGCCAAAGAGCGCGAGGAGCACCACGAGCACGACGCCCAGCACCTTGTTGCCGTGCTTGTTCCAGAACTCCCCGAAGTGGGTCAGGAAGTGTTCGAGGTCGTTCTGCTGGAGTTCTTCTTTGTGTTTGGAATCCATGGCGATGTCGCTGGGTAGGGGTCTTGATGCGAGCCACACAGAATAACATCAAACCGGCGGTGTGGCGCGGGGGGGGAGAGGGGGGATTGTGATGGGGCACTTCCGAGGTCTGGGGTTCAAGGCACGCTGGCGGGTGAGCCGGGGGCTTGTGAGCGTGCCTCGAAGTCGCCATAGGCGGGGTTCATGATGCGTAGCCAGACGGTGACGACGCTGCTGCCTTTGGTGAGCATCAGGTCGATTTGTTCGCTGCCTTTGGTCGCGGTCAGGCCGAACGCCTTGTCGGTCTGGGCGCGTTGGGAGACGATGGCCCAGCCGTCTTTGGGCAGCGAGTTTCGGTAGAAATCTGCCACGTCACCCAAGCCGGCCTGTCCCTGGTAGGTGTGTTCGATGTAGCGCACGCCGGAGGAGGCGTAGGCCCTGCTCTTGTTGCGTACGACGACAAAGCCCACGGGCATGCCGGCGTCGGGGATGGGTGAGGGGATCGTGCGGACGAGCACGCCGTCGCGTTGGGGTTCGAGGAGCTGGTTGTCATCGGACCAGGCGGGCGGGCCTGCACACGCGGTGAGTGCGAGGAGCGTGGCAGCGGCCAGTGCGGTGCGTGTCAGCCTTGACATGGTATGGGCCTCATCCGATCAAGATGTTCGTCAGAGTGTACCCCTGCGTCGAGAACTCCGCCAGCGTATTGAGCACGGGAATTCCCCACGCTCAGCGCGTCGCGGAGCTTGAGTGGCCTGGAGACATCGTTGCCGTCCGAGGCTGGGTTTCGGCTGGGTTTGATTCAACCCTCGGCGTGTCAAGCCTTGGCCAGAACAGCCGCGAGCTTGGTGACTTCGGTCAGGGTCTTCTTGCCCTGCGGGGCGAGTGTCCACTGGAAAGCGGTGGACGATTTGGATTTGACCTGCTTGATCAGCCCGCGCTGTTCCATGCGTCGGGTGATGATGTATTGGTAGTTGTAAGCGAGCTTGATCTTGGTGAGCTTGGTGTATTCCGCGGCGACTTCGCCGGAGGTACAGGGCTGGAGCTTGGAGATGATGGCGAGGACGAGTCCCTGGTGGAGGGTGGTGCCGTGGGGGTTTCGATCTGTGGACATGAGATGAGTTCCTTGTGTTCTCCCGACCCCCGTGGCGGGTGGGTGGTGACTTGCGGACGATCCGCAGTCGACATGAGCGCACCATTGAAGCAACTTGCGCCAGCGCGTCAAGTCGGGGTATCTGGGGGGAGGTGAAAAAAACGGTCAGACCACGGCGGGTGCGGGCTTGTTCAGGACACGGTCGAGTTGTCGCAGGGCCTGGCGTATTCGGTGCTCATTTTCAACAAGAGCCAATCGGACACACCCCTCGCCGCCCTGCCCGAAGGCTGCGCCGGGTGTCATGGCGACCTCGGCCTGCTCGACCATCGCCAGGCAGAAATCGTTGGTTGAACCGTTGAACGGTTCGAGGTGTTCGGGCTTGACCTTGGCCCAGACGAACATCGTGCCGCGCGGCGAATCGACCTCCCAGCCGAGCTTCCGCAGGCCGCGCACCATCACGTCGCGCCGGGCCTGGTAGATCACCGCCTGTTGCTCGACGTGCTTGTCGCCCTCGCGCATGGCAATGATCGCGGCGATCTGCACCGCCTGGAAGATGCCATAGTCGTAGTAACCCTTGATGGTGGAGAGGGCCTTGACCATCTGCGGGTGCCCGACGCAGAACCCGATGCGCCAGCCCGCCATGTTGTAGGGCTTGCTGAGGGTCGTGAACTCCACGCCATATTCTTTGCTTCCGGGCGTCTGCATGAAGCTAGGGGCTTTGTAGTTGTCGAAGCAGGTCTCGCCGTAGGCAAAATCGTGGAGGATGCCGACCTCGTGCCTGGCCGCAAGCTCGACGACCTTGGTGAAGAAGCGTGGCTCGACGGTCATGGCGGTGGGGTTGTGCGGGTAGTTGAGGATGACGACCTTGGGCTTGGGCGTGAGGTTGTAGAGCACGTGCTCGATGCGTTCGAGGAAGGCGTCGTCATTGCCAAGCGGCACGGAGATCACGCTCGCCCCGGCGAGGATCACCGCGTAGGTGTGGATCTGGAACGCGGGGTCCGCGACGACGGCAATATCGCCCGGGCCGAGCAGCGCCAGGCACATGTGGCTGAATCCCTCTTTGGAGCCGATCGTCGCAATGACCTCGGTGTCGGGGTCGAGGTCGACGTTCCATCGGCGTTTGTATTTCTGGGCCATGTCACGCCGAAGGTTGTAGATACCCGCCGACACGGAATACCGGCTGTTGCGTGGGTCAAGCACAGCGGATCGGATTTTTTCAACCACCGCGTCGGGCGGGGCGTCGGTGGGGTTGCCCATGTTCAGGTCGATGACATCGACGCCAGCCTTTCGGCGGTCGTAGATCATCTGCTTGAGCCGACCGAGCACGTAGGGGGGCAGGCGTTCGATGCGTGATGCGGGTTTGATCTGCATGGGAGTGGGGGGAGGGGGGGAAAGATGTCTGATGTTGGATGTCTGATGTCTGATGTAAGAGTCAAAGGGCCATTGAGGATTGATGATTGATGATCTCAGGGGGTTTCACCGGTCGCAAGCGACCGGGCTAAATGTTTCGATCACTCGTCATCTGTCACTTGTCACCTATCACCCGACTTACTGCTCCTGGATCGAAACTTTTTGGGATTTCCAACCTTTGGCCAATGCCGGGTTCATGGGGACGACCTGGGCTTGTGTGAGTTCCGAGCGGGCGAGTTGTTGCATCAGCAGGTCTTCGACGTTTCTTCTGACCGAAAGAGCCAACTCGTCTTTAACATCGTCAAAAGGCGGTTGCTTACGTTCTATTTTACGCTCAAGCTTCACCACCGCGTAACCCGACTCGAGCGAGACCGGGTCGCTCACCTGTCCCGGCGAGAGCGCTCGGATCACGTCGCGGACCACCTTGGGGTAGGTGGGGTCTTCGAGAGACAACGGCGAGAGCAGCCCGCCCTGCGATCGGCTCGAGTCCGTGCTGACCGCCACCGCTAAATCACTGAACGTCTCACCCGCTCTGGCGCGTCGCACCGCATCGGCCGCGGCGGATAGGTTGGGCGTCACGATGATCCTGACCTCATAGAGTGGGCCGAAGCGTAATTCATACGCCTGTCGGATCGCCGTGTCCGTGACCACCGCGTCGTCCCGCACCAAAGCCCGCATCATGGCGCGGTTGCGCAAAAACCGCTGGTACCGCTCCTTGCCCAGGCCCCGCCGATCTCGCAGCTCGTTGAGCAATCTTTGGGCCTGATCCGCGTTATCCGATAGGGATTCGAGCAGATAGGATTGCTCATGGTCGATAGCCTGATCGTCGGTCTTGAGTCCCCGCCGTGCCATCAGGGCGTTGAGCCTCTGTTCGAGCACGAGTTCGCCGAGCACCTGGGCCCCCTGGGCTTCGAGCAAGGCATTGGAGATATCGCCCCATTGGACGGGTTGTCCATCGATGAACGCAATGGGTTTGTTCAGGTCGGACTGGGGTCGAGCGCTGTCTTGGTTGAGGTTCTCACTCGTGGCGCGGTTTTGAGCCGATGGTGGGGGGGGTGTCCCTTCGTCCCAGGGCATACCCCCGGAATCCCCCGCACAACCCGGCAGGAATACACCGCAGAACACAATCAGGCATAATGAGGTGCCGACTTTCATCCGATCACGCTACGATGCAGGGGGTGACGGGTCAAACCGCAACGCCTCCCCCGCAACCCCTTAGAGCCGAACGCATGGCCAACCACCCACAGTACGTGATCTGCCCCTACTGCGGCCACACCCAGGAAGCCGGCGAGCGGTGCGTGGTCTGCCGCGGCCTGTTCGAGCCTCTGAGCCGACGGGCGACGCAGATTGCAATGGGGCCGTGGTTCATCCGGGACAAGGACAACCCCTTCCGACCCGGTTGCAGTTTCGAGGTGCTCAAACGCCAGGTCGAGACCGGGCGGATCAAGCCGACCACCGTGATGCGTGGCCCGACGACACGGCAGTTCTGGCAGGTCGCGCGGAACGTGCCGGGCGTGTCGCACCTATTGGGCTACTGCTACAACTGCGGTGAGCACGTCAAAAGTGAAGACAAGTCCTGCCCCAAGTGCCGCGCGGTTTTCACAGAGCCGACGCTCCGCAACGAGATGGGCCTGCTTTACCCGACGCACCACGATGTCAAACTCGCACAGGCCGAGCTTGAAGCCGAGCAGGCCGCGATTGAACGTGGCGACTCTTCCGGTTCACGCGGCCCGATGTCCAGCCACGGCTCACGTGGGCCGGGCCAGTCGATGCCGACCGCTTCGGGGTCATCATCACAAAAGGATTCCCCCCCGGGGACCAGAATCGATCTTCTGGATGAGGTGCTGGGATCGGACAAACCTTCAACCGCGCCTTTGCGAAAGGGAGCCGGGCGGTTGCTGGAGATGGAAGACAAAGTCCCCGCACAAGGGGATCAATCGAAAACCACAGACAAGGCCAAACCCAAAGCCCAGGCACTGGACTTTGCGCCAAGTGAACGATCCGCCGACGAGGAGGGTTCGATCGACGAACCGTTTGTCATGCGTAAATCCGGTTCGTCCCTGTGGACATGGCTGCTCATCTCGCTCAACCTGCTCCTGCTGGTGCTCATCGGTTTTGTCATCTATCGAACAATGCAGCCCGCGACAGAGTCGGGGGCCGGGGGTTCTACATCGGGCACGGGCGTGGTTGAACCGGATATCCGTGCGACCCAGACCGCCAGCCCGACGCACACCGGCACGACACGCATTGTCACCGACACGACACCGCAAACCGCCGGGCAAAGCATCTTCAGTGATGAACCGACGCACGTCGGCGTCCCCACTTCGACATCGCCCACCACCCCACTCACGCCGACCACGCCAACCCCACCGAAGGTCAACCCCATCCAGGCCCAGTTCAACCGTGCCAGCGCCTTTGAAGCCAAGGGTGATCTTGAGCAAGCCCTTGCGATCCTGCGTGAGCTTTCGGGCAAACTCGCCGCCGCGGACAAACCCGCTGGACTCGACGACCATATTGCCAAACTCGAACGCGAGATCGAACGCAAGAAAAACGCCAGCTTCTTCGGCATCACGACGGAATGATCAACCGTATATCGTGGTGTGGGGTACTATACAAGTATGATCGAAACCCTCACCGAAATGCTTGACCGGGACCCTTTTCAACCCTTCCGTATCAGCTTCATAAGTGGTGATCGATACGACATTGCCAACCCTCACCTCATCGCCCCGGGCAAACGCAGATGACCGTGTATCACCCTCGATCCGATCGGCACGCCGTGCTGCGTTTGAACCAGGTCGCGGCACTCGAAACCACGTCACCCGCAGCCTGACAGACCTATCAAACTTTGAAACTCCATTCCGAACGCCCAGCCACTCCGTGGCTGGGTCCGAGAAGCCATCGCTCCCACGCCCGCTTCCCTCACGCCCGCATCGCCCTACAATGGGGGCATGTCCGCGTCATCACCCACCCACGACCCCTTTGCCCCGCGTCGCCTCTACATGGACAACGCCGCAACGAGCTTCCCCAAGCCCCCGGAAGTGCTCGCAGCCATGAACCATTACGCCACCGAGCTGGGGGCCTCCCCCGGCCGCGGCGCCTACCGTGAAGCCCGTGAAGCCGGCCGACTGATGAACCAGTGCAGGCAGCGCCTCTGCCAGCTTTTCAACGGCAAAAACCCCGAGCACGTCGTCTTTACACTCAACACCACCGACGCGCTGAACCTGGCCATCCGTGGCGTCGTGATGCACGAACTACGCCTCGGGCACAAGGTCCACCTCATCACCTCCGACCTCGACCACAACTCCGTCCTCAGACCATTCAACGCGCTGTGCCAAACGACAGGGGTCACGCAGACCCGCGTCGCCTGCGACCCCTCGACCGGCCTCGTCGATCCAGGCGACGTCCGCAACGCCATCACGCCCGACACCCGCCTCATCGCGCTGGTCCACGGCTCGAACGTCTCGGGCACCTTACAACCTGTTAGCCAGGTCGGCCGAATTGCGCGTGAACACAACATCCCCTTCCTCGTCGACGCCGCCCAGACGCTCGGCCACGTCCCCATCGACATCGAAGCCGACTGCATCGACATGCTGGCGTTCCCCGGACACAAGGGCCTGCTCGGCCCGCTGGGTACGGGCGGCCTCTACATCCGGCCCGGTATTGAAAAACGCATGGCCACCGTCCGCGAGGGCGGCACGGGCTCCGTCTCCGAACGCGATACCCAGCCCGACTTCATGCCCGACCGATTCGAGACCGGCTCGCACAACGCCATCGGCATCATCGGCCTCTCCGAGGGCGTACGCTACATCCTCGAACAAGGCGCCGAAAACCTCTGGCAACACGAGCAGGACCTCGTCCGCGTCATGATCGATGGCCTGTCCGAAACAGGCGAGATGCCCGGCTTAACCTACTTCGGCCCGCAGGGCGTCAAGAATCGTTGTGGTGTCTTTTCTGTACGCATCGCAGGTTTCGATCAACCCCAAACCCTCTCCGACCTGCTCGAATCCCAGTTCGGCATCCTCACGCGCTCCGGACTGCACTGCGCACCCCACGCCCACCGGACCTTCGGCACCGACCAACTCGCCGGCACCACACGATTCAGCCTCGGTCCCTTCCTCACCAAGCAGGATGTCAAATACGCCTGCGACGCGCTCGGACAGGTCTGCCACAGCCTGACGGCTTCGATGTAATTCCTTACGCCATATCGCTTATCGTGATTCCCACGCCGTACTCGGTTTGGCTGTTCATCAATCCGTGTTCATGGTGAGTTTCCCACATCCCCTGTAAAGAACGGATGAGTTTGTGAAAAAGCAATAAAAACTAAGGTTCTTGATTGACCTCATGGTATGATGTGTACCACATTGTTGCGGCTTCTAGATGCATGTGCGTCTCCGCAACACACAACAGGGGTTTGTAGGTTGATTCTTACAAGCACCCTCCAAAGCTACGGAGAGCAAGCCATGAGGGGTCCCATGAAATCAGTCATCTGCGCCGCTGCGGTCTGTGCGATTTTGACCTTGACATCCGTCACTCAGGCGTACCCGATTCTCTACCTTCAATGTGGCAACCCATCTTCTCCCTGGTCAACCGACAGCTCCGTGAACACCCTCGACAACTATGCATTCGTCGATCACGGCGACGGAAGCTACACATGGTCCGCTGAAAAAACCGCTTCAAGCTGGTCCCTCTCGTGGGATTTCACCTACAACCCCGATCCCTACATCGCCACGGGGAATGTGCAGTTCAACAGCAACCTTGCCACCGCCCAGGACTTTGTCATCAAAGTCTTCACCACGTCTACGGACACCATTTTCCAGTCCGAAGCACAGATGTTTGGATCGGTCACGACCGCTGTCGTCGATTCATACGGTTCCAACGGCGCGACTCTCTCCAACAATCTCGCGGGCGACCCGATCTACACCGCATACGTCGGCACCACCACCAGCGTGGCCAAGACCCTTCTCTCGAACCCGACTTCACTCGTGGCACCGGCCGGCCTGTCCAATGGTGGCGGCACGGTCAGCTTCGGACCGGAAACGGCTCCCTTGGGTGTCACAACGAATCAGGAGTTTGGGATTTACTACCAGTTTCGGCTCACACCCGGCGACACGGCGACTTTTGCCGGCACCTTCAATATCGTCCCCGAGCCCGCGGCTTTGAGCGTGCTTGCCCTCGGTTCGATCCTGCTGTTCACCCGACGCCGCGCCTCACGCTGAGCGATCCACATTGTGGGGGGCCGGTTTTCCCAGGCGGTCCACGCGGTTCACAAGAAACACAAATCTGGACCTTGGGTTACTACCGGCCTTTGACGATGTATTGCCCCTTGGCGACCATCCAGTTCGGCTCGGGCAGCGGGTCGATGCGCGAGTCCTCCACGCGGAACTTCTCGAAACGCAAGCAACCGCTGACGAATCGGCCGGCGACATCGGTATCGGCGACTACGCGGTGCAAAGGTGTCCGCGTTTGAAAACCCACCATCCGCACCGTGTCGAAGCGTGTGCATGAAGACGCGGCGGCCAACTCTTCCACTGCCAACCCATCCACGCCCTCCAGCACAATCTCCGTCGCGGGGACGTAGGCGACCTCTAACGTGGGTGCCTCGCGCGCAGCGTCGTGCTCCCATACACGCTCGAAATCTTCTACCTTGAAATCCACCATGCGTTCGTGCAGTCGGAACATCGGCGAACGGTCCGTGCCTGTCTTGAAAACCCGGACGTTGCGGATGTGGATATTGCGCAACAGCCCCACGCCGCCCGCGTACCGCTCGTCGTCTTTCCGGAACAGTGGTGAGAGGCAAAACCGCAGCGCGTCGGCGTTAACCATGTTGACACGGCAGCCACCGATGGCGTCGGTGATCTCGATGTCCTCGATGGTGGACCAGACCGAGGCAAGCCTTACGAACGAGTGACAGTCGTCGGCCCGCAACCTCTCGACGCGCAACCGACGGATCGGCCCGCCGAGTTTGCCCCGCGTTTCAGATCGGTCCAGCGCGTCGTCCGCGTTGATGGCAATCAGGTCGTCACCCGTACACGATTCTCCCACCGCGCTGATGTCCCGGATCAGCCCGTCCTCGCAACACCCCGCGACGTGGATGCCGTCCTGGTTGGCGGCGAGTACCGTGTCTTCAAAGCGGATGCGTTCGATGCGAAAGCCGCGCACCCCCGACAGCCTTGTGTGGTAGGCGCTGGGGTTCTTCTGTCGCATGTCCAGCAGCGTCAGGTTGCGCACGTTGTGGAAGTTGAGCATGACGCCCGTGTAGGCGTTGCGGTCGGTTTCCACGCCGCGCGGGTTGTGGGTCGTGTTGCCGTCCCAGATACCGCCCCGGACCGTGATATTTTCGTTGCCCCTCTCCGGGTCGGCGTTGCAGAGGAGGAAGGTGTTGACATCTTTGCCCGCGCCGTCAGCGAGTTGGAACCGCGCCAGAGAGTGGGCGTGCAGGCGGGTGTGAGAGGGCAGTCGCAGGGGACTGCCGATGCGGTAGTGCCCCGCGGGGAAGTAGAGGATCGGCTTGCTCTGCGCCAGCAGGCGCTGGATCGCGGGGGCGTCATCGGTGTTGCCGTCGCCGCACACGCCGTGTTCGCGGACATTGTGGCCGATGGTCGGGGTCTCGTGGGTCATAGGTTTATTCATGTCCAAGATCGATCGGGCAATTCCGCACCCGACGACGGGGCGGGGTTCATTCTTGACCGTGGAATCCGGGGGCCCCCGTAGAAATGCTTTCGGAAGGCGGCTGTGGCCCATCGAAAGCAAGGGGTGTGTAAGTGGGCCGTACAGGACTCGAACCTGTGACCTCATCCATGTCAAGGATGCGCGCTAGCCAGCTGCGCCAACGGCCCATCGCGGAGTGAGCGAAAAATTATACATGGGCTGCGAAGCAGGGGCAAAGCGGTGCCGTTCACCGGGTGATCCTCAGCCGGCGAGGCGTTCGGTGTGGTCTTGCGTCGCCGCGGGTGTGTAGGTTTTAAGGCCCTGGCGGAGCAGGTTGGTGGCGGCGTCTGGCTCCATGGGTTTTGCAAAGAAATAACCCTGTCCGTAGTCGCACTCGATGGACTGGAGGACCGCGACCTGGTCCAGTTCTTCGATGCCCTCGGCGACGACATCGATCTTGAGGTTCTGTGCCAGCTGGACGATGGCGTGGAGCAGGGCGGTGAGGTCGCGGCCCTTGTGGATGTTGGCCACAAAGGCACGGTCGATCTTGAGCGTGTCGATGGGGAACTGGCGCAGGCACGCCAGGGAGGAGTAGCCCGTGCCGAAGTCGTCCATGTCGAGTTTGACGCCGATCTCCCGGATGCGTTTGAGGATGCTCGCGGCGGCGCGGGGGTCGCGCATGATCTCGCTCTCGGTGATTTCGAGGTGAAGCGATGCGGGATCGATCCCGGTGTGGCCTAGGACTTCTTTGATCGATGTCACAAAGTCCGGGACGAAGAGCTGTCGCCTCGAAACGTTGACGTGGACACAGTCTGGCGCGGCGGGTCCGAGCGTGTCCTTCCAGTGTCTGAGCTGCTCGCAGGCTTCTTGCATGACCCACGCGCCGATGGGCACGATCAGGCCGGTTTCCTCCGCGATGGGGATGAACTGGATCGGCGGGATCAGGCCACGTTCGGGGTGCTGCCAGCGTATGAGGGCTTCGAGGCTGACGATGCGAGCGGTACGCAGGCAGACGATCGGCTGGTAATGCAGGATGAGCTGGTCTTCCCGGAGGGCTTTGCGCAGGTCGTTTTCCAGAGAGAGCCGTGAGAGGACTTTGTTTCTCATGTCCGAGCCGAAGAGGACATAACGGCCCTTGCCATCGGCCTTGGCTTCGTACATGGCGGTGTCGGCGTCGCGGAGGACTTCCTCGGCGGTGGTGCCTGCGGCGTCGCTGGTGACGATGCCGATGCTCGCGGTGGAGACGATTTCATGGGTGCCGATGCGGTAGGGTTTGGAGAGGCTTTGGAGCAGTCGGTCAGCCAGGATGCAGGCGTCTTCGGGTTTGCTGATGCCGTCGAGGAGGATGACGAACTCGTCGCCGCCCATCCGCGCGGCGATGTGCCTGTTGGAGAGTGAGGAGACCATGTCGCCGGCCCTGAGTTTGGCACGCAGGCGTTCGGAGATCTCCCGCAAGAGCGCGTCGCCCGCTTCGTGGCCGAGGCTGTCGTTGACCATTTTGAAACGGTCGAAGTCCAGGAAGAGCAGGGCAAAGTGGTACCCGGGCACACGCTGGTGACGGATGATGGCGTGCTGGAGTCGTTCGATCAGGTTCGTGCGGTTGGGCAGGCCGGTGAGTTTGTCGGTGCGGGCGGCGGTGCGGAGTTGCTCTTCCATCGCACGGCGGTCGGTGATATCCGAGAGCAATCCAACCATGCGGACGGGCCTGCCGTAGTCGTCGCGTTCGACGATTTTTCCGCTGCTCAAGGCCCATCGCCAGGAGCCGTCCCGGTGGCGGATGCGGTGTTCGCACTCGAAGGTGTTTGTCAGCGCCTGGCAGTGTGCGTCGAGACACATGAGTACTTTTTGCAGGTCATCTGGGTGGACGCGGTCCTGCCAATGGTGGATATTCTGCGGGGCCTGGTCGTATGGGTCGCCCAAGATGCGGGCCCAGCCCTCGTCGATGACGATGCTGTCGTTTCGCATGTTCCAGTCCCACAGGCCCAGTTGCCCGCTGGAGAGCGCCAGTTCGAGTCGGGTTTTCTGTTCGTCGAGTTGCTTCTTGCTCAGCCTTGCCTGGGTGATGTCGGTTTCGATGCGGACGAAGCCCGTCAGCCGACCGTCCGCGGAGAAGATCGGCTCCATCTCGACGTGCAGGATCAACTCACGGTTGTCTTTGCTGTATTTGACGAGTTCCACGTCGCAGGCTTTGCCGAGTGCCAGGGCGTCATCCAGGATTTTGAGTTGGTCGGGGTCGGTCTTGGGGCCGCAGAGAAATTCCCTGGGTGAACGGCCGACGACTTCTTTCAACGGGTAGCCGGTGATGCGTGTGAAACCTTCGTTGACCCATTGGATGCGCCCGCGTGTGTCGGTGAGGATCGCGGCGTTGCGGGTTTTTCTCACGATGGTGGCCAACATCTGGTTCTCGTCGATGGCCGATTTTTGCGCGGTGATGTCAAATCGCAGGGAGACGTATTTGGCAATGTTCCCCGCGGCGTCCGGGCAGGGGATGATGGTGCTGTCGACCCAATAGAGGGAGCCGTCTTTACGGCGGTTGCAGACCTCGCCCCGCCAGACCTGACCCGATGTAATCTTCCGCCACACCTTGACCCAGAACGTTTTGGGGTGTGTCCCGGAGTTGACAATTCGATGGTCATGGCCGATCAGTTCCACTCGGGTGTACCCCGAGATATCACAGAAACCCGCGTTGGCCTCGATGATCCTTCCGGCGGCGTCGGTCACGGAGATGATCGAGTAGCGGTCGAGCGCTTGGTAAATCGCCCCGGCTTCACGCAGGAAGGACTCGGAGCTTCCATCTCGGGTATCTGTCCCATTCCGGGCGGGGCCCTCACCCGAGGGTGTTGGCTCGTCGTGTCCCGATTGATGATGGGATAAGGCCTCTTCTTCCATGCTCCACCCTCACGATCCACACTCGGCCATGCCTGCTTTTGCAAGCCCGCTTTCTTCGTCAGCACGTGGATAGGGTTACAAACAAAAATGGACCCCGTCATTCTGAAAATCGGTGATATTCGTGCTCGACTCAAAACGTGCATGCAAACCCAAACAGGTGTGGGGGGATGACGGTCTGGATAATCAACCCCGTGGGTATCCCATCGTGTGCGGGCTTTTGACAAAGGAAATCCACAGAGGGTTCCGATAAAGATGGATACCTCGACCGCACGACTCGGCGGCGTTGAACGAATCACAGCAAATTCTCATCCACCCGGACATGCACGATGCCAAAATTCGCATTCAATCCCACGCGCCTGCTCACAGCTCCCGCGATGGTGATCCTCATCATCGCGGTGGGATACGTCGGCTACAGGCTTGTCGAGTCGCGGCTCACCGTCGAGGTCTACCGCGATCGCCTTGAGCATTTAGCCAACGACTATGAAAAGCTCCGAGCGACCTATAACGACGCGGTACGACGGACAGCCGTGACGGAGCTGCTTGTGAACAAGGGCCGCTTGAGCGTGACGATCCGCAACGCCCAGGGCGTCATGAAAACCATCGAGACACCCTACGACCCCCGCAAGGAAGTCTATGTGGATTATGTCCTGGTCGACGGCAGGCTGTGGGTCCGACGGGTTTTCGACGCCGGCACGCCGCCGGACAAGGGGGTGGTCATCGACCCGAAGCTTGTGGACATCGATTGGGACACCCCGACCGCTGCGCACGGCAAGGCGGTATACAGGAGTCTGTCCGAGGGGCGCTGGGTCATCACGGTGTCGGGAGATGGGGCGCTGGTATTGGCCAAGGCGGAAGGGGAGGGCCCGTCCGACCTTTCACCCCCGCCTGTGATCGGGTCGTATGAAGAGATCGACGCCCAGGTCAGGCGTGAGCTTGGCCGAATCGGACTGTCTGAGGTGATCCGAGGCCTATTTGCCCCGTGAGCATGAGCCGGGACCACGCGGACTGCCCATCAGATATACGCACGGACAAAAACTAGCCTAATTTTTAGGCGATTATTTTTGCGCACAATCCATTAAATAGTCTTAACGCCAATAAAATGTCATTTTATCAGGCTGGCATGGGCTTTGATCTTATGGACGGCTAAGGGTGGGCTTGTCGCCTTCCCTTTTGCTCACGACACGGGTGTCTGAGCCTGTCCATTCATCTCAAGAGGTCGCCATGTTCACACGCTTCGAACGGAGGTCCGCGTTCAGAGGTTCCTGGCTGCTGCTGTTGCTTGCAGCCTTCATTTTTGCTTGCCCAACCGGTCAAGCCCTGGCCCAGGAAGAGCCAGTCGCCACGGTGGAAGCCACAGCCACCGAGGTCGCGGATACCGCCGTGACCGCCACGGCAGAAGCCGTTGAGGCTGTGCCCGAAGCCGCCCCCGAAGAACCCGCTGCCCCGTCCTACGTGGAATCGAGCGTTCTCGACGGTATCTGGCTCATGCTCACCGGCACGCTGGTCATGTTCATGCAGGCGGGCTTTGCCATGGTCGAGACCGGCCTGACCCGCGCCAAGAACGCCATCAACATCATGGCCAAGAACCTGCTCGACTTCTGCTTCGGGTCGCTGCTCTTCTGGGTCGTGGGTTACGCCATCATGTACGGCACGAACAGCGGCGGTGGGCTGTTTGGATTCAGTTCCGAATACCTTTTCATGGGTTCGGGCCTCGACATCGCAGGCAACGCGGACGGCTTTGCCAACGCCGCGGGTTGGTTCTTCCAGATGGTCTTCTGTGCCACCGCCGCCACGATCGTCTCCGGTGCGATGGCCGAGCGGACCAAGCTCTCCTCCTACATCCTCTACTCCTGTGTGATCTCCGCGATCATCTACCCCATCAGTGGTCACTGGATCTGGGGCGGTGGCTGGTTGGGCGCGATGCCCGCCGACGGCGGTTGGGGCATGCGTGACTTTGCCGGCTCGACCGTCGTCCACTCCGTGGGCGCATGGGCCGCCTTGGCCGGTGCGATCATGGTCGGCCCACGCCTGGGCAAATACAACAAGGACGGGACCGCCAACGCGATCCCCGGACACAACATCGTCCTGGCGGCACTGGGTGTCTTCATCCTGTGGTTCGGCTGGTACGGCTTTAACCCCGGCTCGACCCTCGCTTGCCACGCCGGCGTCTCTTACATCGCCGTGACTACCACCGTGGCCGCCTCCGCCGGCTCGGTCGCCGCGCTCTTCTGCTCGTGGATCAAGTTCGGCAAGCCCGACGTGACCATGGCTCTCAACGGTGTCCTCGCCGGCCTCGTGGGCATCACCGCCCCCTGTGCCTCCGTCGAACCCTGGGCCGCTGTGGTGATCGGCTTCATCGCCGGCATCCTCGTCTTCTGCTCCGTGCTCTTTGTTGAGCGTGTCCTCAAGATCGACGACCCCGTCGGTGCCGTCAGCGTCCACGGCGTCTGTGGCGCGTGGGGCACGATCTCCATCGGCATCTTCGGCAGTCAGAAGGTCGACGTGCTCTTCTGGGACGACGCAAGCTGCATCAAAGACGGCTTGCTCTACGGCGGGGGTGTGAGCCAGCTCATCACCCAGATCGTGGGCGTTGTGGCGGTCTTCATCTATGTCTTCGTGGCTGCCCTGATCCTCTTTGCCATCCTCAAATACACGATCGGCCTGCGCGTCAGTGATGTCGAGCAGATCGAGGGTCTGGACCTGGGCGAGCACGATATGGCCGCTTACCCCGACTTCCAGGTCACCAACATCAAGAGCTACCAGATCCGCGAAGCATGAGTGTTCGATTGATCTAGCTATCCGGAGCTAAACAAGCTGCCGGCAGACTGTGGACCGCCCGCCGTGTGCTCTACGCGCACGGCGGGTTTTTTCTGTCCACGCTTCACGGTGTCGCATGAGTGATACCAATCCCATTTAATTCTCGTGCGTGAGCCACTCGGTCGCAGTGATGGTTTTGAGCCGCTCGGGCGTCAGTTTGTTCCAACTATCGTGGCAGGCTCGATCGATGTCAGCCCCGTCCTCGAACACGCGGTTGCTCAG
>WGMF01000043.1 GCA_016125215.1 Phycisphaera sp.
ACAGGTGCTGCATGGCTGTCGTCAGCTCGTGCTGTGAAGTGTCGGGTTAAGTCCCTCAACGAGCGAAACCCCTGTCGTTAGTTGCCATCAGGTAATGCTGGGGACTCTAACGAGACTGCCGGTGTCAAACCGGAGGAAGGTGGGGATGACGTCAAGTCCTCATGGCCCTTATGCCTTGGGCTGCACACGTGCTACAATGGCGCGGACAGAGCGACGCAAAACCGCAAGGTCAAGCAAATCGCAAAAACCGCGCCCCAGTTCAGATTGGGGTCTGCAACTCGACCCCATGAAGTTGGAATCGCTAGTAATCGCGGATCAGCTACGCCGCGGTGAATATGTTCCTGAGCCTTGTACACACCGCCCGTCAAGCCATGGGAGCCGGGAATACCCGAAGTCGCCTCGATTCAGAGGTGCCGACGGTAGGCTCGGTGACTGGGGCTAAGTCGTAACAAGGTAGCCGTAGGGGAACCTGCGGCTGGATCACCTCCTTTCTAATGGATTTCATTAGATCGTGCGTACAGACCGGATGAATACGGACAAGTTCCGTTTCGGCCGCTGCAACCGACTCTGACTAACACTTTGTTAGATCAAACATCGGGGCAAGCCGACGCCGGCCCTGGGCGTGGCCTCAAAACCACGCGGGAGAGATCCCACCACGAACGTCAACACACCCTCGCGCTTGATTTCCCAAAAGGATCGCCCACACACTCCTGTGTGTGGGTCATCAAGCCAGCGCCGCGGCAACGTGTCGCCAAGCACGTACCCAACTGTTCACAGGCCAAAGGCCACAACATGCCATCACCCCAAAAACCACACCCCCGTGTGGTTTTTTGTTGCGCCCTGCCATCCTCCGCCGCAAACCCCGCCGCCCCAATTGCAAAGCCGGCCACGTCCAGTGGCCGGATCACCCTCCACCCCTCATCATCCACCGCACCCCCATAACGCAGCCTTCCGGGCCACCGCTACCCCATAGCGCAGCCTTCCGTATCACGCCCCCCAACCACCCCACGCACCCCCCGACCCACTCCGTGTGGTTTTTTGTGCTACACCCGTTCCCACCCATAACGCCCGCGACCCCCGGGGCATCGCCGGTCCGTGGAAGCATCCGACAACCCTAACGTCATCGAACAAACCCGCGGATTCCCCAATACAACCAGCCATCCCAACGCCACCGAACCCCCGTCGCATCTCCCACCCCCCCCCCTGCAAAGCCTCCCTCCACATCGCCTCCCCTTGCAAAGCCGGCCGCGTCCAGCGGCCGGATCAACCCCTTCGCCCTCCCTGCCCCCGCCCCCGCCCCCGGATGTTCTTCTTCACCGCCCCCGCCAGCGGCGCCACGAGTTGTTCATACAGCCCGAACAGGTACTCCACCCGCCCCCGCACCGACGTGAACGGCTGCCCCCGGTAACACCGGTCCACCGCCGTATCCAGACCCGCGTGCGCACGCACCAAATACGCCGGCATCGAAAGCGGGTCATACAAATCCGCCAGGGTCGTCTTCGGAGAACCCGTTACGTCATTGTTGAACTATGACTTGAAGACTTCTTTACGATGAAAATCCAACGCAACGCGGTCGGGTGGGGCACGGTCTGGGGTATTCAACGGCATCCCCTCAACACCCAGCAGTAAGCGGTCGTGAAGTTCCGTCCGTGGCTCTTCAAACAACCGGCGTGACAACTTCACGCGCAATTCACCATCAAATGTCATCAAGCCACGATCAAATACACGATCGTACAAAGCGCACAGCGCGATGCCATTCCGTGGATCAGCCCGCCGGGTGGTCGATACCGACCACGGGATGATGTGGCTGGCAATGACCAACTCGGGTAGGGCAATCCCGCTGATAGCGCAACGCCCCGAATAGTTCGCCAACACCGAAGCCCTGAAAAACCGTTGGACTCGGCGGGCACGGATGACTTGTTGCGTTTCGGTTGGACCGCTTGGCTGTTGGGACTCATCGTTGTATGTCACACGGTCTCCGATCAATCGATCCCACGCCGCACCGCTCTCCGCAGCCAGCGCTTCTGGGTCGTCATAAAACTCATCAAATATCGCCCTGTCATCTCGGCTGGCGTTGGCCAAACCCGCAACACCTCGTGCCGCAAGTTCCGGGTCGAAACTCGCAAGGTTGCCGAGTTTCATGGACAGGGCGCTGGGTGTCCGACCCAGGCTATTGGCCACTTGAATGATTTTGGGGTGTCCGTGCCGAATGTGTCCGAAAGGAATTTGGTTATACAAACCAAATGCAACGAGCAATTCATCACGCGTCCATCGTCGTCGCGTCCCCGTCGGCATTGTCTCATTCTATCACCCATAAAGCCCGCGATGGCATCGCGGGTCCGGGCGAACGCCTGACAATCAACACGCCACCGATCAAACCCGAAGACCCGCGATGCCCCCGGGGTCGCGGGCTTTATGTAATTCCACAAACGGGTTCCCCATAAAGCCGGCGAGGGTATCGCCGGTCCCCCGGTTTGGTCACGGCGGTGTGATGAAACCAAACGGCCGGGCGGGCAGGCTACGGCGGAGGTTGTGGCGTTCGATGTATTGGATTGTCGTTTGCCAATGGTCGTCGTCGAAGATGTACCCACGCCATGAACCTTCACAAAATACCGGGCCGGTGTGGGCGGTGTGCTCGTGTACCGCTTTGGTCATGCGTTGCGATAGCCACTTGATGGTTTTGTCGATCGGGCGGTCGGTGTAGGTGAGCAGGAGCGTTTATGAAAAGCCCCTCCCCTTTCAAGGGGAGGGGTTGGGGAGGGGATGTCATCGGCAATCTCAAGAATACACACCCTCCCCCGACCCCTCCCTCTGAAGAGGGAGGGGAGTATGAGAAGCGGATGATTCCGTAATACAGGTGGAGGTGGGTTTCTTCGTTCGAGCCGGCGACGATCTGCCAATCCGATTCGGCGGCGCATTGCGTGATCGCGGTTGTGATGGCGTGGATCACTTGTGGGGTCCATTTGACCAGCGGGTGTTTCTATTGTTCGCGGGCCATGCGTTCACGGACCGGGTCGCCCTCGTGCAGTGTGTGATGTTGGGTGTACCCGACCTATTCGTCCCACGCCGATGACCAATGCCCGCGTTCGTCGCCCGGCAGCCAAAGGCCGTGCCCTGATTTGACGACGTGGTACCCGATCGCGTTTGCGCAGGCCCTCGCCGTAGCGCACGCCCAGGCATTGTTTGCACACGAATCGGCGCGGCGGGAACAATAAACCGTAGCGTTCAACGAGGCGGTGGGCGGTTTGACGCGTCACGCTGTCGGGTGGGGCGGTCGTGATGCGCTTGGCGTGAGATTCCAACCACAACCGGGCAAACTCCGCGTCGCGCCACTCGTCTTGCGTACACATCGGCAGGAACAGTTTCTTGTATTTCGCTTTGCACACCGGGCAGATCAGGAACGCATCGAGCAACAGCGCGTGCAAACGCCAGCGTTCGATGCGGACGGTCTGCGTCCAATCTTCGCCGAGCGGGAGAATCTTCGATCTCGCTGCGCCGCGGTTGGGGTTATCGGGGAGGTGTTCGTCGCCGATCGCAAAGCCGAGGGATGGCCATCCCTCGGCTTTATGTCCCGATGACCTGTTTATGTGATTGCGATACACCGCCTTCTGACCCGGGTGCTCGCGCATCGCCTGCGACCGTGCGGTGCGCCAATCGCCCTTGAGGACGCGCGGCTGCTCACGGCGCATGATGTTCTCGATGAACCACCGGGTGACCACGAAGTCGGCGACGGTCTCGCGCCAGACCTTGCGGTCTGGCTGGCGGCTGCCGGGGCGGGGGTGCGTGCGGGACCTCTTCCACTTCACAAGCCCCTCGTCGTGGATGGATCGCTTGACCCACGTCGCACGCAGCTCGACACACGAGGCGCGGTCCACACGGCCCGCTTGGTTGCACCACGAAGGTGGGACATTCACGGTGGCCAGTTTGATCCCCGGTGGCTTGGACATGAGAAAAGATTATAGGCGGTGCAAAATGTGCAGTGGGTCCGGCGGCGACCTTATGATCTTCGCACATCGAGCTCCGATCAATACGGGGCCTCGATACGGGCGTGCTTGTTTTTTCGGCTTTTTTATGGAGCGAATGATGATTTCAAGGAACCTGTTCGGGATGCTGTCGCTGGGTGTGCTGGCGGGGATGACGTGTCCGGAGGCCTGGGCGGTCGAGGAGCGTGTCGGCGACACGCCCACCGCGGTCACCACGGTCAGCCGTGACGAGATCGATAAGCTGCCCGTCGGCACGATAACACTTGATAAGGTGCTCATCACCGCGACGCGCAACCCCGAGACGGCGTTCCAGACGCCCGCAAGTTCGGATGTGGTCGATGCCCAACAGCTCCAGCGCAGGGCCTACCGCACCGTGCCCCAGGCGCTGCGCGATATCCCCGGCGTCATGGTCCAGGAGACCAGCCCCGGCCAAGGCTCGCCCTACATCCGAGGATTCACCGGGCGCGACAACCTCTTCATGATCGACGGCGTGCGGTTGAACAACTCGACCAACCGCTCGGGGCCGATGCAGTATTGGAACAGCGTCGACGCCCAGAGCCTCGACCGCGTCGAGGTCGTCAAGGGGCCGGGCAGCGTGCTCTACGGTTCGGACGCGGTCGGCGGGACGGTCAACGCCATCACGATCAGCCCGTGGGCGTACCGGGACACCGGTGTGGGTTACGGCGCACGGGCCTACCTGCGCGGCTCGACCGCGGAGCGCTCGTTCCAGGGGCGCGGCGAGGTGACCGTTTCCTATGACCAGACCATCGGGTTCGTCGGCGGCATCACGCTCAAAGACTTTGGCGACCTGCAGGGCGGACGCAACACCGGCACGCAGAACTCCACCAACTACGAGGAATACGACGCGGACCTCAAGGGCGAGTATTTCTTCAACCCCGACACCCGGCTCACGATCCTCCACCAGCGCGTCAGGCAGAACGACGTGCCCCGCAGCCACCGTTACGCCGGTGCCTCGACGTACGCCGGCACGACCACCGGGTCCGACCGTCGGCTGCAATACGACGAGGAGCGCGAGCTGACCTACGTGCAGTTCCACGCGGACAACATTGAGGAGAGCTTCGTGCAATCGGTCACGGCGTCGGTCTCGTGGCAGGTCGCCAGCGAGGTCGAGGACCGCGTCCGAAGCAACATGGCAAGGTCGCTGCGCGGCTTCGATGTCGGGACGCTGGGGTTCATCATCCAGGCCGTCAGCCAGACGCCCATCGGCAAACTCACATACGGCCTGGACTACTACCGTGACCACGTCAACTCATTCGATAGCAGCAACCCGATCCAGGGATCGGTGGCCGACGATGCGACTTACGACTTGTTAGGGATCTTCATCCAGGACCAGATCGAACTGGCTGAGGACCTTGAGCTGATCCTCGGCGGGCGTTTTACCTATGCCGGGGCCGACGCGAACAAGGTCGACGACCCGTCGGATGGGATGGCGGGTGTCGGCCTGATCTCGCTCGAGGACCAGTGGACCAACCTCAGCGGGTCGGCCAGGTTGAGTTACCACGTCGTGCCCGACCACGTCAACGTCTGGGCCGGCGTTTCGCAGGCGTTCCGCTCGCCCAACCTTGAGGACCTGACCTCGCTCAATATCGCACGCTCGGGTGAGCAGGCTATCCCCTCGCCCAACCTCGACGCGGAGACGTATCTTGCGTTTGAGGCCGGCGTCAAGGCCAAGGACGATCGCCTCAGCGCCGAGGTCGCCTGGTACTACACCTTCATGTTCGACCCACTCGTGACCATGCCCACCGGCGGCACCTCACCCCCGCCCGACAGCTTCCCCATCGTGGCCAAGACCAACTCCGGCCAAGGCTTTGTCACAGGCATCGAAGCCGGCGCAGCCTACGAAATCTTCGACCACGTCGAAATCTTCGGCAACATCGCCTGGCAGGAGGGCGAGGTCAACCACGATTACATCAGCCGGGTCATGCCGCTTATGGGGCAGGTCGGCGTGCGCGTCGAGTCGGCTGACCGCAAGCTCTGGGGCGAGGTCCAGGTCGTCATGGCCGACAAGGCCGTCAAGCTCTCGGCGGGCGACATCGGCGACACGCAGCGCATCCCCCCCGGTGGCACACCGGGCTACGGCGTCGTCCACCTGCGCGGCGGGTGGAAGGTCCACGACAACTTCACCCTCACCGCCGCCATCGAGAACGTCGGCGACGAAGACTACCGCGTCCACGGCTCGGGCTCCAACATGCCCGGACGCAACTTCATTCTCACCGGCGAGGTGCGGTTCTAAGCAAGTGTATGGTTTGGCATGGCCGCGTTATTTGGCAAGGTAATCGAACTTCTGCCCGCCGACGGAGGCCTCGTACATCAGGCCCTTCTCACCGAGCGTGAAGACCGCGACTCCCCGGTCGTACTTGGCGTTGGCCCCCGCGCCCGAGGCGGCGGCGACGGCGGAGGCCTGTGCGGCGAACTCGACCGTGCCCGCTTTGAAGTCGTTGAGCACCTTCTGGTTCTCGAAGAAGACCAGCTCGCTGTAGGCCTGCCCGCCGAGTTGGAAGCCGATCGAGCCCTGGGTCATGTCGCAGTAACCGACGATGGACCCGCCCTCGAAAAGCACGCCCTTGCCGTAGGCCCCGCCGACGCCGATCGCGCCCTTACCGATCGTGGGGAAGACCGCGTAGGCCTTTGCGCTCTTGAAGAACGAGTCAGCCAACGACGGGTCGGACTGTTTGAACTGGTCTACGGTCACCCGTGCGTCGCTCTCGAGCGTGCTGCGGCCCTCGGTGGTGGTCGGGGCGGTGGAGCAGCCGGTGGTCAGGGCAAAAACGAGCGCGAGCAGAAAGAGTGCCGACAGGGTGAGAGATTTCATGGTGGCTCCTGCGTGTGGAAGGTTTGAAAAACAGATGCTTGCCGATGAACGGATTGTAGGCGGGGTGTCAAGCCGGGGGCTCATCGCTGGCGTTGAAAACCGTCATGGTTTTTTCGATGCCGTCACGGAGATAGGCCTCGACCGCGGCGCAGGATTTATCGAGTGAGCGGGAGAGGGGGGCAAGCTGCTCGGGGGCAAAACGGGATAACACATAGTCGTGTAAAGGTTGGCGCAGGCCCAGCGACGCGGCGGTGTCGATGCCGATGCGCAGGCGCGGGTAGGCGTCGGTCCCCAGGGCGCGTTCGATGTCTTTCAGGCCGTTGTGCCCGCCGGGTGAGCCGTCTTTGCGAAGGCGGATTCGGCCGATCGGCAGCGCGGTGTCGTCCACGATGACGAGGGTGTGGATCGGTTCGATTTTGTAGAAGTCCATCGCGGCCCGCACGGAGAGACCCGAGCGGTTCATGAAGGTCATGGGCCAGAGCAACAGGCATTTTTCGTTGGCGATGCGTCCCTCGACGGCCCGTCCGTGGAAGTTCGACCGTTCGCCGACCAGCGCGTGACGCTTGACCAGCGCATCGAGAGCCATGAAGCCCGCGTTGTGGCGCGTGTGGGCGTATTCAGGTCCGGGGTTGCCCAGTCCGACGATCAGGTGCATGGGGAGAGGATACTAGGAAAGTGGCCAAGTGGCCTAGCGGTCGAGTGGCCGAGTGGCCGAGTGGGGGGGAGAGCGGGATTCCATCTGGGGCTGGATGGGGTGTCTTGGTGCGTGTGCGTGAAAAAAACAGACCCCACATTCGGGGCCTGTGTTTGTATTGGATTGTCTTCGCACTCGGCCACTCGGCCACTCGGCCATTTCTTATCCGTCTTACTTTTTCTTCTCGTCCGCGGGGGCCTCGTCGGTGGCCGCGGGTTTGCGGATGAGTTCGGGTTCGGCGGGGGCGTCTGCGGCGGCTTCGGGTTCGACTTCTTCCTGTGCGATCTCGACGGCGGCGACGATCAGCTCGGGGTCGCTTTCGAGTTCCACGCCCTCGGGCAGTTTGATTTCGCCGGCGGTCAGGGTTTCATCGACGCCCAGGTTGCTCACGTCGACGAGGATCTCTTCGGGGATGTTGGTGGCCAGGCAGTTGACTTCGAGTTCGGAGACGGGGTGGCTGATGAAGGCCCCGGCCGCCTTGGCGCCCTTGGGTTCGCCGACGAACTTGATCTCGACGGTGACGGTGACCTTTTCGTTGAGGTCGACGCGTGCCATGTCGACGTGGATGATCTTCGAGCCGAGGTGGTCCCACTGCACGTCTTTGATGAGGCAGGGCTCGACCGCGCCGTCGACGCTTGCCTCGACGAGGTGGGCGTGGTGGTGGAGCATCTCGGTCATGGCCTTGGCGTCGGCACAGGCGTGGACCGGGTCGACCTTGTGGCCGTAGATCACCACGGGCATCTTGCCGGCCCTGCGGTCGGCCAGGGTCGCGGTCTTGCCGAGCTTGGTGCGTTTGGTCAGTTCGATCTTGGGGATGGCGGCGGTGGCCATGTCAATGCTCCGAGGCTGGATTCATAGGTTGGGTTGAGCCCCGCATTATACACGAAGCCGGGGATTGGCCGCAAATGAACGCAAATGGACGCGAATCAAGCCACCGGGCAAAGGCGGGGGGTTAGCCGCCGATGAACGCCGATGGGGAAAGGGGGAGAGGGCGAGGAGTACGGAGATAGGAGTTAGGAGTTTAAGGAACCCGGATAATTTTCAATACGAGGCAAACGCCCGAACTCTGAGATCATCAAAGATCAATCATCAATGGTTTTCAACATCAGACATCAGACATCAAACATCAGACATGCTTGCTCCCCCTCTGTGTTCTCTGTGTCCTCTGTGTTGAACCTCCCCATCTTCACCCGTTCGAGCCGTTGTCTTTACGCCGAAACAGGCTCGACACCGACTGGTTGTGGTGGATGCGGTGGATGGCGTCGCCCAGGAGGCCGGCCACGGAGAGTTCGACGAGTTTATCTTCGATGGGTTTGCAGCGCGGGCCGCAGGGGATGGTGTCGGTGACGATGATCTTGCTGATGGGTGACTCGCGCAGGCGTTCCATGGCCAGCCCGACGAGCACGGGGTGGGTGGCCGCGGCGATCACGTCCCTTGCGCCGTGTGCCATGACGAGCCTGGCCGCCTCGCAGATGGTGCCGGCCGTGGAGATCATGTCGTCGATCATCAGCACCGCGCGGTCCTTGACGTCGCCGATGATGTTGGCGGAGCGCACCTCGGTGCCGCTCTTGCGTCGTTTGTCGATGATGGCAAAGTCGCCGCCGAGCCAGGTGGCGTACTTGCTTGCGGTCTTGACGTTGCCCACGTCCGGGCTGACGAGCGCGACGGGGCTGAGTTCCTTCCAGAGCGTTTCGAGGTGCTGCGTGATGACCGGCGCCGCGTGCAGGTGGTCGACGGGGATGTCGAAGAACCCCTGGATCTGCTCGGCGTGCATGTCCATCGCCAGGACGCGGTCCGCCCCGGCGGTCGTGATGAGGTTGGCCACCAGCTTCGCGGTGATCGGCACGCGGCCCTCGTCTTTTCTGTCCTGCCGGGCGTAGCCGAAGTACGGCAAGACCGCGGTGATCCGCCTGGCGCTGGCGCGCTTGAGGCAGTCGATGTAGATCAGGAGTTCCATCAGGTGCGCGTTGACCGGGTGGTAGGTCGACTGCACGACGAAACAGTCGCGCCCGCGCACGTCCTCCTCGAGTTTCACGATGATCTCGCCGTCGGGGAACATGTCGGTGTGACCCTGTCCCAACGGCAGGCCCAGGTGCCGACAGATCGCCTCGGAAAGGTCCCGGCTGGCACGTCCGCAGAAGATTTTCAGGTGATCGCGGTCAGCTTCCATAGTGATTCATGCGTGATGGGAGGGGGTTTTTAACACAGAGGACACAGAGGGGGAGCAAGCATGTCTGATGTTTGATGTCTGATGTCTGATGTTGAAAACCATTGATGATTGATGATTGATGATCTCAGAGTTCGGGCGTTTGCCTCGTATTGAAAATTATCCCGGTTCCTCTCTCTCCTCTCTCCTGTCTCCTCTCACTATCCCCTCTCCACTTTCTTCTCTGTGTCCTCTGTGATTAATTCCCCGCCTTGGCCGTCTGCCGTGCCAATCGTTGCTTCAGGATGCTGTCGACCACCGCCAGTTCCTTGGGGGTGTTGATGCTCAGGACATCTTCCTGCGGGACCGCGTCGACCACGACCACGCGCTTGCCGGTTTTCTTGAGCATCCCGGGGGCGTCGGTGATGTAATACTCGCCCTGCTTGTTATGGTTGGTCAGGCCCGCCAGAGTCGAGAAAAGTTCGCCGACCTTGAAACAGTAATAACTGGGGTTCACCTCGCGGATGGCCGCCTGCTGGGGCGTGGCGTCCTTCTGCTCGACGATCCCCAGGAAGTGGCCGTTCTCATCGCGGACGATCCGGCCGTACCCCGAGGGGTTGTCGAGGATCGCCGTCGCCAGCGAGGCCGCCGCGCGTGCGTCGCGGTGGGCCTCTAACAACTTGTTAAGCGTGGTCGGCCTGATGAGCGGCCCGTCGCCCGCCAGCACAAAGACATCCCGGTTCGGCTCATCCTTAAGCACCGGCTCAGCCATGCGTGCGGCGTGCCCGGTGCCGAGTTGTTCTTTCTGTTCGACGAACTCGACGCCCTCCATCCCCTCGAGCGCCGCGATGACTTTCTCGCCCTGGTACCCGACCACCACGACGCACCGCTGGACCCCCGCGCTCCGGCAGGCCCGCACCACCCACCGAACCATCGGCTCGCCGGCCACCTCGTAGATCACCTTCGGCTTGGGCGTCTGCCCCTCCGTCGCCATGCGCGTGCCTTTGCCCGCCGCCATGATGATGGCCAATGGGGAATGGATGATGGACGATGGATGCTGGCTAATGTGAAAAGGCTCCTGTGAGATTATTCGTTTCTGAGATCATCAATCATCAATCATCAATCATCAATGGCTTTTACCCTCTGACACCATCCCTACATCTCTCATCCATCAGACATTCTTCAAACAAGCCCGCCTGGATTTGAACCAGGACTAACAGGACCAAAACCTGCTGTGCTACCGTTACACTACGGGCTTAACCCAACGGGCCTCGATCACCGAAAAACCGCAAGCGCGGCAGTCTACGCCCTGACACGATCTTGTCAAGATTTGGTGAGCAAAAAAGCGGGGGAGGATTCAACACAGAGGGCACAGAGAAGAGATCAGAGCAAGCATGTTTGCGCGAGCCGGGTGCCGCACGGATTGCCGAGGGGTGCCACACGGCGTGGCCGTGAAGGTCGCCGTGTGAGGTTTGATCCACAACCCCCGAGACACCGAGGACACCGAGTGATGCACGCGCCTCCTGATCGCTCTCGGTGGCCTCGGTGTCTCGGGGGTTCATCTGAATGTAGTTGAACGAGTCGGTCATCCGATCATGCATCTCGCGTCACCCGCACAGGGCGGCCTTCACGGCCACGCTCTGTGGCACCCCGCAAGTAGGCCGCGTCTTTCGTAGGGTGGTGCCGAGTCTTCGAGGCCCACCGTAACGGTGACGTGGATCAGTTGTGAATGAATACACCGTGTTGGTGGGCCGCGCAGACTTGGCCCACCCTACTCGACGCACGCGCCTCCGGATCGGTCTTGGCGATCTCGGCGTCTTGGCGGTTGATCTGTATTCAAAAATTCCCGAGGCTCAACCCACCGCATTCTTCGTCTCATGCCGGAGCTGCCCGCACGCGGCGGCGATGTCTCTTCCTCGACTCGCGCGGATGTGGGTGTTGATGCCGGCTTGTCGGAGTAAGGTTTGAAAGCGCAGCACGTCGTGGTCTTCGGGGCGTTGGAAGGGGAGCGTCTTGACTTCGTTGTAACGGATGAGGTTGACGTGGCTGCGCAGGGTCTGGGCAACCTTGGCCAGTTCGCGGGCGTGGTGAGGCTGGTCGTTTTCACCGTGCAGGAGCGTGTATTCGAGCGTCACCTCGCGGCCGGTCTTCTCGAAGTAGTATCGGCCGGCTTCGATGAGCTTCTCGACGGTGACATATTCAGCCCAGGGGATGAGTCGGCGACGGACCTCGTCGTTGGGCGCGTGCAGGCTGATGGCCAGCGTCACGGGGAGTTCGAGGTCAGCGAGCCGACGGATCTGCGCGGGGAGGCCGACGGTGCTGATGGTGATGCGCCGGCCGGAGATGCCCAGGGCCCAGTCGGCCATGAGCGTGCGCACAGCCCGGACGACCGCGTCGAAGTTGGCCATCGGTTCGCCCATGCCCATGAACACGACGTGCGAGATGCGCTCGACGTTTTCGAGCGTGCCGAGTCGCCAGACCTGTTCGACGATCTGGCCCGTGGTGAGGTTGCCATCGAGGCCACTCAAGCCCGAGGCACAGAACCGGCACCCCACCGGGCAACCGATCTGGCTCGACACGCACGCGGTCTTGCGGTCCTCGGTCGGGATCATGACGCACTCGGTCTGGCGCTTGGGGTCGTCGACATCGGTTTCATGGGATTGGGTGGGAACGCCAAGTTGGGGCAGGGGTCGAGCGTCGTGGGCAGATTCATGGTGAACACGCGGCCATTGGACGAGCAGTTTCTGCACGCCGTCCGTCGCTTGCTGGTGTCGCACGACACGGGCATCGCCGATGCGGAGCAGGCTGCCGAGCGTTTCGCGGTCGGCTTTGGAGAGGTTAGTCATGGCGTCAAAGTCAGCCACGCGCTTTTCATAGACCCACGACAAGACCTGCGTCGCACGGAAGCGGGGCAAACCGTGCTCCTGCACGAGCGAGGTAAACGCATCGCGGTCCAGATCAAAGAGATTGACGCGGCCATCATGCATCCTCTAGATATCCTACAATCTCCCCCGATAAGCCACCGGAAAGATGACATGGCGACGAGCACCCCAACACCTCCCACCCCCACGGTCGACCTGAGCGTCGACCTGGCAGGCCTGCGACTGGCTGGGCCGATGATGACCGCTTCGGGCACATGCGGGTACGCGTGGGAGTACGGCGACTTTGTGGACCTCACGAAGCTCGGTGCGTTCGTGACCAAGTCCATCACGCTCCACCCCCGCAAGGGCAACGAGGCCTACCGCATCGTCGAGACGCGCGGCGGGATGCTCAACGCGATCGGCCTGGCGAACGTCGGCCTCGAGGTCTTCCTCAAAGAAAAACTCCCGCAACTGGCGGACATGCGCAGCAAAGGCCCACGCATCATCGTCAATGTGGCCGGCCACAGCGTCGAGGATTACGTAGTCACAACCCAGCGCATCGCAGACGAAAAAGCCATTGACGCCATCGAGCTCAACGTCTCATGCCCGAACGTCAAGGACGGCCTGACCTTCGGCACCGACCCCCTGCTCCTGCGTCAGCTCATCAAAGAGGTCCGCGCCTCGATGCGCCGCGACTGCAAGCTCATTGTCAAGCTCTCGCCCAACGTAGGCGACATCACGCTCACCGCACGGGCCGCGGTCGAGGGAGGGGCGGATGTCCTTTCGATGATCAACACCTACACCGCGATGGCCATCGACATCCACAAACGCAAGCCACGCCTGGCCAACACGACCGGCGGCCTCTCCGGCCCGGCGGTGCGACCCCTGGCGGTCTATCTTGTGAATAGGGTCTACCGAGCGGTGGCGCGCGACGCCAATGTCCCCATCATCGGCATGGGCGGCATCCAGACGTGGCAGGACGCGGCGGAGTTTTTGCTCGCCGGCGCAAGCGCCCTGGCCGTCGGCACCGCGCTCTTCGTCGATCCCGCAACGCCGATCAAGATCATGGACGGGCTTTCGTCGTACCTCGCCCAACAAAAGTGTGCCTCGCTGCGCGAGATCGTGGGAACGCTCAAGATCGATCCGTAACCACACAGGCACCAAGGCCAGGAGAAAGGCATTGATCCGCAGATGACGCAGATCAAACGCCATCGAATCGCTGTCGGGTCGATCCCACGCGGGCTTCAATCGAATGACACCTACTTCATGTGTTGTTGACCACATAACCCAACGGATTGGTCTCCGATCTGTCGAAAAGCGATTAGGACTACTCTTATCTGCGTAATCTGCGGATAATTTTCTTAGAACACCTATCAAAATGAATCTTGCCGGTTACATAAGGCACATCGGCAGTGGGGAAGTAACCGCAGATTGCGCAGATTTCACAGATCGATACAGATTGAAGATCGAGAATACCTGCCTTGAATCTGTGCCATCTGCG
>WGMF01000038.1 GCA_016125215.1 Phycisphaera sp.
CACCCTAACCCCGGCCCACGCTACTCGCTTTTACCGGGGGTGTGGTGACTTGCTGGTGGTGACCATCCACCATGATGGACATTCAACCACACCGGGGCGCGACCGGACAAGCGCCGAACCTCAGAGGTTTTCCACAGAGCAGGCCCGCACGAAAACGGTCAAGCGGGGCGTCGCCTCAATCACGCCACGCGCAGCGGGCGTTGACGTAATCGGCTGACCCGTCGCGGAACCAGCCGTCGAGTTGGGCCTGTTCCTTGATCTGCTGGCCGCGCTGCCGGGGCACGACGACGAAGCCGGCCTTGGATTCGGGCAGCGCGGTCATGTCGCCCCAGAGTTTCTCGAACTGGCACACGGGGAAGACGTCTTCCTGCCCGTGGCCCCAGCGTTTCTTCACGTCCTTGAGTGTGACGTACGTCGGCATCCGCCTGCCCAGTGCGCGGACCGCAGCGTCCACGCGTGGCTGATCGTCGAGATCGTCACGCGACAGGCCGAGCATGGTCAGCAGGTGGTCGATCTCGATCCAGCACGTCGCCGAGTTGTAATAGGAAAGGTCGAACTCGTCTTCCTCGCGCGGCATGGCCAAACCTTCGACGAGTCTGACATGCCCATCCACACGCGCCAGCCCGCCGCCTCGGTCGTCGATCCGGCGGGTGATGACCTCGAAGGTCAGCCCGTTGCCCGCGCCCAGGTGCTGGCCGAGGATGTGCGGGTCCAGGTCCGCGCCGACGGTGTCGATGTTGTGAAGTAACAGCGTGGTGAGTTCGGGGTGCTTTTTGAGCAGTTGCTTGAGCACGCCGTTGCGGAGCATGTTGGGCACCTCGAACCAGTGGCCGACGGGGTGAAGGCACTGGAGGGGGAGGTTGTCGGTGTAGTCGCTCGCTTCGCCCGACTGTCGCGCCCAGTGGATCAGCGCCGCCCGCAGGCTCTCGCGCACCTTCTGCGCCTGCTCGTCGAGCACCTGCTGGGGCATCTCCTCCCATGCGAAACGCAGGTCGCGCACCATCGGGATCATGCGCTGCCCGACGCTGTAGCCGCGCGACAGCACGAGGTCGCCCTCGTAACCGTAGTGGTCGTGCGCCGCGAGGTAAGCCTCGATCGGGTCGTGCGTGAGGTAGCTCGTGGTGACGACGTGTGGGACGGGTTTGCCGAAGGTTTTTCCGATCTTTCGGCTCTTGGCCAGGTGTGTTTCGAGGAACGAGCGGTGGCGACCCGAGAGTTTGGCAAACGGGTGCAGACCTTTCACCACGCCCGCGCCCTGCGTCCATCGGCTGCCCGCGCCGGCGGCGAGTGTCACCACCGCGACACGCCCTTCGCTCAGCGCGATTCGGCCCAGTTCCGTGCGCACCGGGTCGGGGTCGCCCGTCATGTCGGTGACTTCACCGGGGCTGACGTCTTCGATGCGTGTGGTGCTGGGGAGCCTGTTCTGGGAGAGCCCGATGCGGCCGGCTTCGAGCTCGGACCTGACCTGTTCGTGCAGCTTGGGGTCGAAACCGTTGGCACTAAGCAACTGTAAGAGCGTCGGCCCGTGGCCCGATTGGGTGTCGGAATCCTCGGGCAGCATCTGGTGGATGAGCGACTCGGTCAGGCCCGCGAGGTCTTCGTGGCGTTTGCTGGCACGGGCGAGTTTCTGCAGCTCGCTGCGCGTGGCGGGCTTCAGGTCGCGCGGGTCGGTGCGCAGCCAGCGCGGCGCCATCAGGGCGTAGTAACTTCTGGGCAGCAGCCCTTCATCCCCGCAAAGCATCTTCGCCCACGTCCCACGCGGGTTGATGGCGAAATCGTAGACCACGGGCTCCATCGCAAAGGGCATGGCGTGCTGGAGTTGCCCTTTGAGTTGGCTCATCGTTTCTTGGAGCACACGCTGCGCTTCGCTCTTGCGT
Organism: Phycisphaera sp.; assembly: GCA_016125215.1. GTDB lineage: Bacteria > Planctomycetota > Phycisphaerae > Phycisphaerales > Phycisphaeraceae > RI-382. The sequence goes on from WGMF01000038.1 coordinate 1,878, forward strand.
TTGGGCGCGAACATGAAGCCCATGCCGCCGCCCGACATCCCGCCGAGCATCCAGAAGCCCCAGAAGTCCTGGCCGAAGTGCCCCCGGATTTTCTCGATCAGCTGCTCGGTGTAATAGGTGGAGGCCCAGGGGATGATGGTCTGGATCGGGCCGAAGAAATTGCGTGTGGTGGCCTTGCCGATCGCCTGAATGTTTTGCGATTCGATGCCGTGCAGCACCTCGTCGAGCACGGTGAGCGCATCGGCGCGGGCGTGCCACTCCGCCTCGCTGCGCAGGAGATACTTCTCGGCGACCATCTCGAGGATCGGCCCGACGTTCTGCGCAAGACCGCCGTGCACCAGCACGAGGCTGTCCTGGAGTTTCTTGGCAAGTTTGTCGTCGCAGGGGATCAGCGTGTGGTTGGGCATGAGCCTGCCCCGGCTGATGCCGAACTCGGGGTCGCCCTCCTTTGCCTCGGCGCCCTGGATGAGTTTCATGCCCGGCCAGACGCCGCCCGAATCCTGCCAACCGCCGCCGGAGCCTCCCAACCATTCGCCGAGGATCGCGCGGGCTAAAACCAGTCGGCGTTCGGGTTCGTCGAGTTCGCCTTCGAGCGCGTGGGCCTGCCGGGTCGCGCGCATGCACACGGAGATCAACGCCGCAAGAAGATTGGTCGAGACCGCCAGACGTGAACCCTTGGGGATGTTGTTGACGCTGCTGACCAGCTCGAACCCGCGCCCCGGCCCGACGAGGCGGTGGAGCAAAGTCTGCAGGCTCATCTGCGAGCCTTCCAGCCCCGCCGGCACAAGGCCCGAGGCGATCAGCGCCGCCTTGAGCAGGCCAAGATAATCGCGCGCAAAGTCGAACACCTCCGCCAGTGTCTTCACGTCCGAGCAGGCCTTGAGGTCCACACTCACCAGCCGGATCACCGGCTCATCGATCACGCGCAAAAAAGCGTTGACCGGCGGACGCGGCGCCTTGTCGCGCCCGTGCAGACCCAGGTCGATCGAGACGTTGACCACCTTCGCCCCCTGCGGGTAGTCCATGCCCAGGAAGAAGATGTCCGACCAGCCCGAGTGCGTCAGGTCCATGCGTACCGGGGTCGCTTCGTAGAGGATCGGGTAGGCACCGTCGGGGCTGCGTTCGAGCAGTTCGCCGCGGAATTGCAGCGGTTGGTCTTCGGGGTGGCCGGTGCGGAACATCCACTGGTTGCCCTTGACCGTGCGGACGGATCGACGGACCTGCCGGGCAAGCGTGGCAAAGCCCAGACGGTGGTACGCCTCGGCCAGCGCGCTGCAGATGCCGTCGCTGGGGCCTTCGGTGCGCAGGGTGTGCAGGAACGCGTTGATCGCTTCGTTGAAGCGTCTGCTCAGGAGGTCCCGGTAGCCGGCGAAGGGGATGCACGCCGGTCGCACAACACCCGCGCGCGTGGGCAGGTGGAAGCGGTGGATGCTGTAGAGAAAAAAGAGCGCCCGGACGCGGACGTAGAGGTTTTCGTGCTCCCGTCGGAGTGCGTCGAGCGCATCGCACTCGTCGAGCAACTCCTGGATAGACGCCTCACGGCAGATACCGTCGAGCGAGCGGTCGCGGACGTTGGGGTCGTCGGCGAGGATGATGGGGATCAGTCGGCTGCTCATAACCGCCCAGCCAGGAGTTCCACGAGTTGCGCGAGCACCTGTTCCCGGTCTTCGCCGTCCAGCGCCAGGGCGAGCTGCGCGACCAGCGCCCCGTAGGCGATGCCCAGGTTGTAGCGCACGCCCTCGACCTGCAGCGCCAAGAAGCGTTCGCGTTGTGCCAGCTTCGCCAGTGCCGGCGAGAGCGAGCGGTGCGTATTGGATTCGACCTGCTCGCGCAGGATGTCCATCACCGAAGGCGTGAGGACGTGCATCCCGAAGAGGCACAGGTAGTGCCCCGCGCGCAGCCCCGGGACAAGCAGGCGTTGCTCGGCCTCGGTCGGCGTGGGCTTTTCCGCCACGTCGGTTACCTCGAACAAGCGCGGCGACTGCGGCACCGGGGTCCCGCCGATCGTCCCGTAGTGCGAGAGTTGATGCTCGCGCGTCGCCTGTACCGCCGACACCGCGCAGTTGTGTTTTTCCGCCACGTCGATGAGCTGCCGTGCGCAGCGCAGCTTGCCCCGCGTGGCATACAGGTGGTCACTCACCAGGTGGACGAACGGCTGACCGGCGGTGAAGTCCGCGGCGCGGAACACGGCGTCGGCGTAACCGCGGGGCTCGTTCTGTTCGATGAAGTGCAGCCGACCGATGTGCGGGCCCGCCGCCTCACTGTAGACCGGCCCGTCACCCGGGCAGATCACCAGCGCGATCTCCTCGACGCCCGACTCGATCACCTCTTCGAGGATGATCCGCAAAGCCGTCTTGTCCACGCCGTCGCGGTCGACGAACCGTTGCAGCGGCAACGCGCGTTCCTTGGGTGAAGCGGCGGTGACCACGGCTTTGCTGACTTTCATGGGATCGTCTCGCACTGCACGGGAATCAGGATAGGGAGTGTAACCGCACCGGACGCCGGGCAAAAGTGATTGTCAGCGACAGACGGATCATCTACTTCCCGCACGCCCGTCATCCCCCGGTCCATACCCCTACGCAAGCGGCGCTTTTCGGAAGATGGTATATTAGGACTTTTCATTCCCAATACGTCGCCCCACCGATAAGCCCCCAATAGCCCACACGGCTGGAATCGAGTTTACCCTTGCCAATACAAGCACCCGACGCCGAAGCCGCCCCGGCGATATCGCTGTCCTTGTCAAACCCGACGCCTGTCCATCCGCTGGGCACCTCGGCGAAGGTCCTGCTCACCAGCGTCTTCGGGCCTTACGCGCAGGACGACGAGTGGGGCAGCCGATCTCTCAACCCGATGGAGCTGTACCACAACCAGGTCACGCGCGTGCAGGGCCCGTTCAGCCTGCGGATGTTCCACCGCTCGTGGGGCCTGATGATGATCCAGCAGAACATCACCGCCCCCTGCACCGTGCTCGACTTCCCGCAACAGGACCGCTTCATCGAAGAGCTGACCACGAGGCGTTACGACATCATCGGCATCACGTCGATCATCCCGAACCTCGGGAAGGTCAAGCGCATGTGCGAGTTGATCCGCGAGCACCAGCCGGGCGCGACGATCGTGGTCGGTGGGCACATCGCCAACATGCCGACGCTCAACGAACAGATCGACGCTGACCACGTCGTGCGCGGCGAAGGCGTGCGGTGGTTCCGGGGCTATCTTGGGGAAGACGTAGACCGGCCCATCCGACACCCGCGCGTGCTCAGCGGCCTGGGGGCGCGCACGATGGGTGTGCCCCTCTCGAACAAGCCCGGCGAGATCGCGGCCACGCTCATCCCCTCCGTCGGGTGCCCGATGGGGTGCAACTTCTGCTCGACGAGCCACATGTTCGGCGGCAAGGGCAAGCACATCGACTTCTACCCCACCGGCGACGAACTCTTCGCTGTCATGTGCGACCTCGAAGAGCACCTCAAGGTCTGGTCCTTCTTCGTGATGGACGAGAACTTTCTCCTGCACCGCAAGCGCGCGTTGCGGTTGCTCGAACTCATGAAGGAGCACCACAAGAGCTGGGCGTTGTATGTCTTCAGCTCCGCCAACGTGCTCAAGAGCTACACCACCGAGCAGCTCATCGGGCTGGGCATCTCGTGGGTGTGGATGGGCATCGAGGGCAAGGACAGCCAATACGCCAAACTCAGCGGTGCCGACACGCTGAGCCTCGTCAAGGAACTGCAGTCCCACGGCATCCGCGTGCTCGGGTCGACGATCATCGGCCTCGAAGAGCACACGGCGGACAACCTCGACGCCGCCATCGAGCACGCCATCAGCCACGACACCGAGTTCCACCAGTTCATGTTGTACACGCCCATCCCCGGCACGCTGTTGTGGAAACAGATCGAAAACGAGGGGCGTCTGACCGATCCGGGTTGCACGCAGCCCGCCGACACGCACGGCCAGTTGCGGTTCAATTACACGCACCGCAACCTCTCACCGGGGCAGGAAACTGACTTTCTCATCAAGGCCTTCACACGCGATTTCGAGGTCAACGGCCCGAGCGTCATCCGTGTCGCACGCACCACGCTGGCCGGCTACATACGCTACCGCAACCACCCCGACGCACGCATCCGGCGGCGCTACGAACTCGAAGCAAAAAGCCTCGCCACCGTCCACGCCGGCGCGGTCTGGGCCGCACGCAAATGGTTCGCACACGACGAGAGTATCCGTGCCAGGCTCGACACGTTACGCAACGACCTCAACAAAACGTTCGGTCTGAAAGCAAGACTCGCCGCCCCGCTGATCGGGCGCTACGTCTTAAGCAAACTGCGGAAAGAAAAAGCCCGCCTCGAGAACGGCTGGACCTACGAACCCCCCACGTTCTACGAACACGCCCGCACCGGACAGACCCACGTCAACCCGAGCCACCGCACGCGCAGCACACCCGCCCAATGGGCTGTGTCTGGTGCCCGCGCCGCCCTGGCGATGCTCGGCGTGCTGGTGAACAGTCGCTGACGCAAGACCCGCATCACCCAGCGATAGGGGGATCGGTTGTCAAGATCGTCAAGACCGCTGTGGCCAGATGACCAGACCCCGCGACCTGCCCGGCAAAATCCTTGAAATCACGGGTCTTGCCGCTTGAGTTGAGGACGCTCACGACTGATGTCCATTCTTTGTGCCCCTGACGCCTTCGCTGCGAGCCTGCCTCTTTGAGCTTGTGGGGTTATGCTTTCGGGCATGAAGCACCTGGCGATCGATCTTGGGGGCAAGCGGACGGGGCTTGCGGTGGGCAGCGACGTGACACGGATCGCATCGCCGATCGGCGTGGTCAACGCGGCGGACGATGGGCAGAGGCTCGATGCGATTGCGGAGGCTGTCGATGAGCACGGGCCGAACTCGCTCGTGATGGGGCTGCCGATCAACATGGACGGGACGGAGGGCGACGGGGCCAGGCGTGCCCGGGCGTTTGGGGAATTGTTGCAGGCACGGTTCGCGCTGCCGGTGGTGTTTGTGGATGAACGGCTGAGCAGCGACGAGGCCGACGCGATGATGAGCCGATCGGGGTTGACACACAAGGGCAAGAAACAGCGGCGCGACGCCCTGGCGGCGGTGGCGATCCTGCGGCGATATTGGGAAGGATTAGAATAGCCGCCGATGAACGCAGATGAACGCCGATGGGGAATGGGTTGAAAGGGCCAAGGAGCCAAGAATAAGTAGAGATCGCCAAGGTGAATTGAGTATGAAAGACCCTATGCTCGGATCACTGATGCTGACTACTGGCTACATTAATCTCTCAGAACACCTAACAAAATGACTTGAAATGAGAACACAGGATAATCGGGACCGGGGAAGAAACCACAGATTGCGCAGATTTCACAGATCGATACAGACTCATGATCCGGAAAATCTGCCTTGAATCTGCGTCATCTGCGGAATCTGCGGTTTCTGTCTCGATTCTCATTTATTTCTCTGTGCGAATGATGTCTTCGGTTACGGTCTTATTGTCAGGTGTTCTCAATTAACTATTGACTTAACTTGGTGCCCTTGGTGTTTCAAAACATGTTTCATCATCGGCGTACATCGGCGTACATCGGCGGCTAAATATGCTCCACGTTTTTGCGGAAAATTTTGCGTACCTGATGGACCGCGGCGGCGTGGTGATGTGGCCGCTGCTGGTGCTGAGTCTGGCTGGGGTGACGTTGATGGTCGAGCGGGCGTGGTTCTGGGTGGGGACGAACAACCCGTCGCGCTGCCGACGTGTGGAGGAGATGGCCCGACTCCTGCGTCACGGTGAAACCAAGGCGCTGCACACGCTCACCGAGCACGACCAGAGCGTCTACGGCCGATTCGTGCGCGTGGTGATGGAAGAGGGCGCCAGCGACGCCGCCATCACCGAAGCGGTCGAAAGACAACGCCCCCGCATCGAGCGGTTCATGCCCACGCTCTCGACGATCATCAGCGCCGCGCCGATGCTCGGCATCCTCGGAACGGTGACGGGCATCATCTCCAGCTTCCACCTGCTCTCGAGCGAGGCCCTTGCCACCGACCCCCGGAAGGTGGGCGAGGGCATTGCGGAGGCGCTGCTGACCACCGCGGCCGGCCTCGTGATTGCGATCATCGTGCTCTTTGCCTACAACGCTTACCGGGCGCAGATCGACCGCACGCTCGGTCGACTCGAAATGCTCGCCGCCGCCGCCGCAAGAAAGAACCCGACCCCGAACAAACCCTGAATTTTGCATCAAAAAGCTTGAACCCCTGTGAAAACCCTTCCACCGACCGATATCACGCCCGATTCCGCCCTCCAGACGCCCGCCCGATAACACGGATATCAGGATATCTCACTTCCGTGCTTGTTACGTCAACGCGGAACGGGATAATGCCCGATAGACGATAGAGTCCACACACACGTGCTCTGTGGAGGCTGATTTAAGCACACTTTTCACTCAGGGGTTTTCGATGATAAGCCAGGACCAGGCCCGGATCCGTTCGTTCAAGGTTGTCCCCTCGCTGCCCGAACCGCTCAAGCCGCTCTTGGAGATTGCCAACAATCTCTGGTGGACGTGGCACCCCGAGGCGGTCGAGCTGTTCATCCGACTCGACCGCAACCTCTGGAAGAAGTGCAATCACAACCCGGTGAGGATGCTCGGCGCGTGTACGCAGTCCGTGCTCGAAGAGGCCGCCCGCGATGAGGGGTATCTCAACTCACTCCAGCGCGCGGTCAACAACCTCAAACGCCACATGGAACGCACTCCCTGGCTCATCCGACAGAAGCTCGACCCCGGCGACTTCAAGATCGCCTACTTCAGTTCCGAGTTCGGCTTGACCGAGAGCTTCCAGATCTACTCCGGCGGCCTGGGCATCCTGGCGGGCGATCACCTCAAGAGTGCCAGCGAACTGGGCATGCCCCTCGTCGCGGTCGGCCTGCTCTACCGAAACGGGTACTTCCAGCAATACCTCAACGCCGACGGCTGGCAGCAGGAGTTCTACCCCGAACTCGACTTTGCCAACCTCCCCATGACACGCGTGCGTGACTCGAGCGGCAAGCCGATGCGCGTGAGTGTCACGCTCCCCGGACGCGAGCTGTTCATCTATGTCTGGAGGGTCAACGTCGGTCGCATCCAGCTCTACCTCCTCGACACCAACCTCCCCGACAACGACCCGGCCGACCGCGGCATCACCAGCCAGCTCTACGGCGGTGACATGGAGCTGCGCATCAAACAGGAGATCGTCCTGGGCATCGGCGGCGTCCGCGCCCTCACCGCCCTGGGCATCGAGCCCGATGTCTTCCACATGAACGAGGGCCACTCGGCGTTTCTCGCACTCGAGCGCGTCCGCATTCTCATCGACAAGTACAACATCACCTTCGACCAGGCACGCCAGTTCGCCGCCGCCGGCAACGTCTTCACCACACACACGCCCGTCCCCGCAGGCATCGACCGATTCCCACCCGAGATGATCGCACGCTACTTCAAGGACTACCACCCGCTCCTGCGCCTCGACATCGAGGGCCTGCTCGCGCTCGGACGTGAAAACGTCTACGAACGCAAGGAGTTCTTCTCCATGGCGGTGCTCGCCATCCGTTTGGCAGACCACTACAACGGCGTGAGCAAACTCCACGGCGAAGTCAGCCGCAGCATGTGGCAAGGCATCTGGCCGGGCGTCCCCCAACAGGAAGTCCCCATCACCCACGTGACCAACGGCGTCCACGCCCGATCGTGGCTCTCGGCCGACCTCATCCAACTGCTCGACCGCTACCTCGGCGCACGCTGGCAGAACGACCCGGCTGACCACCGCATCTGGGCCGCCATCAACGAAGTCCCCGACGAGGAACTCTGGCGCGTCCATGAACGCCGAAGACAGAAACTCATCATCTGGTCCAGGCGTAAGCTGCGTGCCCAACTCGAAGCCCGCGGCGCTGGGGCCGACGAAATCCAGGCCGCCACCGACGCACTCAACCCCGGTGCCCTGACCATCGGCTTTGCCCGACGCTTTGCCACCTACAAGCGCGGCAACCTCATCCTCCGAAACATCCAACGCCTCCAGGCGATCCTCGGAAACACCGAGCACCCCATCCAGTTCCTCATCGCAGGCAAGGCCCACCCGGCCGACGGCGGCGGCAAAGACCTCATCCGTCAGATGGTCCACTTTGCACGAGAGACCAAGATCGGGCGCCACCGCATCGTCTTCCTTGAAAACTACGACATCCACGTCGCGCGTTACCTCGTGCAGGGATGCGACGTGTGGCTCAACAACCCGCGCCGCGGTATGGAAGCCTCCGGCACAAGCGGCATGAAGGCTGCGCTCAACGGCGTGCTTAACTGCTCGATCCGTGACGGCTGGTGGGACGAGGTCCACGACACCGACGTCGGCTGGTCCATCGGACGCGGCGAGGAATACACCAACCTCGACGCCGCGGACGACCTCGAATCCCAGGCCCTCTACGACCTGATCGAAAAGCAGATCATCCCGACTTTCTACAACCGCGATGAGAACGGCCTGCCCCGCCAGTGGGTCGCACGCATGAAGGCCTGCATCAGCAAGCTCGCCCCCGTCTTCAACACCAACCGCATGGTGCAGGAATACGCGGAAAACCTCTACGTCCCCGCAGCCAAGCGCGCACGCATGCTCAAGGCCAACGACCTCGATGTTTCCAAGAAACTCGCCGCCGAGAAAGAACGGCTGCGCTCCGCGATGGGCCGAATCCGTGTCGAAGAGATCCAGGCCAACACAGACCGGCCGCTCAACGTCCGTGACTCGCTCGAACTCAACGTCACCGTCGACCTGACCGAACTGGCCCCCGCCGAGGTCCGCGTGCAGGCCTACGTCGGCTCGCTCGACAACGACGGCCGCATCATCAGCGGCGAAGCCTACGACCTGTCCCACGCCCAGGACCTGGGCAACGGACGCCACCGATACGTCGGCGCGGTCCCCACACACATGAGCGGCCGTCACGGTTACGCCCTGCGTATCATCCCCGGCGGCGTCATGTTCGAGGGCATCACCGAGCCGGGCCTGATCCTCTGGGACAAGAACGGCGGCGTCGTCGAAAAACCCACCGCCCCCGCCACACCCCCCGCCACCGCCACCGCCGTCACAGCATAACGCGACCTGACACAGCGTGACTTCCCGTAGCGCGACCTCCCAGGTCGCGCTTTTTTTATCCCACAACAACCTCGTCCCCCCGCAACAGCCCGCCCGTCAACCTGCGGACAAAACGGTCCCACGCGATCGCCCGTGACCGACCCTTACACTTGGTTATCCCCATGTCCCCCCCGCCCTCTTCGCCCACCCGCAGTCGGCCCCAACTGCCCTCGTTCGATTCGTACCACAACCCCGCACATCGGCGACACGAAAACCCCTCCCCGACCATGCGATCCCCCAACTCCAACATCTCCCCCGCAAGGTGGGCCAGCACCGTCCAGAAACGCACGGGCCAATACATCCGCTCGACGAACCGACCACACCCCGGACACACCCAGCGCCCGGGTTCACCCCTGTCGTTCGTGTCGCGTTCCCATTCCAGGCGTTGTTCAAAATCCTCCGGCACGTGACGCACCAAACCCCGCCGAACGCTCCCCCACGGACCGTGGGTGTTCACACGCATCGAGACATCGAACGGCACACGCGTCCAGAATCGCACCGCGTCCCGCTTGCGGTCGGCTCTGTTCTCGTCAACCCAGCGCTGGATCAAGCCCGCCTTCGCCCAACGCCAGATCGTCACCGTGCTCACCCCGAACCGATCCGCCGCCTCCCGCACGCACACGCCCGGCCAATCAATCATCACCGGCGAACACAATCGCTCCACCAGTCCACGACCCAGCACGACAAGTTCCCGGCCCGCATCCCGCTCGCGCATCTCGCACGCCAGACGGCTGTCCGTCGCGCGGAGCACCAGCGACCACGACCGCAACGGACGATCCAGGGCCGTGTGACGGTCACGAAGCGCCCCGGCCGCCCGTGCGCGTAAATCGTCCGCCGGCGCGTGCTCACGCAACCGCCAAAGCGCCCCGAGGATCGCCCGATCCAGCGCGTCGTACCCCATACCCTTGTGCGAAGCGACACATTTGTGCGCTCAACACACACGATCTCGTGCGCGCTATTCGAACACATCCACGCGAGCCGGGGCGTGCCGCCCCGGAATCCCACGCGAGCCGGGGCGTGCCGCCCCGGAATCCCACGCGAGCCGGGGCGTGCCGCCCCGGAATCCGGGCCGACACGGCCCGGCTCGCTGGTACGAAGTCTTTCACTCCGCGGGCAGCGTCCGTTGTCGTTTGATGTATTCGTAAACGTTACGAAGGTAACGCTCGTCCTTCACCGCGAGCGTCGAACCCGCTTCTGCCCACCACACATCTTTGCCGCGCGGCCAGCGCGAGTTGAGTTCCTCGGTCAACCAACGCTTGAGCCACATGCGGATACGCTTGCCGTGCACCGTCGAGTCCGCGTGCAGCAGGACGTGGACGTGGTCGTTATCCGGTTCCCCCGGCGCAGCGACCATCCCGTATCCCCACCCACCCCGCTCGCAGATTTTCGGGACAAGGGCTTCAATTACCGCCCGCTGCGGCTGCGTCAGCCACACCGTATCGGCCTTCATCATCCGCGCCGCTTTTTCATGCCTCTGGGCATCCGCCGGCAGGAACGGGGCATGGAGTTGATTGTGCTGCCGATCCACGGTCGGTTCATCCGCACCGTGCAAACGCGACCCGTATGTCCCGAAAGTGATATGCCAATACGTCCGCCCGGGGATCAGCACCAATGATTCAGACATAAGGGTGATACTACTAACCCCACCCCAACCCGTCACCTTACCCCCACGCGAGCCGGGGCGTGCCGCCCCGGAATCCCACCCGGATACCACGCGAGCCGGGGCGTGCCGCCCCGGACACCGGGCCGACACGGCCCGGCTCGCGGGAAAACGATTGATCGGCGGGACCTGGTATCCTGACGGCATGTCGGGGATGCTGCCACAGCAAGGTTTGCACGGCGGGGTGCATCTCACACTACGCGATCTGCAGGCGACACCGAGCGATGAGCTAATCGGGTTATTGACACGCTCCGTCGGCGCGGGGGGTATCTCACAACACGATCAAGCCCAGATCGAAGCGTGGCACACCCAGATTGAATTGCTACGCTCAGCAACCCTGACACTGACTGATGTATTGAGTGATTGTCTCTTGATTTTTGAGTTTGATATCCCCCGTCGCGGCAAACGCATCGACACGGTCTTGCTTCTGGGCGGGTTGATCGTGGTTATGGAGTTCAAGGTCGGTGCCAACCGATTCAACGCCGAGGCGATCCGTCAGGTCGAAGATTACGCGCTGGAACTGGCAGACTTTCACGAACCCAGCCACGGGAAGACGATCGTGCCTGTTGTGGTGGCTACCGGGGCGGGGCCTTTTGAGCAGAAGTCTCTTGCTCTGATCCCCGGAGAGGTGCAAGCGGTGGTGCGTGTGCCGGGCTGTGACCTGGGGGAGTGGATGCAAGTGTTGTTCAAAGCAAGTCTTGATCACGTCTCACCGGGCGATCATACAAAATGGATCGCCGGGGCCTACAAGCCCACACCCACGATTCTTGAAGCGGCCGGCCGACTTTATGCGGGACACGGCGTGGAATCGATCACCCATTCGGAAGCGGGAGTGCAAAATCTGGGCGGCACGCAGGCGGCGCTGGGGCGCGCGGTCAAACGTGCGCGTGATGAGCAACGGAAAGTCATCTGTTTTATCACGGGCGTGCCCGGCGCGGGCAAGACCCTGGCAGGGCTCAACGCGGTGCACCAATTCTCCGGTGTGGGTGGCCGCGACAACGCGGTGTTTCTATCGGGCAACGGGCCTTTGGTGAAGCTGCTCGTGGAGTCTTTAGCAAGAGACGATCACGTCAGAAACAAGGGTCTGCGGATCATGGATGCCCGACGCAAGTCGGCAACGTTCGTTCAAAATGTTCACCGGTTCATTGAACTTTTCGAACAACGTGACACTCAAAGGCCACCGGATGAGCGGGTCGTGGTGTTCGATGAGGCACAGCGTGCGTGGAACGCCGAGCACGCGTTAAGAAAGTTTAAGAGACCTACCTCTGAACCGGTATCAATGCTCAGGATCATGGACCGTCATGCCGGATGGGCTGTGCTGGTGTGTCTCATTGGCGGGGGTCAGGAAATCAACACGGGTGAGGCTGGGCTCCGAGAATGGGGGCGTGCACTCGAAACACAATTCTCACACTGGCAGGCTTGGGTCTCCCCGGAGCTGATGGCGGGTGATGCGTCGACCGCGGGTCAGACACTCTTCAAACACAGACCCGGGCATGTGGAGGTCGTGTCCGACCAGGCACTGCATCTATCCGTCCCGATGCGGAGCTACAGGAGTCAACTCGTTGGGGATTGGGTCAACGCGGTGATTGGGTTTGAACCCGAGCGGGCGCAGCGTCATGCCGAGGCGCTAAAGTATTTTCCCGTTGTCATAACCCGTGAACTGGCAAGGGCACGCGAGTGGCTCAACCACCGACGGCGTGGGCTGAGACGGGCGGGGCTGGTGTGTTCGTCGGGAGCCAGAAGGCTGCGACGCCACGGCATCGACCCGACGATTGAATTGGGCATTGAAGATTGGTTCCTTGCGGGGTGTGACGATGTGCGGTCAAGTGAGTTTCTCGAACTGCCAGCGACCGAATTTGCAATCCAGGGGCTTGAACTGGATTGGGTGGGCCTGTGCTGGGACGCGGACCTGCGGGCGAATGACGTAGACAAGCGTTGGGAACACTGGAAGTTTGTTGGCAAAGATTGGAAGCGAATCGGTGTTCCCATTAATCAAAGGTACCTCGAGAACAAATACCGGGTCCTGCTGACAAGGGCCCGCGAGGGCGTCGTGATCTGGGTGCCTCATGGGGATACTGACGACCGTACACGGCTGCCACGGTTATACGACGGGACCGCGGCCTACCTGGCTCGATGGTAGTGTCCGTCAAGTTTCGCACATTGGTTCTGCTGCTCCCGTAGGGAAGGATGATCCTCTGCCTCACCCCCTAGGGGGTGAAAAATTTTGCAACTGACTCTCAGCCTACGCCCACGCTCATCTCGGCCGCGATCTGTTC
>WGMF01000001.1 GCA_016125215.1 Phycisphaera sp.
AGTCCTGTGAATACGCTGCGCCCATCCGTTGGCTCCTTGAACACTCGACCGTGAGTGTGAGCACAACGTACACGCAAGCCGCCCAGGGCGCAATACCTAACAAGCGCCGAACGCGCTACGGATGGGTTGGGAATGCTCTAGTTGGTCAGTCGGCATCAACCCGCGGAAGACCCGGCTTGTTTGAGTCGATGCACGATCGACCAGTGGCTGCAGTGTCGTGATCACATCGCGATGCAGTTCCAGCTTGGCGAATTTCTTGTTCTTGGCGTTGCTCTCCCGCATGATGAGATAAGGCCTGGTCGACATCAGCTGTACGTCGCCGGCTTCGAGCTTCTTCAACTGGCTGTAGCGCAGGCCGGTCATGGCCGCGACCAGGTACACGGGCGCACGCTTGTCCGAGACTTTGAGCAGCCGCTGCAGCTGCTGGATTGTTAACGCCGCTCTCTCTCGGACACGGTTGCCGCGTACCTCGACCTTGGTGATGATGTTCAGCGGGTTGTCGGCTTTCCTGGCACCGAGCACCCAGTTGATGAAGCACCGTGCCGCGTCGAGGTAGTCGTTGCGCGTCTTGGCTGACTTGCTTTTCTGCTTGGCCCGCCAGGTGGTGAAACTCACAGCGGTCACTTCACGCAGGTAGGACCAGCGGCACTCATCCAGGAGCCGCGTCAGACGTTCCCTCATGTGTCGTGTGTAGCCCTTCGAGCGTTTTCTTGCCCGCAGGTCCTCGATGAACATGTCCAGGTGTTCACGCAGCGGTCGGTTCGCCGCTTCGATCTCCGCATCGGCGACCAGCAGGCCCAGGCGTCGACGTTGTTCTCTCTCGACGTGCTTACGCAGCACTTCCTCCGCAAGACGCTTGTCCTCGATGAGTTCAAACTCTCGCGCAGGACACTGGACAACCGCATGAAGCGTGCGACGGGCCAATCGGTCTACACCGCGATCTGTCGGATGCGCGTCGACCTGGCCAAGCAGATGCTCGTCAAGACCGATGCGTCGATGCAACGGGTATCCCGTGAGTGTGGCTTCGACCGTCAATCACGGTTCAACGAGGTCTTCAAACGCATGACCGGCCTGACCCCCGGCCAGTTCCGCCAGCAGCGTTCCCGATAAACATCGGGGCTGTGTCGGGGGGTGTGTAACGAGTTGTGAGTTCAACAAGCCTGCGCCTGCGAACGCTCGGGACGACCGGGTCACCACTCAAACCCCAGCGCATCGAGAAACGCCCTGGCAATAATCATATGCCCCGTCAGGGTCGGGTGGACGCGGTCCCAGGCAAGCGTCGCGGGGTAGACGTGTTCGAGCACCTTGTTGAACGCCCCCTGCGTGTCGACGAAGACGGCGTCGTACTTCTGGGCCATCTTTCTGACGATCAAGCCGTACTGGTCCATGCGGGCGCGCATCGCGTCCTTCGGGTTGGGCTCGATGTAGAAGGGGGTCATCAGGACCAGGCCCTTGAGCAGCGGGCGGGTCCGGTTACACAGTTCGTGATACGTGGCTTCGTATTCTTCCGGGGGGACGTGGGTTTCGGGTTGGCGGGGGAGGTCGAACTGCCGCCAGACGTCGTTGGTGCCGATCATGACGGAGAGCCAGTCGGGCTTGAGGTCGATGACGTCGGTCTGCCAGCGTGCCTTGAGGTTGCGGATGGTGTTGCCGGACGTGCCGACGTTGGTGATGCGGATTTTGAGCTGGGGGTAGACCGCGCCGAGCAGGGCGTCGGTAAAGGCGACATAACCCTTGCCGGTGGCCCCAAAAAGGCCCTCGCCAACGGGCTTGGCACGGTCGGCATCGGTGATCGAGTCGCCGATCATCACGAGTTTTTGGCCTGCGCCGATCATCATGGTGGTGTCACTCCTGGATTAAGCCGAGGATTGTAACGGCGGACGGGCAAGCCTGTGCGTGCCGATCGCACCCCGCCTGCCCGTGAAAACGGTTTTTCGGGCCTGTGGGACTGGGTAAAGTCTGACAATGGCAACGGCCGAGCCTTTCCCCCCGCGTGTTCGCGCGTATAATGCTCTCGGCGGTCAGGCAGTGGAGACGCCTTCGTTGATTAAAGACCTCAACCAGATTGCATCGCAGACCAAGTACCCGGTCGAAGCGTTCCTCTTCGTGCAACGGGGATTGGATTACACCGTCCGCAGGGTACACGGCAACCACGACGTCGCCGCGGCAAACCCGGAAACCCCCGCAAGCACGGGGATCATTTCCGAAGCCTTTGGCAGCGGCACGCCGGCGCACGTCCCCGCCAGCCGACACGTCACCGGCCGCGACCTGTGCCTGGGCCTGCGTGACTTTGCCATCAAGGAATACGGCCTGCTTGCACGTGCGGTGCTCAAGCGCTGGCACGTGACGAGCTGTGAGGACTTCGGCCACATCGTCTTTACCATGGTCGACTCCAAGCTCATGATGAAGACCGACGAAGACACGATCGGCGACTTCATCGGCGTCTTCGATTTCTCCGAGGCGTTCAGCCCGCAGTTAAGTTTGAAGTGAAGCAGATCTTTCACGCGGGGGTCGCAGAGAGCGCGGGGGGGGCGAAGAAAGAAATTTCACGCCAAGCCCGCCAAGGACGCAAAGAAGAAATCAATTCAAGAGGGGTTGCCTCTCATATTTAGCCCGGTCGCTTGCGACCGGAGGACTCTTCACATCATCAATCATCAATCCTCAATGGATCGGATTCACATCAGACATCACACATCAGACATCAGGCATCTCCCCCTTGGCGTCCTTGGCGATCTTGGCGTGAACCCGCCTTTCCCCCGCGCTCTCCGTGTCCCCCGCGTGAAACCTCTCCCCTTCCCCCGAAAAGCGAACGAATCTCCGTCGCCTGTCCGATAACAGGGGCATGGATGCGGGCAAGCACCTCTGGGAATTCAAGTGGGTCCGTGACCTGGCGGTCCTCGCGGTCGTCGTGGGGCTGTGTTACGCCGCTTACACGATCCGGCAGGTGACCGGGCCAATCGTCCTCGGGGCGGCGCTGGCCTACGCATTCAACCCTCTCGTGACGTGGGCACACCGTCGCGGCAAAGTCCCCCGCTGGTGCAGTGCGACGGTGATCCTGATCGTGCTCGTCTCGCTGGCGATCGCGTTTGTCGTCGGCTTTGGCGCGGTGATCGTCTCGCAGGCGACCGAACTGCTGGGCAAGCTGCCGGCTTATTTCAACACCCTGGCGGATCGGCTCGGGCTGGACCTGGACTGGAAAACCCTTTTCGACCAGGCACAGGCGGCCGCGGGGTCGCAGTTGCACAACGCCGACGCCTCGAACGCCCGACCGGTCGTGGAGGTCGCCCGCGCCGCGGCCGGCATGGCGCTGGGGCTGGTCACGGGCATCTTACAATTTGTTAGTGTGGCCACGGTCGGGCTGGTGATCGTGGGGTTCTGCTTTTTCTTCTTCGTCTCGCACTGGGGGCCGATCACGGTGTGGTTCGAGCAGTTCATCCCCGAGCACGCAAAAGACAAGACGCTGCGCATCGTCCACCGCATGGACAAGACCGTCGCGGGATTCATCCGGGGTCGGCTGGTTCAGGCGCTGGTGATGGCTGTGGTGCTCAGCGTCGGGTGGAAACTGGCGGGCGTGCCTTACTGGTTGTTGCTGGGTGTCGTGACGGGGCTGCTCAACCTGATCCCGTTTGCGGGGGTGATCGGGTTTGTGCTTGCGGTGGGGCTGGCGCTGGTGGACCACTTCACGGGGGGCAATGCGTGGTCGTGGGGCATCGTGCTCTGGCCGACGCTGGTTTATGCGATCGCGCAGGGCCTCGACGGGTGGGTGGTCGAACCGACGGTACAGGGCAAGGCCACGGACCTCGACGCGCTTTCGGTGCTCCTTTCGGTGCTCATCGGCGGGGCGTTGGCGGGGTTGCTCGGCATGCTGGTGGCCATCCCGACCGCGGCCTGCATCAAGATTCTAAGCCAAGAACTCTTCATCCCCTGGCTGCGCAACTTCGCCAAAGCTCAAAACCCCACCGCCGGCTGACGTGACCGGGTTTGCCGTGTCACCCCCGACGGAGACCGGGCATCCCACTCACCGGATGGAATCTTCATTCACAACTCTCTTGAAACTATTGAAAAAGCAGGATTCTGTGGTAACAATAAGGGGGGAGAAAGCGAAAGGTCCCAGTCATGAGTGAAGTCTACAATCCCGAAACCAAACGCTACGAGAAACTCGAATCCCTCGAACTCGAAGCACGCAGCCTCGTCCGACGACGCGACGCCGCTGCCAATGCCGCCGACCGTCGCGTGATCGAGCAGCAACTGACTTTCGTCGAGGAACAGATCGAGCTTCTCCGCAAGCGCTTCCGCCGTTAACTTACCTATCGGGAGTCATGATATGTCCAGCACGCTACGCAAGGTGATCCACCTGGCTTTGGTCGTCCTCTGCGCATCGAGCCTGAGCCCATCACACGCTTGGGCACAGACCGAAGTGCGTGAAGCCGACACACGCAACGTCTCGCAGCGCATGGGCGACATCCTCACCCGTGTGGATTTGCACGGCCTTGCCGCCCGCTCGGCGTTCGAGTGGTGGTCCGCGGCCACGGGCATCTCCGTCGTCATCGACTGGCGTGCGATGCAGGACGAACAGATCGAAGCCGACACCCCCATCACGGTCGAGTTGCAAAACGCACCGGCCGGGAAGGTGCTCGGTCTGATGATGCAGCAACTCGCCTCGCCCGCGGGGCAGGAACTCTTGTTCGAGACCACGCCGTGGTACGTGCGCATCATGACCAAGAACACCGCGAACAAGGAGCCTGTGCTGCGCATCTACGACGTGGGCGACGTGCTGCACGAGGTGCCGATGTTCATCGGGCCGAACTTCGATTTGAACCAGGCGCTGTCGAATACCTCTTCCGGAAGCGGCAATGGGGGCAGCGGGGGGGTGCAGAACACGACCCGACTGTTCCCCGATGAGCCGGTGGAAAAAGAAGAGAAAAAGACCCGAGCCGAGCGTGGCCAGGAACTGGCGGACCTCATCATGGACACCATCGAGCCGACCATCTGGCAACAGCGCGGCGGGCAATACGCCTCGGTGCGATACTTCAACGGACGCCTGATCGTCAACGCCCCGCTCTACGTGCAGGAACAGATCGGCATCCCATCCATCACCCCCACCTCCGAAACCCCCACCCCCGGAACCCCCGGAACCCCCGGAAATCGAGCCAGTCGCAACAGGGATTCCTCGCGGTGGTACACCGTCAAGCCCCTGCCCAAGCCGACCAACCAGGCCGCGGCCCCGGCGGGCGTCACGGGTGTCCAGCCCAGCCAGTCCACTCCCGTGACAGGCGTGCAGGAATAGCCCCGGTGCCCCGGTTGACACATCAATCCATCCGCATCTAGACGTTGTCCACGGTTTGACACCCACACCGGGGGTGGTAAACTGCTCGGCTCGATTTTGAATAGACCCGTACCGCCCCTCGGGCACGGAAGTGTGGCCATGAACCGACAGACTTACATCGCAAAGAACAACGAAGTCAAGCAGGATTGGTGGGTGGTGGACGCCACCGACATGGTGCTCGGCCGACTCTCGGTCAAGATTGCCAATGTCCTGACCGGCAAGCACAAGCCGACCTACACCCCGCACCACGACGTGGGCGACTTCGTTGTTGTGACGAATGCCGACAAGCTCCGCGTCACCGGCAACAAGCCCGACATCAAGTTCTTCCAGACCTACTCCGGCTACCCCTCCGGTCAGAAGAACTTCAGCTACCGCTGGATGCTCGAGCACAAGCCCGAACTGCTCCTCGAACGCTCCGTGCGTCGCATGATGAGCAAGGGCAAACTCTCCCGCGCCCAACTCAAGAAGCTCAAGATCTACCGCGGCGCGGAGCACCCGCACCAGGCCCAGCAACCCCAGCCGTTCCCTTACTAACTCTTGATGAGTCTTCATCCCGATAAGGCCCCCGATCATGGCTGAAACCCCCGCAACCCCTGCCACCCCGACCGCCATCGCCGAACCCGCCAAGCCGGATAAGGGCGGCTACTGGCGAGGCACCGGCCGACGCAAGACCGCCATCGCGCGCGTCCGTGTCAAGCCCGGCGCAGGCGTCTACACCATCAACGGCAAAGAAGTCAACACCTACTTCACCGAACCCCGTGACCGCAACTTCGCCCTGGCCCCGCTCAACGCCACCAAGACCAACGCCAAGCTCGACGTGCTCGTGCAGGTCCACGGCGGCGGCTACGCGGGACAGGCCGGCGCGGTGCTCCTGGGCGTCAGCCGGGCGTTGAAAAATTACGACCCCGCCCTCGAACCGATCCTGCGCGACAACGACATGCTCACCCGCGACGACCGCAAAGTCGAACGCAAGAAGCCCGGCCAATCCGGTGCCCGCAAACGCTTCCAGTTCTCGAAACGATAACCCTCGGATATTTTTTCATAATGCCGGCGCCCCCGGAAGCCTCGCCGGTCCCCACGGGGTTTACACGGTTCACAAAACAATCCACGACCCATCACGCCCGCCACCGGTGGGCGTTTTTTTTATTTGGGCATCTCCCCCGCGCCTCGGCCCCCGTGGCCTGCAATAATGTCCACATGCTCCGACTCCCCCCCATCCCCGGTGTCAACGACCACGCTGGCCGATTGGAAAAAATTCTCCGCATGGTCCGCGAGATGAGCCAGCAGACCGAGCCGCTCGAACTCGTCAACCGATTCGGCGAGGGCATCCGTGAGTTCCTGCCCGTCGATGGGTACATCTCGCTGAGCATCCGCGACATCGAGCCACCGCGCCTCCGCATCACGCGCTACTCCGGCTGGGAGCACAAGCCCGACCCGTGGAACGACAAGGCTGCGCTGCCGATCATCGACCGTGGGATGTTCTCCGACCTCATCTATGCCGCGCAGCCACGACTGATCCACGGCTTACAGGTCGATGACAGCGACCCTGCCAAGCCCTACCTCGAAGGCTTCGGCTCGATGGCGGTCATCCCGCACTTCCACGAGGGCCAGGCCAAGAACATGGCCATCGCACTCAAGCGCGACCCCGACGGGTTCGACGAGGCCTACTTCCCCGAGTTCGTCCTCATCCACAACCTCTTTGGCCGCGTGACCAACAACCTCGTCCTCACCAAGCAGCTTGCCGCGGCGCACAAGCAACTCGACGAAGAGATGCGCATCGTCGGCGACATCCAGCGCTCGCTCCTGCCGCAGGAGTTGCCCGAAATCCCGAACTTCGACATCGCTGCCTATTACCAGACCGCTCACCGAGCCGGGGGCGATTACTACGACCTCTTCCCGCTGCCCGAGGGGCGATGGGGCCTGCTCATTGCCGACGTCTCCGGCCACGGCACACCCGCCGCCGTCGTCATGGCCGCCACGCACGCCATGGCCCACGCCTACCCCGGTCCGGACATGCCCCCCAGCAAGCTGCTGACCTACCTCAACGACAAGCTCATCGACCGCTACAACACCCACGCCGTCATGTTCGTTACCGCGTTCTACGGCGTCATCGATCCCCGGAAGCGGACGATCACCTATTCGAGCGCGGGCCACAACCCGCCGCGATTGAGAAGGGGGCGAGAGCTATCCCGGCTCGACGAAGCCGTCGGCGTGCCGCTGGGCGTCTTGGACGGCTCGACCTACGAACCGACCACGATCCAGCTCGAACCTAACGATGTGTTACTGTGCTACACCGACGGCGTCACCGAGACATTCTCCCCCGACGGCAGGATGTTCGGCGAAGAACGCATGGACCGCGCGATATTGGCCAACGAGTGCGACGCCAAGGCGCTGATCGGCCGAGTCCTCGCGGGGCTGCGCAACTTCGAGAAGGGCCTGCCCGTGCAGGACGACCGGACGCTCGTGGCACTGCGGGTGAAGTAGAGTTGATCTCATGACGCAGAATAAAGCCGACGGATGGCCATCCGTCGGCTTTGGTCTAACCGTAGGCTTTGGGTCATGCGTCGGCTTTGGGCGCGGCTTCGGGCTGGGTATCGGTTTCGACTTGGGCTTTGCCCCCGATGACTTGCTCGGGTGTGAGTCGTTTTGTGATTTCGTCGACCATCTGCGTCGTCGCTTCGCGGTTGAATTTCCAGTCGTCGAGGACGAGCGCGCGTTCGATGCCGCCGTCTTCGACATACTTCACGATGGCGATGCCCTTGGTGTCCCAGCGCTCTTTGTTGATCTGTTTGATCGCGTCGAAGGTCGTGGATTGGCCCCAGCTTGTCTTGAAACCCGAGTCGCTCATCTCGACCCAGCGACCGCCGGCCCGGATAAAACCGATCGTGAAGATCAACCCGATCGGCAGCGTGATGGCAAGCATGATGTATTGCGTGTAGATGTCCATCTGTCGCTTGGTCGCCTCGGTGGGCATCTCGAGCGGATAGCCTTTTTCGGTGGCGATCTTGTTCCACTCGGCTTCACGCAGCTCGTTTTCCACGGGATATTTTTCGATCAGCGCGTCGCGTTCCAGGCCGATCTGCCGCAGGTAGGGGTAGTGGATATAGCCGTCGTAGAAGCAGTAAGCGGAGAACCCCAGGCACGCCAGGCCGATAATGCCAAGGCGCCAGCGATAGCCGGGACTGATGTGGGCTTGCACGGGCATGGGTACCCCTTGGGTGAACACAAGAACAACAGGAACAACAGAATCATAATCTTCTAATCGGCTTAAAAGGGCAACCGATTGCGGACGCCCTCAAACGCCTGCGAATTGAGCATCCAGCCCCACCAGCGGTCGACCATCGCGCGGGCCCCGTCTCGACGCATGAGCAAAACGAAACCGCCGTCCTCCACGCGCCTGCGGGGGATGCGTGGCAGGTCGCGGTTTTCCTCCAGCGCCCAGTTCAAAAACGCGTTGGTCTCCCGGATCATCTGGTCCCTGGGGTTGGGTAGTTTTGAAGGGAGTTGTGAAAATGAAAAAGACATGTGTGCGTATTGTCCGCCCCCGGGGTGTGGATTTCAAGGTGTTACGGGGTTTGTGGGCTGTTTTTTTTCATCGGGTGCCGGGTCGGTTGCCCATAAGCCTGAGCCGTCCATCTTGGCCTGCTGCTCAATCAGGGCAAAACGTTCGAGGTCGCGGTGGGGCCAACGGTCGTCGGCTCTGGCCAGGCCGGCGGCGAGTAAATGCTCCGCCAGCGCGGTGTGGTCGGGCAGTTCCACGTGTGCCAGGAGCCTGTCGAACTTGTCACGGATGCGTGAGGCTTCGAGGTGCAGCGTCACGGTCTGGTGTTCACAGAGCGAGCGCGTCATATCGGTGGCGTCATCGGCATATGGCTCGGTGGGGAGGTTGCGGTCGGGCTTGGCGGTCTCCGGTGTGTCGATGCCCCAGAGGCGCACGTGCGTGTCACGGCGGTCAGCGTCTGGTGCATCGACCACGAGGGTGTCGCCATCGATCACGCGCACGACGCGCAGCGACCTTCCGTCGTACCGGTGCGTGTCCCCGCCGTCGTAGAGAAACGCGCCCCGCCTGTCGAGGATGGCCAGAACGGCGACGACGACGGTGGCGGACAGCCACAGCGACCAACGCCGATGGTTCCGTTGGCGGATGTAGGTGTTGAACGGGACGGGTTTGCGTGCGCGTGACCGTGGCACGGGTGTCCCCGGAGTTTATGAGCCGGGGAGGATGGCCTTGACGTGGTCGTGCAGGTGTTCGAGCCGATAGTAACGCAGGATCGAGGCGAGCAGGATGACGATGGCCGCGAGGTGGAGCTTCATCATCAGCCAGAACTTGGGGCTTTTGTTTTTGCCGATGCCCACGGACTGCGCCCAGATCACAGCAAATAGCAGCAGGGCCAGGAGGACTTTCGTGCCGATCAGCGCGTTGCCGATCGGCCCCATGTCTTTGTAGGTCTGGGCCAGGAGCATCCAGTTGTAGACGCCCGAGACGACCAGCCCGCCGACGCACCACCAGACGACGATGTTGAACCGCCTCGTGATAAGCGCGAGCGTCGATTGACGCAGTTGCTCGTCGAGCATCTTCGTTCCGGGCAACAGTGCGAGTGAGATAAACGAAACCCCACCGACCGCGATGATGGCGCTGACGATGTGGAGGTAACGCATGACGATCTGAAGGACGAGATTGTGCATGGGACGGATTATAGCCCCCCGAAAGTAAAATTGGCTACGCAAAGCCATGGTTGATAAACTGAGGTATTCGGGGCGTAAGAGGACGGCCGGGCCCGATGCACGGGTGAGCTCATGAACCGGGTCAGGCCTTGACCGGAGCAGCCCTAAGTGTCGCCCGCCCGGTGCCGCCGGTGTCCTGGCCGTCCTCGTGCGCCCCTTTGGGGCGAGAGAGTAGAGCAGGAGAACAGGAGAGCAGGAGAGAAGACATTTAGCCCGGTCGCTTGCGACCGGAGGATACAAAAACTTCCAATCATCCATCATCCATTCCTAAATGACCTACACCGTCCTCGCACGTCGATACCGCTCCGCAAGCTTTGATCAGGTGATCGGGCAGGAGCCGATCGCGCGGACGCTGGCCAGCGCCATTACCACCGGTCGCGTTGCCCACGCCTACCTCTTCACCGGCACGCGCGGCGTCGGCAAGACCTCGATGGCACGCCTCTTTGCCCGGGCCCTCAACGCCCCCGACACCATCCCCGACTGCCCCAAACCCAAAGGCATCGACTTCCCCCCCCAAGACGTGCAGGACCGCATGGCGCAGGCCATCATGCGCGGCGACGACATGAACGTCATCGAGATCGACGGGGCCTCGAACAACAGTGTCGAGAACGCACGCGAACTCATCTCCGGGGCCGGCCTCTCGCCCACGGGCAACGCGCTCTACAAGGTCTACATCATCGACGAGGTCCACATGCTCTCGACCGCGGCGTTCAACGCGCTGCTCAAGACCATGGAAGAGCCTCCGCCGCACGTGAAGTTCATCCTCTGCACCACCGAGTCGCACAAGGTCCCCGACACCATCAAGTCGCGCTGCCAGCGGTTCGACTTCCGCAACATCCCCACGCCCCGCATCGCCGAGCACCTCAAGGGCGTGCTCGCCTCGGAAAAAATCAAGATCGAAGACGACGCGCTCTGGCAGCTCGCACGCCTGGGCAACGGCTCGATGCGCGACGCGCTCTCCCTGCTCGACCGCCTCATCGCCACCGGCGAGTCGCCGCTCACATCGAAAATCCTCGAAGAGATGCTCGGCCTGCCCCAGCAGCAGATGGTCTTCGACCTCGTCGACGCGCTGGCGTCGGGCGACATGGGCCAATCGCTCGACCTCGCATCGGCGCTGCTCGACCGCGGCCTGGCGCTCGACCAGGTGCTCGACGCGCTCATCCAGCAGTTCCGCAATCTCATGATCGTGGCTACCTGTGGCGACCAGTCCACGATCCTCGAACTCTCCGATGAGGCCCGCGCCCAGACGCTCGAACAGTCCCGCAAGTTCGACGCGGCCGGCCTCGTCCACATGATCGCCCTGTGCGAAAACCTCCAGCGCCACGCCAAGACCAGCTCCAACCCCCGCGCCCTGTTCGATGCCACCGTCGTCCGGCTCGCGCTATCCGAAAAAATGGCGGACGTCACCGCACTGCTCGCC
Source organism: Phycisphaera sp. (assembly GCA_016125215.1). Lineage (GTDB taxonomy): Bacteria > Planctomycetota > Phycisphaerae > Phycisphaerales > Phycisphaeraceae > RI-382. Next base: position 11,472 of record WGMF01000001.1, read on the forward strand.
GGCCGAACCTTGCCTGTCACAGGCGAAAAAAAAAACTCCCCCCGCCCCCGGAACTAAAAACCCCGCCCCCGGAAGTAAAAACCATAAACCCGGTGATGGCCCCGGAAACATCGCCGGTCCCCGCGCCCCCGGAAGATAAAAATCAAACCCCCCGGGCCACCTCCAACGACCCGCGCGAGGTCTGGTCTGCACTCGAACAGAGCATCACGGGCAAGCACGCGCTCAACTGGGTCCACAGCTTCACGCTCTCGTCGCTCGATCAGGCGCAGGCGGTCATCACGCCCAGGCCCGGCAAACGGCAGATGGTCTCCTTCATGACCCCGACCCAGTGCGACCGCCTGAGCGAACTGCTCGAACCGATCCTCGGCAGGCGTGTGCGCATCCAGGTCCAGGCGGGGGCCACACTCGACCATGCGCCCGACGCGCCGACCCGTGATGAGAGCGCCGCCCCCACGACACAACCCGCCTCGCGCAGCGACCGCGACGCGGCGTTCAAACTCCCCCTCGTCCGCCAACTCGCCGACGTCTTTGACGTGACCCTGATGGATGTCCACAACGAACCCGATGAAAAACCCACGGAAGAACCGTCGTCCGGCGATGAAACCCCCGAGCCCATTTAGCCCGGTCGCTTGCGACCGGCGGTTACACGTTCCGCCGATGAGCGCCGATATTTTGTACCCGCGCATCGCCTTCCGGGGGCGATGCAGCTAAATGAATACAATGTTTCCGATATGTTCGACCAACTCAAAAACCTCGCGTCACTGATGGGCAACGCCAAGGAGGTCCGCAGGCGCATGGAGGCGATGCAGGCGGAGCTTGGCCGCCAGACGGTTGAGGCCGACGCCGGCGCGGGGGCGGTGCGTGTGACGGCCAACGGCAAGCTCGAGATCGTGGGTGTGCGATTCGACCCGGTGATGATTGCCACGCTCGTCGAAGGCACCGACCGCGAAGCCGACCGGCAGATGATCGAAGACCTCGTCACCGCCGCGACCAATGCGGCGCTGGCCAAGGCACGCGAACTCGTTCAACAGGAGATGGCCAAGATCACCGGCGGGCTCGACCTGTCGGGCTTCCCGGGGATGGACCAGTTGACGGGATAACGGGATTTTAAGGTTCAACAGGATCAGAACGACGCACAAATCGCTTCCTGATCCTGTCAATCCCGCTGATCCTGTTATCCCGTCTATTCTTTGATTAGCCCATCACCCTCGCGATGGCGCCGCACAGCGCGTCCATGTTGGCGTCGGTCATGCCCGCGACGCTGATTCGGCCGGAGCCGACGACGTAGACGGCGTGTTCGGTGCGGAGTTTGTCGACCTGGGCTTTGGTGAGGCCCGAGAAGCTGAACATGCCGCGCTGTCTGGCAATGAAGGACATGTCTTTCCTGACGCCCTTGGCCTTGAGGGTGTCGACGAAGAGCGATCGCATGTGGTTGATGCGGTCGCGCATCTGTTTGACTTCCTCTTCCCATTGTCTGCGCAGGGCTGCGTCTTCGAGGATGGTGGTGACGATCGACGCGCCGTGGGCGGGGGGGTTGGAGTAGTTGGCACGCACGACGCGCTTGGCCTGGCTGAGCACCGCGGCGGCCCGTTCCTTATTGGATGCGACCAACGTCAGCGCCCCGACGCGCTCGTTGTAAAGGCCGAAGTTCTTGGAGAAACTCGAACAGACCATGAAGTCCGACCCGCCGGTGACAAACGCCTCAAGGCATTGGGCGTCTTGTTGCAACCCGTCGGCAAAGCCCTGGTAGGCAAAGTCGATGACGGGCAGCGCCCCGCGTTTGGCCAGGATGCCCGCCACCTGTTTCCAAACTTCCGGGGGCAGGTCGACGCCTGTGGGGTTGTGGCAGCAGCCGTGCAGGAGCACCGCGTCGCCGGCGGGGACTTTGTCGAGGGCCTTGAGCATCTCGTCGAGTTTCAAGCCGTTGGTGGCAGGATCGAAGTAGGGATATGTGGCCACTTTCAGGCCGGCGGCCTCGAAGATTTGCGGGTGGTTGGGCCAAGTCGGATCGGACATGTGGATCGTGATCTGGCCGTGGTTGGCACGCAGGTAATCGCCGGTGACGCGCAGGGCACCTGTTCCGCCGGGCGTGTGGAGCGTGGCAGAGCGACCGGACGCGACGGCTTCACCCTTGTTGCCAAAGAGCAGGCCCTGCACGAGGCCCGCGTACTTGGGCGAGCCGTCGATGGGCATGTAGTTCTTGGATTTTTCGCTTTCAAGCAGCCTGCGTTCAGCGGCCTTGACGGAGTCGAGCACGGGCGTCTGGCCGTTGGCGTCTTTGTAAACACCCACACCCAGATTGATCTTCCGGGGGTTGGCGTCGGCGTTGAAGGCTTCGGTCAAGCCGAGGATCGCGTCGGGCGGGGCGGGTTGGATTTTCTCAAACATGGCGGCGTTCCGTGGACGGGGCGGTGTTGGACCTGGACGACAAAGGATCGACCCATCACGATATCAGGCACGGAACTTGGCGACAAAGCACGATGGCGCGTCAGCGTCTTATTCGATTTTTCACACGGGGCGTTTATCATGCCCACATGGTTGCGTTTGAACGTGTGTGTGTGGTGGGTACGGGCCTGCTCGGGGCAAGTCTGGCGCTAGGCCTGCGTGCGCGGGGGTACGCCGGCAAGATCGTCGGTGTCGGTCGCAGACAAGCCACGCTTGACCGGGCCGCGGCCCTGGGGTGTTTCACGACGCTCACCACCGACATGGCACATGCCGTCACAACCGGCTCGCTCGTGGTGCTCTGTTCGCCCTTGTCCTCTTTCCCCGAACACTTCAGGCAGCTTGCCGCTCTGGGTGTCGAGGGGTTGACCCTCACCGACGTCGGTTCGGTCAAACAGAGTGTCTGTCTCGAAGCGCAGCGGCATCTTCCAGCGTCGATGCTTGCGGGTTTCGTCGGGTCGCACCCGATGGCGGGCGGCGAGAAGACCGGCCCCGAAGCCGCGAAAGCGGATTTGTTCCACGGCAGGCCCTGCATCGTGACGCCGATGCGTGAGAGCGACGCCGGCGTGGTGGATCGTGTCCAGGCCCTGTGGCAGGAACTGGGCATGAGGGTCGTGCGTCTATCGCCCGATGAGCACGACCGCCGGGTGGCGCTGGTCAGTCAGTTGCCCCACGCGGTCGCGGCGGCGCTGGTCCATCTGGCCCTGAAGGATGACGCCATCGACATTGCGTCGACAGGGTTCCGTGACACGACGCGCGTGGCCTCGGGCGACGGGGAACTGTGGCGGGATATTTTCCACGACAACCGCGAGCAGGTCATCCGCAGCGCCGACGAGATGATCGAAATCCTCCGTGTTTTCCGGGAGATGCTTGAGAAAGCAAAATGGGACGAGATGACCCGCTGGCTCGACGAGGCACGCAACGAGCGCGACCGATGGGTCGGCGGTTCGGGCAACACGTGATCGACAAATCGCAGTTACCCAACAAGCGGTTGGCATCGAGGTGAACCATGCAACGTAAGCCCCTTTCCATCTTCAAACCTTGCGTGTGGCTCTGTGCCGCGTGGGTGTGCGTGATTTTCACCGGCCCGGCCGCCCTGGCTGAGATGCCCGTTCAATTGGACGAGGTCGGTATCGACGAGGCCCCGCCGCAGGCCGAGGGTCCCGCCGATCAGGAACAGCCCCAGCCCGATGCACCCGCCGCGGAGCCCGACATCAAATCGCTCATGGCTGAACTGGTCAATCTCCGCAAGGAAGTCGTCACCCTCCGCAAAGAGGTGCAGAAACTGTCACAGGACAACGCGCAACCCGAGCAACGCATCAACCGTGTGATCCAGCGGCCCCGTGGGGCGGACAAGGAGGCGCTGGGCAAGATCAAGCTCCCCGAAAACGCCACCAAGGAACAGGTCCGCGAGTACGTCGACAAGATCATCGAAGCCACCCGCAACCAGCAGAGCTATTCGAGCAACGACCCGCAGGTCAAGATGTATACCGACGTGGGCCCGGACAACCTCGACGTGCTGCTGGACCAGAGCGACACCGGCAACGCCAACTACCACCTCCAGCAGGCGGTCCAGAAGCTGCTCAAGCCCGAGCACAAACCCATCGTCATCGAGGCCTTCAAGAACAACGACAACCTCATCAGCATGATCATGCAGCGTGGCTGGGAGCAGGACGCCGCGGAGGTGCTGTTGCAAAAGCTCCGTGACAACCCGCGCAACCTGCGCAACGACATCATCCAGGCCATCGTCATGCTCGAAGACCCCAAGTCCTACGACCTGCTCAAGGAGTACCTGGTCTACAACTCCAACCGCGAGTGGACCTACCGCCAGATCAAGGATTTGCCGGGCATCGACCTGTCGGACGCGGTGGGCAGGATGTGGCGTCTTGCCAAACGCAACGGCAGTTGGGACGAACGCCAGGCCGCCACGATTGCCATCGAGTACGGTTACTTCGACGCGCTCGAGTCGCTCATCGATGCGGCCAGCGACCCGCAACAGAACCAGAACGTCCGCCCCGAGGAGCGCCGCGCGATCCGGCGGTACCTCGACTACACCGGCGAGTGGGACAACCTGGGCAAGTGGTTCGACGAGAACCGCGCCTCGATCCGCTACGACGCCAAACGGCACAAGTTCTACCTGCCGTTGCCGATGTGAAAGAGCCGGTCGGACCGCATACATTTTTAGCCGCAGGGGTATACCCGCGGTGCCTCGGCCATCCCCGCAACGCCTTGGCCACGCCTGTCGCTGTCCGGTGTGTTACATTCTTGCGCATGTCTGAATGGACCTATTCACTGGGCCTGCTCGGCGCGGGCAACATGGCCGAGGCCATTGTCCGCAGCGCGATCGACAGGGGCGTGCTCAGCGCCGCACAGATCGTTGCGTCCGACCCCTCCGAGGTGCGCAGGGCGGTCTTCGATGCGCTGGGGGTCAAGACCGTGTCCGACAATGCGCAGGTCATCGGCACGAGCGCGCAGGTGCTCATCGCCGTCAAGCCACAGGTGATGAAACAGGCCGCGGCCGATCTTGCAAAGGGTCTGACCGACTCACAGGTTGTGATCTCGATCATGGCCGGTGTGACGAGCGCCAAGTTGTCAAAAGAGATCGGCAGGCCGACGCGGGTGGTGCGTGTGATGCCCAACACGCCGTTGCTCGTGGGCGAGGGGATGGCGGGCGTGGCGCTGGGCGTGGACGCCAAAGCCGGCGACGATGCGCTGGCCATGAAGTTGTTTGCCGCCGGCGGCAAGGCGATCCGCGTTGAGGAAAAGCTGATCGACTCGGTCACCGCGGTGTCAGGCTCCGGGCCGGCTTATGTGTTTTATCTTGCACAGCTCATGGAAGAGTCGGCACGCGAACTGGGCCTGGGCGATCATGCGAGGACACTCGTGGCCCAGACGATCACCGGCGCCGCAAAGCTTCTGGCGCAATCCCCCGATTCAGCCGAGGAACTGCGCAGAAAAGTCACAAGCCCCGGCGGAACGACCGAGGCCGCCATCAAACACATGCAGGCTAACGGCATGGACAAGACCATCATCGAAGCCATCCACGCGGCGCACAAACGCAGCATCGAACTGGGCGCTTGAGATATCGATCCGACCATTATTCAACACAGAGGACACAGAGGACACAGAGGACACAGAGGACACAGAGAGGGGGCAGGGGGCAGGAGATAGGAGATATGAGTGAGGAGACTCGTTGCATATAGTCCGATCGATTGAGGCCGGTGGCCAAACATCTGAGATCATCAATCATCAATCATCAATCATCAATGGATTTTCTTCTCTGTGCCTCTGTGATGATTCACGACCCCTCGAAGTTCGATCGCCCTGCTTAATCGGCTGATGCAAAGGTCTAACCATGTACCGATCCCTGCGTGAGTTTGTCCAAGCCCTTGAGCTAGAAGGTGAACTTCACCGAGTCTCAGCAAAGGTCTCGCCGATGCTGGAGGTCACGGAGATCGCTGACCGCGTGAGCAAGTCGCCTGCCCCGACAGCCTCGGATCACGCACGACACTTCGACCCCCGCTTCTACCGGGGGGGCGGCAAGGCCCTGCTCTTTGAAAACGTCGAGGGCGCGAAGTTCCCCCTGCTCATCAATGCGTACGGTTCGTACCACCGCACCGAGATGGCGCTGGGCTGCACCGACGTGGGCTTCGACGGCCTGGCTGAAAAAATCGAACGCCTCATCAAGCCCGAACCACCCACCGGCATCATCGAGAAGATCAAGAAAGGCCTCGAACTGGCCAGGGTCGCCTCGTATGGCCCGAAGGTCCGAGACACCGGATCGGCCCCGTGCCAGGATGTCGTGAAACTCGCTTCGGACGGTGAAGCCAACCTCTTCGACCTGCCCATCATCAAGTGCTGGCCCCTCGACGGCGACCCCCGGATGGTGGGGTACCCGATCTCTCCCGAGGATTCGGGCACAGCTTCCGGGGGCGGGAAATACATCACTTTTGCCGGCATCTACACCATCCACCCCGACGACGCGGGCAAGCCCGAGGGCACGCCACGCCCCTCGCGCAACATCGGCATGTACCGCGCCCAGCTCATCGACCCCACCCACACCGCCATGCACTGGCACATGCACCACGACGGCGCACGCCACTGGCGGGCGTGGAAAAAACACAACGAGACGCGCGGCGACCATTCGACCGGAATGCCCTGCGCCATCGTGCTCGGCGGTGAACCCGTGCTCCCCTACGCCGCGACCGCGCCACTGCCGCCGGGCGTCTCCGAGCTGCTCATGGCAGGCTTCCTCAACCAGAAAGGCATTGAGCTAATCAAGTGTAAGACCATCGACATGCACGTCCCCGTGAATGCCGAGATCGTCATCGAGGGCTACGTCAGCACCGAGGCAAATGGCATTGGATACGACCCAAGGAAGTTGATACACGGTGAACCCGAACCCCTCGGCCCCGGGGCTGTCTTCGAAGGCCCGTTCGGCGACCACACCGGGTTCTACTCGCTCCCCGACCGCTACCCCGTCTTCACCGTCACCGCCATCACCCACCGGCAAGACGCGGTCTACCCCACCACCATCGTCGGCCTGCCCCCGCAGGAAGATTACTACCTCGGCAAGGCGACCGAGCGGTTGTTCCTCCCGCTGCTCCGCACACTCGTGCCCGACATCCTCGACTACGACCTGCCGATGTTCGGCTGCTTCCACAACTGCGCGTTTGTCAAGATCAAAAAGGAGTACCCGCTCCACGCACGCAAGGTCATGCACGCGATCTGGGGCGCGGGGCAGATGGCGTGGACCAAGATGATCGTCGTCGTCGACCAAGATGTGAACGTCCACGACCACGACGAGGTGTGGTTCCATGTCTGTGCCAACTGCGACCCCGGTAGGGATATCGAGATCGTCAACGGCCCGCTGGATATCCTGGACCACGCCGCCCCTCGTCTGGGCGCGGGACACAAGATCGGCTACGACGCCACACGCAAGATTGCCGGTGAAGAGGTCAACGGCCACCCGGTGCGGGATTTCCCGCCGATCCTGAAGATGGACGACGCCACACGCGCACTCGTGGATCAACGCTGGTCGGAGTACGGGTTGCCGGGGACAGATACCGAAGATTAGAAGTACCCCGTGAACAAACTCCCCTCCCTCTTTGAGAGGGAGGGGCCGGGGGAGGGTGTCCTGGGGTGTTCTTCACAGATGACGGTTGGCTGGTGCATTCCAGAAGACATCCCCTCCCCCAGCCCCTCCCCTGGTAAGGGGAGGGGGGTAAGACAAAAAAGCAAACACTCTGTAAGGGTCGCCCCATGCCCAACGCACAACACGCCACGCTGCCGATGGACACGGACAACCGCCTCACGGTGGACCTGCCCTGCGTCGGCTGCGGGTATTCGCTGCGCTCGCGCCTGACCACCGACGCCTGCCCCGAGTGCGGTCAACCGGTAACGGTGTCGATGCAGTCGCGGTGGTTCCTCCACGCACCGCAGAGGTGGATCAACCGTGTGCGCAACGGCTGGGCGCTGACCATCCTAGCGCCATTGCTGGCGATGCTGTCCGTCTGTGCCTGCTGGCTCACCGCCATCTTCTGGTTCTTCATGCGGGCCGGGGGCGGTGAAGATGGCATGGTGTACGCCTTCGTGATCTGGCTGCTATTCCTGCAATTGTTGCTTGCCATCGGCATCACCAAATCCACGTCGAGTCGCGGGGACCTCGGTCCGTCGACCGGGTGGGCCCGGTTGCAACGTACCGTTGTTCTGGCCATGGTCTGGCTCGGGTTGTTCTGGACCACCACCCTCTCCATCATGGTGATGACGGAATCGTTCCATTGGATCGAAGACGTCGACGGCACGACCACTTCCATCATCGCCGCGGTGATGATCGTGCTGTTACTCATGACCGCTTCAACCGCCGCCGGTGCCGGGCAGTCGCTTGCCACATCCATCCCGCGCAAGACGCTTGCGACCCAGTTCCGCGTCGGCAAGGTCGCCCTGCTGGTCTTCGGGCTGATCGCCCTGGGTTTTTATTACACGCTCATCTATCTCAGCACCAGCTACTACAGCCACATGAGCCAGGTGTCCACGACACAGTCCACCGCGCAGGTGCCTGTGCCCGCTCAACCCACACACCCGCTGGCGATGGGCATCGCGCCCGCCTTCCCCATCCCGCCCGCACCCAACGGCCAAGTCTCCACCATCCAGAACCCGCCCACCGCCACCTCCACCAGCACCCAGCCCATGGGTAACGGCGCGGTCACGACCACGATCCAATACTCCGATGGCTCCACGATGTCCCACACCCTCCAACCCAACGGCGAGTGGTACAGCATCACCTACTGGCCCGACGGGACGACGGTCAACGTTTCCGCGATGGGCCGCGTCCCCGTCACACCCGGGGCCGGCCCCGCCACCACAACCCCCGCGCCGGGCAGCCCGCCCCCCGTCATCAACGTCGATGTGACATGGTCCTCGTCCGCGTCGGTGATGTCATCACAATCGGCTTTCTCAAGCATGCGGACCTGGCTGACCGTGCTGGGCGTCACCGCATGGCTGTGCGTGCTGGGTTTTCTCGTCACGTCCCTGTGGATGATCGTCATCGGCATCCTGCTGGCGCGCAACATGAAGAAGCTCACCAAACTCCGCGCCGCGTTCAATGAAACGAAGCGCCAACTCGCGCTCACGGCCCCATTGCCGAACATCACGCCCGTCAAACCCTACTCACCTCCCTCACCGTAAAACACCACACCCGCCGTGGACGGGGCGGGTGTGGGGAGGGAAACTTTCCATAGCGCGACCTTCCAGGTCGCGGGGTATTCTCTGCGTCGTGGGCGTTTCGGCGCGACCTGGAAGGTCGCGCTAGGCCGCGTCGCGCGAGCGGGTTCGGCGTTTGCGCCCGACGGTGCGCTGCTCGTGGTCCATGCGGCGCTGCGGTTCGGTGGACATGACCTCGACGAGTTCGCTGGGGGTGTTGGCCCACAGATCGGCACCGATCTCTTCCGCGAGGCCCTCGGCCCGGTTGAAGACGCCGCCGCCGACGACGATCTGCAGCTTGGGGCACACGCCGATGTCGTGCAGGTGGTCGATGAGCAGGCGTGTAAAGGGGACCGTGCTGGGGACGACGCCGAACACCACGAGCTTGTCCGCGCCGAGCGAGCCGAGCTGGTTGATGATCTCATCATTCGCCACGCCGCCACCGACGAAGTAGACCTCGTAGCCGTCGGCTTCGAGCAGGTCCGCGGTCATCTGCGCACCGAGTTCTTCACTCTCTTCCGGGCCACAGACGAGCAGGACCTTCTGGTTTCGGCGGTCATTTTGTTCGAGGCGCATCTGCATCTGGTCGACGAGCGCGCGGAGCATGCGGGTGGAGAAGTGGTGGGCGATGTCGCTGATCTGGTCGGCCCGGGCGAGGGCCTGGATCTTCTCGAGCGTTGGCCAGAAGAGGAGGTTGATGATTTTCTCGGCTGGGCAGTCAGCCTGGTGGAGTTCGTCCACGATGGCCCGGGCGGACTCACGGTGGCCCGAGATGAGGGCGGTGAAAAATCGTTCGAGCAGCACTTCGCGTTTCATGGGGGACTCCCTGGTTGACCCTTTGGACCGGTTCGGCTTCCGCACACTCGGAGGCCGACCCACCCGATCCCACCGACGATAAGGTCTTAGATCGGTCCGAGCCGTCGTTGCGTTTGATGCAATCGTCATAAATCCTCCAGATTGACCCCCGGAAGGGCTCGGCCGGTGGAAATTGTGGTTTAAGTGTATTTGGATACGTGTATTACGACATTATGACCATCAGGCCGATAAACAGCGTTCAGGGGGTGGGCAGACCGTCCGATAATATTTCTTCCCACCATCCGATCTCCAAGGACGCGATCGCAAACCTTCTGGGGGTTATCGGAACCTAAGTAACCAATACAAATCCCGGGCAGTCAAGTCGTGGGATCAAGTTCTCTTGCCATGTGGCAATTCAACTCACGGGGTATCGTTTCACTTTCCGATCCGAACCGCAGATGACGCAGATTTCACAGATTGAATGCGTATATCCCCGCTGGCTCCGTCGCCTCAGCGGTATCACCACACTTGTCTTAAAATCTGTGTCCTCTGCGGAATCTGCGGTTTCTTCCCCGCATACGATCATCAGGAGCCACACGATGCAACGAAAACTCTGGATCACGGTCGCCATCTGTCTATCACTCTTACCGTGGGTGGGGGGGTGCTCGACGAACCCCGCTACGGGGAAGAGTCAGTTCAACATCATCAGCACCGATCAGGAAATCTCACTGGGCGAAGAGGCTCAGCCGGCGTTTCTTAAAGACAACGGCGGTGAGGTGCCGTCGCCCGGGATACTCAGCTACGTGCGCAACATGGGGCAGGCCCTTTCCGCCAAGAGCGAGCGACCGGAGATGCCGTGGGAGTTTCACGTGGTGGACTCTTCGATCCTCAACGCTTTTGCGTTGCCCGGTGGCAAGGTCTTCATCTCACGCGGGCTGCTTGAGAAGCTTCATAACGACGCAAGCCTTGCGGGCGTGCTGGGCCACGAGATCGGCCACGTCACCGCGCAGCACGTCGGGCAGAGGATGAGCCAGGCGCTGGTGCTTCAGGGCATCGTCGCGGGCCTGGGTGTGGCCGGCCAGGCAACAAACAAAGACTACCTCCAGGTGCTGGGCGTCGGTGTGCAGACCGGTGGGTCGGTCTACCTTCTCAAGTTCAGCCGGGACCAGGAGAGCCAGGCCGACGAACTGGGCGTACGGTACATGTCGAGGTTGGGTTACGACCCGACGGGCATGGTGCAGGTGATGGAGGTCTTGAAAAACGCCTCGTCGAGCAGCACGCTTGAGATCCTCTCGACGCACCCCTTGCCCGAGACGCGGATCGACAGGCTCAAGAAACTCATTGCCGATCAGTACCCCTACGCCGGCGACGGGCACACCTACACGTTTGGTGAGGAGACTTTCAAGCGGTCGGTGCTCGTGCCTTTGTCGAAATTGCCCGCGCCCAAGGCCGGGGCCGGGGTGCTCAAGGTCACGGACGAACAGCTCGCCGACGCGGGCTGGTGTGCGATCTGCCGAGAGCGGCACGGTCATTGATTGCGAGCTACGATGCCTGTTGCCGTGCAAGAAAACCCGACATCGAACGAGCCGACCGTCGCGTGGGGCGAGGCGGACCTGGCACAGAACCCGCACGCAGCCGCCGACAAGGCGCAGCGTGTGCAGCGGATGTTCAGCGCGATCGCGCCGAGCTACGACCTGAACAACCGCCTGCACTCGCTCTGGCGTGACCAGGTGTGGCGGCGGGCCGCGGTCGAAGCCGCCAACGTCAAGACGACCGACAGGGTGCTTGACGTGGCGTGCGGGACGGGCGACCTGGCAATGGCGTTTGCCGCGAAGAAGCCCGCCTCCGTGCTGGGGGTGGATTTCACTTACAACATGTTAGCCGTTGCGCAGCGCAAGGCCCCTCGCCTCGCCTACGCCACCGGCGACGCGATGCGGCTGCCGCTCCCGGGGGCAAGCGTCGACGTGGTGAGCATCGCATTCGGAATCCGCAACGTGGCCGACCCGCTCGCGGCGCTGCGCGAGTTTTACCGTGTGCTGCGCCCGGGCGGCCGGGTGATCGTGCTCGAGTTCAGTTTGCCGACGAACCCGGTGATGCGGGGGCTTTACAACACCTACTTCCACCACGTCCTGCCGCGCACAGCGTCGTGGATCGCGCGGGACAGGAGCGGGGCGTACCGCTACCTGCCGCGCAGCGTCAACACGTTTATCAACCGCGACACGATGCGCTCGATGATGCACGGGGCGGGCTTCGACGCGGTGACTGTTAAACCCATGACGCTGGGCATCGCGGTGATCTACCGCGGCGTGAAGCGGGTGTGAGGGTTTTCAAACTTTCGCAGCCACGCATGGATGTGCGTGGGGGTCCCCACGGTCGGAGACCGTGGGCGTTCAACGTCAGGGTGATGTTGCCATCTGCGGCACCCCGACGCCGTGGCCGTACACGATCTCGCCGCCGTGGTAGGCGGTGTTGACGACCAGTCCCACGTTCATCAGTGACGTGACCAGCGCCAGGACCGCGAAGGTCACACGGACAGGTTTTTTCGGGACCGCGGTCAGGGCGACGAACGAGCCGACGATGAGCATGGACCACCAGACTTTTTCGCCCATCTCCTCGTGATCGTGGATGAGCTGCTTGACGCCATCGGAGAGATTGGAGGTGTCGAGGTCGTTTACGGAATCTTCCCCCGCGTCCATGGCAATGAATCCCGTGAGTGCCGCCACGAGGTAGAGCGCGACGCACCACCACCGCAGGCCCTTGCTCTTGCCGAGCGTAACGGTGAGGGCAATAGTCAGCACCAGGCCGACGAATGCGAGCACAATGGGGAAGTGGACGAGCGCGGCGTGGAGCTTGTGCGGGTCGTTGAGGGTGTCGGTGATGGCGGCGAGTGTGGGCATGGGAGCACGTTGTGAGGTGATCGCGGGGGGTTGATCCCGGGCCTGGACGGCCCGGGCTTTGCAAACTCAGAGTCGGGTATTGGAGATTCAGGGTTGGGCTTTGCAGCTTCCGGGGGTTAATGCGGCATGGGGAATTGTTTGCAGAGTTCGACGACTTCGCCACGGACTTTGCGGATCGTGTTTTCCGCGCCGCGTGAGCGGAGGACGCGGTCGATCATGTCGGCGACGTCTTCCATCTGGTCTTCCTTGAATCCGCGGGTGGTGAGGGCGGGTGTGCCGATGCGTACGCCCGAGGTCACCATGGGCGAGCGTTCGTCGCGCGCGACGGTGTTCTTGTTGGTGATGATGCCCGCGTTGTCGAGCCATCCGGAGGCGTCTTTGCCGGTGATCTCGCCGTTGGCGGGCTTGGATCGGCGGAGGTCCATGAGCATGAGGTGGTTGTCGGTGCCGTTGGAGGCCAGCGCCCAGTCGCGGGATTGGAGGCCCTTGGCCAGCGAGGCGGCGTTCGTCACAACCTGTTTGGCGTAGGCCTTGAACTCGTCGCGCAGCGCTTCGCCGAAGCAGACGGCCTTGCCTGCGATCACGTGCATGAGCGGCCCGCCCTGCGAACCGGGGAAGACCGCCTTGTCGATCTTCTTGGCGATCTCGGGGTCGTTGGTCATGACCAGCCCGCCGCGCGGCCCGCGCAGGGTCTTGTGCGTCGTGGTGGTCACCACGTGGCAGTGCGGGAAGGGCGACTCGTGCGAACCGCCGGCGACGAGGCCCGCGATGTGCGCGATGTCCGCCATCAAGATCGCGCCGCACTTGTCGGCTATCTCACGGAAGCGATTGAAGTCGATCTTCCGGGGGTAGGCGGAGTAGCCGCAGATCAGCAGCCGGGGCTTGTGGGTCATGCAGAGTTTTTCGACCGCGTCGTAATCAATGAATCCGAAGTCGGGCCGGGCCTCGTCGTAGACGAGCGGGTAGTGGACGGGCTTGTACCACTTGCCGGAGATGTTGACGGGCGAGCCGTGCGTGAGGTGCCCGCCGTCGGAGAGTTCGACGGAGCAGAAGGTGTCGCCGATGTCGAGCAGGGCAAAGAAGGTGGCCATGTTGGCGTTGGCACCGGAGTGGGGCTGGACGTTGGCAAACTGGCAGCCGAAGAGTTTGCACGCGCGTTCGATGGCGAGTTTCTCAACCTCATCGTAGAACGCGCAGCCGGAGTAGTAGCGTTTACCGGGGTAGCCCTCGCAGTACTTGTTGGTCAGGCACGAGCCGACGGCTTCCATGACCGCGGGGGAGGTGTGGTTCTCGCTGGCGATCATCTCGAGCGTGAACTCCTGTCGTTCCTGCTCGGAGTGGATGAGCTTTGAGATTTGCGGATCGACGGAGGCCAGGGTCTGCGTGGGTGTGGCGTCGAGTGTTGAGGAATCCTGGGGCATCGTGCCTCTCCGGTGGGATGATGTGCGGGTGAATAGGTGTCGTGCCCGGTGTCAGGAGCAAGCCGGGACTGGAGTCATCATAGCCGCAAGTCGGTCGCTTGCGTATGGGGCGTGAGGGTCAGGGGATTGTCGGGGCGGCGGGCGAGCTTAGGCGGATGGTCTGCACATCGCAGCCGATCATGAGGTTGTTGTTGATAAGACAGGCCTGTCCGGGGGCGATGGGGCGGTTGCCCGCGTCGATCTGCTGAGTCGAGACGATGGCCCCGCCTTTGCGGTCGAGTGTGTAGAGCTTGTAGCGCCACTGCCCGGGCTTGTTGGGCAGCGGTTGGCCGCTCTGGTCGTCGAATTGACCGGGGATCAACACGGCACCGTTCACAACCCCGTTGGGCGGGATGTTGACCTGCATCTGCACCATTTGGCGTCTGCCGTTGATGACGACGGGGACCTGCCGGACTGCGAAAGGTCTGTTCTGAATCTGCAGGGCCTGTTGCTGGGCGGCGTTGTCGTAGCCCGTCTGTGTGGCGGTGAGGATGACGACGTATTGGTCGGTGACGAAGCGGTCGAGTTGCGTCACGGGGTCTGCGATGGCGTCGCGCCAGAGGACCGAGCCGTCGGCGTTGAGCAGTGTGGTGTTGTGGTTGGAGCCGATCACCCAGCAGCCGTCGATATCGTCGATGGACATGGCGGGTTGTCGGCTGTTGAGCCTGGGGGTATCGCCGACGCGTCGGGCCAGGACTTTGCCTGTCGAGGCTTGAACGATGACGGTGGACCCGCTGCGGTCCTGCCAGGCGATGTTGTCGGTGCCGGGTTTGGAAGAGATGAGGAAGTCGGGCGCGGGGGCGTCGCCGTTGGGCACGGGGTTTTGCCAGAGCGTCTTGCCGGTGGCCGAGTCGATGCCGTTCGTGGTCTTGTTGGTGGCGTAGAACAGCGTGCCGCCCTGTGTCAGGCAGAGGTGGTTGACGCGCTCCTGGTCTTCGATTCGAGCGAAGCGCTGCTCTCCTGTGAGGATGTCCAGGACCCAGACCGTGTCGGTGAGCGATTGGCCGTCGGCGTCCTGGATGCGACCCAGCGCGACGACCGATTCGTCACCCACAAGCACGTACCGGAGCAGGTCGACGCTGACGGTGTTGTTCCACAGGGGCTGGCCGCTGTCGCGGTCGATGGCAACAATCTGGCCGGTTTTGTACGCGATGACGATGACCTGGTCGTTGAGGGCCACGAGCGATGTGGGGGCGATCTCGTCGTCGAGTTGCGGGTCGCCGAAGAGCAGTTTCTGGTCGATGCCGTTGAACGGGACGAACCGGTTGCCCCGGATGAACTGGGGCATGCGCTGTTGAGGCAAGCGTCTGTCGAATCGTCCGTTGTTGATCCACACCTGCACCTGTGGCTGTTGTTCGATCATCCAGCCGTTGTTGTCTTGCTCATCGTCACCCGCGGGGAGGTTGAGCAGGGCGCGGGTATCGATGTCGGGCCAGAGCGGCGCGCCGGTATGGGTGTTGACCCCTGTGATCTTACGGGTCCGGGGCGACCAGAGGAGCAGTTGCTCATCGTCGAGCCAGAGGACCATGGCGGCGGGGTCTTCGGGCTGCATCGACCATTTTTCATCGAGGCCCGGTGTGGCAAGCAGTCGGAGCAAACCCCCGCTCGCGGTGGCCACGGCTTGCCTGGCGTAATCGGCGCGGTCCTGGAGCAGGGGAACGACGAGCGATTGAGCCATCACCGCTGCGCTTGCAAAGGGCGTCTTGATCGTGGGCATCTCGGTGCCGGCCTGCTTGCGTAAGGCCAGGTCCGCCAGCCAAAGGTCGGGGTCGGCTTCTTGGCCGCTGCGGATGGGTAGCACCCCGGGGTGGTCCCTGCGGAGGCGTTCGATCCACTGCGCCGCCCTGCGGGGCAAGCCCGCCGCGTCGTAGAGTTCGACCAGCCGACCGACGATGCGCTGGGTGAGGCGGTCGTCCTGCGTCATGCGGTAAGCCAGTCGGAGCTTGACGATGGCTTCGCCCGCGCGATCCGTCTTTGCCAGTTCTTCGGACGCCAGGTAGAGCGCAGCCGGTGCGGCGCGTGAGAGGGGGTACTGGTTGGCCACCTCGATCAGGGCGTCGATGTTGAGCGGCTTGCGGTCGGACAGTTGCGTGAGCTTCTGCGCCGCCAGCGCGTCGTAGGGCGTGTAAATGGCGTTGCCGAAGCGTTCGACCAGGGCCTGCAATCGCCTGCGGGCCTCGGTGGATGCCAGGATATTGCCCGCATCGCACTCGATGACCTGATCCGAGAGCGGGGCGCTGACGAGGATCGATTGCAGGTGGTCGACCGCCTCGTTGACCTGCCCGGTGTCGGTGAGCAGTTGAGCCAGTGACAGGTGGTAATAGGCTTCGTCGGCGGGCGAGGCGGTGATGCTTGCCGTGCGGTCGAGGATCGCCCTGCGCAGCGTGGTGTTGGCACGGTCGTTGGGTGCGACGAACTCGAGCAGCCGCTTGAGGAGCTTATGCTGGTCCGCCGCGGTTTGCGCATCGGGCAAGGGCCGGTCTGCCACGCGATTCTGATAAGCCGACATCGCCGCGTCGACGCCCTCGAGCACCGCCTCGGATTGCCTGGCGGTCAGCGCGACGTGCGCCATGGTCAGGCCGGGCTCGATCCGGGTCGGGTTGGCTTTGATCTGCGTGGCGAGTTGCGTGTAAGCGCTGGGCCAGGCCATGAAGCCCGCCACGCTCTGCGCCCCGGCGATGACGATCTGTTGTTCGAGCACGAGCAGGTTGCCCGGCACCTCGAGGGGTGTCTGCGTGAGGATCGCGCCGTCGGACCGCCTGACCGCGACGAGGCGGTCCTTGGTCGGGATGTAGACCGCGTCTTTCGAGGCCGCCGCCAGCCCGAACGAGCCGGCCTTGAGCTGCAGCGGCAGCTCCGACTTCCACTTTTGCGCCAGCGTCTTGCCGTCGAACAGATAGACGGTCGGCCCGACGGCCAGCACGTCCCCGTCGAGGTCTAACAGGTAGTTAGATGTGATCCATCCCGGCGCGTCAAGGCTGTTGATGATCCTGCCGCTGGATGGGTCCATCAGCCAGGCCGGCTTGCCCTCGCTCATCGAGGGCACGATCAGCCCCGCGCGTGTCAGGATCGGGGGGTTGATGTCGTCCACGCCCGACATGCCCCGGATGCCGCGCACCCATTCCTCGGGCTTGAGCACCTTGGACTCATCGACGGTCAGCCAGAGCATCGCGCCGGTCCGCCCGTCGAGGCACGCCGCGGCACCCAGCGGGTCCCACAGGTACAGCCGACCGTCGACCACACGGACCTGCGTCGTGTTCCCGCCCGTCTGCCCGCGCGACGCGGCCCCGGCGATGTGACGCTTCCAGATCAGGCTCCCGTCACGCAGGCTCACCGCCGCGGCGTAGGCGTCCTGAAACCCCGAGACCTGGTTGCGACGCAGGATGACGTAGACCCGGTCGTAACCCGACCACGGCGTGCCCTGGAAATAAGCGCTGTTGAGCGCGGGGTCGAGGTCGCCGGTGTTCCTGGCCCAGAGCAATTTCCCATCGGTCTGGTCCAGACACACCAGCGTCGTGTCCGCCGCGTCGCCGTCGTTCTGTCGCACCGCCCAGCGTGAAGCCTGACCCACGACCGCGACCACTCGGCCGCCCGCAACCGCCACGCCCCGCTGGTCGGGGATCATGCCGTTGATGAATGTCCCCGCCAGTTCGTTCTGGCCCTGTGCGTTGTTGACCGGTGTCTCGGGCCAGAGCCACTGACGCCTGCCGGAGTAGCGGTCGAGCCTGCTGACGGTCTGGGTGTCGTTGATGTAGATCGCATCACCCATGGCCATGGGCACGGGCTTGCCGATCGAACTCATCCCGTCCTGCGTGTTGCCACCCCGACCGCGACGCATGGTGACGATGGTGTTGACGATCGCCGACGCCGAGGGCAGCGGGGTGGTCCACAACGGTGTGGCCACCGGGTCCACCACGACGGGGTCGGCTGAAGGGGACCACGGGCCTTGAAGGGTGTGGTCGCTGATCGCTTGGAGGCTGTCGCTCATCTGCCCCGTCGCGGCCATGAGCATGGCGTAGCGCACCTGCTGCCCGTCGAGCGAGGGATGCCGGGCCAATTCGCAGAGCACCGCGTGGGCGTCGGTCGCGTCGCCGCGTTCGAGATAGACCGACACGCAGCGCAGCGACGCCTCCAGCCCCGCCGGGCAGAGCCAGTACCGTCTGGCGGCCTCTTCCCAACGCGCGATGCGCGGCGCGTCGAAGAGGTCCATCGATGACGTGTCCGGGCCGTCGCCGAGTAATCGCTGCGCGACGGGGTCGGTCTGTTGGACGTAAGCCCTGAGCAAGTTCGGCTGCGATGCGACGAGCGCCCGCACCGCGTGGAGCGTGTCCCAGTAAGCCCCCGCGCCGTGCGGCATCAACTTGAGCGCGTACTCGTCCATCACTTTCTGATAGAGCGTCACCGCTTCGGATTCACGCTGCTGTGAGACGAGCAGGCCCGCCTGCGAGATCATGTCCGTCGCGGTCGGGGAGAAATCGACATAGACCGGCATCGACCCCGGTTGCGGCGCGCCCGCCCCGACGACCCCGCCCTGAAAAATAATCTGTCCACGCAACAACGATGCCCCGATCAACAACACACACGCCACCAGCGCGGGTCTGGCTAAGCGTCCCCTGGGTCTGGATGGTTGCGGTTGCATGCCCGACATTCTAGGCCCCGACCGTGGTTTGCCGTTGCGATATTCTCTCATCGTACCCTCTCACGCCCAAGCCTCATCGGTCAAGCTCTGCTAAATTGATCGGACCTATGGACCCGCTCCACCCCCGTTTTACCGTCGTCGGCCTGGGCGAAGCCCTGTTCGACATCTTCCCCGACGCCCAGGTGCTCGGCGGGGCACCGCTGAACGTCGCTGTCCATGCACACCAGCTTGCCGGGCCACTGGGCGGGCGCGGCGTCGTCGTCTCTCGCGTCGGACAGGATGAACTGGGCAATCTCGTCATCGACGAACTCAAGAACCGCGGCATGACGCCCGACTATCTCCAGGCCGACCCCGACCACGACACGGGCAAGGTCTACGTCACTTTGGACGCACGAGGCCAGCCCTCGTTCGAGATCGTCCGCAACGTCGCGTGGGACTGGCTCTCATTCGACCCGCAGGACGAAACGCTTGCCCGCCAGTGTGAAGCGGTTTGCTTCGGCTCACTGGCGCAGCGCGAGGCCCAGGCCCGCAACGCCATCTACCGATTCCTCGACACCGCCAGACGCGCGGTCAGGCTCTTCGATGTCAACCTTCGGCAGGATTATTTCGACCGCCACATCCTCGACCGAAGCCTCTCGATGGCCACCGCCTGCAAGCTCAACGTGGACGAACTGCCGAGGGTGATGAAACTCGTCCACGCGGTCAAGGCCACCGACGCGGGGGATGATGCAGCCTGTGACGCCATGGCTAGGGCGCTGCTTGAGAAATACACGCTTCGCTTCGTCGCGCTGACCCGTGGCGAGCGGGGCACGGTGATCTACGACCCCCAGGGCCGACACGAGGGCACGAAGGCGAGTTACCCCATGCAGGACCGGGCCGACGCGGTCGGGGCCGGCGACGCCTGCGGGGCAGCCATCCTCGTGGGCGTGCTGCGAAGGTGGCCCATGAAAAAAGTCGCGGACCTGGCCAACAGGGTCGGGGCTTATGTCGCCTCCGTCCCCGGTGCCACCCCCAGACTCCCCGACGATCTGCTTCAAATGATGACCACCTGACGCCCCTCCCCATTTAGCCCCGTCGCTTGCGACGGGTGGGGGTGATTGGGCATTTGATGCCTAATCTGCTTCGGGGTATACTGCTCGACTCGATTCACCCCGGCACCAAGAGACCGCCATGCCCACGATCAACCAACTCGTTCGCAAGCCCCGCGCCACCCCCCGTGCCAAGTCCAAGGTCAAGGACCTCGAAGCCAGCCCGCAGAAGCGCGGCGTGTGCCTCCAGGTCAAGACCGTCACCCCCAAGAAGCCCAACTCGGCCCTCCGCAAGGTCTGCCGTGTGCGTCTGTCCAACGGCAAGGAAGTCACCGCCTACATCGGCGGCGAGGGGCACAACCTCCAGGAACACTCCATCGTCCTCGTCCGTGGCGGCCGTGTGCGTGACCTGCCCGGTGTGCGTTACCACGTCGTGCGTGGCTCGCTCGACTGCCTCGGCGTCGACGGCCGAAAGAAAGGCCGCAGCAAATACGGCGTCAAGCGCGGCAAATAAACATCCGTCAGAGCCGGCTTGTCTCAAGAACAGAGCCGGCGTGTCTCACGCCGGTATGACCTCAAACCATGACCCCCAACATTCGGCAGTAATCATCTGACGCGTCGTCAGTGGTGAAGAGACCCGGACTTGAACTTCCGGGGGCCGACAGGAGCTTAAGACTATGGCAGGCAGCTGGACACGATCCGAAGAACAACTCAAGCCCGACCCGCGCTACGGCAGCAAGGTCCTCGCACGTTTTATCAACTGCGTCATGCAGCACGGCAAGAAAGCCGTCGCCGAGCGCATCGTGTACGAGGCTTTCGACATGATCGAGCAGCGCACCAAAGGCAGCCCCACAGCTCTTGAGATCTTTGAAAAAGCCCTCGAACGGGTCAGGCCCGAGGTCGAGGTCCGCTCCCGTCGCGTCGGCGGTGCCAACTACCAGGTGCCGATGAACGTCAACCGCAAGCGTCAGCAGTCGCTGGCCTTCCGCTGGATCCTCGAAGCGGCCCGCAGCGAAAAGGGCAAACGCATGTGCGAACGCCTGGGCAAGGAACTCATGGACGCCAGCAACGGCGAGGGCAAGGCCATCCAGACCCGCGAACAGGTCCACCGCATGGCCGAAGCCAACCGTGCCTTTGCCCACTTCGCGTGGTGATAAAAAGCAAGTTTGCTGATTTTCATTGACCCTACACACGGAACGGTTTATACTCCGTGGCACACAATTAAATAGCTCGATCGCAACTTATCGAGAGTGGCTGAGGGATGGGCCCTGTGAAGCCACCGCAACCCCCAAGCCGGCCAAATATGACCGGAATCAAGGGACCGTGCGAACTCCCGCTCATCTTGAGGTGTCAACCCCACCCCACGATGAGAAAGATAAGAAGCGGCGACCACTCCCTACGGAACACCCCCCGAAAGGACCACCCGCCCCTTCTTATCCCGTAAGAAGGGTTTTTTTATAACCCGGCCATACCGGTCAGACCAGACCACCCGCAGCCCACTACGATCCCCCCCAGTCACCCGTCACCCTTCCGGGGGTCACCCGTCACCCACCATGCCCTACGTCAAATCCCTCACCTGTAAAGAATGCGGCACCGAGTACCCCATCGAGCCGCGCACCGTCTGCGACCACGATTTCGCGCCGGTCGAAGTCACCTACGACTACGCCGCGATGAAGGGCAAAATGACCCGTGCCTCCATCGAAGCCGGCCCGCGCTCGCTCTGGCGGTACCGTGACCTGCTCCCCATCAACAGTCAGCCGCGCGTCGGCCTCAACTCCGGCTATACCCCGCTCATCAAGGCGGACAACCTCGCCAAAGAGATCGGCGTCAAAGAACTCTACATCAAGGACGACAGCACCAACTACCCCACCTTCAGCTACAAAGACCGCGTGGTCAGCGTCGCGCTCACCAAGGCCCTCGAGTTTGGTTACGACACCGTCGGCTGTGCCTCGACGGGCAACCTCGCGCACAGCGTCGCCGCCCACGCCGCGAAAGCCGGCCTGCGCGCGTTTGTGATGATCCCGCACAATCTCGAGGAGGGGAAAGTCGTCGGCTCGTCCGTGTTCGGCCCGCGCGTCGTCCGCATCGACGGCAACTACGACGACGTCAACCGTCTCTGTTCCCAGATCGCTGACAAATACAAGTGGGCCATCGTCAACGTCAACCTGCGTCCGTTTTACACCGAGGGCGCCAAGACGCACGGCTTCGAGATTGCCGAGCAGATGGGCTGGAAACTGCCCAAACACACCGTCGTCCCCGTGGCCGGCGGAACGATCCTGCCCAAGATTTACAAGGCCTACCGCGAGTTCATCGAACTGGGTTTAGTGGAAGATAACCAGCCGAAGATGTATGCAGCCCAGGCGGCCGGCTGCAACCCGGTGGTCAAGGCGATCCAGGAGGGCAACGAACTCTTCCACCCGCAGAAGCCCAACACGATTGCCAAGAGCATCGCGATCGGCAACCCGGCCGACGGGTACTACGTCATCAAGATCATCCAGAAGTCACAAGGATGGGGCGAGAGTGCGACCGACCCGGAGATCGTCGAGGCTATCAAGTTGTTAGCCCGCACCGAGGGCATCTTCACCGAGCCCGCCGGCGGCACCACCCTCGCCTGTGCGGCCAAACTCATCCGGTCCGGCCGCATCCCCCGCGACGAGCCGATCTGCGTCTGCATCACCGGCAACGGCCTCAAGAGCATCGAGGTCATGCAGGGCCAGTTCGCCTCGCTGCCCGTCATCCCCGCCAAGATCGCCGAGTTCGTCAAACTCGTCGAAGCCACCGAGGAACACACGCCGAACGCGACCAAGGCGACCGTGTAAGACTTTTCACCGCAGAGTTCGCGGAGAACGCGGAGAGGAGATAGAAGACAGGAGTTAGGAGTTAGGAGACAAGATATCGGCTCATTTAGCCCGGTCGCTTGCGACCGGTGAACCAACCCTCTGAGATCATCAATCATCCATGGATTTCTCTGCGTCCTCTGCGCTCTCTGCGGTTACATTCGACTGATTTAGAAGGAGCCCCCCATGCCCGCCACCACCACCGTCACCATCGAGGTCCCCACCGCCCTGCGGCCGCAGGCCAACAACCAATCCACGGTCGAAGCCGCCGGCGGTTCGGTCAGGGAGGTCCTCGCCTCGCTCACCGCGCAGTTCCCCGAGTTGGGCAAGAAGCTCTTCAAAACCGAGGGCGAACTCAACCGCTTCATCAACATCTACGTCAACGACGAGGACATCCGCTTCATGGACAACCTCGACACCCCCATCAAGGAACGCGACGAGGTCTCCATCGTCCCCGCCATCGCGGGGGGATAAGAACATTTACCGCAGAGATCGCAGAGTGCGCAGAGAAATCCATTGGTAATTAATGGTTTATCATCGATGATCTCAGGCTTTCAATGACCGATAGCACCGACGCAGCCTCATACTCTCTTTCTCCTCTCTGCGTCCTCTGCGATCTCTGCGGTGAAAACCGCTTGGAGTTCCCATGCAAACCCAACGTAAATGCTGGCTGACCTTTGAGTCCGGGCGACAGAACGAACCCTGCCTCTGGAAGATGACGCGCAAGTACCCCGACGTGATGTTCGACATCCGCCAGGCGTCGGTCCAGAAAGACATCGGCATCATGGCCGTGCTCTTCACCGGCCCGGAGGCCGACGTCGACGCAGCCTTGGCCTACCTCGTCGAACTGGGCGTCAAAGTCGACCCCGTCGAGGGTGGCTCGCTGGTGGCGGGGTGAGAAGAAATGTCTGATGTCTGATGTGTGATGTCTGATGTCAGAAAATACACAACAAAGCAAACAATATCCCTATGACCACCACATCAGACATCAGACATCATACATCAGACATCGCCCCCACCCTCGACCGCTACCACCGGCAGATGCTCCTGCCGGGGATGGGCGAGGAGGCGCAGCGCAGGCTCCTCAACGCCACCGCGCTGGTCGTCGGCTGCGGGGCATTGGGCACGGTGATTGCCAACATGCTCGCCCGCGCCGGGGTGGGGCACCTGGTGATCGTGGACCGCGACTTTATCGAGGTCACCAACCTGCAACGGCAGGTGCTCTTTGACGAAGACGACGTCGAGCAGGCGATCCCCAAGGCCGAGGCCGCCAAACGCAAGATCGCCAAGATCAACTCGCAGGTGAAAGTCGATGCGATTGTCGACGACGTGAACCACACCAACATCGAAAAGTTCATGACGATGGGCGACACCGGCATGGTCGACATTGTCGTGGACGGCGTGGACAACTTCGAGACACGTTTTGTCGTCAACGACGCGGCGGTCAAGAACCGCGTGCCCTACATCTACGGCGGGGCGGTGGGTTGTGTGGGGATGAGTTACGCGGTCCTGCCCCACAGCGCGGTGGGTAACAGCGACGAAACCCCGTGGGAAAAGGCGGGCAAGGCGACGCCGTGCCTGCGCTGCATCTTCGAGCAGGCCCCGCCGCCCGGAATCAATCCCACTTGTGATACCGCCGGCGTGCTCGGCCCGGTTGTGTCGATCATTGCCAACTACCAGTGCGTCGAGGCGATCAAGGTCCTCACGGGCAACTACAACGCGGTCAATCCGAACATGGTCTCCATCGATGTGTGGAACAACACGATGAAGCAGTTCAAGGTGGCTAAGGCTTACGACGTGGGCGAGTGCGTCTGCTGCAAGAAGCGAAACTTCGAGTGGCTCGATGGCAAGTTCTCCAGCGGCACGACGACGCTCTGCGGCCGCAACGCGGTGCAGCTCACGCAGGCCCAGGACGCGGGCAAGCTCGACTTCGACGAGATCGCCGGTCGTTTGCGTCCGCACGGCGGGGTGACCGCCAACAAGTTCATGATCCGCGCCGCGATCAAAGACAACGGTCAGGACTACGAGCTGACGCTTTTCAACGACGGTCGGGCTATCATCAAGGGCACCAAGCAGCCGAGCGTCGCCAAGAGCATCTACGCCAAATACATCGGTGCCTGACCCTGGGAGTTTAGTGATGAGCCAGATGTCGCTAGTCGTCGGTCTGATGAAGATGAACCTGAATATGGTCGAGCCGCTCTTGAAGGGTGTGCCCGACGAGAAGTTGGCTTACCAGTCCGGCTCGTTCACCGGCCACGCGGCCTGGCAACTCGGGCATCTCGCTTCGAGTCTGGCGTTTGCCGGCTCGCTGTGCGGCGCCACTTACACGCTTCCGGACGGATGGCAGGAGAAGTTCGGCAACGGCTCCACGCCCACGCCCAACCGCGCGGATTACCCGAGTGCCGCGGCGCTTGTGGCCGAGGTGAAAAAGGCGACCGACGCACTGGCCGCACACCTGCCGAATGTAGATGAAAAAACGCTGACCGCACCTTTCCCCGACGAACAGTTCCGCGCGTTCTGGCCGACGGTCGGCGACGGGGTCGTCTTCCTTGCGACGACGCACGTGGCGTACCACCTGGGGATTCTTGCGGGGTGGCGTCGTGTGATCGGGCTGGGGTCGGCGTTCGGGTTTTAATATGGGATCATTCGTGACACCACAAAAGAAGAACCGGGGATGACATCCCCGGCTTTATGGAGACGATTATGTCCGCACTGATTGACGGTTTGCTGATCGGCTGGCACAAGAACGTCGAGTACATGAAGAAACTCGTGGCGGATGTTCCGCCGGAGAAGATGGCCTACCAGCCCCACGCAAAGATGAACCACCCCGCGTGGGTCCTGAGCCACCTGAACATCTACCACAGCCCGATGGTCTTGATGACGCGCGGCGAGTCGTTCACGGACGTGCGTGACCACAAATACGGCATGACCAGCCAGTGCGTGGCGGACGCCTCGCTGTACGCCGGCAAGCAGGAGCTTATCGACGCCTTCATCCTCGGCCACGAAAAGGTCGAGGCCGCGATCAAGGCCATGGACGTGAAGGTCTTCGACAGACAGACCCCGCTCGAACGCTGGCGTTCGACGATGCCGCTGATCGGCAACGTGCTCCCTTACCTCATGCTCGTGCATGAATCGACGCACATCGGGCAACTCAGCGCCTGGCGCCGCGCGCAGGGGATGCCCAGCGTGTGATGTGGTCGGTATCCACTGAAAATAAAGCGGAGGGATCGCCATCCCTCCGCTTTGCTTTTATTCAACATCTCTGAATGGTCACGGTTTTCGTCGTCGGATCGACAGCGCCAGACCGACCAGGCCCATCGCGCCCAGCGACGCGGTGAGCGGTTCGGGGACGCTCACGGTGTCGGTGACGAACATCGCCAGCAGTTGCATGTCGTGGATGTTCGTGTTGTCCATGATGATGCTCGAGAGGCAGACCGAGTTGAGGTCGAAGACGCCGTCCTGCTGGAACATGAGCAGGTCGGGGTCGTCGATGTAGAAGAATCGGTCGCCGTCGCGCAGGCGTGTGAACTGGTCGATGAGGACCTGAGCCATGAGCGAGCCAACCTCGGCGCCTTGCATGTGGTCTTCTGTCAGCAGGCCGACCCACAGGTCGATGTTGTCGACATTTCCGTAGAGGGACAGGAGGTCCGCGGCCAGAACGGGGTCGCTGGTGAGGTCGGAGAAATCGACCAGCGGTGCCAGGCCGTAGTACTGGCGGAGGCTGTTGTAATCGGGCAGGCCGTGGTCCCGACCGCGCTGGATGTTCAGTGAAGCGAGGTCAAACCCACTGCTACCGGGCGGGCCGAAGAGGAAATTGCGAACGTCGTCGACGACCTGGTTATCGATGGTCTGCATCGACTGGTGTGCCATGCCGTTGAGCAGGCGTTCGACATTGAGCGGATCGCCCCCGGAAGCGGTCTGGAAAAAGCCGGGGTTGAAGAAAGAGTTGAGGAGGTTCACGGTGCCCATGTCTGAACCGTCAGCGCCCTTGAGCTGGAGCGTCGAGGAGAGCATGGTGTGGCCGAGCCGGTAGGCGGCGGTGGAGAATTCGTTGAGGATGGTGGCATCCACGCTTGGGTCGTAGAGGTAGTCCGTGGCTTTGGGCGCGGCTGATCCGAGCAGCGTGGGCAGGAACTCCTGATAGGTGATGTGCTGCACCTCGGCGGCGACGATCTTGCGGGCCGCCTGGAAGATTGTTTCATCGTAGGCGACGGGGTCGAGGTTGTAGGTCGTGGCAATGAGGTTGGCCAGTCGGTTGTGCTCACGGACGAAGAGCGTGTGCATCGCGGTCAGGCCGACTTGTTCATTGGCACGCTCGTCGCCGGCGAGGAAGAGGTCGCTCCCCGTCCCGCCGGCGTTGGGCAGGCCGAGTGTGTTGAAGGGTAAGAGGTCGCCGCTGCTCGTGGCCATGAGTCCGCCTGTGTGGGCACGCAGCGCGTCGGCGCGGAGAGAGTCCGAGCCGTAGACGTTAGAGGCGTCGATGTAGGATGTGATGTTGTTGATCTGTTCGCGCGGCGTACCGGGCACGCCGGTACCTGCCGAAGCGGTGGAGCGGTTGAGTGCGATGGTTTGTGTGCCGGTGGAGAAGGGGTCGAAGTAGGGGTCACCCGTGGGCACGGGGATGTTGAAGGCTTCGTTGCCGGTGGGCGAGAGGTCGATGTCGTGGTCGAGGAATTGGCCCCACTGCCAGACGAGGTCGCTCATCATATGGGCATTGGGTTTCGAGCCGACCTGTGCCGCGACTTTGTTGCTGATCTCCCGTGCGCTGGGCCTTATGGTGATGGGGGTGTTGTAACCGTCGGCGTAGGTGGCAGGCAGGAGTCGGGCCAGTTGTGAGCCGGCCATGCCCCAGTCGGTGTGGGTCAGGTTGTTGCCCGAGCCGTCGATGGTGCGCACATCGGAGACGACAGCGACAGCCCGGCTTGGAGACAGCCAACCCACAGCCGCCAACGCAGCGACAGCACACACGACAAGCTGCCCAGATCGGTTGTTCATCTCTGGCCCTTTCTCCGTGATCCCGTGCGGGAGGGGATCACCCCGTCCTGCTTGTTCTGGGTTCCTGACCCAGACCCGTGAGCATACCCTCCCCCTGCCGCGTGATGCAATAGGATTTCCACCGGTATGTGGCTATGCGTGTGAATTCCCTGCTAAGATGGGGGTCTTGAAACGCGCGTGACACTTGACGGGACGCCCCGCGGGGATTCAGCCGCTCACAAACCCTTGAAATAAAACGGAAACCACGTGTCCGACCTGACCTATTTCGACAACGCCGCCACGAGTTTCCCCAAGCCCCCGCAGGTCGGGCAGGCGATGGCGAAGTTCCTGGCTGAGGACTCGGCCAACCCCGGTCGGGCAGGCCACCGCATGGCCGTCGCCGCCGAACGCATGCTCGATGACTCCCGGCTCAAGCTCACCCGCCTCTTCGACGCCCCCGACCCGCACCGCATGGTCTTTGCCCTCAACGGGACCGATGCGCTGAACATCGCCATCAAGGGCGTCATCACATCGCACGTCAATAGCAACGGCCACAAGCCGCACGTCATCACCACGGTGCTCGAACACAACTCGGTGAGCAGACCTCTTGTGGCGCTGGAGCAGGCCGGTGCGATCGAGCTGACGCGCATCGATTGCGATGACCAGGGGCTGATCGACCCGGACGACATCCGCAAGGCCGTCAAGCCTAACACCCTGTTAGTCGCCCTCACGCACGCCTCGAACGTGCTGGGCACGATCCAGGACGCCGCCGCGATAGGCCGAATCACCCGTGAGCTCGGCGTACTCTTTCTGCTCGACGCCGCGCAAACCGCCGGCTGCGTGCCCGTCTCGGTCAAGGCGATGAACATCGACCTGCTTGCGTTCCCCGGTCACAAGTCGCTGCTGGGCCCGACGGGGACGGGCGGTTTGTATGTGGGCCAGGGTGTCGACAAGATCACGCCGTGGCGCGAGGGCGGCACGGGCGGCGACTCCTCCACACCCACGCAGCCCACACTTTATCCCTACCTCCTCGAAGGCGGCACGCCCAACACGGTCGGCATCGCGGGTCTCTCGGCCGGTGTGGATTTCGTCCTCACGCACGGCATCGACCACGCGCTGCAACACGAACAGGCGATGGTGGCCCAAATCCTCGAACGCTTCGGCGGCGACGACCGTTTCACCTTCTACGGCTCACGCGACCCCCGCAAGCACGTCGGGACACTGTCTCTCAACATCGAGGGCTACGACGCGCCGGACCTCGGCGCCATCCTCGACGACAGCTTCGGCATCGCCGTCCGACCGGGCCTGCACTGTGCCCCGTACATCCACAAACGCATCGGCACCTTCCCCGACGGCGCGGTCCGTATCAGCCCCGGCGTCTTCAACACCGACGAACAACTGGCCCACCTCTGCGACGCCCTCGAACAGGTCGCGGGGTGAGAGCAATGTCTGATGTCTGATGTTTGATGTCTGATGTCAGAGCCAAGGATCGCACTAACTTCATGTAAGAGTTTTCCATGTCAATTTCTCACATCAGACATCAAACATCAGACATCAGACATGCGCCCGCATTCTCAACAGCCCTACTTATTCTCCTGGCGCAACAGTCCACCACCACGCCACCTCCCGCCGCTTCCGGGGGCATGAGCATGGCCTTGTGGGGGATGATCCTCATCGGGGTGGCGATCCTGCTATTTTCGCTGGAATTGTTCGTGCCCTCGGGGATGATCCTGGGGATCGGGGGGATGGTGTCGCTGGTGGCGGGGATTGTCTGTTTGTTTATCCAGAGCCAGGAGCTGGGGCTGATCGGGATCGTGGTGTCGCTGATCGGTCTGCCGATCTTCTTTGTGATGGCGATCCGGGTTTGGCCGACGACGCCGATTGCGCGGTTTCTGACACTGGGCAATCCGCGCGGGGACGATGCGGACGGCGAGGGGGCGGGCAAGCCGCGTGAGGCAACCGACCGGTCAGCGATGGTGGGCAAGGTGGGGCAGGCCCAGACCGGCCTGCGTCCTGTGGGGACGTGTGTGATCGATGGCGATCGTCACGAATGCCTTGCGGAGTCGGGCGTGATCGAGGCGGGCTCGCGTGTGCGGGTGGTCCACGCCGACGGGATGCAGATCAAGGTGCGCGCGGTGGAGTGATGGCGTGGGGTTTTTGAAACGATGGGGTAAAGCGGAGGGATAGCCATCCCTCCGCTTTGGCAAGTCAATTGTTGAGGGTCACTCGCCGAGGGCTTCAACGCGTTGGCGGGCGCTGCCGACGGAGGTGATTTTCAAGCCGAAGTTCTCGCCGATCTTGACAGCTTGTCCCGAGCCGACGCGTTTGTTGTTCACGAGCAGGTCGAGTTCTTCCTCGGAGCTTTTGCGCAGTTCGAGGATGGCACCGGGGCCGAGGGCCAGCACGTCGTCGAGGGGGACCATGCGTTCGCCGATGCGCACGATCACGGGCACCTGGAGCTTGAGGATGGTGGAGAGTTCGGGCTGCTTCATGTCGGTCAGGAGGTATATCGGATGGTGTGCATGGGCGTGTGCAATGTTTGGGGGGAGGGGAGGGATTAGCCGCCGATGAACGCCGATGAACGCGGACGGGGAGAGGAAATCATGTTATTCGTCGGGGCATTTAGCCCCACCGCTTGCGGCGGGTGGCGCGGGATCGGTCGAGTGCTTTGATATCGGACGTTGTGGCAGCGCGTAACGGCGATTTGTTAGATTGGAACGATGGTCAAGCGAGCGCGGAGACAACGAACAAATGAGCCGCCCGCGGTTTTCTCTCGTTGCCGGGCGTATCGGTACCTGCTCTGGCGGCGGTGGGATGCGGGCAACCCGGCGTATGCGATGTTCATCGGGCTGAACCCCTCGACGGCGGATGAGGTGAACGACGACCCGACGGTTCGGCGGTGCATCCGCTTTGCCCAGCGCTGGGGGTACGGGGCGTTGTGCATGACCAACATCTTTGCCTACCGTGCGACCGACCCGAATGTGATGAAGACGCAGGCCGACCCGGTGGGGAAGTTGAATGACCGTTACCTCAAGTCGGCAGCGCATCAGGCGGGCATCGTCGTGGCCGCGTGGGGCACCCACGGAGCGCACGAAGATCGCGAAGAAAAAGTGCTCGGTCTGTTGCGGGGGAAACTTTCCTGCCTGGGCACCACCAAGGCCGGCCACCCCAGGCACCCGCTCTACCTCCGCGCCGACACGGTGCCGCAACCGTGGGCGTGATGACAGGGTTCAGCCAAACGCCCGTTCCGCCAGCGCGACGGCCGTCGCCATCGCCGCGGACTTGTTGAGCGTCTCCTGGTGCTCCATGTCCTCATCGCTGTCGGCCACGATGCCCCCGCCCGCCTGGATGTGGACGGTCCAGTAGTCGGCGGTAGCCGAATGACTACTATCCCTTGGTAAGACCACCATCGTCCGCAGCGCGATCGCCATGTCCATGTTGCCCGCGAGGTCGGCGTAACCCACCGCGCCGGCATAAGGCCCCCGCCTCGTCGGTTCGAGTTCGTCGATGATCTGCATCGCACGCACCTTCGGCGCCCCGCTCACCGTGCCCACCGGCAGCGCGTATCGCAGCGCGTCCCAGCACGTCTTGCCCTCACGCAATCTCCCCGTCACCGTCGACGAAATATGCATCACGTGGCTGTAACGCTCGACCGTCATCACCTCCGGCAATTCAATCGTGCCCGGCTGACACACTCTCCCAACATCGTTGCGTCCCAGGTCCACGAGCATGATGTGCTCAGCCCGCTCCTTCGGGTCGTCGAGCAATTCACGCTCCAGCGCCGCGTCCTCAGCCGGGGTCTGGCCACGCTTGCGCGTGCCTGCCAAGGGCCTGTTCGTCACCACGCCGTCCTGCACCCGGCAAAGAATCTCCGGGCTCGACCCCACGAGCACCGCGCCCTCGACCTGCAGGTAAAACATATACGGCGAGGGATTGAGCACCCGCAGCGAACGGTAGATGTCAAACGGGTCGGCCTTGGTCCGCAGTTCAAACCGCTGGCTGGGCACGACCTGGAAAATATCCCCCGCGCCGATGTATTGCTTGGCCTTACGCACAGCCTTTTGATAACCGCCCACGCCCATGTTGCTCGGCGGCAGTTCCCGCGCGGGGGTCGAGAGGTCCAACTCGCCCGCGGAGAGTTCCGGCACGCTGCCGCGCGGCGTCTCGATCCGCTGGACCAGGTCATCGAGTTCACGCACGCCCGATGCGTAGGCGTCGTCCACGCTTTTGTGGTCCGCGATGCGCACGTTGGTGATGAGCACCACCGCTTTGCGGGCGTTGTCGAAGGCAATCACCTGACGGTAGAGCTGCATGTGCAGGTCGGGCAGGTGGCGGTCGTCTTCCGGGGGATTGGGCAACTGCTCGCCCTCGAGGTAACGCACCGTGTCGTAGCCCGCATACCCGACCCAGCCGCCGGTGAAGAGGGGGATGTCCATCGGCAAGCGTTCGCGCGGCGGGAGCGTCCAGTTGCGCGTGATGCGTTCGATCTCCGCCAGCGGGTCGGGGTGTTCGTATGCTTTCGAGGTGGCCTGGCCGTTCGGCGATTCGTGGACGCGGTGGACCACCCTGCGGTCGTAGGCAACCAGTTCCTCCACGGGGTTGGCCCCGAGGAAACTGTAACGCCCGATGCGGTCGCCCCCGACGACGGACTCAAACAAAAAACTCGGTGCCAGCCGCGTATCACGCTCGACCAGCCGACGGTACGCCAGCACCGGCGTGAGCTGGTCGCTCATGATCCTGCGCACCATCGGCACGGTATTCACACCGGGCATGGCCGCGAGTTTCTTGAAGGCGTCGGGTTGGGGGAGGGTCAGGGGCATGGTTCAAAAAACCATCGATGATTGATGATTGATAATTGATGATGTCATAAGCCGAGCAAGATGCACTCTGAGATCATCAATCATAAATCATCACTACTGTCCCAACGTTTGATGCAAGAATCATTCTAACTTCAATCAACCGCGCGATCTGCAACGAATCATGACCTGCATCGACTTCAATTCGATCCCATCATGGAGCCTTTCCTCAATGTCAGGAGAGGCTCAT
>WGMF01000048.1 GCA_016125215.1 Phycisphaera sp.
AACCCGCACAGACCCGGTAGACACGAACCGCGTGTGGTCAAACGAAGGAAAGACCGCTACAGCTACATGACCCAACCCCGCGACCAACTACGCAAACACCTTGAAATCACAAGCGTTGCCGCTTAAGTTGATGGCGTTCGGGACAGGAAACTTGACCGCGCGGGCGTGCGCCGTGGACCCGAGGATGCCAGGTTGGCCCGTGGGCGTACGGTGGTGGCGGTCACTACGCCTGCCCACCAGAAGCCGCGACGTGGGCCAACGTCGGCCAACGGTGCGGCACCAGGCGGACGGTGGCGGGATCGGTGGAAATGGCGGGTTTGGCAGGTGCCCGCAAGGTATCAAGATGCGTATCTTCAGGCCACGCGGATTCGCAGTGCGCCCCGCATTCACCGGTGCGCCCCGCTGCGCGCCCCGCGGCTGTTGCAAAATCACGTAACTCTTGTTGGTAAGTATGGTTGTCGATTTAGCCCTACGGATTGCAAATCCGTTTGGCGTAAGCCAGTCGTGGGTTCGAATCCCACCGCGGCCTTTGAAAAAAACCCCGATATTCTCGGGGTTTTTTGATGTTTCTGAGCTAAGCGCATGTTAGTCAGGCCTGGCTCAATAGCGCTAACATTGTCCGTATAAGTCCGCGCTTGTCCGGGGTGCGGCGGAAAGCAGGACGGAAAGCAGGACGGAAAGCAGGACGGAAAGCAGATTCAGCCTACCGTCATACTCTTCTGGGGGTTGCCTTGATCATCGGGTTCAAGTTTAGGCCCCGCGTCAGCCAGGCTCCTGGTGACCTTCAAACTGCCCGTGTAGCGGTCAACAAGCGCCAGGCTGGAGACGCGCATCAGTTCGCGGATCTCGGCGGGCTTGAGGTCGTAGTGTTTGGCCAGCCAGACAGCCGGATCGAGGTGGTGCAGGTCGCGCCGGCTCCGGCCATGCAGCGCGCGCTTAGATCGCACGAGGTCGGTGACGGTAGGGCCGAGGTACGCCAGGTCGGAGGCGGAGAGCATGGATGCGGGGACGAGGGTCATAGCGAGTCTCCTGTGAAAAGGTGTGAATGGAAAATGAGCGCAACAAAAAACCCGACCGGCGGGGTGCCGATCGGGTCGTGGGGCAGCGAGGATGCCTGAACTGATGTTGTCAGGCTGGTCGGGTAGCTTAACTGCCGGTAATCGAGTTCCTATGAAAGGCGGTGACTTAATGTCTGACCTGGCCACGGCAATCGAACTGGCGGTCAAGGCGCACAGCGGGCAGAGGGACAAGGCGGGTCAGCCCTACATCCTGCACCCGCTCCGGGTGATGTTCCGCTGTGATGGAGAGGTTCAGAAAATCGTGGCGGTGCTCCACGACGTCATAGAAGACACCGACGTGACGGCCGACGACCTGCGAAAGCTGGGGTTCTCGGAGGAGGTGCTCGCCGGCCTCGACGCGGTCACCGCAAGGAAAGACGAGTCCTACGACGAGTTTGTAGAACGGGCAGCCAGAAACCCGATCGGACGTGTTGTAAAACTGGCTGACCTCGAAGACAACCTCGACGTGCGCAGGCTTGGTGAACTGGGCGAGCGCGACCTGAAGAGGCTGAACAAGTACCTCAACGCTCGCAAGCTGATACTGAAATAGGAAGACGGCACCCATGAGCAAGTCAAAACGCGAAATCCCCCCGTTCGATGGCAGCGTGACGGAAGGATTGGAAAGGTGCCTCAGCGACTTGACGGACACGGAACTCGTGGACCTTCTGATACACCCCGGGGCCTTGGCCAAGCACCTGTTCAAGGAAGGTTACCTAAAGGGATGCGACCAGATCAGCCCGGACAGCCAAGAGGCACAGGAGGCGGTTGACGTGGACCAGAAGGCACGATTAAGGGCGTGGCTCGCACTGCGTGACCTGACTACGCAGCAGAGGATGAAGCTGCGACAGGAGGCGTTCAGCCTGGGACTAAGCCCGGAAGATATGAGTGAATGGGAAGAAGGCTTAGACTACGAGTTCAAGTCGATTTAGGTCGCCGTACGCAGTCCGACTGGGCACTAGACACGAGATGGTCCGAGTATCGATCTTCCTGATTTCGGCGAGATTATTCGAGGAAGCTGTGCCCCCCATGTCCGACTCACTCCCCCAACGACCGTCCGCTGATTCGTTTCTCTGGCTACTTAACGGAGAAATCCCCGTCCGCGGGGCCGAGATGTTGTTGCTGGACGGCTCCTGGGGTCCCGTTTCGTCCAATGTTCTACGCTCGATGTTCTTCGACGGTGACGCGGATATTGAGCTGGTCGACCGGGCCACCTTTGAAGCGGCCGTATCGAAACGCATTGACGAGGGTAAAAATTATTACTCGTAGAATCGAATCAGGATTTCTTTCGGCCGCGGAACTTTCGGTTGACCTTGTCGAGTTCCTTCTGCATGTCGCTGCGTTCCGCGGGGGTGAAGGAGTCTTCGTCCATGTTCTCGAAATCCGGTCGGGACCGCATTCGGCTGACCATCTGACCGCTCAACCTGAATGCCTCACGGGAGCCGGTCGGAGAAGCGGCGAAGGTCATGGCTTTGCCTTGCTGGATGCCGATGTCCTCAGCCGTGGCGATGGCGTCCTGGTTAGCGGCGAGGAAAACGAACTGCCAGTTGTACTGCTCCCGCTGGTGCTTGATCATCTCGAAGATCTTCCTGCGGTCATACTCCTGCGAGGCGTTCTCCTGGCCGTCGGTGAGTGTGACGAAGATCACCCGGCTCGGTCGCTCGTGTTCGGGCAGGTTGGCCAGACGCTGGCCGGTGTTGACGATCAGGTGCCCCATGGCGTCGAGCAAGGGCGTGGCGGCCCGGGGGACGTAGGTCTTCTCGGTCAGTTGCGGCACATGGTCGATCGGGGCCATGTCGTGGATGACTTCCTGCGGGTTCTCACTGTCGAACTGGACGAGGGTGAAGCTGCACTTCCCGGGGGCACCGCTTCCGGGGGCGCCACTCCCGGGGGCGGGGGCCTTCTTCTGGTCGTCGACAAAGGTGTTGAACCCCCCGATGGCGTCGGAGCGGATGGCGTCCATGGAGCCCGTGCGGTCGAGCAGGAAGGCGATGTGGGTGAAGTTCGAATCGGTCATGGCGTGGCTCCTTGAAACAGAGGTGACGGCGATGCTCTCAAACGGTTTTTGAATCTTACTAGTCGAGCCTGTCAGCATTAGGTCAGGGCATCGTGAATCGGCCTATGAAGGCACGTCCTGGACGCCGTGCAACAACCCCATGTCAGGGCTTGCCTAAATCGCGCCTGGTACTGAGTCGTCCCTGAATAACTCATTTCTTCCTTTGTTTTCAGGCCGAACCAATCATGTGTCTGGCGCGTAGATTGCAAGGGATATGCTCCAGCGACGACATGGAGAAACCATGTCGCCCCGAACGAATCGGGGTGTTCTACCACTCATGGCTACCATGGCGTGTAACGCAGACCCAGAAGCGTAAGCATGTGAAGAATCAACACGCCGGCGGCCGGCCACAGGAAAGTTTCATAGTGTTCAACCGGGATCGGTTCGGTGGTGCGCATCAGGATCGGGGTCATCGCGTCGATACGGTCTACAACCTCGTAGAGCGAGTCGTCGCTTAATTCGTTCTCGACGTTGAACAACCCGCCACCGCTCTCCTCGCACAGCCGAAGCTCGAGGTCCGGCACTGGGCTGTTGCGGATGAAAATCCCGTAACAGACGATGTTGTTGGCACGGAAGCGTTCGACCAGGTCGGCGACCTGCCCCAACGGGTCGGGCTCACGATTAAAAGCCCCGTCGGTGATGAGGATGATCATGCGCTGCCCGCCGGCGCGCTCGACCAACACGTCGGTCGCCGCGGCCAGGGCGGTCAGTGTCCGGGTCGCCCCCATGTCGGGCTCGAGGAAGGGCCTTGCGTTGGTGATGGCCGAGGTGTTGGACGTGAGGGGTAACCAGTGCAGGAACTCGGTCCCGTAGATGGTCAAGCCGAAGGCGTCGCCCTCGCGGTGGTTCACGAAGCGGTCGATCGCGTCGAGAGCGGCATCGATGCGCCGACGAACCGTGCCGTCCGTCGGTTGCGTCCCGAACTGTTCCTTCATGCTCCCGGAGAGGTCGAGGACGAACTGGACGTTGGTGTGCGACTTGACAACTTCCGGTTCCGACTGGGTCCGGGGGTTGGCAAACAACAGGATCGCAAAGATCAGCAGCAGTGCGGGCAGCATGTTCGCGGAATGGATCAGGGCGATGAGCCACAGCCCCTTGCGTCTCACCCGGAAATCGATCGGTAGGATGACGGCGTGTCCGCGTCGGACCCACTCCCAGAAGGCCAGCACCACCGGTATCGCCAGCAACCAGAGTCGCTCGGGGTTTGCAAAGAAGATCACGAGGCACCCCCCTGCTGGTCCACGCGCGTGTAGGGGCTCAGGTGTTCGACGAGTTGGGCGTTGGTGACTGAGGTCGCGGGGTTGTGCAGCCAATCGACCATCGCGTGGTAGGCTGCCTCGAAGCGCGGGTCATCGCCGATGCGTCGGACGGTCGCGTGCATCCGAAGGCCCGTGATCGGCAACTCGGTGCGCCAGTGGTCGATCAACATCATTTCCATCCTGGCCTTGTCCGCTTCGACGAGCTTGCCCTGGGCCACGAGGTCAAGGTATCCACGCAGTCGTGCCGGGAACGGGTCGACGAAAGGGCCGGCGTTTTCTTCAACCGCTTCGCGCTCGCGTGGCCAGAAGACAATCAACCCAAGCCAGAGCACCCAGAGCGCGACCACAAGCGTCATCGTCTCATAGTAATAGTGCCAGATTTCGATGTTGACCTTGCTCAGTTCCTGGATCCGCTTGTCCACACCCTCAGAGAGCGATTCAAGACCACGGACCGTGAAGGCGGGCATCCCCGCGGGGTCGACGCCCTCAACGGTGGTGAGGTAGTCCGTGATGTTGTAGGTCCCGCCGCGGTTGAGCATGTAACGGATGTCGTAGGTCCGTCGACCGTCGTGCTCTTTGATCCCTGCGATGCGCAGGCTCACCGCAACGCCATAGCTGTAAGGCTTCACCGTCAACTCGGGGCCGGAGTAGCTCAGCGCCAAGGCGTGTTCAACGCCCAACGGCACTTCGAGCGGCCCCCTGTTGCCACGTGGCACGACGAAGACCAGCACAACCTCCGCCAGCACCCCGACGCCGGCAAGCAAGAGGGCCCACTTGATTTTGCGCGTCAACTTTTTCATCGCGCCCCGTTGCCCCCCGCACCGCGACGCCGCATGAAGAAACGGATTTTTGAGAGGATCGGCTCGTCCGTCGGCAGGTGAAGGTACTCGACGCCGCCGTGGATCAGTTCCCTGCGTGACTCCTCGGCGTGGTCCCAGTTGCTCCATGAGTGGCCCGTAAAGCGCACGCCGGACTCCGCCTCGCTGCCACGGAAAAAGCCGCTACCCCGGATGCCCCGCTCGGCCGCGTCCTGCAGGTGGAAGACGATACACTCGTGCTCCTGGCCCACGCGTTTGAGCGACGGGATCGCATCGGGGTCGTGGAGGTCCGTCAGCGCGATGATCATCGTGCGGGTTCGGAGCGACGGCGCAAGCTGCTTGAGGCGCTGGCCGAGCTGGGTCGATTCACGGAACCCGTGCCGGCGGAGCCGATGCGCCCACTGCATCATGCGGTCGACCGAGAGCGTGGGTTCCACGTGCAACTCGCGGTCGCCGCAACCCATCAGGCCCACCGGGCTCAGACGCGACTGCGCCGCCAGCGCCACGCCGGCGCCGATGCTCACCGCCCAGGCGTACTTGCTCATGTGATGCGAACTGACGCACATCGACGCGGAGGTGTCCAGCAGCACGTAGACCGGCATCCGCTTGGGCTCCTGGTACTCCTTCACAAAGTACTTGCCGGTGCGGCCGGTGACTTTCCAGTCCATGGTCTTGATCGGGTCGCCGGGGACGTACGGTCGGGGTTGGGCGTACTCGATACCCGGACCGTGGAAGATCGAGTCGTCCATGCCGAAGACCAGGCTGTTGGCCAGCCGCCGCGCCGCGAGTTCGAACTGGCGCGGGTCGGTAGGTGCTATCTCGATGTCGTGGGTGCCGTGCATCGCGGTCTCTTGAGGTCAGGATAGGTCCGAGAGGATTTTTTCCAGGACCTGTGCGGTGGTGTGGCCCTCCGCCTGCGCCTCGTAGGTCAGTCGCATTCGGTGGAGCATCACGTCATGGGCGAGTTCGAACATGTCCTCCGGCGTGACAAACCCGCGGTCGTGGATGTATGCGCGGGCGCGGCAGGCGTTGATGAGGCTCAGTCCCGCGCGCGGGCTGCAGCCGAAGTCAAGCAAGTCGGCCTCGCGCGTCTTGTTGACGAGTTCGACACAGTGCTTCAGGAAGACGTCGCTCACGTGGACCTTCTGGACCTCCTCCATGCACCGCACGAGACTGGCCACGGACGCCTGTGGCGCGTCTTCGATCATGTCGAATGCGGTCCGCATGACGGCGCCGCCGCCTTCCTCTTTGCGCAGGCCCATGTGCAACTGCCTTCGCAGGACCTCCTCCTCTTCCTGCGGAGTTGGGTAGTCGAGGCGGTGGAGGAGCATGAAACGGTCGAGCTGCGCCTCGGGCAGCTCAAAGGTGCCCGCCTGTTCCACCGGGTTCTGCGTCGCGATCACGAGGAACGGCGTCGGCAGCCGCATGGTCTTGCCACCGATGGTGACCCGCTTTTCCTGCATGGATTCGAGCAGCGCACTCTGCACCTTGGGTGAAGCGCGGTTGATCTCGTCGGCCAGCAGAAGATTGGTGAACACCGGGCCCTTGTGGATGCGGTACTCAAGTGTCTTCTGGTCCAGGACCTCCGAGCCGACGATGTCCGACGGGAGCATGTCGACCGTGCACTGGATTCGGCTGAACTGCAGGTCGATCGCACGGGCAATCGTCATCACCAGCAGTGTCTTGGCCAACCCCGGCACGCCTTGAAGCAACAGGTGGCCACTCGTGAGCAATGCGATCAGCACACGCTCCACGACGGCGTCCTGACCCACGACGATCTTCCCGACGTGTTCCCGGATGCTTGGGATGAAGTTCTCGGTAGCGGTTTCCATGAATGATTTTCCTTGTTTGTCGTGGCGGGTGGAGCTCCATCAAGAGACGGCATCGACCCAGTGTTGGGCGGTCTGTCTCAATTCGTGCGTGGCCGGTTCGGGTTGTGCGGGGTCAAAGCAACTGGTCTCGACCCGTTTGATCACTTGCCGCAGCTCGTCGCGTTGCACAGGTGTGAGCCGTACAAGCTTGCTCCGCGACATGCTCCGCAAGAGGGTCACCAGGTCAAAAGCGTCGAGGCGTTCGGGAACCTTGAATCGCTCGGCGATTTCCGCTGTACTCTCCCGAGCCGCGCGCTTGCGCACCCACCACCATGCGAGTGCCAGCGTGCCAGCCACAAGCATCACGACCAGCACGATCCAGAACGCATAATTCGGGCGTCGAGGCAAGGCGATGCCAACCTCGCCGTTTTCTCCAGACGTACCCCCAAGCACGACCGAATCTTTTTCGATCGTCACACGGTCCGCGTCTTGATAAACCTCACGGATCGACGTTGCGCCCTGAACCTTCAGCTTCGGGAAAGTCAGCGTCACCGGCTCGTTGTCCTTGATCCCGGCGGTGTCCAACGTCAACTTCCAGCTGCGCTCCGACGTGACCCCGATAGCCCGAGCGTCCGAATGCAGTTCGTTGACCAGCGCCATGTCGTCGCCCTTGATCTCACGGATCGGGAAGGTTTTTTCAAGCACCGAGAGGTCGAGAATTTCGCGCAAATCCGGGATCAGGCCGAACCCCTCTGCCTTGATCTCAAGGGTCAGGGCACCGCCGCTTGACATCGAACGTGGGTCGAGAACCTGGCGGACCTGCAGGTTTTCAAGTGGTCGGCTGTTCGACACACCCTCCGTGATCTGGATGCCGGTCTCGGCTGACTTCACGGGCAAGGCCACCGGGCCGCTGAGATCGAAGTAGTTGAGGTCCAACTCCAGCGGCGGGATGCGGTCGACCTCCACACCCCGCGCACGGACTTGCACGTAGGCCATGACCGTCTCGCTCCAGCCCTCACGACCGATCGGCCGCGACTGGACATCGAGCGGGCTGTAAGTGATCGAGCGGATCTCGAAGAAGTTCGAGAACGAGTCGTAGATGTTCTTTTCAAACTCGTTCTTGTATTTGCGGACATTGGCCATGCTCTTGATCGGGCCCTGGTTGTTGTGGGCGTTCTGCGCACCACGGAACTTGCCCGAGTCAGCGGTGAGATAGGGCTTGATATTCAAAAGTTCACCGAGCACGTCGCTGTGAACAAGGCTGATGATGATGCCAAAATCCTCGCCCCGGCCGATGGTGTTGCCGCCATCGGTGCGTGTCTCCAGGCGGACGTCCTTGAGCAGCTCATCGAAATACTCGACCTGCTTGCGCGTCTCCATCGAGAAAACCGAGTCGCGCGTGATGACAAGCCCACTGGCGAGGTACTTGTACCGCAGTTCAGCGGGAAGAGGTTTCTTCTTGTCTTCCGCCCTCCGGTCGATGTACTGGGCAAAGTCGCTGATGTGTCGCCGACGTTCGCGCTCCGGCAGCGACCACAGCAGCTCTCGCATGACGTTGAGCACGTCCGGGTTCATAGCCTTGGAGACATTGATTTCACCGTTGGAGTTGAAGCCCAGCAGGCTGTCGAACCACGCGGTGAAGACGCTGATCGACACACGTCCCGGCGCGGCCGCGGCCTGGGCGACGTAGGCCTCCGCCGCCCGCTTGAAGTAGCCGAAGGCCTCGTTGTTCTTTTCCTTGTAAGCGAAGATGCGGTCGCTATCGGTTTCACTCGTGCTGGTCTGGAAAAACTCGTAATCGCCCCAGTCACTCAGCAGCGTGCCGGCCCGGCTCATCGCGTGCCAATCCTCCGGGTGTGCCTTGAGCCGAAGGTCGATCATCTCGATGGCCCGACCATACCCCTCTCTGACCAGCGTCAGCACGTCGGCGTGTCGGCGAGAGGTCTGGGTGGCATTTTGCACGCTGATCTCGCGCCACCGCTTGCCCAGCGCGTCGGTCATCTTGCCGATCAGCGCAGCGAAGACCCCCTCGGGCATCTGGGTGATCGGGCCGAACACCGCCTCCACGTCCGCGATCTCGTAGACCTCCGCCTGGCCGTAGCACGCGTCGAACGCCGACGCCAGCGCCTCCTGGTCGTTGGGCATCACGTTGTTTTCACGCAGCAGTGTCATCACCGTGGCAAGACTCTCGATGTTTTTGCGGATCATCAAGGGTGTGACCACGATCATCTGGTCGGCGGGGATGTTGTATTGCTTGCGGACGTCGGGCGGGATGTCGGGGTTGTTCATCGCCGCCCAACCGCTGACAAACTCCTTTGCAAGTTGCAGGCCACCCTCGGGGTTGGTCTTGACCGTCTGAACAATCACCGGGATGGCGTCCTTGGGCCGAGGGCCATACATGATGACGCGTGGCAGCATCAGCTCGACGCGCCTGCGCTTGTCCTCCGCAAGCCTCGAAAGCCAGGCTTCGCGTGGGGCGGCGGCAAGCAGTTCGGCGGGCTCGGCACACGGGGGCTCGCGCGGGGAACCGGTGCGCTGATCCGCCATGTATTTGGGCCAATGTCTCTGGAATGTCTGGACCGACTGAACCCAGACGTCCGTCATGAGGTCGGCCACGGTCCGCCAGTCCGGGTCGTCGAGGTCCACGTCCTTGGCGAGGATCTCCGAGATATCCGCCATCACCCGCAACACGCGCGCGTGCTCGTCGTGTGGCCGATCGGCACCGGCGACACTCGACATCGTCTGGGCCGCTTTGATGATCGCCCGCGCCGCCAGCGCCGGGTCGACTTTGAGCATGCCACCAAGCAACGAGGCGAAAATCTCGGTAGGCACCTGGTTGAACTCCGCCATCAGGGTCTGCAGAGCCGCGTCGCGCGCGGCAGGCGTCGCCTCGGCGTTGAGCAGGACGCGGTATTTCTCGTTGATCGCCCGGGCCAGTTCGTCGCTCTGGACCTGATCGCGTTCAAGTTGCGACTTGAGGAAGCCCTGCACCTCCGCACGCACCGCGGCATCCGCGATGTTCACGCTCTGGGCGTAGCTCGGCAGGAAGTCGATCGCGTCATCCTTGAACTCAGTCCGAAGCAGGATCCGTCCCGCCACGAGCCTGTGCCGGGGTTCGCGACCGCCGACACGATGGGTGCCTTGCTCGAACGCGCTGACCAGCAGGTGGCCTTCGCCCTTGAGCAGGGCGGCGTCGATGGTCTGGCCCAACGAGTCGATCCAGTCGCGTCGGCCGTCGAGGTCGGTCGGTGCCGCGTCGATCAATCCCACAATATCGCCGGGTGTCATGAACGGATCGGGCCTGCCCCGCGCCGGTTGCACGGTGGTGAGGATGCGTGTGTAGATGTTTGAGGCATTGTTTGCGGGCAGGCTAGAGAGGAACTTCCGCACTTCTTCCCAGTCCTTCGAGAAGTATTGCATCAGGAAACGGTCAGCGGTCCCGAGGGTCTTGGGGTCTTTAGTGTTGAAGTCCTGCAGCACCGCCGCGATCTTGGCCGGGTCCATGCGGTAGTCCTCGCGCTCCAGCCGCAGGAGCGTGCCTTTTTCGCCGGCCTCGATCGTGGCGGCGAGTGCGAGCGCTTCT
Source organism: Phycisphaera sp. (assembly GCA_016125215.1). Taxonomy (GTDB): domain Bacteria; phylum Planctomycetota; class Phycisphaerae; order Phycisphaerales; family Phycisphaeraceae; genus RI-382. The sequence goes on from WGMF01000048.1 coordinate 10,583, forward strand.
TCCTGGCGTTTCTTCTCAAGCTCACGCGTCTGCTCACGCGCCAAAATGAGCCTGGCCATCGCACGGCCCATGCCCTCACCGACGTTCATGTAGGTCTCGGCATTTCCGCCATAGTGCCCGTTGGCGCTGCCGCCCCTGGAGACCGGGTGCGAGTAGAACGTGGCGACGTTGCCCTTGAACTCGGGGTACTTGCCGTTCTCGCCGTCCACCGCCAGTTGCGCATCGGTGATCTTGCCGTCGTTGTTGTCGCCGCCTTTGATCCCTTGACCCATGGTGGCAATGACAAAGGACGCATCGGGTGCATTGAAGTCCTTACGCAAAGACTTGATGAAGTTCACAAGGTTGAACTCGTAGCGCTGCGCATGGGCCTCGCTCCCCCCGTCCTTGGCGCCCTGCCAGAAGAAGAACCCCGCGATCTCGTAGCTTGTTGCCCCGGGGTAGTATTTCTGCAGGTCGGCGAGCACCTGCTTGGCGCTGTCGGTGTCGTCGTCGTACTGCTTGCCCGCGTACCACTTGCCCTCGACCTTCTGCCCGTTGCCGCGCGGGTCCTCGGGTGTGCCGCGGTATCCGGGGATCATCTGGCCTTTGTATTCGTATGGCTCGCTCCCGGGCGGCAGCAGGTCCCAGCCGAGGCTCCGGTTGCCGATGCAACTCTTGAGGATCATCACCGGCGCGTCGACGACCTGGCCGACGTAGTGACCGATGCCGATCTCGGGGCCGATCGTGCCGTCGTTGATGGTCATCCACTCGTTCTTGTAGTCCTTGAAGTTCATCACTCGCACGTTCCGGACGTCGTGACGGACGGTCCAGTTGCCCTCGTTGTCGATGAGGTAGGGGTACAAGCCCTTGGACTTGACCGCGAACTCGAGCGAGCCATCGCTGTTGCCCGCGATCCTGCCCATGCCGAACATGTTGGACTGGCCCATCAGGATGAAGACCTGCACAGGCTTGGTCATGTCGGCGGGCTTGCCGTCGGGATCGGGCAGCGGGTCGGGGAGGTCTTGGGGTGTCTGAGCCCAACAGACGCCCGCGAGGAGCGTGGCGATGAGTGTGACACCAGCAGCCTTGACTCTATTCATTAGTAAGTTCCTCTTCATGCGTCGGGTTCAAGACCCGGTGTCCATCTTCTGTCGGATGTTGCCTTTCATGCGGCTGCGTGCCTTGCCATCGCCACCGCCGCCGCCGGCCGGTTTGCCACCGCCGCCGCCAATCCCCGCGGCACTTTTCGACCCGCCGCCCCCGCCCGGGCGCGGGCGGGCGATCAGGTCCAACGTCTTCTCAAGGTTGAGCTGCGTGCCTCGTTTGACGCCTTTCTGGACCACACTCGATGTCTGCGACATCTCGACGCCGCGTGTCTCGGACACCGATCTAGCCTCGGCGTTCACAGGCGGTGACCCCGCGTCCTCCAGCGCGTAGCCGAGGCTTGCCACAAGCAAGCCCACCGCCATCAGGCACGCAATGGTTTTCGTTTTTCGCATGGCTGTGTCGTGTCCAGTCATTTGTTGTCTGACAACTCCGCGAAGGCACGGTGAACCTGGGCCTCGTAGTCCCCATACGCTTTGGGGTCGCTGTGCTCAGCGAGGTATCGAAAGACCTGCCTGGCTCGTTCCGCGTAGGCACGCCACTCTTCCGGGGGTGCGCCGACGCCCTGCAGGGTCCAGGCCGCCATGTATTGCGCCTTGCCGAGTGTCTCGCGTACCGCCGCGGTCAAGTCCGCGTTTTCGCCGTAGGCGTCGGCACACTCCGTGAGCAGCTCCTCCAATTCAGGCAGCGCCTTGCCGACGTCGTAGGCCTCGAGCCGAAGCCGGACCTGGGTCAGCCGAATCTGGTAGAAGACCTTCGGGTCCTCGTCCTCCGGCAGTGCGTCCCACAGGTCCACGGGGTGCGAGCGTGGCTGACCATCGTTGTAGCGAAGGAGGACCTCGTCGATATTGCGGTCCTCAGCCGTTTCCAGCGACCGGATCTCCTGCAACAGCGCCCAGGCCTTCTCCCGTTGGATCTGCTTGGGCCCGTAGTTGTAGTGATATGCAAAGATCACCACACCACTGAGCAGCCAAACTAGCGTAATCCACTTTCTCATCCGCCCTGTACCTCGATCCCGAGGCGACCACCGGGGCGCCAGTGTGACCCGAAGTATTCCTGCGCCACAGGCAGCAGCGCATAGAGCGCCGTGAGCGCGATAAAGAGTGTGTACGCCACGCGTGCCAGCGTCCATCCCGTATGGATCGGGGTGCTGGGCGAGGATAGAAGGTGTGAAATGGCGGTGGAGGGGACCTGTTCCTTGTTGATGTTCAAGTACCGTCCCTTAAGTTGCTCGGTCAAGTCTTTGAGCAGGTCTTCGTCCTGTCGCGAGAGGTGGCCATCGATTGCCTGGCCGACTTTCGTGTCGCCAACGCCCAGCACGAGCGAATGCTTAAGGGCTTTAGGAAGCTCGCCAACGACAGGCGGGTTGTCGGTGTCGCCATCGGTGGCCAGGATCAATGTTGTGCTGCCGGGTCTATTGCCTTGCGCCATTTCGATCGCCTTGGTCATCGCAGCGTCTAGGTCGGTCTTGCCAGAGGACATCGCCCGCTCAATGGGCAGGTCGTTGAGCACGTTACGCACGATCGCTTTGTCGTAGGCCGACTGAACGACGGGCAAGGGCCTGGTGTAGAAACAGATCAGCGTGTAATGGACCTGCGGGCCCGCACGGTCAAGAACCGATGAGATCACCGTTGCCATTCGGTCTCGGCGAGACGTGAGCCCTTCCTCGCCCGAATCCTCCAGCAGCATGCTCGGCGAGTAATCCAGCAGGAGCACCAGCTCCTGGGTTTCGTCATCGGGACCGTGCGGTGTGTCAATCTTCAGCGGGTGCTGCAGCGTGCTCGTGAGCAGCAGGAAGGTCAGCGACCAACAGAGCCCCGCGACGGTCAGCGCCCGGAAGGCGGGCACCGCCCGGGTCCATGCGCGCGATCGTTCAGTTGGGCCGAAGGCCAAGCGGGCCAGACGCGCACCACGCCGAGTGTGCAACCACTCGCAGATCAACACGAAGACAAAGGCAATCCCTGCCACAACCAGTGACAAGGGCAAGATTGATTCAGGGGTGATGGCTGGAGCGATTTGCACAGGGGGCTGAGTCAACGTCGGTAGAGCCAGACGGCACTTTTTCGGAAAACCGGCTTATTTTACGGCCACAGTAATAGTTTTTGAGTATAACGCCTGTCCAGGCTGAATATTGCCGAAACAACGGTATCCAGGAAGCGATCCTGACCTTTGCCCCATACCACGGACCATCCTGGATGTTATTTTTAGCAGTTGCGCTTGTACCCGAAGTTGTACCAAAGACAAGGTGAGACTTGGAGCTTTATCCGGCCATGCTAGCCTGGCCGGATATAGCAGCGAACTCCTCGGGGGCCAGGTTGCCCAAGGCGCTATGCGGTCGATCCCCACTGTAATGCCGATGTCAGGCATCGAGCAAGATTCTTGTCCGCCACCAGTTGTCAAGCTATTCTCGCCAGCGTGGTTGATCCCAAGCAGCAACAGATCAATGACCTGATCGGGCATCGGCGCGACTGGACGCCGGTTGGTGTACTGATCGAAAACAACGAGGCCTTGGAACACCGCTTGGTAGAGGTCGCGGAAACCAAACGGTGGCGGCTGGTGGCACTGGAGACCTACGACGGCCATGTGCCGGCCAGACTTGCGTTGCGCGGGGCGCTGGTGAGCGGTGTGCCGGACATGCCGACGGCGCTGGAGTTGCGTGCGTCGGGCGTCCCCACCGTCCGCATCGGCAACCTGCCACACCCGGACGACCACTTGATGCCGGCCGTGCTCCCGGACAAGCGTGCCTTTGGCCGACTGGCGACCGAGCACTTTGCCCAGCGGGGTTTCAAGCACATCGGGTTTGTCGGGCGTGACCCCTGGGGCGACAACCAATCGCTGTATGAAGGCTTTGCTGCCCGAGCCGTGGAGTTGGGTATCACCTGTCACGCCGAGCAGTTTTCAAATGAAGCGCTAGGAATACTCAAGAGGCAGTTCGCTGCCCGCGACCGTTGGCTCACGCAGAGCGACCTGTTCAAGTCATGGCTCGGCAAGACCCCCAAGCCACTGGGCCTTCTCTGCATCAACAACGTCGTCTCGGGCCGGTTCAGTCTCTGGGCGATGGAGATGGGTCTCGCCATCCCGCAGGACGTGGCGGTTTTGTGCATCACCAGCCGACTGTTTCAATCCACCGGGAGCCACGTGCCCCTCTCGAGCATCGAACAGGACCATGAGCGGACCATCGTTTCAGCCACCGACCTTCTGGAAAAACTCATGGCCGGCGGGCCGGCACCAAAGACGCCGATCATGATTCCCCCTAAGGGCATCATCACGCGCCAAAGCACCGACGTCCTGGCCGCGTCCGACCCGCGCGTAGTCAAGGCGCTGCGATTCATGTGGGAGCATGTCAGTGATAATCTGTCGGTTGATCAGATCGTGGACCACGTGGGGGTCTCGCGCAGCACATTGGAGAAGGCGTTTAAGAAGGACCTGGGCCGGGGCATCAACACCGAGTACCAGCGTCGCCGACTGGAGAAGGCCCGTGAGCTGATTGCCACGACCCGCCTGCCGATCGCCGACATCGCCGAGGCGATGAACTACAGTTCACACTCCTATTTTTGCTTCGTGTTCAATGCACGGTTTGGTCACCCGCCCGCCGATTTTCGGCCGTATAGCGAAGAACACCCCGAACAATAAATAAGCAGGATAGAACTGGCTGAATGGACGAAATTCGGTTCAGTCGCAGCGCCTCGGGGTCCATTTTACGGAATATCGACATTAATTTACGCATATTTGATATTGCAAAGCCTAGTCGGCTGTGGCATACTTATTTAGTAGTTCTGTTTTGGGGTGTGTTGTGGTGCCGCTTCTGACATCCATTTAGACCGCAGAGAAAGAAATCGGAGGACCCTCATGATTCTCAAGAAAACAACCACACTCATCGTTGCTGCACTTGCCTCCACAGCCATCGCTGCTGGCTCGGCCAATGCCGCGGTCATCATCAACGTCGGTGACCCACTGATCCCGACCGGCCTCGGCGCGGGCGACAGCTTCCACCTTGTGTTCGCCCTTGACAAGAGCAGCTTCTCTTCGACCAACACCGTCGCCGCCTTCAATACCTATGTTACCGATGCCGCGAATAACACTGGCAGCTTCACAGGCGGCAACAGTGTCGTGGCTGGACTGGGTGCTAACTGGTTCGTCATCGGTTCGGAAATCGACACGACCCCGGTCACCGGCTTCACCATCCACGCCCGCGACAATGCCTTGGTCACGGCGGGTGTCTATCTGATCAATGGTGAGCAGGTCGCCACCGGCTATGCGGACATGTGGGATGGCACGATCATGACCGCGATTGATATCGAAAAGGATGGGGTCACGATCGCGGGTGTCGGAACTGGCTTTATCGCCCATACCGGAACCAATGCCGACGGCACGGCCAACGCCCGCTCCCTTGGCCCGAATAGCGGTCAGACAAGAGTCCGGCGCGGCTACGCTCAAACAGACTCCGGCTGGATCAACGGTGGCGACGAAGCCCACCAGTCTGGCCGCGGTGTTTACGCACTGTCCGAACTGATCACCATTGTCGCCGTCCCCGAGCCCGGCTCGCTCGCTTTGCTGGGCCTGGGCTGTGCGCTGATCGCGGGTCGGCGGCGTGGCAGCATGAATTGATCCTTAGATGACGGCTCACTCCTTGTGGCGTGTGCGTCGCCTTCTGACCGTGTGCGGCAATGAATCAGGGAGTACATATGCGTAAGGCCTTCACGCTCATGGAGCTTTTGGTCGTGATCGCGATCATTGCCCTGCTGATGGCGATACTGCTGCCCGTCCTCAAGCAGGCCCGTTATGTGACCCGGAAAGTGATCTGCGGCAGCAACCTGCGGCAGATCAGCGTCGGAACGCTCACCTACACCGCCGACAACAAGCAGTATTACCCCGCGGCTTCTTCTTCGGATATGGGGTTGCCGGGATTCGGTCCCGTCTCGTTTTATCGCACTTCCATATGGGCTGAGCAATTCAATCAGTTTCTATACACCATGTCCTCGCACCCGCTGGGGGGTGTTTCGGGAGTAAACGGGGGCAATGCGGGGCCCTACCGGACGCTCGTCCAACGGGTGATGCGGGATTACTGGGGGGCCAAGGGGGCGCCGCGCTCGCCGGTCGAGTTGTGCCCGCTGGGGCCGCAGAACCTCAGCGCCGCTGCCATCGGCTACCAGTTTTATTTCTCGATGACCACGAAGAGCCCTGCCAGCGATGACTGGGTCATGAAGAAGGTGGATGAAGACATCGATTACTTTAACTACAGCACGAAAATCCTCTTCTCCGATCGCTTCCTCTTTCGCGGCAATACAACCTACACCACGTTCGCCAACCACACCGAGATGGGTAACTTGTGGGGAGACGATAACTGGTCGTTAAACGTCGGCTATACCATCGAAACCGCCTCCGCCAACTACGCCCGACAGGACGGCAGCGTCAAGGAGTACATCCTCCACCGTCTGCCCGGGTTTGGCGGCACCCAATACGGCTGGCATCGGTTCTTCAATCGGCAGATGATCCCAATCGAGGAGATGGAGCAGTATTGAGCAAAGGTTGGATCACCAAGCCCAAGAAGATCGAGGGCAAGAGTACCGCCGTGGAAGTGACCCACTGGCGCTGGACTCGGAGGCTGATCGAACAAAGAGTGACTTCGCAGCCAAACCCCGTCCGCGGGCGTGTCGCGTTGTGCAGCGCCCGCACAACCCAGGTAGTCAGATCATGAAACATCTGCTCATCGTCGCCTTGACCATCGCCACCGCCGCTCGCGTCGGCCACGCCCAGGTTGACGGGTATTACGTGGAGAGGCCGCAGTTCCACTATTACCCCGATCCCAACTTGCCCCGCCAGGACATCGGTCGCCTGGGTCCCATCGGCCTGGCGCTGGAACTGCGCAAACCCAACTTCACCATGTACATCAAGAGCGTGGAGGAGGGTTCGCCCGCGGCATCCACCGGCAAGCTCAGGCCGATGCAGATCATCACGTCGATCAATGGCGAGGTGCTCAAAGACATCGACCCACGTGTGCAACTGGGCAACATGATCACGAAGATTGAAGCGACCGATGGTGTCGTGCGGCTCATGATCAAGGATGAGCCTGACGCCCAGGCCTATCCGGTCGAGTTCAACATCCCCGTGATGGGGGCGTACAGCGCGACATGGCCGATGAACTGCGCGAAGTCCGACCGCATCGTCCGCGAGATGGCGGACTGGCTTCGCAAGCAGGAGAACTGGGGCTGGGGTGCTGCGCTGTTCATGCTCTCGACCGGTGAGCAGAAAGACCTGGACGAGGTCGGCAAGCGCTACCACGCGCGCTACGGCGAGGGTTTTGACCAGACCCACATGGGCCACACCTGGTCGATTGGCTACACGGGGATCGCCCACTGCGAGTACTACCTCAGGACCGGGGACAAGGTTGTTTTGCCCGCGATCAAGGCGATGTGCAACGAGCTGCGCGACACGATGTACAACGGGAGTTGGATGGGCAGCGGGGGTGTGAATTACAAGTACATGGGAGGCGGCCACCTCAACGCTGCGGGAGTGCATGCCAACACGTTCATGCTGCTGGCCAAGGAGTGCGGCGTCGACGTGGATCAGCGCACCTTTGAAGAGGGCTTTCGCCACATCTTCCGCTACGCGGGGCGTGGCATTGTGGCCTACGGCGACCAACTGCCCGAAACGGGGATGACGGACAACGGCAAGGTCGCCAAGCTCGCCTTCACGATGGCCGCCGCCGCCAACCTCTCGCCCAAGGGCGAAGACTCGATTTACGCCAAGGCACGCGACATCTGTGCGACCAAGAGCTTCTACACCACAAGCTGGCTCTTCCACGGGCACACCGGCGGGGGCATCGGTGAACTGTGGCGCGGCCCGGCCATGGGCCTGGTCAAAGACAAGCGCCCCGAGGCCTACCGCACGTTCATGGACGAGCGCCGCTGGATGTACGAACTCGCTCGCACCCACGAGGGCACGTTTGGCTGGGCTGATGGTCAGAACGTCAGCTACACCCGCATCAACAGCGGCTCGCACCCCAACGGCAACTACATCCCGCTGATCTACACCTTGCCCCGCAAGAAGCTGCGCATCTTCGGCGCACCGGCGACGAAATACTCACAGACTTACGAATTGCCCGATCGCCCGTGGGGCACGGCGGCGGATGATGTTTTCTACTCCATGACCCCGGGTGAATACGCGCCCGGCAAGCGGTTGGACCTCAGCCTGGAAAGGCTCAAGATCCACGCGTCAATGCCTATCTTCCAGATGCTTGGCCGCCCCGACGTGACGGACGAGGAGCTGCTGGCCTACGCCTACCACATCGATCACGGCATCCGCGCCGCGGCGGCGGGTGAGATGGCCAAACGTGGGCGGGCCGATCTGATCCTGCAACTGCTCAAATCCGACGATCCCAGGGCACGCCGCGCCGGCTTGCAGGGGCTTACCGGCCACGGCAAGAATGGCGCGCTGCCCGTGGAACTGCGCACTGATGAAATGTTCGAACTCGCCGGCACCATGATTACCGATCCTGAGGAATCCTGGTGGGTAGTCGAAGCGGCGTTGCGTGTCCTGGCGATGGGGCGCCCCGACCAGATCACGCCGCACGTGGATCGGCTGGCGTATTGGCTCGGGCACGAGGAGTGGTGGCTGTACGCCGCGGCGGTGCGCGCGATTGTCCCCATCGCGACGGACATCCGGTACAGCAAACGATTCTTCCCGATCATCGGCGTGATGCTGGCCAACAACACCCGAGTCGGCCCGCTTACGGCAGTGAGAGACTTGATGAAGCAAGTTATTACTCCGAGCGATAAGCCGTGAACATTACGCGGCGGCGTAGGCGACGTTCGGCTCCTTAAAGAACCGCTTCACCTTGCCGGGGCGGCGCTGCGTGCTTCGCAGATACGATCGCACGTTGCCCATCAATTGCGTCT
>WGMF01000045.1 GCA_016125215.1 Phycisphaera sp.
AGTCCTGTGAATACGCTGCGCCCATCCGTTGGCTCCTTGAACACTCGACCGTGAGTGTGAGCACAACGTACACGCAAGCCGCCCAGGGCGCAATACCTAACAAGCGCCGAACGCGCTACGGATGGGTTGGGAATGCTCTAGGGGTGTCCGTCGCTCCAAATAGCGTCCAAGGGGTGCCACATGGCGTGGCCGCGAAGGCCGCCATGTGCGGACGTTCAATGACTCCCGAAATCACAAAGGGTCCATCGAAGGCCCGGACAAGAGATCACCCGCATACCATCGGGCACTGGACCATTTCCAATCCGTTGGTGTTTTCACCAGCCCGCGTCGCACAGGGTTGTTGTGGATGTAATCGATCTTCTCAAAACTCTCGTGGTCGCTGACGATGTTGCGGTCGTACCCGCCGCCGGCCTGCCAGAATCGGGTGACGCCGCGGGGGTCGGTGATCTTCTGAAGGATCGGGGCATTGATCTCCCACCAGCGCCCGATGACCTGTTGCGCAAAACGGGCCTTGAGGGTGTTGAGAATCTTTTCGACGGTCAGGTCAACCGATGCTGTCTGGAGTAACAGGTGGACATGTTCGGGCATGAAGACCCACGCATAGAGGCGGAAGTTCTGTTTGGATTTGAGGTAGGTCAGACGCTCGACCAGCAGGTCCCTGATGCGGTCATTGTTGAGCAGTGGCAATCGGTGGTAGCAGGAGAACGTCAGGTACCGCCCGTGTCCCGGGTGTTCGATCCGGCGGAGGAGACGGCGGGGTGATGACATGGGTCGAGGTTAATGATTAGTTATGGAGCACGCAATCGGCACGAAACACATGGCGGCCTTCGCCGGGGTGCGGGGTGCCACATGGCGTGGCCGCCTAGGCCGCCATGTGCGGGAGACGCAAGAACAACCGACCACCCCGACCGATCGGAAGGGTCATCTCGTCCGACTTATGGGTATGCATATTTGGGTGGTTTGTGTTCTCGAAAGCGCAGCCCCACACCCCTCACCCAAGAACGCCCGAACAGCCAAAGATTCCTTCAGGACAAGGCGACGGGAGTGTCGAGGCGTCATTGGATTGACCACTACACGGGAGACACAACACATGGCGGCCTTCGCGGCCACGCCATGTGGCACCCGGCAAACGCTGCGTCGAGCTGGGGGATAACAGGATGTCAGGGTGTAGGGTGGGTCAAGCTCCAAAGGAGCGGACCCACCAAGTTGTTCGAGCATCCCACTTCCATGCGTGGTGGGTCCGTCGCTTCGCTCCTCGACCCACCCTACCCCGCTCGGGCTACTTGCTAAGCCAAAACTGCCACCATCGTTTTCGACGCAATGGTGTCGAACCCTTCCATTCCTCTGTCGCGGTAACCGGTTTCCAATTCTGGGGATTCCATTCTTCTGGACGGTGCAACTGCAGAGTCTGAGGGTCGAACACGACTAAGCTGTGTGCTGCTGCAAGGGAGCGAACGGCAAAGTCGACCTCATCTGCCCGCGGCCACACGCACTCAATGTATAACGTATTTATCGCTCCTCCGAACTCGTGACTCCATGGAAGATTAGAGTCATCTACTGTATGAAAGCGCGCGATCAATTCACGATGAAACGTACAGATTTTGTCGGTCGCCTCAGTTTCTCCGAAGGTCGAATCCATCGCATCACAAAATAAATCCTCCGCCTCGTCTGGCTTGAGACTTTGATCGGTATCAATGATAAGTAGATCGTAACCCACGGAAGATTCCTAACGGTTGATTATACAACGATCCGATACCTAACAAGGTGTATTGTACATCAACAAACCCCCTCACCCCAACCACTCCACCAACTTCGGCGCGAAGTAGGTCAGGATCAGATCCGCCCCCGCGCGTTTGATGGCGATCGTCGTTTCGATCGCCGTGTTTTTCAGGTCGAGCCAACCTTTTTCCGCGGCGGCGTGGAGCATCGCGTATTCGCCGCTGACGTGGTAAGCGGCTAACGGCAAACTCGTAACCCGGCGCATCTGGCTCAGGATGTCGAGGTACGGCACAGCCGGTTTGACCATCACCATGTCGGCACCCTCCGCGATGTCCGCTTCGAGTTCGGTGCGCCACTCGCGGGATCGGCGGTAGTCCATCTGGTAACTCTTGCGGTCGCCGCCGCCGGCGATGTGGCCCTGGCCGGCGTCGCGGAACGGGCCGTAGAAGTTCGAGGCGTACTTGACGCTGTAGGAGAGGATGGCCACGTTCTCGAAACCCGCGGCGTCGAGGGCCTGTCTTATCGCGGCGACCATGTGGTCCATCATGCCCGAGGGGGCGACGACATCCGCGCCGGCCTGCGCTTGAGCGACGGCTGTCTGACCGAGCAGTTCGAGCGTCGCGTCGTTGGCCACCACCATCGCGTGGTCGTGACTGTCCAGCGCGCCGCAGTGGCCGTGGTCGGTGTACTCGCAGAAGCACAGATCGTTGTAGACCACCACGTCCAGCCCGGCGTCGCGCACGGCTTTGGTCAGGCGATTGACCGGCGCATCGGGATGGCGGGCATACGAACCGGTCCCATCTTTCATTTCCGGGGGGGTGACGCCGAAGAAGATGAACTGCGTTAAGCCGGCCTTGGACAGGTCGCGGATGAGGTTCATTGCACCCTTGACGGGGAGCTGGCTCACGCCCGGCATGGAGGCCACGGGGATCGCGCGGTCGCCGGGGTGGATGAACATCGGGTAGATCAGGTCCTGCGGGTGGAGTCGGACGTCGGCCACCGCATCACGCAGGGGGATGCCCCGACGGAGGCGACGGGGCCGGATCGGGCTGTATGGTTTGGGGTGGGCCCGGCGGTCAAGTGTGGCCGGGACAGGGGATTGCGACGGTTTAGTCGGGCGTTTGCTGGCCATAGGGCGTCATCATATCCCATCGTCTTTTCCGAGTCACGGCCAAACGGTCTGGTCAAATCGCCTGACCCCGGGCAAAAAACCCGTATTAACGACAGCGCCCCCGGCAGCCCCCAACCGTCCGACCGCACAGGTTATCCACTTTATTAGAAAGATTTGCCCCGGAGCCTTGACAGGATTCACAGCCGCTAGGTATTCTACTTAGTAGGTTCAGCCTGGTGGGACTGGGCAGAACAGGATTACACGGCTCGTCGGTCAGCGGTTCTCATTGCCATTTAATTTTTCTTTCGGCTCATTCATCCACCGACGCGTCAAGCGAACCCTCCCTCCAACCGGTCCCCACAGAACGAACCCTCAGATCAAACGCCTCGTGACGGCTGTTCACAGCGGCCCCGATGCGTGCGGAGCAAGCCCGAGAATGGCTTGCTTTGTGGCGTGAAGTTTGGGCTTCACGACCGGCTGGTCTGATGGGGTCGTTGAGCGGAACCTTCCGGGCATCGGGGTGGCCGACTGGTCTGACGCCTGTCTCCAGTTGGCTGGGTTGCTTGGGTTATCGAGGCGAGTGTTTCGCCTCCGCGTTGGTTGGGTCGACCGCAATCGTACGGCTAAGGAGAGTTCGAGGTTCGGAATCATATCCATCGTCTTCTTCGCGCGTGTGGGCGTTCCACACAACCCCAGCGAAGACCGAACCGAAGACCGACCAAAAGCCCGCGGCTGCCTAGACCCAAAAAATCTGTCTCATCCATTAACATTGGAGACCTCGAATGAACTGGAAGAAAACTGCCTTTACGCTCATCGAGCTGCTGGTGGTCATCTCGATCATCGCCCTGCTGGTCGGGATCCTGCTCCCGGCCCTCGGTGCAGCCCGCCGAACCGCCAACAAGATGAAGAACAGCACCCAGCTGGCCGGCATCGTCAAGAAGATGGTTCTTGACGCCGACCAGCTCAGCGACAAGTTCCAAGGCCTGGGCAGCAGCAACCTGACCACGGCCGGCGTGTCTGCCATCCCGACCAGTGCCGTTGCCGCCGAGCAATTCGGCTACCTGTTCCGCAACGGTCTTGACGCCAAGCTGGCGATGAGCCCGCTGGACCAGAGCGTCACGGCCTTCACAGGCACGAGCGTCGCTGCGACATCCAACATCAGCTACGCCATGCTCCGCCCCAACAGCACCTTCTTCAAGAACGACACCAGCGCTTCGACGCCGATCGTGGCTGACTTCGCCGGTGCCTCGAAGAGTGGTGCCAGCACCGCAAACAGCGCCAAGGGTGGCCTGTGGGTCAACCTGGACACCACCAAGAACTGGGAAGGCGGCATCGGCTGGGGCGACGCCCACGCCGGCCACGAGACCGACATGGTCAACAAGGGTGTGTTGTTCAACACCGTGACCGTGAGCAACATCTTCTCGTCCAACGCCTCGCTCACTTCCGCCGACGTTCTCAAGCTCGACTGAGCCAAGAGTATCAGGGCTTGAAATCAAGCCTCAAGACAATCTCAAAACGGCTGTCCGAAAGGGCAGCCGTTTTTTTCTAACCACAATGGTCCGATGACCAAATACATCTGTATTAAGGCACCGCCAGACATGGGGAAAGATCTCGCGATGGGGCGATGCCGCACCGGGGTAAACATCGATCAAGAATCAAAGTGGAAGCCAGTCGTGGTGTAACATTAAGTTAGCTTGAAATCTTCGGTCGCTTAAGGCTGTTTTGCTCAAACTCAAGGACTTTCGGGCCGTAGTCAAAGCCCGGTTCGTAGGACGAACCTTCCTTGCCATAATAGGTCATGTCGTGGATGCCCTGCGGCTGGAGAAGTCGCTCCTGAGAGAGTGCTTCGTCGTCGAGGCTGGTATTGTTTACCAGTTCCAGAAGTTGGATCGTGGTTTTCTGATAGGGGTCGATCTTGAGTGATTCTTCGAGACACTTGCGGGCTTTGTCTCGATTGTGAAGGGAGAGATACGTTCGACCCATCTCGCGGAGGACTTGGTAATCGGGGGCGTCGTCATTATGGACGATGGCACGGTAGTGCTGCAGAGCCTGAACGAAATCCCCGTCGTGTTGGCAGATCAGTCCCGCAATAAAGTTGGAGTAAGCGTTTTTCGGTTCGTTGATGAGGGCCTGATTGATTGCGCCCCGGGCCTGGCCGTAGGAATTTAGGTCCATGTAGGCGGTGGCGAGGCTGGCCCAGGCGTTGGCGTTCGTGAAGTCGAGGCTCAACGCGAGCTTGAACCACTTGATCGCGGAAATCGTCTGGCCGTGCTTCTGGTCCACGCCCCCGAGGCGGACGATGACATTGGTGTCTCCCGGGTTCGCCTTGTAGGCCTGGACGAGATAGTCCACCGCGGCCTTTTCGTCGCCCTGATTGAAATAGAGTGCGCTGAGGTTGAACAGGGCGGCGGGGTTCTTGGCGTCGGCGTCGACGGCACGGGTGAAGAGCGTGATGGAGTCGTCCCAGTACCCGACCTGGATATAGGCGTTGACCATGAGCACAGCCATGATGGCGGTGAGGCAGAAGCCGGTGACGATGCGTTTGATCGGGTAACGGTCGAGCAGTTCCACGACGCCCCAGACGACCATGACGAGCAAGCCGATGTGCGGGAAGTAGCTGTATCGGTCGGTGTAGCTGTGAAGCCCGACGCGGACCACCCCGACGACGGGCACCATCGTGCCGAGGAACCACAGCCAGCCCACGAGCAGGTAGGGCCTGCGTCTGCGTTCGTGCACGGAAAGCCACGTGATGAGCACGAGCACGACGACGCAGACCACGATGTGCCAGTAGGCCCAGTTGATTTTCTGGAAGTAGAGGACCGTCAGCGCCCCGGGGGCAAAGAGTTTCTGGATGTACCACGTGTAGGCCACGAGGACGATGGAGACACGGAAGGGCCAGGGCAGGGGGGCCGCCATGGCCTTGGTCTGCGCGAACATGGTCAGGGCGCTGACCGCGATGACCATCAAGAAATGGGGCAGCTTTTCGAGGGTCAGTCGGCCCAGGCTCTTGAACATATCCCGCCGGGACCCTGCCATGTTCACCCGCTTGAGTGGCCAGAAGTCGAGCACGAGCATCAGGCACGGCAGGGTGACGAGCGTGGGCTTGGCCGCCAGCGACAGGGCAAGCATCAGCGTGAAGAGCAGGTACCGACCCGTGTTCGGGCGTTTGACGTAGCTGTGGTAGTTGAGCAGCGTGATCAGGCCGAAGAAGATCGACAGCACGTCCTTGCGTTCGGAGACCCACGCGACGGATTCGACGTGCAGGGGGTGGATCGCCCAGATCATGGCCGCCACCAGCGCGGCACGGAGCCCCCCGAAGTACCGTCGAAGCACGTGGTAGACCAGCACGCCGTTGAGCAGGTGAAAGACGATGTTGGTGAAATGGAAGCCCGCCGCCGTCTCCCCGAAGAGGTTGACATCCAGCAGATAGGAGAGCCAGGTCAACGGGTGCCAGTTGCCCATCTCGAAGGTGGTCCAGGCCCACTTGAAGTTGTCCCACGTCAGGCCCAACGGGATACGCTTGTTGAGGAAGAGGTATCCGTTGTCGTCGTAATCCACAAAGCCGCAGTAGAGCGCACGGTTGTAGACCACGATCACCATCAGCGACAGTATGAGCCAGATCATGGCTCGCTCGTTCTTTCGGACCCATTGCATCAACTGGCTCATGAGGTGTCTCTGGCGTGTGTTATCCCGATTGGCCCGGACCGGCGGGCGCGGGTGTAATTGAGGATTGCGATCTCAGAAAGTGTACGAAAAGCCCTCCCCTTTGAAGGGGAGGGGTTGGGGAGGGGATGTGCTGCATGGCAATTCATTAGCTTTCCAACTGTCGGTGTTGTCTCGGAGCACCCTCCCCCAGCCCCTCCCTCTAAAGAAGGAGGGGTGTTGACATGGAAGAACTCAGGCCTGGTCCGTGAACGGGCCGGGCTTGAGCAGCCCGCGGCGGGCCAGGAAAAACCGTGTGGCCGCGGCCATGCAGCCCAGGCCGTATTTGCACGAGCGGATGAAGTTGATCGACGAGGCGTCTGTAAAATATTTCGTCGGGCAACTCACCTCGGCGATGGTGTAGCCCTTCCAGAGGATTTGCATGAGCATCTGATTGTCGAACACGAAGTCGTCCGAGTTGCGTTCGAGGGGGAGGGCTTCGAGCAGTTCCCTCGAAAACGCGCGGTAGCCGGTGTGGTACTCGGAGAGCTTAGCACCGGTCATGATGTTGGCGTAGAGGGTCAGGAAACGGTTGGCGACATAGCGCCACCAGGGCATGCCCTGTTTGCGCGCCTTACCGCCGAGCACCCGTGAGCCGAGCACGCAGGGGTACAGGCCGTTGGCAATCATCGTCGCCATCGCGGGGATGAGCAGCGGGGTGTACTGGTAATCGGGGTGGACCATCACGACCACGTCGGCCCCGTTCTCCAGGGCCAGTCGGTAGCATGTTTTCTGGTTGCCCCCGTAGCCTTTGTTGACCTCGTGCCGGTGGGCAAGGGTGTTGGGCAGTTTCTCCGCAAGTTCGAGCGTGTTGTCCTTGCTGGCGTCGTCGACGACGATGACCAGGTCCACGCAGCCCTGCGACATGACCTCGTTGTAGGTGCGCTCCAGCGTGACCGCCGCGTTGTAGGCGGGCATGACCACGACGACCTTTTTGCCGTTGAACATCGGGCTATTCTACCTTGTCTGATTGTCCGGGTCAGCCGGCAACCGGGGGGCCGCCCGCGTCAGGCCCAGCGGTTTTTTGCAGGAGGATTTCAACCGTGGCGCCCCGGCCCGTGGCGGACTCGACCACGTCGCTGAGCACGAAAAGAGGCGCGGTCAGCTTCCAGAAGAGCGCGTGCCACTTCACGTGTTTCATCTGTTCGGGGGCGTAGGTCGTGTTGCCCTTGAGGTGTTCGTACAACACCTCGCGTTGTCCGCACCAGCGGTTGAGCAGGCTCTGCTGGAACCCGAAGGGGTTGTATTCAATGGAAAAGAATCGCTTTCGCAGGACGTGGTAGCCGCGGTCAGCCATGTGCTTTTGAAAATCCGCCGGCCTGAAGAAGAAGAGGTGGCGGGGCGGGTCGAGGTGGAGCCAGTCGCCCTTGAACCAGCGTGCCTGCCAACTGTCGATGTTGGGGAACGACATGACCAGAAGCCCGCCGGGCTTGAGGACCTTGCCCACGACATCCAGCACACGCGCCGGGTCGGGCAGGTGCTCGAAGACATGGAACATCGTCACCGCATCGAAGTGGGCTTCGGGGTAGAGCCCGACATCGAGTGTGCCGATCTTGAGGTGCAGGCCCTCGACCTTAGCAGCCCGTTGAGCCGATCCGCCCTCGAGCTCGATTCCGTGTGCCTCGAAATCACCGAGTGCCATCAGAGATTTGAGGAACTCACCGTTGCCGCAGCCCAGGTCCAACACCCGCCCGTGGCCGCCCAATGCTTTGGACAGCCGCGCGGCACGCTGCCGACGGAAGTAACCCAGCACCTTTTCAATGGTGGACTCGAACTTGTCTTCGCCGGCCCCGTAATAAGAAGCGTCGTAAGCCCTGGCGAGTTGTTGAGTGGTCGGCGGTGGACAGAGGTATCGCGCTTCGCAACCCCGGCAACGCCGGAGTTCATAGTGGTCGCCGAACATGTCCACGACGGGGAACAGCCCCACACTCTCGCACCGGCCACAATATAGACACGGGGTATCGGTCATAGGAGAGGATTGGGCCTTCAATGCGGCCGATCACGCCGACTCGAATCTTATGTTGACCGACCATGGACCGCTAGTCGCCGGCCACCCGGATCGCTGTGCAAAATCCTACAATACCCGCATGGTCACGCTCTTTATTGGTCTGGTGGTTGCCAACCTGCTGGTGCTCTGCACCAATTTTGTGCTCGGGCTGGGCGCGGTCGGGGCGGACAACCTGCCCACAGCGGTCTATCGTTACCACATCGCGCTGGGCATCGGCGCGGGGCTGATGGTCACACTCACGCACGTGGTGGTCTACACCTACTTCATGGGCACGAGCAAATGGCTGCAGGCGGCGACGGACAAGGCGGGGATCTCGCCCGGGAAGTTTGCCCAGCCGGGGGCGCGGGCCAAGCGAAAAGCCTTCCCCCTCATCATGACGCCGATCCTCGTGACGATGGTGGCCATGTTCGCCGGGGCGGGGGCGGACCCGACGGCCGGCGCGGTGTGGTCCGGGCAGGTCCACCTGTTTATCGCGGCCGTGGCGATCGTCGTGAACATCGGGGCACACCTGCTCGAGTTCAGGGCCATCAAGGCCCAGGGCGCTCGCATGGATGAGGCTTTGGCGACGCTCAATGCCATGCCGAACGTCCGGGTGCAGGTGGCCAAGGGGTAATGTGATGAAATTGCGTATGACCACAATCGTGCGGGTCTGGGCGTGCAGCGCGTGCTTAGGCCTGTCTGCCATCGCATGTGCCACGGTGGACGAGGGCACAGCCGACGGCCCGGACACCGCCACCCCGGCCGACGCCCCCGCGCAGGTCGAGGCCCGCGACGTTGATGCTGTGACTCCCGCACCCAATGAAGCCGAGGTCAACGACACCCTCGACCGCATCGCCGAGCGCCAGAAAGACATCCGGACCCTTTCAGCCGAGGTCACGTTCGATCAGGTCAGCCCGCTCACCGGCGACACCCAGCGCCGCTTCGGGACGATCCACTACGCCGCCGGCCCGCCCGCAAAGTTCGCCGTCCACTTCGACCGCGTGATTGCCGACCGTGGCCTCGAAAACCAGGACCGATGGTGGGTCTTCGACGGTACGTGGCTCGTCGAACGCAACGACGACAAAAAACAATTCCTCAAACGCCAGATCACCCCCCCGCCCCCGGAAGTTCAAGACAAAGACCCGGAAGTTCAGGGCCAAGACCCGGGAAACAACGCACGGCCCGACCCCCTCGCCACGGGCCAGGGTCCGTTCCCCATCCCCCTTCGCGCCGACCGCAAGACCATCCTCGAACGCTTCACGGTTTCCATTCAGAATGAAGAGGGCGAGCATCCCCCGTTACACCTCGTCTACACCCCGCACGACCCGCGCAAGATGGACTACGACCAGCTCCACATCGAATACGACCCCCACACCCTGTTACCCATGAAGGTCCGCACGGTCAAAGAAGCCAGCGGCGACGAACGGGTCTTCAAACTCCGTGAGGTGAAAACCAACGAGCCGGTCGATGAATCCGTCTTCGACACCACCCCGCCCAGCCAGAAAGGCGAGCGCGGCTGGATGGAAGAGATCACGCCGTGGGAGAAATGATTTTTCAGGAATTGACGGGATAACAGGATTCATTGGATCAACAGGATTATGATCCGTGCCCCTGGTCTGATCCCGTGAATCCAGCCGATCCCGTTATCCCGTCTTCCTCTTTCTTTTCTCCCCGCCTCTGTGCCTCTGTGTTGAATCTGCCTTTGTTGATCGATCTCCACACCCACGCCGCCGGGGCGCTCAAGGCGTAAAACACGAACGCCGTTGCCACCGCGATGTGGGGGGAGATGAGCAGGAGCATCAGGACGATCATGGCCTTGACGAAGTTGCCGAAGCGTGCCCGGCCGCGGATGTAGCGGTTGAGGACGTGAGCGTAGCGCAGCCGACTGACCATGCCGAAGGCGACTAACAAGGTGATAGGGACGATGCCGATCGCGGCGGTTCGGCTGAGCCAGCCCATCGTGTCGCCGACCTGGTGGGCCAGGAGGTGCTGGTGGAGAAGGATGAGGCTGACCACGGTGCCGGCGGCGCCGGGCGAGGGCATGCCCTTGAAGCTCATGTGGTCCTTGTTCTCGGCAAGGTTCACTTCGATGTTGAAGCGTGCCAGCCGCAGCGCGGCGCAGGCGACGTAGATGCCCGCGACGACCAAGGCGGTGCGGTTGAGGTAGGTGTCGTGTTTTTCGGAAAGAAACGGCGCGCCGATGTTGACCAGTTGCACCGTCAGGAACGCGGGCGCCAGGCCGAACGTGACCATGTCGGCCATGGAGTCGAGTTGGCCGCCCAGGTCGGAGGTCTGGTGGGTCATGCGGGCAAGCCGACCGTCGAGCGCGTCGAAGGCCATGCCGACGAACACGCACACCGACGCGATGGTCAGCGGCGTCCAGTTCCAGAGCATCACGGTGTCCTGCGGGCGCGAGGCAAAAAAGACGGCCGCAAAACCGCACAGGACATTGCCCAGGGTGCAGGCGGAGGGCAGGATGGCCACGGAACGTCTGCGTCTGAGCCGGCGACGGAGTTGCCGTCGTCGCAGAGCATCACCGATGGCGGGGCCGTCGGCCTCGTGGCGATCACCGGGGACCAGTCGAATCTTTGACATCCCTACATCATATCGGCGTTGCCGCGCGGGACATCACGGCGTAGGCTTGTTGTTCATCCCATGACCACGACACCCCACAACGCCGACCTGCTCCAGCCGCCGACCGCGGTGCCTGTGAGCAGCCTGACAAACCGGATCGTATCGGGAGCGGTTTTTATCGTGACATTCGGGGTCCTGTTCGTGGGGGCCTGGCTCCGGCCGGACGCGCGGGGTATGGGCACACACGAAGAGCTTGGCCTGCCGCCGTGCGGCTTTGTCGTGGCCACGGGCCTGCCCTGTGCGACGTGCGGGTACACGACATCGTTTTCCCTCGCGGCGCACGGCAGTCTTGTGCAATCGTTCATCAACCAGCCGGCGGCCTGCGTGCTGGCGTTGTTTACCGCGTGCATGGCGGTCGTCAGCGGGGTCGCGTTCGTGTACGGTGGCTCGCTCGGACCGCTGGGCAGGGCGCTGTGGCGGCCGCGCGTCGTGCTGGGCTACGGGGCCTTCGTGCTCATCGCGTGGGTCTATAAAATCCTGATCGTGATAAGGTGACACATGATTAGATTGAACTTGTTACACCTAGACAGACAATCGACCGTGATGCGACCGGCCGTGTGCGCTGTGCTGGGCCTGGTGTCGCTGGGCCTGACGGGTTGCAACATCCTCGGGTGGGTGGCGCACGGCGTGGCGGGGGACAACAAGACCACCGTGCGGGTCAACGCCGAATACACCGGCCTGGCCAACCAGAGCGTCGCGGTGCTCGTCTCGGCTGATGAATACACGCTCTACCGTTACCCCGATGCGCCGCTTGCGGTGGGCAAGGCCATCGCGGGCCGGATCGCCACGGGTGTCGAGGGTGTGACGGTGCTCGATCCTAATCAGGTGTTTGAGTTCCAGCGTCGCAACAGCTACTGGGACGCCAGCCCCTACTCGCAACTGCTCGAGAAGCTCAAGGTCTCGCGGATCGTCCACGTCGACCTCGTGCAATACACCACGCACGAGCCGGGCAACAAACACGTCTGGCAGGGCGTGATCGTCGGGCAGGTCTACGTGGCTTCGAGCCAAGCCGAGGAACCCAACAACGCGGTCTACGCCTCGACGGTCAAATCGGCCTATCCCCCCGACCGACCGCTGGGTGTGGTCGACGCCGACGAACGCGAGATCGAACTGGGCACGCTCAACGCCTTCGGCCAGGCCGTGGCCGACCTCTTCCAGCAGCACGAGGAGACAAAGGATTGAAACGCCCGGCTGTCTATTTTGCCTTGTTCTGCACGCTGGCGCTCGGCGCGGGCTGCGAGTTGATGGGCTATGTCGCTAACGGCATCGCGCCGTCCAAGATCAAGGCCCTCTACAAGCTCGAAGACCGTCCGACACTCGTGCTTGTCGACGACCCGCTGGGCAAGCTGGGCAACCCGGCCCTGACCGGCGTCATCGCGGCGCGGGTCGGATTCGACCTCACACAAGCCAAAACATTGACCACGGTCATCGACCCTCAAGACCTCGCGTCCTATCAGCTTCGGCGGGGAAGGGCGTACGCCTCGACGCCGGTCGACGTGGTCGGCAAGGACCTGGGCGCTCAGCAGGTCATCCACATCTGGATCGAGAACGCCGGCATCGACAGGCCAAGCCCGACCCTGCTCCAGCCCTACGCCGTGGCGCGCGTGAAAGTCATCGACACCCTCACGGGCAAACGGCTCTTCCCCGTCCCGCAATCCGCCGAGCAGAAAGACGACAAGGTCGGCTCGCCCGTGGTCGTGCGCTTCGACCGACCGATCGCCTCGGAAGACAACGCCGTCGGCGAGGTCAGCATGGTCGCAAGGGAGATCGCGGATCGTTTAGGTGTGGGCGCGGCCCACCTCTTCTACGACCACCTCCCCCCCGAGCCCGGCTCCTCCCTCAAACCCTGACCCCCCCCCCGGAAGTTTGAGCCACGGATACCGGGGTGAAATCGTGATCCCGGTTTGATAGCCCCGTCACCCCGTACCCGTAAACCGCACGTCTATGCAAGTGTTGCACCTGATCGACGCCGACGGGCCACACGCCTGCCCGACCACGTTGGCGCTGCTGTCCGACGCGATGGGTCGGCTGGGTGATATCGGGCAGCGCGTGTTCCTGCTCGGTGGGGAACAACTCGGGCAAGACGCCGTCGGGGTCGGGCTGTCCGAGGTGTCACGCGGGAGCGTCCCGCTGGGCAAGCCCCTGCTCGGTTGGCCGGTGCTCAGGCGTTTTCTGCGGGAATTCGGCCCGTTCGACCTCGTCCACTGCTGGTCGGTCGCTTCACTTACGCTTGCCTCGCTGGTGATGCGCAGGACGCCGCGGCTGCTCACACTCACGCACTGTCCCACCGATCGGCAGGCCCACTGGGTGCGCACGCTTACCAGAAACACCGAGGGATCGACAACCATCCTGACCGTCAGCGCGATGATCCGCCGATCGCTCCTGACTCGGGGCGTGGGTGAACACACGGTCCACACGCTCCGGCCGGCGATCGACCTGTCGCGCGTCGTGCAGGCCCAACGTGCCGCGATCCGAAATGCATGGAAAGCCAGCGACTCGCACCGTGTCATCGGCGTGCTCAGTGACGACCCCCGCATGACCGATGCGCGCACGGTCACGCTGGCGGCCTCGATCCTGCAAACGGTACAGGATCAGCACAACGCGGATCGGTCCGACGCATCGAACTGGCGGATCGCGATGCACCCCGACCTGCTGCATCGGCTGGGGTCGGCTGAATCGATGCGCGCTCTGGGTCGGCACGGGATGGTCATCACGGACGGGCGTTTGGCTGCACCGTGGAGTGTGCTGCCGGGGTGCGATTTTGCGGTGGTCACGGAGGGCTCGACGATGAGCACGCTCTGGGCGATGGCGGCAAACGTGCCGATCGTGGGGCTGGCAACGTACGAGAACTGCGAGGTGCTCGAAGACCGCCACTCGGCGCTGTTGGCCAAGCCCGACGGGCCGCGCGTGTTGGCACACCGACTTGAGCAACTCGACGCCGACAAGCAACTGGCGTGGAAGCTGCGCGACACAGCCCGACACGAGGCGTACAGCTTTTTCAGCCGAAAACGCTATTGCGACGACCTGGCCACGGTGTATCGGCAGATCGTGGAGGACCGGGCTGTCGCGGTGCCGGCGATGGCGTCGACGGGGGGGTTGCGATTCGAGGGAAGGGGATAACGGCTCCGGGTCGAGATCGGGGCCGACCAAGGAACCCGATGTCCCAGCCCCGGAGGGGCTGGGCTTTGCAGGTGATGGCAGGGTATGTGGATCAGAAAGGTAATCCCGTGGACTTGAGCAGCGCCAGGGCTGCGCCCTCGCCGAGGATCACGAGCACACCCGCGACGTAGAGGATGCCCGTGGCGGACTGGTTCGACCGGCGCCTGACACAATCATAGGTCATGTAAATAAACACGCCTGGCACGATCAGCCCGACGAGGTAACGCGCCACAATCATCACCGTGTCCCACATCGCCTCGAAGCCCGCGTGGTCAAACTGATTCCACCACGGCCAAAGCGCTACGCTCACGCTGAGCACCAGACGCAGGATGACGAGCACGCCGAGCATGACGACTAATCGCTTGAAAGGGTCCTGCGTCATCTCGCCCCCGGCGGTGAGATAGGCGTGGCCCAGCAGCATGGTCATGAGCATCCCCCCGAGCAGGCCCGATGCCGGCGCACAGCTCGCCACGCCCGCAAGCAAACCCGTCACGCCCCCGTACCCGGGCATGTAACGCAGCAGGAACACCCCTAGCAAAACCGCCCCGGTCAGGAACCCCACTGTCGCGGCGATCCTCTGCGCCAGCCGCCACCCGCGCTGCACAAGCATCAGTTGACAGCCCCCCGCAAATGCAAGCCCGACGCTGCAAACCTTCAAAACGACAGCGTGGCCCCGGTCGTCACCAAACGCTTCACCCGTGACCGTCCACACCACTCCCGCCACGGTGAGCAGCGAGATTTCAATCAACCCCCCCAGCCGCAGCCAGCGCAGCGTGACCTGACGGGGGTCGCTCATCGCCTGTGACAGAGCGATGCCCGCGACGAACATGACCATGAAAGCCACCACCATGTGGACAGTCTAGGGATTTCTTCGTCCGTTGACATCGGCCCCTTTTGGCTGGGGTTATCGGCCCACGGACCCCGCGGTCGGCAAGTGGACAGGCCACCCGTAAAGACCGATACCAACAAGGAGGTCCGTGGCTTGGTTGCGCGCGGCTCTGGAGGGACGCATGGCTGTGTGGTGGCATCCCAAGAGGTTATCACTCCGTAAGGCGCTGCCGCCCGGCGAGGCGCTGGCGCTGCCGGTGGGCCTGTGGGGTGGCGTGATTGTCATCGTCGTCTGCGTCGCGGCGGCGTGGTGGTCGCACCATTTCATCTTCGATAACCGTACCCTTCAACACGATGCGGAGGTGCGGCGGGTCGCACGCGCGATGGCGGCGGCCTCGTCCCGGTTCATTGCCGACCAGAACCCCGGCGGGCTTGAAGCCGTCACGCGGAGCGTGTCATCGGCTTTCGACCTGCAACGGGCGGTGGTCGTGCTGGGTGACGGCGTCGTCTTCGTGGACACCGATGCGCCGCTCTCGACGCTCGACCCGCAAGTGGCCGAGACTCGCTCGCTGCCCCGGGCCGACGTTCCCCCCACCGACACCCGAAACGGCAATTGGGTCACACTCCCCATCGAACTCGACAAGGGCCCGTGCGCCTACCTCCACGTGCTGACCAACCCGACCGGCTCGGTGGCGTCCACCGGGTCGAACTTCTCGGGTATCGGGCTGATCGCGCTGGCGGCGATGGCGAGCCTCTGGCTGGCGTACCGCGACCTGCGCAGCCGGATGAGGCCCCTGGGATTGATCCACGACTCGCTCGACGCGATGGCTGGCGGCGAATCTCCCAGCGATGCGCACCGTGTCAATGAAACCCTGGGACGCGATGCCCAATCGTGGAACCGCCTGCTCGATACCGTGCTCAACCGTCAACGCGCCGCGGTGCTCGAGTCCTCCGCTGTCTTGCCCGCAGCGGTGGCGGGCGACTCCCGTTTGAGCGCAGCGTGTGACAACCTTGCGCAGGGGCTGCTTCTCATCGACGACGCGCTGCGTCTGGCCTACGCCAACGGCGCCGCGATGGGGATGCTCGGGCTGGACCGCCGTGCCTCGCTGCCCGCGCCGCTGACTCAACTGGTCAAGGACGAGCAGATCACCTCCGCCGCGGCCGGCGTGCTGCGCGAGCGGTCACGGGCCGGGACCGTGCTGGAACTCGACCGCATCTGTGACAACCAGCCGCTGGTCATCCGTGTGTCGATCCGCTACACACAAGGCGATTACCTCACGGGCGTGGTGATCCTTATCGAAGACCTCACCCAGCAGCGTCGGGCCGACCGCTCACGCAACGCCTTCATCGCGCAGGCCACACACGAACTCCGTACGCCGCTGACCAACATGCGGCTCTACCTTGAAACCGCGCTGGACGAGGGGACGAACGACGCCAAGCTGCGCGGCGAGTGTCTCAACGTCGTCAACCAGGAGTGCCGTCGGCTCGAAGCGATGGTCGGCGACATGCTCAGTGTCTCCGAGATGGAGGCCGGCTCGCTCAAGCTGCACGTCGACGACATCCGCCTCGACGCGCTGTTCGAGACGCTGCAACACGACTTCAAGGCCCACGCGAAAGACTCGGGCCTGCTCCTGGCGTTCGACCTGCCGCCCAAGATGCCCGTGATCCAGGGCGACCGTGAGAAACTCACGCAGGCCCTGCACAACCTCATCGGCAACGCCCTCAAATACACCAACGCCGGCGGCAGCGTCACCGTCCACCTCGAAGCCACAGCGAGCCAGCTCAACGTCGAGGTGCGAGACACAGGCATCGGCATCGCACCCCACGACCAGGAAAAAATCTTCGAGAAGTTCTACAGGGCCGGCGACGAACGCGTCACCAAAAAAACAGGCTCGGGCCTGGGACTGGCGCTGGCACGCGACGTGGCCCGGCTCCACGGCGGGGATATCACCCTCAACTCCGAACTCAACAAGGGCAGCACCTTCACCCTCACCCTGCCCATCCGCGTCGAGGGGGTGTGAACACCATGCAGACCCACGAAACCACACAAGGCGTGGCCCACATCGTCAGGCCCATCGGCCCCATCAGCGGTGACGATGCCGACCAGCTCGCGCAGAAGTGCCACGCCTCGCCTTCCCTGCGCCTAGGACGCCTCGCGCTCGACCTCTCCGCGGCGCCCTTTATCGACAGCCGGGGACTCGAACTGTTGCTCGACCTGTCCGAACAAGTCGCCCAGAGCGGCCGTACGCTCAAGCTCTGCGGCCTGAGCCCCACCGTCCGCGAAATCCTCGAATTGACCGACCTGCTCCCAAGGTTCGAGTGCTTCGACGACCCCAACGCCATCGCCAGGAGCTACCTCTAGCCCTTGATCCGTGCAAGGCCCCCGTTTGTCCAGACGGGGGATCGCTCAACTATTCATGTGTTAGTCACGACCTCCATGACCACCCCGAACGCCAACACGAACAAACCGATGCGCCTGGGCGACGCGCTCGTGGCCGAGGGACTGCTCACACCCGAACAACTCGACAAGGCCCTGGCGGACCAGAAGCTCTCGGGCAAGATGATCGGTGAACTGCTCGTGACGCAGGGCCTGCTCACCGGCGAAGTCATTGTCCGCGCCCTGGCCAAACGCATGGGCATCAAGGGCGTCCACCTGCGGCACGGCCTGATCGACCCCGCGGTGGTCAAATTCATCGAAGAAGACGAGGCCAGGCGGTTGGGCATCGTGCCGATGTTCAAGGTGCGCGACCGACTCACCGTCGCCATGGCGCAGCCGCAGGACCTGCCGTCGCTCGACCGCCTGCGCCAGGCCACCGGCTGTCACATCAACCCTGTCCTCGCCCTGCGTTCCAACATCGACGAGTTCATCGGGAAATACTCGGCCAGCGACGTCGACGTCGACGCATTCCTGACCAGCCTCGTCGACTCGAACGTCAAGGTCGTCGAGAAGGAATCGGTCGACGACGGGCCGACCACCGACCTCGACAAGATGGTCGAGGGCAGCCCGATCATCAACCTCGTCAACGTCGCGCTGCTCACGGCGGTGCGCGACGGGGCCAGCGATATCCACGTCGAACCCGACCGCAAGGGCACCCGCATCCGTTACCGCATCGACGGCACGCTGCGCGACCTCATGCGCCCGCCCGTCGGGATGCACGCGGCGATCGTCTCGCGCGTCAAGGTTATCGGGAAGATGGACATCGCGGAGAAACGCCTGCCGCAGGAGGGCCGGGTACGCATCGTGGCCGAGGGACGCGAGATCGACCTGCGCGTTTCGAGCATGCCCACGCTCCTGGGCGAGAAGCTCGTGCTGCGCGTGCTCGACAAGGGCAACCTCCGCGTCAAGCTCGAGGACCTCGGCTTCAGGCCTGAAGCGCTCGAGACCTTCAAACGCATGCTGCGCCGGCCGCACGGGTTGATCCTCGTCACCGGGCCGACCGGCAGCGGCAAGACCACCACGCTCTACTCCGCGCTCGACCTGATCCGCAGCCCCGAACGCAACATCGTCACCGTCGAAGACCCCGTCGAGTACCAGCTCGACCTCATCAACCAGATCCACGTCCACGAAGCGATCGGGCTTTCCTTTGCCCGCGCGTTGCGCAGCATCCTGCGCCAGGACCCCGACGTCATCATGGTCGGCGAGATCCGCGACCAGGACACCGCGCGCGTCGCGGTGCAGGCGGCACTCACGGGCCACCTCGTCCTGGCCACACTCCACACCAACGACGCGCCGGGCGCGGTGGCCCGGCTCAACGACATGGGGATCGAACCCTATCTCCTCTCGACCGCGCTCAACGGCGTCGTCGCGCAGCGGCTGGCACGCACGATCTGCCCGGCGTGCGACACCAAGTATTTCCCCACCGCCGACGTGCTGGCCGACGCGGGTTTGGTGGGTTACGAGGGAAAGGTCTTCCACAAGGGCCGGGGCTGCAAGGAGTGCCACGACTCGGGCTTCCGCGGTCGGCTGGGGGTCTACGAAGTCATGGACGTGACCGGGCCGTTGCGCAGGCTGATCCACAAAGGCGCACCGACACACGAGCTGCGCGAAGCGGCGCAGAAAGCCGGCTACCTGTCGCTGCGCGAAGAGGGCGTGCGGCTGGCTGTGGCCTACAAGACTTCCCTTGAAGAAATCATCCGCGTCACGCTCAACGAAGACGAAGCCCCCGCAGAGATTGATGAACCGCAAACGAACAAGCCCGCTTCGGATGAGGGGGTGGCGGCATGAGGTTGGCCTACCAGGCATTCGACCCATCGGGCAAAGCGGTCTCGGATGTGATCGAGGCCCGCGACGCCGGCTCAGCGACGGAAGAACTCCGCCGAAAGGGCCTTTACGTCACCCAGATCACCGGCGAAGCCTCATCAAAGAAATCATCGGGCGCGACCGGGTCCAACAAAAGGATCGGCCGGGGCAGGCTGCTCAAGAACCTTTCGATCTTCACGCGACAACTCCACGTGCTCATCTCCACGGGCACGACGCTGACCGATGCGCTGAGCGCTCAGGAACGCCAGACGCGCGATGCCGCCTGGCAACACGTGATCGAGCGCGTGCGTTACCGTGTGGAAGAGGGCGTCTCGCTCTCTACCGCTCTGGCGGACTACCCGCAATACTTCGACCCGGTCTACCGCAACCTCATCGCGGCCGGCGAGGCGTCGGGCAACCTCGTGTCGATCCTCGACCGCCTGGCCACGCTCGTCCGCAAACGCGCACAGGTCCGCAACGCGGTGATCGGGGCGATGGTCTATCCCGTGCTGCTTTTGTGTGTGAGCGCAGGCGTATTGACCACGATGTTTGTCTTCGTCCTGCCACGGTTCAAGAAACTTTTTGAATCGTTCGACGCGGCACTGCCCCCGACGACGCAAATCATCATGGCCATCGGCGATTTTTGCAGGGGCTACTGGTGGGCACTGCTGCTCATGGTTACGGCGATCGTGGTCGGCGGGCGTTTTGCGATGCGCAGTCAAACCGGCAAGGAAAAACTCGAAACCCTTCTGATCCGCCTGCCGTTGTTCGGGCCGATGGTCCGGGGGTTTGCGACATCGGGGGTCATCCGCATCCTCGGCGTGCTGGTGCAGAGCGGCATCCCGCTGCTCGAAGCGCTGGGCCTGACACGCGAGGCCGCCAACCACCACGAATACGCCACGCTCCTGGGCAAGGCCCACCACGCGGTCGAGCACGGCGAAGCGGTCAGCGGCGCGTTCAACGACACCTCGCTCATCGACCCCTCGATCTACGAAGCGATCCGCAGCGGCGAACGCAGCGGGCAACTGGCGGTCATGCTCATCTCGATGGCGGACTATCAAGACGAACAGAACGACGTGGTCGTGCGCTCGCTCACGAGCATCCTGGAGCCGATCATCCTGATCGTGCTGGGCTTGATCGTCGGCGTGGTGGCGGTGGGGATCTTCCTGCCGCTGTTTGACCTGACTTCCATGACCGGGGCGGGGGCACACTGATGCGCAGACTCTGGCCAACCCGGAGCGTCATCGGCGTGGACATCGGCTCACGCTGGGTCAAGGCGGCACAGCTCACGGGCGGCCCCGCGTACACGCTTGCGTCTTCGGCGCTCTATCCGCGTATCGGTCGGGACGGGACCGACTCGCCGGTGCCCGATGCCGACGAGTTGCCACGGTTGCGTGCGGTGCTCAACAGGCGCGGGTTTGTCGGCAACCGTGTGGTGGTCGCGGCCCCGAACGCGCTGGCCTACACCGCGGTGATGAGCCTGCCCGATGCTTCGAGCGGCGCACCGCTGGACCAGATCGCAAAAGGTGAACTCGCACGATCACACAAGCTCGGGCAGACCCCGATTGAATCGGCGTGGTGGGCGCTGCCCCCGTCATCAAGAAACGCAATCGGGCATCAGGCGATGGCCACGGCCTTGGCGTGCGACACGGCGGCGGCAATCGTCGAGGCCTTCGACCGTGTGGGGCTGGATGTGATTGCAATCGACTCACCGCCCTGCGCCACGCGGCGGGCCGGCCTGCTCAACGGCAAAGATTCGAACGCGGGTGTGGTGCTCGTTGACCTCGGCTGGACCGCCGCCCGGTTCACACTCAGCGTTGCGGGTGTCGTGGCTTACCACAGGCAACTCGACGACCTGGGGCTGCGGGCCTTGTTCGAAGGGCTGCATGAGCACGACAATATGTCGCTCGAAGCCTTCGACGCGGCGCTGCCGACGCTGGACCTGTCAGAGGGCAACCCGCCCACCGCGGCCCACGCACGGATCGCCGGGGCGTGTGGCCCGTGGATCGGCCGGTTGGCCACCGAGACCCGTGCGATGCGGACCTACGCGGCACACCAATACCCCGAGCACGTTGTGGCTGACGTGTCACTGGTCTCCACGGTGGCCTCGGTGCCGGGGCTGGCGAGGAAGTTCTCCGAGCACCTGGGCGCTGACGCCCATGCACAGCCCGTGGTCTCGTGTGTGGCGACCCACATGCAGACCGCGCGGGACGCCCAGAGCCCGGCCCTGACCACCGCTGTGGGATTGGCTGCGTATGAATGGATCGATGGATAACGGACAACAAGATGACCCGAGTCAACCTCATCCCCGAACACCTGATCGAGAGCCGACGCGCCAGACGAACGCGTGCGCGCTGGATCGCGGCGCTGGTCGTTCTGGTGTGCGTCCTCTCACTGGGGGTGGGCTGGACGCGGCAGGTGCGGTTGCGTGTCATCGAAAAAGACCAGCGCCTGCGCGCGCAACTGGCGCAGATTGAAAGCTCATCCGACCGCCTGGCGGCACGCACGGTCACGCTCAAAAAAAGCAAAGAACAGGCCCAGCGCACGCTCGACGCTTACCAGATCGTGGATCGACGCAACGACTGGGCCCCGCTGTTGCCCGTGCTCGCCGGTGCGACCAATGGCACGGTGGTGTTGCGGACCTGTGCGCTGGGGCCGGCGTCGGCTGGTGGGGAACCGCTCAATGCTTCGACGGGTGAACTGGGCCTTGCGGGTTATGAGCTGCGCATCTCGGCCCTGACCACCGACCCGGCGGAGGCCGCCAAGTTCGTCCTGCGTCTCGAACAGACCAAGGTCTTCGACTCCGTCAGTCTCACGCGATCAAGCAAGCAGACCGTCGGCGGACACTCGGTGCTGGGCTTCGAGGTGGCTTGCACGATCACCCGGGGCAGGGGGGCTAAACGATGAACCGCCCATCCCGTAAACACAATCCGCAGTGGGCCCTCCACACCGTCGGCATCACGATGACCCTTGCCATGCTGGCCGCGTGCGGCTTTGTCGGTGTGCGCCCGCTGCTCGAATCCCAGCGGTCGCTCTCAGAAACAAGTGGCAAGCTCATCGCGCAACGCAAAGAACTTGCCGCGGCTCAAGCGAGCACCTCCGGGCTCCAACGATCACTCGAAGAAGTCACGCTCAAGCTCCAAGCCATCCCCGTCCAGCTCCGCAGCCCGCAGCAGGTCAACGAGTACCTTGCGCAGCTCGTCACGATAGGCCAGCGCACCGGTGTGGAGGTGATGGAGGTCAAGCCGATCGACCGCAACGCCACGGAAGGTGGTGCCGCCCGCTTCATGGGGTGGACCGACATCGTCCTGCGTGGCCGGGGGAACTACAAGGCGCTGCACCGATTCCTCGAGCGTGTCCGTGAAGAACTGTCCGACACTGAGATCGATTCGATGGAGATGGGCTACGAATCGCCCGACCCGGCGGTGGGCCTGCGGATCGGCATGAGGCTTCGGTGGTTCCATGCGGGTCGTGCGGATCGTAGCGTCGCCGGGGTTGATACCGAGCGTGCGAGGTAAACCCACGGCTGGACAAGGGGCCGGTTATATCGATGGATTGTGACGGCATGAAACTGACCAGGGAACGCAAAATCCTCTTTGGCATCCTCGGCGTCGGCGCGCTGGCGCTGGTGTGCGACAGGATGCTTTTCACCCAGGGCGTGACCCAGCCGCGGCAGTCCGAAGCGGCGATGGTCCAGAGTGTGGGTCAAGCCGTTGACAAGGCCGCATCGCCGACGGTCTCCGTACGGTCCCGTGCTTCGACCGCGTCACACGCTCAAGCCCAGTTCGAAAGGCCCGAAAAAGTCGATGTTCAAAGCCGACTCGACCGGGCGGTGCAAAGCCAGAATCTCGACGATGCGAGCCTGACGGACGTGTTTCTTGCCCCCGCGCCGTGGGACGACCCCGTGGCACAACTTAGCCGGGAGGCCTCGGGCGTGGAGAAGTTTGCCGCCGCACATCGGTTGCTGGCGACCGTGACCGGATCGTCGCCCATCGCGGTGATCGACGGGCTGTCGTACCAGATCGGCGCGAGTCTCGACGGTTACAGGCTCCTGGCCATCGGGCAGCGGCACGCCGTCTTCGAGGCCGACGGCAAGTCCGTGACACTTCAGATCAAGACCGACCGATAACCGCCAAAGCGTGTTGATGAGATTTTCTGAAGCGCTTAAGCGAGCGCCGCCGTTGCCCGATGAAGTCAATGTTATAGGGGGGAGTCCGCCTGTCGCGGGCTGGCCACACCCAAACACTTACAGGAGGTTGTCCCGTGATTCAAGGCAAGTTCAAAAACCGTCGCCACGCATTCAGCCTCATCGAGCTGGTGATCGTGGTGGTCATCATCGGCATCATCGGCGCCATTGCGATCCCGCGCATCAGCCGCGGCTCGGCGGGTGCGGCGGACTCCAAGCTCGTCGCCGACCTGGCGGTGCTCCGCAACGCCATCGACCTCTACGCCACCGAGCACAACGGCGCCTTCCCCGCAGCCGCGACGCTCGACACGCAGCTTACGCAATACACCGACATCGACGGCGCCACGAAGGCTTCGCCCGACTCGACGCACATCTACGGCCCGTACATCCGCAAGATGCCCACACTGCTCGTCGGCAGCAACAAGGGCCAGAGTGGTGTGGCCGACGCTTCGAGCGCGACGCTCGGCGCGGGCGGCGCGGGCTGGTTCTACAGCGACACGACCGGCGAGATCACCGCGAACCTGGCCGCCGGCGAGGGTGACGCGACCGGCAAGGACTACAACACCTACTGAATCCAAGGCCGCTCGTACCCGTAGCGGTGAAACCATACTCGCCGCCCGTCGCAGCCCTTGTCGGCCGCAGCGGGCGGCGCTTTGTTGAGGGATCGGAGCAGCGTTTGACCGCGTGCAACCCCAGATCGGCGACCGACCGCGCGTTCAGCTTGATCGAACTCGTGCTGGTGCTTGCAATCGTCACCGTGCTGGCGACGCTGGCGATGCCCCGGTATTTCAGCGCGCAGCAACGCTACCGCGCCGACGCCGCGGCCAGGTCTATCGCGATGGAACTCGAACACGCCCGTGACATGGCCCAGGCCACGAGCAGGAGCGTCACGGTCGCCTTCGATGTCACGAACAACCGGTGCGTGTTGACCGTGGCGGATGACGGCCAGACGCGCCCGCGACAGACCGAGCTATCCGATGACGCTCGGATCAAGTCGGCGAGCTTTACCGGCTCGACCGCGGTGACCTTTGACGGCTACGGTCAGGCCAGCGCGGACGGCAGCGTCGTGGTGACATCAGGCGGCTACGCCAAGACCGTGACCCTGACCGCTCAGACCGGTCAAACGGAGGTGAAGTGAGATGGCTGCACACTCACAAACACACCGGGGGCGGTCGAACGGCTTTACGCTCATCGAGCTGGTCGCGGCGTCGGCGATCCTGGCGATCGTCATGGCGGCGATGGCCTCGACGATGCTCTTGGCCAGCAAGGCGCTGCCCAGCGGTGACGACGTCTCGGTCCGCACCCTGCGCGCCAGCCGATGGGTCGACACGTTTGCCACGGAACTGGAGACCGCTCAGCGCATCATCAGCCACGACGCGGGGTCGATCACGTTTGTGGTGCCCGACCGCAACGGCGATGGGTACGGCCAGCGCGTGGCTTACACGTGGTCGTCGAGCAAAAAGACCTTGAGCCGAGGCCTCAACAACGCTGCGCCGAGCGTCATCCTCTCGGACGTGGACGCGTTTTCACTGACATGCCAGTACGCCAGCGCCACGGAACTCTACCCGGGCGTCGGTGTCGAGCAGGCGACCGATTCGCTCTTGATGACGATGGGCGACACCAGCGGCACCGCGGGCTCGACGATCAACAGCACCAACTGGGTGGCGCAGTACGTCAGCCCGACGATCAGCGCCTCGGCCATGACGTGGCGGCCGACGAAGGTCCGCTTCCAGGCCAAGGCCCTGCTTATCGCCTCCCCGATTGCGGTCCAGCTCCGCACGGCAACCACGACACTCTCGCCCTCGAATACGGTGCTCGATGAGCAGACGCTCCTCGGCTCCGTGTTGAGCTTGTTGAGTTACGGCTGGCAGCAGGCCACGTTCAACACCGTCCCCGCTCTCACGCCCGACACACCATTGACAATTGTCTGGCAACCCTCGGGGCTAGTGAACTCCGCGTCGATCCTCACCGACACCAACACAGGAAGCGGGCTTGTCACCACATCAAACAGCGGCTCGTCGTGGAGCTACCAGAGCAACCAGAGCGTCGTGTGCGAGGTCTACGGCCGAATCACCACCCCCGGCGCGTCGCAACTTATCGAGAGGCGGTACCTCAAGTCTGTCACCCTCGAGATGCGCACCGGCGGCTCGGACCTTACCCGGACACGGACCACCGTCCACACCTACAACACGCCTGAATTGCTCACCGACGGATGGTCCACGGACTTCACTTCGGACCCGACTAAGGCTGACCTCGACGCGGACGGCAACAAGGATTGGATACTCATGAATCGAGGCGCCAAGACCAATTGGTCGAACAGCGCCACGCCGTGGACCGCGGGCGACGACCAGTGGCTGACCACGAACGGGAACAAGGACTTCACGCACCTCACGATCATCGATGTCACCATGAGGGACACGGTCTACGACGCGGGGGATAGTGGCGCGACCGCGGAAATCTACTACGACCGCTCGGGGAACAGTGTGGCCCGCATCCTCGCGCAGGTCCGCATGGAAAAAGACGGCACGCAGACCCTCACGCTCAACCACAACACCACCGCCACCACCGTCACCCCGCTGGCGATCTACCCGATGCTCACGGGTGATCCTGTCCAGCTACGCCTCGTGCTCGACCCCACCCACGACAGCGTCGCGCTCTTCAAGGATGGCGTCCACAAGGGCACTTTTGCCTACGCCCGACCCAACTCGCCCGGCGACAACGGACGCTACGCACGCTTCGGCTCGGTGGGGCTGGGGGCTGCGTTCTCATCGATCTCGATCCTGCACACGGAGGTCACGCCGTGAGGCTTGCAATGAAGCACGAGACTCGTGTGCCACTGACGGCTTGCCCGCCGGTGCAAGCATCTCCATTCAAAACTCTGGCGGGCGAGCCGCCAGTGGCACCCCTTGTGGTCCAGCCGACCGCCTCAGTGGATTCAAACTTCCGGGGGGGGTTCACGTTGGTTGAGGCTGTGGTGAGTCTGGTGGTGGTCGGCGTCATGATGGCGGCGGCGATGAACCTTGTCGGCGGGGCGAGGATGACACTCGCCAGGAGCACCGACCGCGCACGCGGAACCCAGCTTGCCATGGACCTGATGAGCGAGGTCCTCCAGAAAGATTACGAAGAACCCAACGGCACCCCCGCGTTCGGCAGGGAGGCCGACGAGAGTGCGTCTAATCGGGCGCTGTACGACGACGTGGACGACTATCAAGGCTGGAATGAATCGCCGATCAAAGACCGCACCGGGCGTGCCGTCGAGAGTTTCACGGGCTGGTCACGCGGTGTGACGGTCGAGCCGATGAAGCTCGGCGCGACGAGCCTGACTTCATCCGACGCCTCGGTGGCGGATATCAAACGCATCACCGTGACGGTGAAGAAGGGCAATTTGCAGGTGGCATCCCTCACCGCTTACCGGGCGCGTTCCTGGGTAAGCACGCTGCCCGGGGGCGCGGGCGTCGAGGGCAACCACGCCCCCGTGGCCGTCGCGTGGGCAAGCGACTTGCGCCCGACGGTCAACACCGCGGTGGCCTTCGACGGCGCGGCCTCCACCGACCCCGACGGCGACGCGATGGCCTATCACTGGGACTTTGGCGACGGATCGACAGCGGCCTCGGCCACGGCAAGCCACGCTTACAGCACGGCCGGTCAATACACGGTGAATTTCACGGTCACAGACTCCCACGGCGGTGTCGACACGCAGAGCCTGGTGGTGAGTGTGACCCTGGTGGACCTCAACTTGGTGGTGAACTAGTCATGCCCACGATCCGACCATCCCGGCACTCGGAGCGCGGCGGCGTCTATGTCGCGGTGCTGGCGGTGGCGGTGTTGCTCACGGTCATCGGCCTGGCGGCGGTGATGGTCTCACGCAAGCAGCTCGAAGCCTCCACCCTCACACGGGACTTCGTGCAGGCCCGGCTCAATGCGCGTTCGGGCATCGAACTGGCCACGGACTGGATCGCACAAAACCCCGACTGGCGCACGAGTCGAAGCCAGGGCACCTGGGCAACAAAATTCGCCCTCGAGAACGGCTCGTTCTCCCTTGATGCACGCGACCCTGTCGATGGCAACTTTGCCAACAACGACACCGACCCGGTCGACCTCACCGCCACCGGCACCGCGGGGGACGCCCGCTATCTTCTGACCGCACGACTGGAAAGCTCGGGCGGCCTGGACTGCCTCAAGTCCGCGCTGCTGTGCGGGAACAACCTGACCTTCGACGCCAGTAATGTGGACAGCGACCAGAAACTCGTCTGCAACTATGACACGGACAGCAAGAACGGTTCCATGGTCTACGGCAATGTGGAAACCAACCACAACCTCAGCGGCTCAGGCTACATGGGATCAGCCATCAAGGGCACGGCTATTCGGGCAATCCCCCCGTCCGGCTCCGTGCTGGCCTACTACCTCGCCCACGGCACGACGATCAGCTACACCTCCCTGCCCGTGGGTGGTGTCAACACCATCACCAGCCCCGGCTTCGAGACCAGCACCACGGGGTGGTACGCCATCGGGGGCACGACCGTCATCGCACGGGACACCACGGAACATCGATCCGGCAGCGCCTGTGTCGCGGTGACCAACCGTACCGCCTCCACCGCGGGCATCGGCCAGTCCATCCTTGCCGCGCTCTACGGCGGGCACACGTTTTACTTTGAGTCCAACGTCCGCAACGCCGTCAAGGACGAGAACGTGCCCGACATCCGCATGACTGTTTCCGTGACCGCGCAAACCAGCGGCGGAAGCCCCGTCACGCAAGAGTGGTCCACGCCGGCGACGTCCGTGACCAACGGATGGACCACGCTGAAACTGACCATCCCGATCACGTGGACGGGCACGCTCAAGTCGGCGGAGGTCCGGTTCAACACCACTTCAAGCACCAGGGGCTTCCGTGTGGACGACGTGGTGATGAAAGACACGAGTGTCAGCACACTGAGCGCGATGCGGCGCGTGCTGCTCTCGCCGACGAATAACCCGTTCGGCTCTGGCCAGGCCAACAGCGAGGGTATCTACATCCTGGATTGTCAGGGCAAGGACGTGATCGTGGAAGACTGCCGGATCGTGGGCACGCTGGTGCTGCGCGACCCCGGCTCGCACACGACGGTGCAGGGCTCGGTCTGCATGGAGCCCGCGGTCAGGGGCTACCCGGCGCTGATGGCGGACAACGATATCACCCTGTCCTTGAGCGCTGCGGGGCTGAGCGAATCCACGACCAACACCCATTTCAACCCCGCCGGCTCACCCTACCCCTACCCCGCCGGCTCGGTCAACACAACACTGACCGATGGCTACCCATCCAAGATCCGGGGCCTGGTTTACGCCGCGGGCAAGCTGGAAATCCTTGGTCCAACCAGCGTGGAAGGGGTGATCATCGCCTGCGATGATATGGATGTCGTGGGCACGAACTTGACATTACGTTACTCCGCAACGAGCCTGAACACCACGCCGCCGGGCTTTGACAACCAAATCCGCGCACTTTTTTTGGATCGCGGATCGTGGTCCAGAAGTATTGATTAATAATAAACTTACATTAATATAACCCGATGAGAAAACCGTGAATCATGACGGTTGTGCGGGTTATCCGGTTTCAAAAATGGGAATACTCTGATATGCTCTGGACACCCCCGAATGAGGGGGATAAGGAGCTAAGTCGTGACCAGAGTATTTTGCACCCGTTTATTGTCAGCGGTATTGGTTGCTCTTTTTGTCAACACCGTCGCGTCCGCCGCGACCAACGTGCCCCTTTACGAAGGCACCGTCAACGCTTCCCCGACTTACGTCGCCGGCACCGGTGTGGATCGCGTGACGCTGTTCCAATCGCTCATCAGCACCGGCGTGACCTCCGTCGGGACGGCTTTCTCAACCCCGACCACAGGCAGACAATTCCGCTGGACGCTCTACAACTCCAACTCAAGCGGCACCTTCGGCACCGTGGTCGGGACGACCTCCACGCTCTCGTCCGTGGCCGGCTCGCAGTCCTACTTCACGCCCGTGGACTGGGACCTCACGCTCAACGCCTATTACGCGCTCCGCCTCGAGTTCGTCACCGGCAACGACTACACGTTCACACGCTACGACTCCGTGGTGAATTACACCACGCCCGGCGGGGAGTTCAAGCTGACCAAGTACGGCACGTACAACGGCTCATCCACGACCTACGGCAACGGGATCGCCCCGGCGCAGATTCTCGTCATCCCCGAGCCGGGCACGGCGATCCTCTTTGGGCTGACCGCGGTTGCGGGGATCGCGCTGGTCAGGCGGCCACGCCACTAGCGCCGCGGTGGCCCTCAACCATCTTGTCGTATTCCGAAAAATCGAGCATCACAAACATGGCCGCGAGTTGTGGGTCGAGCTGTGTCCCCGCGCTGCGCCTGATTTCCGCTAACACCTTGTCACGCGGCATGGCGGAGCGGTAGGACCGCGTCGAGCTCATGGCGTCGAACGTGTCGGCACAGGCGATGATCCTGCCCAGGAGCGGGATGTCGTTGCCCGCAAACCCGTCCGGGTAGCCACGCCCGTCCCAGCGTTCGTGGTGGTGGAGCACGCCGGGGAGCATGGGCTTCATCGGCGGGATGTCTTTGAGGATGTCGTGGCCCGTGCGTGGGTGTTTCTTGATGTGGGCAAACTCTTCATCGGTCAGTCGGCCGGCTTTGCACAGGACGCTCTCGGGCACGCCGATCTTGCCCACGTCGTGGACGAGGCCGGCGATGCGGACGGTTTGGAGTTCGCTTTCTCCCAGGCCTGCCCGCTGTGCCAATCGCCACGAGAGATAAGACACGCGCTCCGAGTGGCCGTGCGTGTAAGGGTCCTTGGCGTCGATGGCGGACGTCAGGGCACGGAGCGTGCCCATGAACAT
The DNA here is from genome assembly GCA_016125215.1 of Phycisphaera sp. Classification (GTDB taxonomy): domain Bacteria; phylum Planctomycetota; class Phycisphaerae; order Phycisphaerales; family Phycisphaeraceae; genus RI-382. The sequence goes on from WGMF01000045.1 coordinate 30,420, forward strand.
GACGCGCTGCTCCTCGAAGCGTGCGAGATTTTCGTGGAAGACGCCCAGGAAGTCGGCAATGGCGTCGACGAGTTGTGTTTCCACGCTCGAGACTTCGTTGTCATCCCCCAGCTTGTTGCCGGCCATCAGGACGCCGATGACCTGCTTGTCGTGGATGATCGGTTCGGTGATGACCTCGGCGTTGACCAGGCGTGCCAGAGGGTGGCGCTCGGGGTTGAGCAGACGCGTCCAGTTGTCGCGCGTCGTGTCGGCAAGCAGCGCCCCGCACTCGTGGGTGAAGTCCCGGATATCGCAGGGCAACTCACCGGAAAACACCAGTGAGCCTGAAAGCTCTGCCAGGGGTTGATGCCCGTTGAGTTTGATGGCGACCCAGCCGAACTCGAGCACCTGGCGCAGTTGTTCGCACGCCATGGTGAGCGCTTCGTAGGGCTGGGCGTTGGCGTTCATCATCCTGCCCATCTGGTAGAGCAGTTGGGTCTCTTCGTAGGCGTGGAGCAGTTGCCCGCTGAATTCTTCGATGGATTGGGTGTCGCGCTGCGTGGTGGTCAGGTCGTCCCACGCCCAGCGGAGGATGTGTTTGAGCTGGGAGGGTTCGGGGCTGCCGTGGCCGACGAATTGGCCCAGCGCGTGTGTAAAATTTCCGTCACTCATCGGGGTCCACGGCGGGGCCCCGTGCGATTGCGTACAACCCTTCTCGAAAGCCATGGCCACGAGGAGTCCCGACTCAACAAGGCCGCGGTCGTCGTCGCGCAGCGCCACAAGCGTGACGCCGGGGGCGACCTGGACGGGCGACAGGTCGGGGTCCTTGCGCAAGCCCGGAAGCGCGTTTTGTATCACGCCACGGACCGCATCACCGCGTGCCCACACCCCGACGCTGTCATCGAGCGGCGGCTCGTGGACCATGTTGCCCGACGCGTCATAACGCCAGAGCAGCACGCCCAGTTGAGTGCAACGCTCTGTAAGCCTGTGGAGCGCTTCAAGGTCTTCACGGGCCTGGGGTGTTTCGTGAGTCGGTTCCATCACGATCCTTGTTGTGCGGTGTCCGGTGCCGTCGCTTGCGTGTCCCGGTCATCCAAAGGCCCGAGCACGTCGCAGACTTTGTCCATCAGGTCCCGTGCGCTGAAGGGCTTGGCAATCAGGGCGCGGATGTTGGTCTGGGCCAGTTCGCTGGGTGAGAGCTTGTGCCCGCGCGCGGTGAGCATGATGACCGGCAGTTCCCTCGTTCGTTCGTCGAGCACCAGTTGCTTGCTCATCTCAAACCCGTCGAGGATCGGCATCTGGTAATCGGTGACGATCAGGTCGGGCCTGTGCTTGATCGCCGCGGCCAGCGCTTCCTGTCCGTTGCGGACGGTCATCACGTTGACCCCCGCGCGCTTGAGCTTGAAGCTCAGGATGTGCGTGACGTGCATCTCGTCGTCGGCCAGCAGGATTGTGCGCAAGGAAGGTCCCTCCGACCCGGTGCGAAAACCGCGCGGGCCCGAAAAGGTTATCGGTAAAAATAGGAACCGCCTTAAGATGAACCGGGCAATCGGGACACCCGCAAAAGCCCGATATCCCGCGGTGTTGCGGGCGTTTTCACACCGGGCTGGGGACGGTCTCGAGCACCTGCTGCATCACGCGCTGTGCCGAGACGCCGTCGGCGTCATGCATGTAGCTCTTGCTGATGACGCGGTGGGCAAAGACGGGGATGACGTTGGAGATCAGGTCGTCGGGGACCACGTAATCGCGCTTGTGCAACAGCGCGGTCGCCTTCGCGGCGTGGACGAGCGCCAGCGCTCCACGGGGTGAAACGCCGATCTGCAATTGATCGCTGTTGCGCGTGGCGGTGGCGATGCGTACGACGTACTCGATCAGGCTCGGGTCGACCTGCACCTCGTGGACTTTCTTCTGCAGGCCGACAAGCTCCTCCGTGGTCATGACCGGTTCAAGATCGTTGAGCCGGGTACGCGAGGGGTCGGTTTCGAGGATGCGGGCCTCGTCCTCGGCGCTGGGGTAGCCGAGCGTCACGCGCATGAGGAAGCGGTCGAGCTGCGACTCGGGCAAAAAGTAGGTCCCCTCGAACTCGAAGGGGTTCTGCGTGGCAATGACCATGAAGGGCTGGACGAGCCGGCGCGTGTGGCCGTCGATCGAGACCTGCGCCTCGTTCATCGCTTCGAGCAGGGCCGACTGTGTGCGCGGCGTGGTGCGGTTGACCTCGTCAGCCAGGATGATGTTGGCAAAGATCGGCCCGGGCTTGAAGATGAACTCGGCCTTCTGCTGGTCCCAGACGGTGACGCCGAGGATGTCGGCCGGCAACAGGTCGGGCGTGAGCTGGATGCGCGAGAGCGAGCAGTCGAGGCACTTGGACAGCGCCATGGCCAGCACGGTCTTGCCCACACCGGGAACGTCTTCGATGAGCACGTGTCCCCGCGCCAGCAGGCAGACGATCAGCCGATCGATCGCGCTCTGGTTGCCATAGAACACGCGCTGGACCGTGGCTCGTAAACGATCGAGGCTCTGCATCCGCCTGGCTCCGATAGGGGGAATTCGGCAGTATACACGAGGCCCCAAGCGCAAACACCGACCCAATCAGCCCGCGGTTGCCCCATCGTTTCCCCCTCGGCTCGGTTCCACGGATGGGCAGGGGCGTCACCGCGATGGGTCTGCCCGTATTTCGTTGCCGCTTTGTTCGATGTCCGTGCAGTTTTCGAGCCGGAGGGGTTGGGAATTGTCCGCTTGCGCGGCTGCGGGACCGATCGTGTTGTCACGGATCACCGCCCCGTTGACGTTGCGCATACTTATGGCCGCGGCGGATTGGCGGTTCATCGGGCTGGTGTGCCAACCCGTGACGTGGTTGCCGGTGATGGTGATGTTGTGTGCCACCGCGCCCCGGCCTTTGACATAGATGTCGATGGAATTGAAGAACGTGTCGGTGAAGGTGTTGTTGCGGATGATGGTATCGCTGGGCAGGGGGCCCTCGTAGAAGCTGCCGATCTCATTGCAGAGCGTCACGCCACAACCGCCTACGCCGTTGATGATGTTGTCCTCGATCAGTCCTCCGCTGGTGCGAGCCATGACCGCGTGGCGTCGTTGTGGCCCGAACGTGTTGCCGCGCACGATGTAGTCCCGGCCCGAGGCGTCGGTGTTGTAAAGCCCGGTGAAGTCCAGCTTGTCAACCCCGCCGGGGAACAGGTTGCCACCGGTGTGCAACCCCGGGTCGGGGATCGGCTTATTCAGGGTGACCACCGCCCACCGGCCCTGCATACCCTCGGGCGCAGGTTGAGGTTCGATAGCGGTCACCGTAAGACCATCGGTTATCGTGCCGGGCTTGGGGCGGTAGGCCATCAGCCTGTCGCCAACGCGGGGCAGGAACTGCAATTCGGCGATGAGGTAGCGGTTGTCGCCCAGGTCCTGTCGTACCCAATACGGGCAGACGGAGATGTTGATGCTGTCGTCCATCAGACCTTCGTAATGACCGTTCTCAATCACCGGCCCAACCGCGTTGTGCTTGCAGTGAAATCCGTCCTTGGGCGTGGTGACCAGCCGGTCGCTGCCGGGCTTGTAGGTGATCTTGACATTGTTGATAAAGATTCGGCCGCGGTTGTCGAACAGCCCGTGTGTCATGCCGAACTTGGCGGTGTAGAACGTGTTGTTCTCGAGGTGGCAGTTAGCGCTTCGGACGACCGCGATGTTGGCACCGTGTCCACCGTATTTGAGCGTGACCACGAACCGGTCGCCCGGCTGCAACTCCCCCGCGTTCATTCGGTTCTTTTCTGCCAGCTTGACCCGCAACAGGCCCCCGGGCTGCTCGGATACATCCTCCAGGTAAAAATGCATCGCCGCACCGTCCTTGCGCCTGCGTTCGACCGGATCGAAGCAAGCGCCCCAGCCCCAGTCCGGGCTCTGCTTGCCGATCCTGCGGTAGACCTCGACGGGGTTGTCGTAGCCGTCCTGGATTTTGAGCAGGAATGTCCCCGCCCCCGCGTCCACACCGGTGATTACGCCCTGCGTGAACGGCAGCGGGTCGCAGTCGAAGACGAAGCCACGCACCGTGACGTCATCACAATCCTCCAGCTTGACGAGGTTGTTCCAGGGGTTGTTGATCAGCTCCGCGCCGTGGCCCTCAAGGGTCAACCCCGTCACGCCGACGAGATCGATGTGGTATTCCAGCTCCGCCCTGGCCAAGCGGTAGCGTTTGTTTTCGAAAACCACTTTGGCTCCCGGTGCGGACGCCGCCGCGGCAGCGACCGCTCTGCGAATCGCCGGGCCATCGTCCGTTCGGCCGTCACCCACGGCGCCAAAGTCTTTGACGTGAAACTCCCCCGCAAACAAAGGCGAGACACACAACAAGGCACCGCACAACCCCACCACGATCTGAGTCTTGACCATTCCGTCATTTTATTCTGTTCGACGCCGATGGGAAGTGTTGGGCAAAGTGTATCCCAGCCGATCGGTCGCTTCATCGAGATATCGGGCTTGCCGCCAAGACCGCAACGACACATCAACCCCGGTAAAACGGGTGTTCATAGGGTGATAGGTCCGATACAATGGCCAGACAAGCTTGTTGTTTTTACCTGGGATGACCGCCAACCTTTCATGGAAGCCCCCGTCTGTGGACCTGACCGATCGATTCAACCAGCTTTACCGACGCATCGAGACCTACCCGTGGTGGGTCGTGCTGGTCGAGATGACGGTCATCTGGCTGGCGGTCTACATGGTCTTCCGCTTCCTGCGCGGCACACGCGGGGCGCGCGTCATCAAGGGCATGGCCGTCGTGCTCATCATCGGCACGCTGGGCTTTAAGCTCCTGGCACGCGACAACGCCTTCGAGCGACTCAACTTCCTCTACAGCAACTTCATGTACGCCGCGTCGCTGGCGCTGCTGGTCATCTTCCACCCCGAGTTGCGACGCGCCCTGGTCCGACTCGGTGAGACACGCTTCTTCAGCACCGCCCGCCTGCGCAAGGCCCGCGTGATCGAAGAGGTCATCGCATCGGTTGCCTACCTGAGCAAAAACAAGATCGGCGCTCTGATTGCCATCCAGCGCGACGTGGGCATGAGCGGCATCGTCGAGGCCGGCACCAGGATGGACGCGCTGGTGAGCAAGGAACTGCTCGACACGATCTTCTGGCCCGGTTCGGCGCTGCACGACATGGGCGTCGTCATCATCGGCGACCGCATCGCCGCGGCGGGCGTGCAGTTCCCCCTGGCCGAGGGCGGCGACCTGCCCAGCGAGCTCGGCTCACGACACCGCGCTTCGCTGGGGCTGTCACAGGAAGTTGACGCCCTGATTATCGTCGTCAGCGAGGAGACCGGCACGATCAGCGTCGCCGAGCGCGGCGTACTCGAACGCAACTTCGACGCCGACTCCTTGCGCAGCCGACTCGTCAAGGGCCTGGGCAAGCTCCGTCTCACCCCGACCAATGGCCTGGACGGCGACGGCGTGTCCGAAGACCACCCCAACGCCGCCGCGTAACCCACACCGAGCACCGCAATCTTTACGATGGAAACACTGGCCAAAACAACCTTGTGGGAGAAAATCCAGACGCTCATCGTCGTCACGATCATCGCGGCGCTCGTCTGGCTCTACGCCGAGGACGAGAACATCAAGGACTACCCCAACGAGGTGGTGGACGTGAAGTTCGTCGCGCCCACGGGCAAGACGCTGCTCATCGAACCGTCCACACCGCAGCGCATCCGTGTGAGCGTGAGGGCCTCGCAGGGGCAGTTCGCCCAGTTCCAGCGGGATTACCAGTCCGCGCCGCTCGAGATCGTGGTCAACGACAACCCCGGCAGCGACGACCCGGTCCAGCAGGTAGTGCTCCGCGACGCGCTGCTGGCCAACAGCAAAATCTCATCGATGGGGCTGAGCGTGACCGACACGCAGCCCACGATCATGCCCGTGACCGTCGAGGCGCTGCGTAAAGTAGAACTGCCCGTGCGCCTCGACGCCGGCGACGCGCAGCTCGTCGGCACGCCGATCATCGACCCGGCCACCGCGAGCATCTCACTGCCCGGGAACCTGGCCCAGAAGGTGGAAAACCAGGCCATGACCGTGATGCTCAGCGACGTGCCCAACCTTGCCTCGCTGCCCGACGGCGTGGCGCACACCGTAGAGCAACTGCCCATCCACACGCCCAAGCCCGTCCGCAACTACAACCCCAACCTCAAGCCCCAGCCCGCCGTGGCCAAGCTCACCTTCACGATCCGCAAACAGACCGACACCCTCACGCTCACCACCGTGCCCGTCCTGGTGCTCCTGCCCCCGTCCGCGCTGGGCACCTACACCGTCAAGATCAACGAGGTCAATTATTTCGTCCACGACGTGTCGGTCGCCGGTCCCAGTGACACGGTCGCCAAGATCAAAGCCGGCGAACTGCGCGTCAGCGCCGTGCTCGCGCTCTCAGCCGAGGAACTGGACAAGGCCATCACCGCCAAGGAGCTCCGCTTCGACCTGCCCACCGGCGTGAGCGTGACCTCGACCATCCCCCGCCTCGAGTTCACCATCACCAAACCCGCGCCCACGGACACACCCTAACTCAATGTCAGATCGCCCCCGTTGAACGCCCACGGTCTCCGACCGTGGGTCCAGCCTCATTTCAAAACAATCCCGCACGCCCCATCCGCCACCTCACCCCCGCGCGCCGGCCAGCAGCACGCGCGGGTGCGACCGCATCAGCCCCACCGTCGCGGGCAACGCCGCCAGCAGCGCCGCGAGAATCACCGTCGCATAACCCCAGCCCACCACCGCCCACGGCACACGCAGCGGGTATACCAAGCCCATCAACGAAGCATCGAAACGCGACGCGATCAGGGCGATCCGCCACGCCAGAAGCGATCCGCACGCACACCCCACCAGCGCGATCACCACCGTCTCGCCGACGATCAAACGCCCAAGCATCCCGCGTGACGAACCCACCGCGCGGACCACGCCGTATTCAAACCGCCGCGCCGCGATGTTGGCCACGATCAGGTTCCCCACCCCCAGACACGCAATGACCATCGAGGCAATCGCGATCGCGCTGGCCGCGGCCAGCACACGCGCCAGCCACATGTTCACGTTCTCTAAAATCTGCCGGCTCGTCCCGGCCTTGACGCCCGGCACCTTGTCGCGGATATCCGACAGAACCTTGAAGTCCGAAACCCCCGGGTCGATCTTGAAGAGCACGAGGTTGATGTCGCCCACCCCGAAGTAGCGGTAGGCGTCCTGGCGCGTGCCGAAGACGCAGCTCACCGAAGCGTCGGCATAAGCCCGCTGGATGCCAAAGACATGCACCGCCAGGTCCAGCCCCGGCGACGCCACCACGCCCACCACCTCGAAATCCACAGGCCCCTCGAAAGGCGTGTCGAACCGGACCGTCCCGCCCACGCCCAGGCCGTGCGCGATGAGATACTCCCTGCTCACCAGCACCGCCCGTCCCTTGTCCATCTTCGCCAGCGCCTCGTGTTCATCGCCCTGCACCCACGTCATGTCCGTGAGCTTGACGAACTGGTGGATATCCGAGGCGACGAACTGCGTGTTGGTCGGCGAGATGCCCGCAAGCCCGAAACGCTGCGCCTTGGGGTCGACGGGGAACATCGTCGTCGGGCAGATGGCGCTGATCGACGAGACGCTCTTGAGGTTGTCGTACTGCTGCTGTGTAAGCGAATTGAATGAGTGGACAAACCCGTCGGGCATCTTGACGGTCGAAAAGTAATTCGAGATCGCGCCGCGCATGTTGGTCCAGATGACCAGCAGCATCGCCAGACCGACCATCAACGCCCCGCCCGTGAAGGCATGGCGGAACGGCGTGGCCAGCACACTCTGGCGCAGCAGCGTCACCGGCACACGCAGCACCCGCGCCAGCACCGGCGTCAAGCCCCAGGCCAAGACCACACACACCGGCACGCTGAGCAGAAACACCCCGAGGAAAAGCGTCGGCAAACCCAGCGCGGTGTTGAGCCAGAATATTTTTTCAGCCGGCCACGGAAGTCGTAAAACCATCGGCTGCACCGCCAGCAAAACCAGCGCGAGCCCCGTCACCCACGCCACGCCACGGAAGCGCGGCTTGTGCGACACACTGGCCAAAGCCCGCAACGGACTGACCGACGCCGCCACCACAGCCGGGTAGACCGCACCCGCCGTCCCCGCGACCACCGCCGCCAGCACCGCGAGTGCTACACCTTGATAGCCCACGATGAACCCGCCCTTGAGCACGTGCGCCTCACGCAGGTACATGACATACGCCATGCCGATGCCCACCGGCACGCCCGCCAGCGCGCCGCACAACGCCAGCAACCCACCCGCGAGCACCTGCGAAGTGGCCACCATCCACCGCGGCGTGCCGATGCAGCGCAGGATCGCCAGCTCGCGCGTGCGCTGCGACACCGCGGTCGTCAGGCCCGTGATGATGATGAACACCGCGCACAGAAAGACCAGCGTGCTGATGACAACCAGGCCAAAGCGTGAGGCCACCATCGCCCGGTTGATCCCCGCCGACGCGGAGGCCGAGGTCTCGATCATCACGCCCGGCCCGAGTGTCGACTTGTATTTCGCGGTCACTTTGTCAGAAAGCATCGGGTCGGTCAGTTGCAGGTCGATCTGGTCGTAAAGCCCCGACAGCTCGGCGATCTGCTGCACCTGCCCGAGCGTGACGACGGCAACCCGGCGCTGGAGCACTTCGAGCGGGGGACGGTCCGCGATGCCCACGACCTTGAGCACGATCGGATCGCCGAAGCGTACAACCTTCAGCTCATCACCCACGACCGCACCGATGCGTTCCTGGAGTTTCTGGTCGATCACACACTCGCCGGCCCGTGTGACGGTCCGTCCCTCGGCGAGTTTCATGGGGTACATGCGTTCGTGCAGGTCGGGGTCGATGCCCTCGGCGACGAGCGTTTCGATTTGGCCTGTGCGTTCGAGTTTGAGCGAGACACCGGTGGAGAATCGCGGGGCGGCCAGCTTCGTCTCGGGCCAGCTTCGGACCTTCTCAAGCGTCTTGTTGTCCAGCCTGGCGCCGAATTGTTGACGGATGCGCAGGTCCGCCGTGCCGACCATCTGCCCCAGCGCCAGGCGCACCGAACCCTCGAACGTGTCGATGGCCACACCCATGGCCACCGTCAGCGCGGTCGCCAGCGCCACCGCGCAGGCCAGCAGCGTGGTCCTGCCCTTACGGCCGGCTAAGGTGTTGATAGCGAGATGCCACAGCGGTGTGGTCAAGTCCGTCCACCTCGAATTGCCCGAGCGTCCGGCCGTCGCCCAGGACATAGACCCGTTCACAATGGGCCGCGGCCGCGGCCTCGTGCGTCACCATCAGCACCGTCATCCTCTGTTGCTGCGCCACCGAACCGAGCAGCGTCCAGAGCTTCTCACTCGAAGCCGAGTCGAGGTTGCCCGTCGGCTCGTCCGCAAGCAAGACCGGCGGGGCAAACAGCAGCGCCCGCGCAATCGCCACGCGCTGCTGCTCACCCCCCGAAAGCGCATCGGGCCTATGGTCCGCACGTGCCGCGATGCCCAGTTGGTCGAGCAGTTCATCGACCCGTTTATTCAATTCCGTACGGGAGGGGCGTGACGCGATCACCCCGGGCAGCGCGACATTCTGCCGTGCGGTCAGCGTCGGGATGAGGTTGAACTGTTGAAACACAATGCCGACCGTCGAGCGGCGGTACTCGGTGAGCGCACCCTCGGAGGCGCCCGAGATATCTTTGCCCGCCACGACGACCTTGCCCTTGTCGGGTTTGTCGAGGCCGGCCACGAGGTGCAACAACGTGCTCTTGCCGCTGCCCGAAGCGCCCATCACCGCGTAGTACCCCGGCTGGTCGATGGTGATCGACGCGCCGCGCAGGGCCGCGATCTTTGCGGACCCCTGCGTATAAGACTTATAGACATCGGTGAGTTGAATCATCGCCGGGTGAGCATAGGCGGCGACGGCAGCCGCGAGCAATTAAGGAGATCTAACTCAATAATCCACACTAACGATATTCACCGCAGAGAGCGCAGAGTTCGCAGAGAAGAATGTATGAATTTATGTTTCCAACCCACTGTTTTCTCCGCGTTCTCTGCGATCTCAGCGGTTTATTTCTGATCGGTCACGCCACGAGCGACGCCGCGTCTTCCGCCAGGGCCGCGTCGGTGATGAGTTTCTGCAGGGCTTCGGGTTCGTTTCGGCTGACCCAGGTCTGGAACGGTTCGTCCTCGTCGATGCGCGAGGCCATGTAGGCATCGATCAGGCCCTTGATCGCCAGGTGGACGCGCGATGCGGGGATTTTCTTGGCAATCACTTCGCCGAACTTCGGGTCGGTCCCGAAGCCCGCGCCGAGCAGCACGTTGTAACCATCGACCTTCATCGGCTTGCCGTTCTCGTCGAGCGTGCCGTCGGGGTCGTGTGTGGGGATGCCCGTCAGGCCGATGTCCGCGACCTGGTACTGGGCGCAGGCGTTGGGGCAACCGGTGAAGGAGATAAAGACCGGCCGATCCAGTTCGGTGTGTTCTTCGAGGTATCGCAGCACCGCGCCGGCCCGGTGTTTGGTCTCAACCACGGCGAGGTTGCAGAACTCAGACCCGGTGCAACTGATGAGGTTGGTGCGGAGCGAGTGCGCGCCGGGCGTCAAGCCGACGCTGGTCAACTGGTGGCTCAGGGCTTCGACGTGGGCTTCGGGCACGTCGAGGATGAGCACGTTTTGCTTGTTGGTCAGGCGGATGCGTTTGTCACCCGTGGCGTGTTTGTCAGCCAAACGTGCGATGTCCGCCATGTTGCGTGCGGTCCATCGGCCGCGCTCGATGGGGACGCCGACGTAGAAGTTGCCGTCGTTTTGCTTGCCCGTGCCCACGTGGTCGTTGTGGACCGCGGTGGGGTGCTGGATTGTGTCGTCGTGTTCGAGCTTGTAGCCGAGGATCTGCTCGATCATGTCGCGGGTCCACTGCCAGCCCTTGTCCGCCACGAGAAACTTGAGCCGGGCGCGGGTGCGCTTCTCACGGTAGCCGTGGTCACGGAAGAGTATCGCAATGGCCCGGCAGACCTCGGTGACTTGCTCGGGCTTGAGGAATACACGCATCGGCTGGGCAAAGTGCGGCGTGGAGGACAGACCGCCGCCCACGAGCAGGCCATAGCCCGCCGGCCGACCGGTCTGCTCATTGCGGGGGACGCCGAAGATGCCCACGTCGTTGATCTGTGGCTGGTGGCAGTGGAGATGGCAACCTCCCACGCTGGTTTTGAACTTCCGGGGGAGGTTGGAAAACTCTTTACCACCCTTTTCATACATCAGCGCCACGTCGCGGACGGCTTGGGAGCTGTCGATGATCTCCTGGGTGCTCACGCCGGCCAGCGGGCAGGAGACGACGTTGCGCGGCGCGTCGCCACAGGCGAACTGGCTGTTCATCCCGAGGGCCGCAAGCTTCTCGAAGATCGGCTTGATGTCTTTGATCGTCAGCCAGTGGAGCTGGATGGTCTGGCGCGTGGTGATGTCCGCGATGCCGCGGGCGTACTGGTCGCAGATGTCACTGATGCCGGCGAGTTGCCTGGGTGTAAGTTGCCCGCCGGGGATCTTGATGCGCAGCATAAAGTGCCCGATGTTGGGCTTCTGGCGGTAGACGCCGAACCACTTGAAGCGTTGTGCGAGGTCGCCGGCGTCGATCGCGTCGTAGTCGCCCTGTTCGGAGTAACGCATCAGGTCTGCGAGCACGTCAAAGCCGTCCTTGGCTTGCTTGAGTTCTTCCACTTCCTGCGCGGTGCCTTTGGCCATGGGAGGCTCCAGATAATCGGTCTGTGTTGGTCAATCGGGACCCGAGGTCCAAGCCCCTCATCGTAACGACAGCCGGGTTGGGATTCTAGCCTTCCCAAACATGGTTCGCGGGATCAGCTACATTAATGGCGGTTTTAGGCCGAAAAGGGGTATCGGACACACGGTTTTGCCTTTAGGGAACTCACCATGCACATCACGATGGTCGGCACCGGTTATGTGGGTCTGGTCACGGGCACCTGTTTGGCCAATACGGGCAACGACGTGACCTGTCTCGACGTGGACCCCCGGAAGATCGACCTGCTCAACTCCGGCGGCGTGCCGATCTACGAGCCCGGGCTCGAGGAGATGGTCAAGCGCAACGCCAGGGCCGGCCGGTTGCACTTTACGACCGATAAGGCCAAGGCCTACCAGAGCGCGGAGGTGATTTTCGTCTGCGTCGGGACACCCAGCGATGAGCGGGGCCACGCCGATTTGAAGTACGTCCTCGCGGCCGCGGCGGACATCGGCGACGCCATCGAGAAAGCCCCCGGCGCAACAGGCGGCTCGATCCAGGAACGCCGCTCGAAGATCATCGTCGTCAAGTCCACCGTGCCCGTGGGCACCAACGCCAAGGTCAAGCAGGCCATCGCGGCGCGTACAAACAAGACCTTCCGCATGGCGTCCAACCCCGAGTTCCTCAAGGAGGGGGCGGCCATCAACGACTTCAACAAGCCCGACCGCGTCGTGATCGGCTGCGAAGACAAGGGCACCGGCGACCGCTTGCGTGACCTCTACGAACCCTTCGTCCGCCAGGGCAACCCCATCTTCGTCATGGACATCCCCAGCGCCGAGATGGTCAAGTACGCCGCCAACGCGATGCTGGCGACCAAGATCAGCTTCATCAACGAGATTGCCAACCTGTGCGAGAGCTACGGTGCCGACGTGGACGAGGTCCGCCGGGGCATGTGCAGCGACAAGCGGATCGGCAACCAGTTTCTTTATCCGGGCTTGGGCTACGGCGGGTCGTGCTTCCCCAAGGACGTGCTCGCGTGCATCTCGATGGGCGACCAGAGCGAATTCACCACGCACCTGCTCAAGGCGGTCCACCAGGTCAACCAGAACCAGCGTTCGCAGTTCATGAAGAAGCTCGACAGGCACTTCGGCGGCGGCAGCCTCGCGGGCAAGACGGTCGCCGTGTGGGGCATCGCCTTCAAGCCGGGCACGGACGACATCCGCGAGGCGCCGTCGATCACGCTGATGCAACACTTGATTAGCCGGGGCGCGAACGTGGTGGCCTACGACCCCGTCGCGGTCGACGTGTGTAAAAAACTCCCGGGGGTGGGGGACAAGATCGCTTACGCCGACGAGCCTTACGCGGCGCTCGAGGGGGCGCACGCGCTGGTCATCTGCACCGACTGGGACGAGTTCCGCCACCCCGACTTCGACGTGATGCGCCAGAAGATGGCCGACCCGGTGGTCTTCGACGGCCGAAACCTCTATCGCCTCGACGCGATGCGCGAGGCGGGCTTCGTGTACCACTCGGTGGGCCGCGACGCCGTGGGCGCGGGGGAAAAGGTCAAGGCTTGACCAGCCGGCAATCGATGCCGAACGTGAACAGATCACCGACCCCCGGAACCCCCGGAAGGTACGCCAACGCGCGCAGCCCGCGCACGGGGGTGCGTTCGAGTTTGTCGATCTCCAGGCCCGCTTCGATGACACACCCCTTGAACCGCGCGAAGGTGACGCGGTTGAGGCCCGTCTCTTCCCATGACTTCGGCGGCGGCACGATGGGTTCGCGGTAGACGTTGCGCACCTGCATCACCGCATCAAAACCAAATAGAAGATGCGCCCAGGGCACCTGCGTCGCCCAGGGCAGGTGATAACCCAGCGGGCTGTAGAACAGCGGACCGAAGCGCGAGCGGAAGACGCCGCCGGGTTTGAGCACACGCTTGATCTCGCGCAGCGCAGAGGTCGGGTCCATGACGTGCTCGAAGACATTGGTGCTCAACACCGCGTCGAAGGTGTCGGACCCGAACGGGATCGTGTACCCCTCGACAAGCCCGAAGCGCAGGTTCGTGATCCCCTGATGCGACTTGAAACGCTCAGCGTCCTCCAGGCTCCGTGGGTCGATGTCGCAGCCGCAGGCTTCGAGCGATTGTTGGGCGAGCCACGCGGTCTCCCCGCCCCAGCCGCAGCCGAAGTCGAGCACACGCTTGCCGGCTAAACCGCCCAGTTCGCGCACAAAGTCCGCATAACTCCCCGCGGCCTTGGCAAACTCGTAGGCCGCGTGTTCACCCGACGCACAGGGCGCGTCGGCCACACGGGGGAAAAAGCGTTCGAGTGAACGCAACAGCCGTGCGCGATAACCCAACGCGGTTGGCGTCCACGACGAAACTCCAGCGGTCAGGCCCGAGGTCATGCCCGGTTCATCGTCGCGGTTGAGACCCGAACGTGAAAGTTATACGGTGTGCAATCAACGTCCCAGAACAAAGACGCCAAAGTCAGTAGCCGCAGATGAACGCAGATGAACGCAGATGGACGCAGATGGACGCGATTGGGGAGATAGCGGATAGTGGATGGCTCCCGGAAGTGATGGCGGATGGATCAATTCTATTTAGCCCCGCTGCTCGCGGCGGGTATCTCACCGGTTGCAAGCGACCGGGCTAGATGATTCGCAGGCCAACTACCGTCACCAGTCACCACTCACTACTCACCCACTTCGCCAGTCCCCGGCAATCCCCGGCCACATCAGGATTTCTGCTGTCTTTTCCCATCTGCGTTCATCCGCGTCCATCTGCGGCTACCGGCTTCACCCCTCGATGCGCAGCATATCGCAATACCGTGCGAAGCGCTGGTCGATTTCTTTGCGGGTAAGTGTCTTGAGGCGGTCGAGGCTGAAGGCTTCGATGTTGTAGCTGGCCACGATGGTCCCGTAGGCCATCGCGGCGCGGACGCCGGCCAGTGACATGTCGCCCGTCGTCGAGAGGTGGCCCATCATCCCGCCGGCAAAAGAGTCCCCCGCGCCGGTGGGGTCGACCACGTCCTTGGCGGTGTAGGCCGGCAGGGCGACCATGCCGTCGCGGTGCATGAGGAACGCCCCGTGTTCGCCTTTCTTGATGACGACGAACTTCGGACCCAGCGCGATGATCGCTTCGGCGGCGCGGACGATGTTGGTCTTGCCCGTGAGGAGATGGGCCTCCGAGTCGTTGAGCACTAGGCCGTCGATTTTGCTGAGCAACTCCAGCAGGGTCTTTTTTTCGTTTTCGATCCACAGGTCCATCGTGTCCGCCACGACGAGCGCGCGCCGGGGGAACTGTTCGAGCAGTTCGAGTTGGCCGGCTGGATGGGTGTTGGCCAGGAAGACGAATCGGCTGTCGCGGTAGGCGTCGGGCACCCCCGGAAGTTTCTCGGCAAGCACATTCAACTCGACCGACAGGGTGTCGCGGTCGTTCATGTTGTTGTGATACCGCCCGTGCCAGCGGAAGGTCTTGCTGCCCTTGCGCTGCTCAAGCCCGGTCAGGTCGACCTTGAACCCCCGGAAGGTTTTAAGAAATTCTTCGGGAAAGTCTTCACCCACCGCGGCGACAAGCCGAACGGGCGCAAAGTAACTCGCCGCCGCCGCGAAGTAGATGGCCGACCCGCCGAGCACCTGCAGCGCGTTGCCGATCGGGGTTTCGATGCTGTCAATGCCGATGGACCCGGTGACGATCAGACTCATGATTTCTCCAATGCGAAGACGGATTAGCTGTGTATGAATACAGAAGAACGCGGGCGGGACAAGACAGAAAGAATATCCGCAGATGACGCAGATTTCACAGATTGAAGGCACAAACCATTCAACACAGAGAGCACAGAGGACACAGAGAAATCAAAACTTTGGAGGTCCCAGTCACGGGTTTTATCTCTGTGCTCTCTGTGTCCTCTGTGGTGAACAATGCCTTGATCCGGTTTGAATCTGTGTCATCTGTGTCATCTGCGGATGAGTCGGCTGGGCTTAGCCGCCTTGCCCCAGGCATCGGCGGATACGGGCGAGGGTGCGGTCCTTGCCGAGGAGGTCGAGCGTTTCGTGGATGGACGGCGAGACGGTCGAGCCGGTGACGGCGACACGCACGGGCTGCGCGACCTTACCCATGCCCAGGGATCGCGCCTCGGCCAGCGCTTTCATCTTGTCCTCGGCGGCCCGGCCCGACCACGGGTCGATCGCCGCAAGCACGGGGAGCAACTCGCGCAGCACGGAGTACCCCTCGCCGTCGTTTTTCGCCAGCGTCTTGTCCACGGCCTTGGCGTCATAGGTGAGTTTGCTGTCGTCGATGAAGAAGAACGCACCGAGTTGCGCGGGGTCGGCCAGGGTTGTGCTGCGCGGCTGGTAGGCGTTGGCGACCAAAGCGAAACGCGCGTCGTCGAGTTCGTTCAATGACCCCGGGCCAAAGGCTTGCGTGTGTGCCTTGAGCAGCGCCCGCCACTCATCCGGGGGGAGTTGTTGGATCGTCTGGGCGTTGAAGGCCTTGAGTTTGTCGCGGTCGAACTTCGAGTTGGCCTTGTTGATGCGCGACAGGTCGAAGCGCTCGGCGAGGAACTTCATGTCGAAACGCTCGATGTTTTCACCGGGATTCCAGCCTAACAAGGTGATGTAATTGCAGACGACCTGCGGGAGATAGCCGGAGCGTCGGAAGTCGGCGACTTCGATTTCGGGGAGCGCGAGGTGGAGGTGGTCGGCGATGGCTTGGGCGATGTCGGCATCGTCGTTGTCTTTATTCAGGAATGCCGCGAGGCGTGTTTGGTTAACTTCCGGGGGGCCCTCCGCTTTGGAGATTTTTGCCGCTGAGCGGGCCGCCTTCGCCTTGTCGCGCTTGCTCATCTTCGACCCGTCGGGGTTCATGATGGACGGCGTGTGTGCCCAGACGGGGCGTTTGAACCCCAGCGCGTCGATGAGGGCCGCGTGCTTGGGGGTGTTGGACAAATGCTCTTGTCCGCGGATGACGTGTGTCACGCCCATGTCCGCGTCGTCCACCACAACGGCGAGGTGAAATGTCGGGTACGCAAGGCCGGCTTCGTCCCTGGCTTTGAGGATCACAAAATCTTCGAGGTCTTTCCCGGGGGTGGTGATGGTCCCGTAGACCGCATCATCGAAGGTGATGTCCTGGCCCATGCGGAAGCGCACCGCGCCGTCGCTCTCGTAGGCCAGGCCCCCGGAAATGAGTTGTCTAACAATCTCGTGGTAACGGTCGAGGCGTTGGCTCTGGCGTGGGATGCCATCGGGCGAACCTTCGACACCATCCCAGTCGAGTCCGAGCCACCTTAAATCCTCAACAATCGATCTCGCGGACTCCTCGGTCGAGCGTTTGCGGTCGGTGTCTTCGAGGCGGAGTAAAAACTTCCCGCCCCGGCCGCGTGCGTAGGCCCACGAATAAAGAGCCGTGCGCGCCCCACCGACGTGCAGGCGTCCCGTCGGCGAGGGGGCAAAGCGCGTCACAACCGGTTGTGCGTCTGGGTTTGTCATGAAGCAGCGGATTGTAACCGTACAACCGTGCAGGCTCGAATCCCCGTGAAAACCCTGCTATCGTGATGCACTCACACACGGACACGCCCATGAACGCTCCCGACCACAATCCCTCGAACAACGAAACCACGCCAACTTCCGGGGGGGGACGGCTGGCCAACTTCATCGACGAGGTCGTCGAGCAGGATTTATCCTCCCACAAGCACGGCGGAAAGATCGTCACGCGCTTCCCGCCCGAGCCCAACGGCTACCTCCACATCGGCCACGCCAAGTCCATCTGCCTCAACTTCGGCACCGCGCTCAAGCACCACGGCGTGTGCCACCTGCGCATGGACGACACCAACCCGACCAAAGAGGAGCAGCACTACATCGACATGATCCAGCGTGACGTCCGCTGGTTGGGGTTCGACTGGAGCGAACACGAGTACCACGCTTCGGATTATTTCGATGCGCTCTACGACTGGGCCACGAAGCTCATCGAGGCGGGCAGGGCGTACGTCTGCGACCTGCCCCCGGAAGAGGTGAGCAAGTCGCGCGGGACGCTCACGACCCCCGGAAGAGAAAGCCCCTTCCGGGGGAGAACCGCTCAAGAAAACCTCGACCTCTTCACACGCATGCGAAACGGCGAGTTCCCCGACGGCTCACGCACACTGCGGGCGAAGATCGACATGGCGGCGCCCAACCTCAACCTGCGCGACCCGGTCATGTACCGCATCCTCCACGCCAAACACCCCCGCACCGGCGACAAGTGGGCCATCTACCCCATGTACGACTGGGCGCACGGCCAATCCGACTGGATCGAGGGCGTCACGCACTCCATCTGCACACTCGAATTTGAAGACCACAAGCCCCTCTACGAGTGGTACATCGATCAGCTTCAGGCCATCGGCGTGCAGCCCCAGCGCGCCATCTCGAAGGCCGGCCCGTATCGGCCAAGACAATACGAGTTTGCCCGGCTCAACCTCACCTACACCGTGATGAGCAAGCGCAAGCTGCTCGAACTGGTGCGCGATAAACACGTCCACGGCTGGGACGACCCACGCATGCCGACGATCTCGGGGATGAGGCGACGAGGATACCCCCCCAGCGCTATCCGGGGGTTCTGTGACGGCATCGGTGTGGCCCGTCGTGAAAACACGCTCGACATCTCACGCCTGCAATTCCACGTGCGCGAGGAACTCAACAAGACCGCGCCGAGGCGCATGGCGGTGCTCGACCCGCTGCGCGTGGTCATCACCAATTACCCCGAGGGCCAGACCGACGAACTCGACGCGGTCAACAACCCGGAAAACCCCGCGGCGGGTTCTCGTAAGGTGCCCTTTGCACGCGAGCTGTTCATCGAACGCGAAGACTTCATGGAAGACCCCCCCCGGAAGTTTTTCCGTCTAGCGCCCGGGAGGGAAGTCCGCCTTCGTTATGCGTATTTCATCACCTGTCAGGAAGTGGTCAAGGACGCTTCCGGGGGTATCCAGCAGCTCAACTGCACCTACGACCCCGCGACGCGCGGCGGCGATGCGCCCGACGGCCGGAAGGTCAAGGCGACATTGCACTGGGTCAGCGCCGAGCACGCGCTCGACGCCGAGGTACGCCTGTATGACCACCTGTTTACGAAAGAAGACCCCGAGGACCAGCCGGAGGGCAAGACCTATCTCGACGTGTTGAACCCCGACTCGCTCAAGGTGGTCACGCACGCCAAGACCGAGCCGAGCGCCGCCAACACGTCGGTGGGCGAGGTCTTACAGTTTGAAAGGTTGGGCTATTTCGCGCTCGACCCCGACAGCGACACGGCTGCAAAGAAGCCCGTCTTCAACCGCACGGTGACGCTCAAGGACACCTGGGCCAAGGTGCAGGCCAAAGCCGGCGACTGAACCCGTCACCACTCACGAGTCACACGATCTTATCGATACAAGCTCGGCCAGATGCCCGTGGGCGGGTCGGTGGATTCGTCGATCATTTTGTCGTTGTATGACGCGCTGAGGTTATCGCCGGCGGGGATGAGTGAGAGGGCGTCGTCAAAGCGGACACGGGGAACCCATTGGCCCGAGCCATCCGAGTAGGTAGCGTTGACCCCTTCTTTGTGTCGTTGGTCGACGTGCGTGGGTGAGGACACGGTGTCAGCCAGGATCGTCACACGGGGGGCAAGTTCACCGAGCTTGTGCATCGGGCTGGGGAAAGTCCCCTCGACCCACCAAGGCCCGCCGGGGAACGCGCCATAGCCCAGACGTGTGTGCAACGTGGTGGATGATGGGGTTTCTTCCGGGGGCCAGGGGTTGCCTGGGGTGTTGTATTGGAAACGGTCCACGGTTTCGCTCGGGCAATAGAAGCCCCGCGCATCGGTAATCAGCCCCGCCTTCCACAACGGACCCATGCAGGCGAGGTATTGGGTGCCCAGGTCGCGGAAGTTGATGAGGTAGTTGAACTGTCGCTCGACTTCGGTGGGGCCAACCCCCCAGCCCCGCGCGCCAACGGGCACGTAATCGTTCCAGTCCGTGGCGTAGGTGCGTTGGATCGTGTAGAGCTGCCGGAGGTTGCTTGCGCAGACCGTCCGCCGGGCCAGTTCCTTGACTCTACCCATCGCGGGCAACGCCAGCGCCACGAGCAGGGCGATAATGACCACCGCCATGAGCAGTTCGATGAGCGAAAAGGCAAGCCGTGCTGGGCGGGTCCCGGTCATACGCTCAATCCTACCCCCCGGGGCGTCAATCTGAAAACAGTGGTTTGACGGTGGTCTTGTTCGTATGATGTACGGTATGTCCACGGGTGGCGGCCGACAAGATCACGAATACGCAGACGCTTTGCCACAGCGGGCGGTGCGTGGGCGGAGCACGCAGACCAACCCCGGCAATCGGTACGAGTCGGTGCGCCTGCACGTGTTGGGCGAATACTGGGACCACCGGGCTGCGGAGGGTGAACAACCCCAGCAGACGCCGACGGTGGTTTACACCGACAAGACGAAGTCCATCCTTAACCGACTCGACCCCGACGCCTCGCCGGATATCCCGTTCGAGTGGTCGCTCAATCCTTATCGTGGGTGTGAGCACGGGTGCGTTTATTGCTACGCCAGGCCGGACCACGAACGGCTCGGATTGTCATGCGGGCTGGATTTTGAGACGAAGATTGTGGCTAAAACGGAAGCGCCCGTGTTGCTGCGCAAGGAGCTGGCCGGCCCGAAGTGGCAACCGATGACGATTGCGATGGCGGGGGTGACGGATGTGTATCAACCCATCGAGCGTGAGTTGCGCATCACGCGCGGGTGTCTGGAGGTCATGGCTGAGTGTCGTCAGCCGGTTGCCATCGTGACCAAGAGCCGACTTGTGCTGCGTGACCTGGACCTGCTGACCGAGTTGGCCCGGTATCGCGCGGTGCGTGTGGCGGTGAGTCTCACGACGCTCGACCACGACCTGTCGATGAAGATGGAGCCGCGCGCCGCCAGCCCGAAGCACCGGTTGGAGACGATCCGGCGATTGAGCGAGGCGGGCGTGCCCGTGGTCCTGATGACCGCGCCGATCATCCCGGGCCTCAACGACCGTGAACTGCCCGCGCTGCTCAGGGCCGGCAGCGACGCGGGGGCGAAGACGGCGGGATATGTGTTCTTGCGTCTGCCCTGGCAGCTCAAGGCGCTCTTTGAGGATTGGTTGTCGCGCGAGTTCCCCGACCGGGCGGGTCACGTCCTGAGCCTGCTCAGGCAATCGCACGAGGGCAAGCTCTACGACGCGACCCCGGGGGTCCGCCAGCGCGGCACGGGGCCGATCGCCGAGCAGGTCCGTGATGTGTTCAAGCTCTTCACCCGCAAGCACCACCTCGACGAGAAACTCCCGCCGATGTCGGGCGAACATTTCCGTCGGCCGTCGTTGAACGGGCAGATGGGGCTGTTTGCCGATCGCGAAATGAACGGGCCCGCGTCCGACATTTAGCCGAGCCGCGCGGTCAGTAACATCGTAAAGCCGTCATGACGGTGGTCTTGTCTTCCGTGAGGATGCGCACGTTGCGGAGCTCGACCCGCCCAGCTTTGACGAGCGAGAGGGCAAACCGCTTGTTATCGAGGAAAGCCTGTGAGCCGGGCAGCTCGCAGTGTCCCCATTTCTCGGTGGGGTCAAGTGTGATGCCGTTGCCGGGGCCGGCGAAGTGGACGGGCGTCTGTGTGGTGGAGCGAGCCTCGAAGACGAGGTAGCCCATGCGTCCGCCGGGGGGGAAGAATCGGTTACGGACCACAAAGCCCGGCTGATCGGACTCGATCACCAGCGAGCCTTTATCCGCGGAGACCCGGCCGGCGTCGGTTTGGCTGAACCACGTGCCGACGGTCCGGTGGTTGTATTTTTCATTGGGGTGATAGGTCAGCACGCCGGTCTGTTTGTAGTAACCGTCGATGATGTCTGCCATGAGCCCGACCTGTTGCGGGTTGGTCGCAGCGAGGTCTTGGGTTTCACCGATGTCGTCCTTAAGGTTGTAGAGTTCGTAACGGTTCGACTGGTCTTTAGGGTTGTCGAACCAGAAGCGGTAGAGCTTCCAATCGCCCAGACGCAACGATGTGTTGGGCGTGTTGTTGGTGGCCGGCACCGCGTGGGGGAAGTCGCAGAGTGTCGGGCCGCGGTCGAAGGGCTTGCCCTCCAGCGCCGGGACGTAGCTCACGCCGTCTTTGTGCTGTTCGGGTCGGGGTGGCAGGCCCGTCATTTCGAGAATGGAAGGGTAGTGATCGACCGATGAGGTCACGTTGTGGCTGATGCCCCCGGGCCGGGTCACGCCCGGCCAGCGGACGATCAAAGGCACGCGTACGCCGCCGTCGTAGTTGTTGCCCTTGCCGTTGCGCAGCGGCGCGTTGCTGGTCGGTGTCGTGCCGTCGACGGTGTCGTACATGTTCCCGCCGTTGTCTGAGGTGAAGATGACGACGGTGTTCTTATCGAGGCCCCGGTCTTCGAGCGCCTTCATCAGGCGGCCGACGTTTTTGTCGAGCACCTCGATCATCGCGCCCATGGTCGGGGCGTGCTGCGGATTGTCCGGGTCGATCTTTTTGTGCTTCCATTTCTCGACCAGCTCGGGCTTGCTCTGGAAGGGCGCGTGGACGCTGTAGGCCCAGTAACAGATGAAGAAGGGCTTGTGCGCCTCGGCCTGTTTCTTCATGTATCCGATGGCGAGGTCGGCGAGGTGGTCGTCGATGTGGGTGTCGGGCGGGACATCGTCGTTGAGGGTGTCGCAGTCCCACGGGGGGAAGAACTTTCGCTGCGGGTTTTTGCCGGGCGGTCCGGGGTGCCAGCGTCCGCCCTTGACGTAATCAAAGCCCTGGTTCTCCGGGTAGAACTGGGTCTCGTGGCCCATGTGCCACTTGCCGAAGAAGGCGGTGGCGTAGCCGGCTTGTTTCATCGCCTCGCCGAGCGTGAAGTGGGCGGGGTCGAGGTAGTTGAGCGATGACGGGCCGAGGCCGCGCACGTCCGCCGGGCCGGTGGTTTGCTCTTTGTGCACTTTGATGCCCGCGATGTGGCCGCTGGCAGTGGTCAGGCCGTGACGCACGGGGTACTGACCTGTCATGATGCTCGCGCGGGTCGGTGAACAGAGGGGGCTTGCGGCGTAAGCGTCGGTGAATCGCACCCCGCTTTGTGCCAGCGCGTCGATGTTTGGCGTCTCGTAGAACGTGCTGCCGTAGACGCCCGTGTCCCGCCAGCCCAGGTCGTCCGCGAGGATCAAGAGCACGTTCGGCCTGCCCGAAACGGTATCCGACACCGTTTTTACCGTCGACACCGTTTTTACCGTTTTTACCTGCGACACCGTTTCTTTCTGTGCAACAGACCCCGTGGGGGTGGCCAGCCCGATCGCACCGGCGAGGCAAAGACCCGTGAAATTTTTTCCTGTGGGTTTCATACGTGATGGTCTCCATCGGGTAGCACGGCTTGCCCAGCCAACCCGTCCCCACGCCGGGAGTGTCGGTCACGCCCCTCTGAGAATCGCGTGCGTCTCGTCGGGAGAATAGGCCTCCGTACCGAAGGCGTCATCAAACATTTTTCGGTGCCGATCAAGTTGTTTGTGGTGCTCACGGTCGTGGGCGGCGTTGCGCACCTCATGAGGGTCCGCGACAAGGTCGAGCAGTTGCTCAGCACTTTCACCGCCGGGGCAGCGGATGTATTTGAACCGCTGCGTGACGATCATCCTGCCGACGCCGGTCTCGACCGGGAGGTACTCACGCCAAGGGGCTGAGGCGGGATGATCGACAAGGGGTTTGATCGACCGCCCGAGCAGGCCGGTGGGAGGCGTGACACCCGCGATGTCGCAGAAGGTCGGCAAGAGGTCCAGGCCGTTGGAGACCAGGTTTGCGGTGTCTAATCGGGGAGACTTCACCGGGGCGCTGCTTTGGGAACTTCCGGGGGGCGGTTGACTTCCGGGGGGGCAAACGATCAGGGGGATGCGGGCGGCTTCGTCGTAATAGGTGGATTTGTGTTCGAGACGGTGGGCCGCGTCCATGTCACCGTGGTCGCTGGTGAAGACGACCCAGGTGTTGTCTGCGTGCGGGCCTTGTGCGAGGGCGTCGAGGACGGTGCCGATCTGTCTATCGACGCGTTGGGTCAGGCGTGCGTAGGCCCATCGGTGTTCGCGCCAGCGTTCTTCGCTCCATTGTTCGCGGGCCCGTTTGCGGAACGGGCGCTGCTCGATCATGGTGCGGATCATCTCGGGTTCGTCCCGCTGTGGCTCGAAGTTCGCAGGCAGGGGCGGGCAGTGGCGGGCAAAGAATTCTTCATCACTCACGCCCTTGGGCCGGGTGAGTGCTTCGTCGAGCGTGGCACACTCGGTCTTGCCGTGCTTGAGCAGGCCCAGCTCACTATCGTTCGTGGCAGAATCGCGGATCGCCATGTAACAGATGTCGTGCGGGTTGATGAAAGACGCGACGAGGAAGAAGGGCTTGTCACGCTCTTGCTTGAGGACCGTCGCACAATCGTCTGCCAGTTGTTCGCGTTCGTCTTTGCTCAAGACCTCGAAGCCGATGTCCTGCGCGGTCATCTTGGGCAGGTGTTGCTTGCCGCCATAGAGCGTGTCGTAGCCGGCTTGCCGCATGAGGTGCCCGAGGCCGTGTTGTTTAATTTCATCCGGCACGACGGTCCCGGGGCGCAGGTGGTTACTGAACATGCCGATCTCGCTTGGGAATCGGCCCGTGAACAAGCTGAACCGCGACGGCGAGCAGACCGGGTTGGCACAGTAGGCCCGGTCGAACCGCACACCCCGCGCCGCGAGTCGGTCCATCGCCGGTGTGTGGACGTAGCGGTTGCCTGCGCAGCTCATCATGCCAAAGTGTTGCTGGTCGGTGAGGATGAAGAGGATGTTGGGGCGGTCGGGCATGATCAAAACGACTCCATTGTCGGGCAATCAATGCGCTGCGTCGTGTTGCCCGGTGATAACGATGCACCGGAACCCCACGTGACTCAATCCGGTATCGGGCGACGACGCCATCTTCGCGCTGGGGCGGTAGCTCGAACAGTACGACGCATTACACAGGAACGACCCGCCCTTCTGCACGCGCGTCACTTTGGCGTACGGGTTACGCGGGTCAAATGAATCGCTCGGCCCGGTCGGGTTCTGGCAGCACGCGCCGCCAGCTATCTCGGCCTGCCGGGCGTAGGTGTCCGGCCGATACTTGTCCGCGGTCCACTCCCAGGCGTTGCCCGCCATGTCGTACAAACCCAGCGCGCTGGGCGGGAAACTTTTCACCGGTGCCAGCCCCGCGTATCCGTCGCTTGCGTCGTTTTGATAGGGGAAGTGCCCCTGCCAGATGTTGGCCATCTGTTTGCCACCCGGGGTCAACTCACCGCCCCAGATATATCGCTCACCGTCGTGATCGAAACGCGCCGCACGCTCCCACTGTGCCTCCGTCGGCAGCGACTTGCCCGCCCACTTGGCATAAGCCTCCGCATCCTCCCACGAAACCTGCACCACCGGGTAATCGTCCATCCCCTCGATCGAACTGCCCGGCCCGCTCGGGTGACGCCAACTCGCGCCGATCGTCCACGTCCACCACTGCGAGTAATCGTTGAGGTCCACCGCGTGATCGGTCGGAGTGAACACCAGTGATCCGGGCTGGAGCACTTCATCACTGGGTTTGGGCGTGCCGGGCGGGACCTGTTTTATCATCTCCTCCCAATCCACCGGGCGCTCGGCTGTGGTGACATAGCCCGTCGCATCCACAAACGCACGGAACTGCGCGTTGGTCACTTCCGTCTGATCGATCCAGAACCCGTCGACATGGACGCGATGGGCCGGCCGCTCGTCGGGCCGACCGTCCTCACCGTCCCAACCCATCGTGAACTCACCGGTCGGCACCCACACCATCCCAGGGTGCGCGTCGTTTGCTGCTGTCGTTGCCGGGCGGCTTGTTTGAGTGTTATCAACATGGGGCTTCCCCCCGCCGGTGCCCGACTCGCCACAAGAGATCAGGCCCACAACAAAACCCAGCACGATCAGACACACGCCGGGACGCTTCAGGTGTTCAAGCCCATGCATAAGCGATATGTTAACGATCAGACGCACACAATACCGCCGGCCTACCCGCGTTCATCTTTGACGCCAAGACAACGTCCCGGGCTTGTTCCCTTCAATCCCCTGTCGAAAGACCCTCCGTGATGCCAACAGACCAGACCTTCAGCCGACGCGAGATGCTTGCCCGCATGGGATGGACCGCCGCCACGGTGGCATTGGCCTCTTGCTCAGCCGTGAAGGCTGAATCCGCATCGGCCCATACGCCCGGACCCGCCGCTTTGCACAGGCCCAACATCATCTTCATCCTCACCGACGACCAGCGCTACGACGCCATGAGTTGCATGGGCCACCCGATCGTCAAGACGCCCAACATGGACCGTCTGCGCCGTGAGGGCGTGCTCTTTCAGAACGCCTTTGTCACCACCTCGCTCTGTTCGCCGGCCAGGGCCAGTTTCCTCACCGGGGCCTATGTACACACCCACGGCGTCATCGGGAACTGGGGCTGCGAGATCGACCACGACGCCACCCCCACCTTCCCGCGGTTGCTCCACGATGCGGGCTACCGCACCGCCTTCGTCGGCAAGTGGCACATGAAACACACCAACCAGCCCCGCCCCGGCTTCGACTACTGGCTGGCCTTCGCGGGCCAGGGCGTCTACAACGACCCCACCCTCAACGAAAACGGACGCGAGTTCAAAGCCACAGGCTATATCACCGACCTGCTCACCGACTACGCTCTGAACTTCATCAACCAACAAAATCCCGATCAGCCTTACTGCCTCTACCTCTCACACAAAGCCGTCCACTCGCCATTCACCCCCGCACCCAGACACGAAAACATCTACCCCGACGCCCAAATCCCCGAGCCTCCGAGCTTCCAAGACACCAAAGCTGGCAAACCCGCCTGGCAACGTGGCGGCATCGCCGACCCGCGATACCAGCAACCCAGAGACGTGCCCGATTCAATCACGCCCGGGCCGTGGGACCCGAACAACGCCCGACGCTTGGGCTACCTCCGCACACTCAGTGCCGTCGACGACAGCCTCGGCCGAATCCTCAAAACCCTCGAAGAACGCGGCGAACTCGACAACACCCTCATCCTCTACACCAGCGACAACGGCTACTTCTTCGGAGAGCACGGCCTGGGCGACAAACGACTCATGTACGAAGAATCACTCCGCATCCCCATGCTCATGCGCTACCCCCCACTCGTCAAACCCAACTCGACGGTGACACAGATGGTCCTGAACATCGACGTGGCCCCGACGCTCCTCGATCTTGCCGACGTGCCCGCGCCAGCCACCGTGCAAGGCCGATCCGTCCTCCCGCTTTTAGCAGGCAAGACCGCCGGCTGGCGCACCTCGTTCCTCTACGAATACTGGATCGACCTGACCGACCGCATCCCCCGCATGGTCGGCGTACGCACCGACGGCTGGAAACTCATCCGCTACCCCGACCTCCAAGACATCGACGAGATGTACGACCTCACAGCCGACCCGACCGAGATGACCAACCTTGCCCAGGACCCGAAATACGCTGAACAACACCAGCAACTCAACGCGGAGTTGAATCGACTGATGATCGAAACAGGCTATGGCTCCAAACCCATCCCGAAAGAACCCCGCGTCACCTGGCCGGCAAAAACTGAACACTGACACCTTTTTCTTCTCTTGTGGGGATCGAGGGCCAATCGATATGAAACAAGCGCTGATATTACTGGTCTTGCTTCTGCTGACACCCCCGACACTGGCTGGCGGTGGGGAAGGCGCAGACACGGGCACCCCCACGTCCGCTGCGTTGGTCCGCGTGGTTTCGGTCGAGCGTTGCCCGGGCAACCCGCTCATCACGCCCGGGTCATCAAAGACCCTGGGCCACAATATCAATGGACCCTCGGTCATCCGCGTCCCGTCGTGGGTCAAGAATCCGCTGGGGAAGTATTACCTGTACTTCGCCCACCATCAGGGCCCGCATATCCGTCTGGCTTACGCCGATGCCATCACGGGCCCATGGACGGTCTACGAGCCGGGCACGCTCCACCTCAGCGAGATGCCGGGGTGGGGCGGCCACGTGGCCTCGCCCGATGTCCACGTGGATGAGAAGAACAAAACCATCCGGATGTATTTCCACTCCTGCAGGGGCGTGGGCCAGCAGAACGGGACGGCTACCTCCGAGGACGGCATTCACTTCAAAGTCTCAGAGACGCTCCCGGGCGGGTGGTATTTCCGCGTCTTCGAGTACGACGGCGTTTACTACGGCATCAGCCGCTACGGCGAGCTGCTGCGCTCGAAAAACCCCCTGGGCCCATTCGAGCAGCGCCGGGGATCGCTCATGCCGCCGGAGATGCTTGACCGAAAGAAGGTGCGCCAGGTCAGGCATACCGCGGTGCTCAGGAAAGGCCCTCTCCTGCTGGTCTTCTACTCCCGGGTCGGCGACGAGCCGGAGCGGGTCCTGCTCTCGACGGTCCAACTGTCTGACGACTGGACCAAGTGGGTCCTCTCCGAGCCCGTCGAGGTGATCCAGCCTGAGACCGATTACGAGGGCATCCAGTGCCCCCTGAAGAAGTCCACGGGAGGGGTTGCCCCCAAGCAGGCACGAGAGCTCCGCGACCCCTATGTTTTCGAAGAAGACGGGCGCTACTACCTCTTCTACTCGATCGCCGGCGAGGCCGGCCTGGCGATGGCGGAACTGGAATTGGAAATCAAACCCCAATAGTCGGCGGGACAGAAATCGACCACATAAAGGACCGGCGGATTCAAATCCGAAGCGCAACACCGGACCAGACCACATAAAGGTGTCAGGATTGCTCTGTGGAAAACCTCTGAGGTTCGGCGCTTGTCCGGTCGCGCCCCGGTGTGGTTGAATGTCCATCATGGTGGATGGTCACCACCAGCAAGTCACCACACCCCCGGTAAAAGCGAGTAGCGTGGGCCGGGGTTAGGGTG